>NZ_CALPDF010000003.1 GCF_943193175.1 Neobacillus muris
GGATTTGGCTCTGAACACGGATCTGTTTCCTTTGTGACTCTGTTTGTGGCTTACTTTAACTTCTTAAGGCCACATTCCGCATTAGGAGGTAAGGTACCAGTGCTTAATCCAGAGCTACTCCAACTTCCAAATATGCCTGCACGATGGTCAAAACTTATCGGTTTAGCTCAAGACTGGATTATCGAGCAAACAGCTTAACTTTTTGTTTTTGGAGCCCTTGAAAAAAGATTGTGTGAAACGAGCAATCGGCGAAGCGAACTCTTGACAAACCGAACTTGCCAATGGTTTAAAATGGAAAAACCAAGGGCTATTAAGCATGCCTTCTTTTTGTCCCCTTCGCCCTTGTTAAAGTAAAGTTAAACCATTGGCGTGTTTGTCAAGAGCGATTGCGGGGCCTTTTCACCAATAAAATGGAAAAGCACCTACCCAACCTATTGAATTTTCATAGAACTTTTGACACTACCACTAATTGATCACTGAATTTCAGATAGTTCTTCCATTTTAGTCGGCTTCCAGCCTTCGCCATCAACCCACTCCAAATAAACATTATATTTTTGCGTCTTATCTTTTGAAGCAACCGTCGCAAATGAACCATTATTGGTTGATTTATCTCTTCCAAGCCAATAAACGGTCATATTGCTTTGGTCAATTCCTGTTGCATACGTAACCGCCTTTAACATTTCCTGCCAATCAACAGAACTCTGATCATAAACAGCGGTGTGCTCCCCTGTTTGAGAGGTGCCCACTGGCTTCCAGGCTGGGTTGACAATCGTTTTGGCCACATTCGGCGAACTGCCGCCTTCCATAACTGTGGCTTGTTCTGCATCAGCTTCCTCTGGATCTGTTTCCTCTTGATCATCATGAGCTGCTTTAGAATCAGATTCATCCGAATCTTCATCCTTCTGTTTGGCAGTATCTTGGCTGCTGCCATCCGATTTTTCCGCTTCAGTTGACTGCTCATTTTTATCCTTATCTACGGCTGCCTTCTGTTCTGTCTTTGGCGTCGCCTTTGATGACGAGGCATTTTCATCATCTCCAGAAGCAAAAACATTATACGCAACTATAATAATTAACGCCAGTACCAGGATTATTAAACTATTTAAGACGAGGTTCGTTTTCCTTCGTTTTGCCCGATAACCGGAACGTGAACTTTGAAAATCATTATTCAATTGAATCACTCCTTTTAACAATAGGCTTTCAATATTTTAACATGAATTCACGCCAACTTGAAGGAATTACCTCGAACTAGCCCATAAATAGGAAAAACCGCACGCTTTTTTAATAGCGTACGGATTTATTTTGAATTAGTCGATGTATTCCTTGAACCAGCCAGTAATATAATCCAATCGGTTCATCCGCAGCACTGGTTTGCCGCTCCGCGAAAGTTCGTGATTTTGGTCTGGGAACCGGACAAATTTTGTTTGCTTGCCCAGCCGTTTTAGGGCAATAAAATATTGCTCTGCCTGTTCAATCGGACAGCGGTAATCTTTTTCACTGTGAAGGATTAATAAAGGCGTCTCAACGTTTTCCACATAAGCAAGCGGCGAGTGCTTCCAAAGTGTCTGGATATCGCGGAAATCAGATTGAATCTGCCATTCTGTAAAATAATACCCAATATCGCTGACACCATAAAAACTAATCCAGTTTGAAATCGACCTCTGGGTAACCGCCGCCTTGAAGCGATTGGTTTGTCCTACAATCCAGTTCGTCATGAAACCGCCGTAGCTGCCGCCGGTAACTCCAAGCCGACTTTCATCAATGAAATCAAAATGCTGCAATACATAATCCATACCATTCATTAAATCTTGATAATCGTTTCCGCCATAATCGCCGCGTACTGCATCAACAAAATCCTGCCCATACCCATGGCTTCCTCTCGGATTCATATATAGAACAGCATATCCCTCGGCAGCCAATATTTGAAATTCATTCATGAAGGTATTTCCATACATCATGTGCGGTCCGCCATGAATTTCAAGAATGAGCGGGTATTTTTTTCCTGCTTCAAACCCTAATGGTTTGATGAGCCACCCTTGAACCTTCCAGCCATTTTCACTTTCAAATTCAATGGTTTCAGGCGTTGACAGTTCGATTGCCTGCAAATAGTCCCTATTTACTTCTGTTAAGCGCCGCAAGATTTGCCCGTCCGGCAATGACACTGAATATAGGTCACCTATTTGGGCAGGCTGACTAATGGCGCAAATAGCTGTATTTGAGGAATGATCAATGGTGAAACCATAAACATGCTGATCCCCTGTTGTTTGCGGCTGGATTGCCCCATTAACGGAAGCAAAGTATAGATTTGTATTTCCCCGGTCTGTAGCAAGGAAATAAAGCCCATCGCTGCTATGGTTCCACACTAAGCCAGGGTCGGTAACTCCCTGTTGGAAATCCCCCACCATTAAATTGCCAACGGGCACATCCCAGTTCGAGGTTAAACATGTTAGTTCCTGCGTCTCAAGCTGATAGACCCATATTTTGGGGTGGGTGGCATTTTCATATTCCCGTTCATGCCCAATGATCCCTATCCATTGGCCGTTTGGCGAGAAGGATGCTTTTTCGAAATACCCTGTTCCATTGGTGATTGGGGCTAGTTTCTTAGTGTTAACCTCTAATAGAAAAATATCTTGATTGAAGGATAGATCTGATTGCTCCTCGAGATCAGCACCAATTAAAAGATTTTGTCCATCTGGGGACCAGCCGTAAAGCGCATAATCAACATTGCCTTCCGTTAGCTGTGTCACTTCTCCGCTGTTGATATCAATAACGGCAATTTGACTGTATTGTCCCTGCCAAAAGCCGCTGGAATCAGATTTATACTTCATTTGCGAAACTTCGAGCGGCTGTGGCTTATCCTGCTTTTTATCCGCTTCCTCTTGATTAGAAAGGGTCTGGTCCAGCTTTAGGGAAGTCACAAAGGCAATCGTTTTGCCATCCGGCGACCAAACCGGATGGCTGGCACCACTCGGAAGATTGGTCAGCTGTCTTGCTTCTCCGCCAAATTTGCTTAAACAGAACAGCTGGTTTTTTCCGCTGCGGCTTGAAATAAAAGCGAGTTCCGTTCCATCAGGAGACCAGCTGGGAGAATAATTCTTGCCTTTTCCGAACGTCCATTGTACAGCTGGCTCATCGCCAGTTAAGCCTTGGAAAAAGAGATGTGATTGGTAATCATCGGTTTCTTTATCAATGGTTGTTTCGACATAAATGAAGGAGTTTCCATCCGGTGCAAATTGTGGGTTTGCTGCCGACTTAAGCTCATATAAATCTGTTGACTGTATTCCTTTTCTAGTTGTCATAACATTACCGCCTTTTAAAATATTTACACTATTTCATTTCGACACTAGAAATAATTTTTCCTGCAAAAAAAACAGCCAAAATTATTTTAATATATTTTGGCTGTACTGTTCCTCCAAAGTGGGGGGGTTTTATTTGCTTGTAAAGTTTCACTTTTATCTATTTTAGTGACCTTGTCCTTCGAAATACTTGGGCATTAATAGCATTTGGTCCTGATATTTTCATGACGGCGAATCTTTGGGCTCTTCCTTCTTTTTGTCCTCATAAAGGCTTACATCAACACTGTTATCTTTGATCGTTCTCATAAAGCATTTTTACCATATCAGCAAACAGCTGATTAACCCCGCCTTCACTGTCTATTACATCAAGATTAACAGCAACAAGTGCATACTTCGGGTTTTGGTAAGGGAAATAACCGGCAAACCATTTATTGTGCAACTGCTGGCCATTCTCATATTTTCCGGTTTCCGCCGTACCTGACTTACCAGCCACTTCGTACGGCAAATCCTGAAACCAGCGTCCTGTTCCATTCGGATTGACAACCACCTCACGCAGCAATTTTTGCAATTTCGAGGCTGTATAAGGGGAAATCGTTTCTCCTGCAAGGCTATTTTCTGGAAAATCAATCATCGTCGTCCCATTTTTATACTCAATTTTAGTAGCAGCCCGGACCATTTCCTTCTTCCCGCCGCGTGCAATCGTTGCCATCATATTGGCCACAGCCAGCGGGGTGGCACGGACCTCATGCTGGCCGATTCCTGACATGGCCGCATAGTTACTGTCTGTCCTCGCCTCATCCGATAAAAAAACACGTCCCTTGTCTTCGTCAGCAAGCTGCTTAAAATTGCTAGTATGAAACACCTCTCCCTGCCAGCCAACTGAACCAGTCAGAGACAATTTTGCTGCATACTCCTCTAAAGCATTCGGATTCTGTTTTTGCAATTCTTGCGCCAATTCCCCAAACGTGCGATTACAGCTTCTTGCAAAGCTATCAGAGAAGTTTAGCATCCCATAATTATATGTTAATTCCGGATTGCCATTAATTTTTTTGCTGCAATCAAACAAGCGCATAGGATCATCCAAATTTTGGTCAATGGCAGCAGCTGCCACTACCGTCTTAAAAACAGATCCTACTATTTGCTGTTCTGTCATCATATTGGTGATACCAGCACTGCTATAAGGGTCCTTTTTATTTACAGCGGGCCGGGAAACCATGGCTAACACACTGTTATCCTCCATATTGAGGAGCACAAGGCCACCTTTTTTGATTTGATATTGATCCACTAATTTTTCTGCCTTCTCCTGAATGGTTTTATCAATGGTGGTCCGAATATTGACCGGATAAAACGGATTAGCTGGGTCCACATATTTAACATTGGTGCCAAATAATGGGGCTCCGCTGCCGTCCACGTGGTAAACAAGTTTGGATTTGCCTTCAGGCAGGAGAAATTCATCAAAACTTTCTTCTAATCCGGAAACGCCAATCAGCGTTTTCTCCGATAATTCTTTATTTGGATAGCGCCTAGCGAGTTCTTCTGGGTTTTCACCCGTTAACCCGATTAACTGTTCAGCTGGAACGGAGGATCGTTCAAATTTTTTTTCTACAGCAAATACACCTGGAATATTTAAACCATTGATTTTTTTCGTTTGTGAATCAGTTAGTTCAATTGGATCGGGCTCTCCATAGGCAAATGGTTTTTTCGCCGATGCTACTGCCTTTTGCAAATCAGCCGCCGGAATATTGGTGATGGCTGAAACCTTTTCTATGTCCCAATCCAGCTTTGTTAAAAACGGGAATAAAACCAGCACGGATACCATTTTATGAGTAAGCATCGTGCCGTTCCTGTCCAGAAAATTCCCTCTGCCATTATCAATGACGAGCTCCTGTGTTCTTTGTTTAACACTTTCCTCGAGCAAATTCACATGATGCTTAGAAAAGGTCTCTGTATCAACTAGCTGAATTTGAATTAATCGGGCTGCCAGCAGCACCAAACCCGTGATACAAATAAACAGCCAGGCTGCCGCACGTTTCCTCCACATAAAAAAACACCTCGTCAAAAGTTTTGACGAGGTTTCGAATTTTCAAACAATCTTATGATGAATACTTACATTTATTTTTACTTGATGGAAACGATCCGGACGTTCATTTCACCGCCTGGCGTTTGAACCGTTACTTGATCGCCTACTTTTCTGCCGATCAGGCTTTTGGCAATTGGAGAATCGTTAGAGATTTTTCCTTCAAACGGATCCGCTTCCGCACTTCCCACGATGGTATATGTTTCTTCTTCTCCATCCGGAAGTTCGACAAATGTAACGGATCTTCCCAATGATACGGAGTCACCGGCTAATTCGCCGCCTTCAATGATTTTCGCATTGCGGATCATATTTTCTAAAGTGGTAATTCTGCCCTCAACAAAAGCTTGTTCTTCTTTTGCAGAATCGTACTCGGAGTTTTCTGATAAGTCACCAAAGCTTCTGGCGATTTTAATTCTTTCTACCACTTCTTTACGTTTAACAGTTTTTAGATATTCTAATTCCTGTTCTAATTTTTCTTTACCAGCCTGCGTCATTGGAAATACTTTTTCTGCAGCCAAAATCCTCACTCCTTCTAGTCTCACAATCCCCCATTAGAATTGTGCAATATATGTAATTCATATTATGCCGCAGAAGGCATAATATAAGCTTGCGCGTCCTAAAGTTTAGGGCGCGCTTTTTAAAAATTATAACTCCAAAATCAATTTTATGGTGCATTCTGTTGCTATTGTGTCATAAAATTGATTTTTGTTCAAGAATTGTTTGAATTTTTGTGACCATTAAATCGATTGCCACGTGGTTTTGTCCGCCTTCCGGAATAATGATATCTGCATAACGCTTAGTTGGTTCAATAAATTGGTTATGCATTGGGCGCACCACATTTGTATACTGGTCAATCACAGAATCAAACGTACGCCCCCGTTCCTTGATATCCCGTGACAGCCGGCGGATAATTCTGAGATCGGCATCTGTGTCTACAAATAATTTAATATCCATTAAATCCCGCAGACGCTCATCCTCTAAAATCAAAATGCCCTCTAAAATAATGACTTCCTTCGGATCAACATGGATAATTTGATCTGAACGGGTATGAAGTGAATAATCATAAACAGGCTTATCGATTGGTTCATAGTGCAGCAGCCTGCCAATATGCTCGATTAATAAATCATTGTCAAAGGCAAAAGGATGATCATAATTGGTTTTTAACCGCTCCTCAAACGGCAAATGACTTTGATCCTTATAATAATAATCCTGCTCAATCACTAAAAGAGAATGGTCTTTAAAGCTCTCTGCTATGGCTCTTGTCACACTTGTTTTTCCAGAGCCGGATCCACCGGCTACTCCTATAACAACGGGTTTGCGCATCTAGCTAGTTCTCCTTTCGCATCATGTTGTTAGGATAGACCGGCTTATCCATTTTAAAACGGACGATTTGAAGCGGATGTCTGGCAGCATCCAGTTCATTTCCTTTTTCATCCCAAATTTTATCAATGACATGAGTAAAGTTTTGAATTTCCGGTCCGAAGAATTCAACTTCATCCCCAGGTTTAAAATGATTTCGCTGCTGCAGCGTGACCATTTGTGTTGTCTCATCATAATTCAAGACCAGACCGACAAATTCAAACTTTGTCTTTTTGCTATGATTACCAAACATTTGCTCTTTATACCCCGGCACGCCTTCAAAGAATGCTGGAGCGGTTTCCCGATTGGCACATTTATCAAGTTCTTCGAGCCATTCGCGTTTGATCACAAAGTGATCGGGGTCTGCACAATAAGCGTCAATGACTTTTCGATATACACTCACAACGGTAGCGACATAGTGAATGGATTTCATTCGCCCCTCAATTTTCAAACTGTCAATCCCCAGTTCAATCATCTTCGGGATCGACTGGATCAGGTTTAAATCCTTAGGGCTCATGGCAAAGGGCGCGTCCCCTGATCCAAAAAGAGCCGTTTCCTTATCGCTTCCCTCCAACTGGTATAAGTCATAATCCCAGCGGCATGACTGGCAGCATCCACCGCGGTTCGAATCTCTGGCAGTCATATGATTACTTAAAACGCAGCGGCCAGAATAGGCGATACACATGGCACCGTGAATGAAAGTTTCAATCTCAATATCCACTTTTTCTTTCATTTCACGGATTTCTTCCGAACTTGTCTCACGGGCTAATACTACCCGCTCCAACCCTTCTTCCTGCCAAAACTTAATGGCCTTCCAGTTAGCAAGAGATTGCTGGGTGCTTAAATGAATTTCAATCTCCGGCGCAATCCGGCGGCATGTTTCAATGATGAGCGGGTCTGCCACGATAATTCCTGCGATGCCTGCTTCTTTTAAGCCTTGCAGGTATTCCTCTAACCCGGAGATATTTTCATTGTGTGCATAAATATTGGTTGTTACATAGATTTTCGCACCGTACTTTTTGGCGAACTCGACGCCCTCTTTCATTTCCTCTACCGTAAAGTTATCTGCATTGGAACGAAGTCCGTACTCTTGCCCGCCGATAAATACGGCATCTGCACCATACTGCACCGCAATTTTTAATTTCTCCAGATTGCCTGCTGGAGCAAGGAGTTCTGGCTTTTTCACAATGACACGTTTTCCGTCAACTATCTCAGAAATTTTGTCCTTAACTGTATTCACGATTGAACCCCTCCCTAGTATACTGTCTCTTTGAAGAAGAATCCTGTATCTAATGGACGGTTTGCCGGCTGAATTTCTTCAATTGTCTCTAAGAATTCGTCCTTTTTATCCTCATAAAGATCTGGATCCTCAAAATATAAATCAATTGCCTCACGATAGATTTTGGTCACAGCAAGAATATACTCTGGGCTCTTTAGGATACCGTCAATTTTAAATGAATCAATCCCAGCCTCTAGCATATCCTGCAGTTCATCAATGATACAAATATCATTTGGGCTCATAATGTGTGTGCCGTTTTCATCTTCAAAAATGGGATATTTAGTGCCGCGTTCTGGATCGTGAAGGAACATATTTTTTTGCTGATTGCGGTTTTCAATTTCCATCGCCTTGCCTTGGTACTCGAAATAGTTTCCAAGCAGGCTGCGTTTGGATTGGAACATACAGCTCATCCCGTGAACCTGCACTTCAATTTCCACCTCGGCATTTTCCTTTATTTCTACAATGGAATCCATATTAATTTCACGGGCCAGGACCGCTCGCTTCGCCCCTTTTCTCCCCCAATAGTTGCAGGTATACCAGTTTGTCCCCGTTGTTTCCGTACTCCAGTGAAGCTTCATATTTGGCGCTGTTTCCCTCACCGCCATTAACACAGCAGGGTCTCCAAAGATAATCGCATCCGCTTTTGCGTCAGCTGCAAAACGAATATAATCATTTAACTCATCCACTTTTTCATTATGAAAAATCGCATTCATAGCAATATATACTTTTTTTCCAACAGAATGGGCAAGTTCAATTGCTTTCTTTACATTCTCACGGTTAAACTCACCGGCAAGTCTCAAACCATAACGCTGTTCCCCGATAACAAAAGCATCCGCCCCTGCTTGGGCCAAAGGCATAATATCATCAACAGAAATGGGTGTCACAAGCAGTTCAGTTTTTTTCAATTGCTTTCACCTCTTCTTTTACTAATTGCTACACCATCGCCAACCGGCAGGATCACAGAATCGAAATCCGGATGTTTCATTAGCCAATGATTAAACTCATTAATTTTCTTAACCAGATTCCGGGTTCTTTTTGATTCAATCTCTTTCTCCGCCACAAGACCTTTGAATAATACATTATCCGTAATAATCATTCCGCCAGCACTCAGGTACTTGGAGTAAATCTCGAAGAATTTTTTATACTGGCCTTTTGCCGCATCAATAAAGACAGCATCAAAGGGGGCATAGTGCCCGGCCAGTTCCGAAACCTCCAGGGCATCCCCTTTAATTAAGTGAATGTTTCCGCTAAGGCTTGTCCGCTTGAAAAATTCTTCTGCTGCCAAGATGCGTTCTTCATCACGTTCGATTGTGACAATTTGCGCAGTTGGAAGTGCTTCGGCCATGCGCAAAGCAGAGTACCCGATAGCCGTTCCAACCTCCAAGATGGTTTTAGAATGATGGATTCTAAGCAGCTGCAGCATGGATTCAATTCCTGCCAGCTCCATAATCGGAACATGGTGAATTTTTGCATAGCTTTCCATCTCAGCAAACAAGGGCTGGCGTTCTGGTATAAGTTCCTCTAAATAAGTATGCAGCTCTTCATTAATCAAGCTGCGTCACCTCAATCCTAAAAAGAAATCCTTTAAAAATACCCGAGGCGTTGGCTTGCGGGCATCTGAAGCAAAACTATTTACAAGTCAAATAAATTTATTATTTGCTTAATTACGCCAAATTAGACATAAAAAATAGCGTATACAGAAATTTGACAGTGAAGGCAGGCCCAGACAAATAACTGGAAATTCCCTACATTCATTGTTGCTTTACTGTGAGTTACGCTATGGTTTGCAAATAAACACTTGAACTATTCTACCATAAAAAAAGGGGGAATGCTATACTTCCCCCCTTCTATCGAACTATTTTTTGCTAGAAATATATTTTTCCTTTTCTTGATTGTGTTCTTCCAATGTTTTCGTAAAGATCACATCACCCGTTTCAGTAGCCAAGAAGTAATAATAGTCCGTTTTTTCTGGTTCTAATGCGGCTTCAATCGAAGACTTCCCTGCATTGGCAATAGGACCTGGCGGAAGGCCCGTATGGAGATACGTGTTATAAGGGGAGTCCACCTCTAAATCCTTATACATGACCCTTTCCTTATGCTTGCCTTGAGCGTATAGCACTGTCGGGTCTGTTTGCAGCGGCATGCCCTTGTCCATCCGATTATAAAATACACTTGCAATCGTTTTGCGGTCTGTTTTTGCAGTCGCTTCTTCTTCCACAAGCGCAGCCATTGTTAATACTTGATGGACAGATAAATTCTTTTGGCTCATTTGATCCGAATAGTCAGCCAGCACCTCTTGCGTTTTGCTGAGCATTGCTGTCACTATTTCTTCAATAGAAGGATTCGGCTTATAGAATGGATAGGTTGCCGGATACAAATACCCTTCCAGTGGATATTTTACAGCAGGATTGGTTATTTCGGTTGTTAACAGATCAGGAAATTTGGCCATAACCTGTTTAATAAACTCGCTGTCATTTAACTTATTAAAAACATCCGTTTCATTTTGGTTTGTGGACTTTGCCATGATCGCAGCAATTTCTTTTAGCTGCTTGCCTTCTGGAATGGTAATTTTAAAGCTCGCCTCCGCCAATACCTTCCCTGTCTTCAATCGGCTGACAATTTCCGGAACATCCATAGATGGGCTTAGTTCATATTTGCCGGCCATAAAACCGCCTTCATTTTTTAACTTCACATAATATTTAAATACTTTTGCATCCTTAATGATTCCATTTTTTTCTAATGTTTCTCCGATTCCCGTTACGGATGAGCCCAACGGAATTTCGACCTTTTTATTTTCCTTATTGTCGGCATCCATTGGCTTTAAGGCAGATTGAATATATAAGTAGCCTCCGCCTCCAATAATAAAAATCAATAATAGCAATAATATGGAAATCATGAATACGATTCGCCTGACAATTCTTGCTTCACTTTGGTGTTCAAGCATTTTTTCCCGAATTATATCTTTTTTGTCGGTTGTCATCCCTTTCCTCCTTCCTAAAGAAACTGGGTGCACTAATCATTCTCGAAACTTGATTTAAACTAATAAAGCATAGAGGTGACATTGTAATTATTTCAGCATATAGTGAGAAAAATGTCAATTTTACTCTTAAAATGTTGAAAAGAGCCGACAATGTGCCGGCTCTTTTCAACTTTACTTATTCTTATTCTTCTTCCTGGTCGTCGATAAATGTGTTAAATACTTCTTCAATCATATCCCATTCTTCGTCGGACTCGACAGGCAATAATTCGCCAATGCCGCCGTCTTCGGTAGGGACATAGGCATAGGCGTGAACAACGCCCTCCTCATCTTCCTCTAATTCTCCGACTGGAAAACATAATAAATAGGATTTGTCGTACTCATCTGAATCGAAGGTTAACAGGATTTCAAATAATTCTTCATCACCATTCTCATTCACAAGCGTAATAAACTGCTCATCGTGATTATGATCATGGTCATGATGGTTATGGTTGTGCTCGTTTGACATTTCTTCACCTCATTATTTTATACTATCAAGATAGCCTTGCAGAATCATGACAGCCGCCATTTTATCGATGACTTTTTTCCGTTTTTTCCTGCTGACATCTGCTTCAAGCAGGACCCGTTCCGCGGCCATTGTTGTCAGCCGCTCGTCCCAAAGCACAGCAGGAACCGAAAACTTCCGTTCGATTTCCTCGGCAAATTGTTTGCTTGCTTCACCGCGCGGCCCTATGGTTCCGTTCATGTTCTTCGGCAAGCCGACGACCACTTTGCTAACCTGATACTCTTCTATTATTTGACCAATTTCTTCAAAACCAAACTGTTGTTTTTCTTCGTTGATTTTGAGCGTCTTCAGCCCCTGAGCAGTCCACCCCAGTTCATCACTAAGAGCGACACCCACGGTCTTGGAACCTACATCTAAACCCATTACACGCATGCTTTAGACCTCTCGCTGTTGTTTAAGATAGGATTTGACTAACTCCTCAATGATTTCATCCCGCTCCAGCTTGCGGATGATATTGCGGGCATCCCGATGACGGGGAATGTAAGCCGGATCCCCAGATAAAAGGTAACCAACAATTTGATTAATCGGATTATATCCTTTTTCCTGCAATGCTTCATATACTTGAAAAAGAACTTCCTTTACGTCATGTTCAAACGGCTCTTCTGGAAAATTAAACCGCATGGTTTTGTCAAATGAGCTCATTCACCTGCACCTCAACTTGTCATTGTTACCTTTTATTCTACACTACTTTGTCCCTATTACAAAACAGATTATACCGATTCCTCGACAAATTGCAGGGCGCTCTCGAGCTGTTCCGGATTTTTCCCGCCAGCTTGAGCCATATCCGGACGGCCGCCGCCCCCGCCGCCGCATCTTGCCGCCACTTCTTTAATCAGTTTGCCGGCATGATATCCACGTTCGATTAAATCCTTCGTGACTGCAGCAATCAGATTTACTTTTCCTTCATGGGCACTGCCTAGCACAACCACAGCGGAGCCCAGCTTTTGCTTGAGGTCATCAGCCATATTTCTTAGGTTATTCATATCGGCAGCTTGAACTTTGGCTGCTAATACTGTCACTCCATTAACCTCTTTAGCTTTTGATACAAGACTTCCTGCTTCGATATTTCCAAGCTTGGCTGCTAATGATTCATTCTCCCGCTGAAGATTCTTCATTTCAACCATTAATCCGTCAATTCGGGCAACAACATCTTTTGGATTTGTTTTCAATTTTTCAGCCGCTTCTTTCAGCATCCCGACTTGCTCATTTAACAATTTATAGGCAGCCTCTCCTGTTACGGCTTCAATCCGTCTCGTGCCGGCACCAATGCCGCCCTCGGAAACAATTTTAAACAGGCCGATAACAGAAGTGTTTGGCACATGGCAGCCGCCGCAAAGTTCAAGACTGTACTCTCCCACTTTGACAACCCGGACAATGTCCCCATATTTTTCGCCAAACAGTGCCATAGCCCCCATTGCCTTTGCCTCAGCAATTGGTTTTAAACTAATATTGACCTCCAGACTGTTCCAGATTTTTTCGTTAACGATTCTTTCAACCTGCTCCAGTTCCTCTGGCTTCACTTGGCCAAAATGAGAAAAGTCAAAGCGGAGACGCTCATGTTCAACAAGCGAACCAGCCTGGTTCACATGCTCCCCAAGAACATCCTTTAACGCACGGTGCAGCAAATGGGTCGCAGTGTGGTTTTTAATAATCCGCACTCGATTTTCCGGATCAACCGCAGCGGTCACTTGCTGTTTTACCTTTAATATACCTGATTTGACAACAACCTTGTGAAGGTTTTGGCCGTTTGGCGCTTTTTGAACATCCTTAACGGAAACGATGACGCCTTCTCCTTCCAATACGCCGCGGTCGGCAATTTGTCCGCCGCTTTCAGCATAAAAAGGAGTCACATCCAAAATCAGCTGGACTTCTTCGCCTTCATTGGCAGTCTCTGCAAGCTCCCCGTCTTTCACAATGGCCATCACTGTGGACGTGGTCCTAAGCTCATCATAGCCAACAAACTTGCTTGGAACGGTCAAGTCTCTTAAGACACCGCCCTGCACATGCATAGAGTTTTCATCTTGGCGTGCGGCACGGGCTCTTTCACGCTGTCCTTCCATTTCTTCCTCAAAGCCTTCATGGTCAACTGTTAAACCTGCTTCTTCCGCATATTCTTCTGTCAACTCTACAGGAAAGCCGTACGTGTCATAAAGACGGAAAACATCCGCACCACTGATCATGGCTGAGCCTTTTTCTTTTGCATTTTTAATGATTCCGGCTAAAATGGCCAAGCCTTCATGAAGCGTCTCGTGGAATCGTTCCTCTTCATTTTTAATGACTTTTTGGATGAATTCAGTCTTTTCCTTTACTTCTGGGTAAAAATCATGCATGATTTCGCCAACGACAGGAACAAGTTCGTACATAAATGGGCGCTCAATATTAATTTGCTTAGCATAACGGACAGCCCGGCGCAGCAAGCGGCGCAGGATATAACCACGGCCCTCATTGGACGGAAGCGCCCCATCGCCAATCGCAAAAGCAACAGTACGAATATGATCCGCAATTACTTTGAAGGCAACATCCTGTTCTTTAGAAATTCCGTACTGTTTGCCGGAGATTTCCTCCGTGGCCCGGATAATTGGGATAAATAAGTCCGTATCAAAGTTGGTCGGCACATTTTGCACAACCGATGCCATCCGTTCCAGTCCCATTCCAGTATCGATGTTTTTCTTTGGCAGCGGGGTATAGGTGCCATCAGGATTATGGTTAAATTGAGAAAATACCAGGTTCCAAACTTCCAGATAGCGCTCATTTTCACCGCCTGGATAAAGTTCAGGATCATTTAGGTCATCTCCATACTCCGGCCCGCGGTCATAGAAAATTTCTGAGTTTGGACCGCTTGGACCTTCGCCAATGTCCCAGAAGTTTCCTTCCAAACGGATAATCCGTTCCTCAGGAACGCCGATTTTTTTGTTCCAAATTTCAAATGCTTCCTCATCTTCTGGATGAATGGTAACCGAAAGCAATTCTTTGTCAAAGCCGATCCATTTTTCATCGGTTAGAAATTCCCATGCCCAATGGATTGCTTCTTCTTTAAAATAATCGCCGATTGAAAAGTTCCCAAGCATTTCAAAGAACGTATGGTGCCGGGCGGTTTTTCCGACATTTTCAATGTCATTGGTCCGTATTGATTTTTGGGCATTGGTGATTCTCGGATTATCTGGAATAACCCGGCCATCAAAGTATTTTTTTAAGGTGGCTACCCCGCTGTTAATCCACAATAGAGAAGGGTCATCATGGGGAACCAAGGATGCACTAGGTTCGACTGAATGGCCTTTTTCCTTAAAAAAGTCTAAAAACATTTTTCGGATTTGTGATCCCGATAGATCTTTCATAAAAATTGCCTCCTATAATTTAAAAATGCATACAAAAAAGCCCTCATCCCCAAAACAGGGACGAGAGCTTGTCTCGCGGTACCACCCTGATTATGAATACAAAACTGTACTCATCTCTCAATATCGCCTTAACGCGGCTCAAGACGGCAGTGGTTAGCTGCACTCCAGATTAGCGTTCTGTTATCCTTCATCTAGAATCTCTTTCAGCCAAGGAGACTCCTCTCTTCTGCGGTTTTAAACGCTACAGATGGACTATAACATACTCGATCCTTCTTCATTTTCAAACAATTAGCATATATGACGAATTATATCGGCGGAAAAAAGGTTTGTCAAATCCTATGTGGATGATTCATTTCTCTTTACATTGATAAAATGGTTCTTGGCATGAATAAGACCAACCTTTAGCACCGCGAAAACCGGCACAGCCAAGATCAATCCCAGAATCCCGCCAATCTCTCCGCCGGCAGTCAACGCAGCCATGATCCACAACGGGTGCATATGTAAGCTTTTTCCGACAATATAAGGAGATAATATATTTCCTTCAATAAATTGCAGGCCAAATACAATCATAATGGTGATGATGACCAATTTGCCCGAGGTAGTTGCTGCCACAAATACAGCTGGAATGGCTCCAATGATGGGGCCAAAATAGGGGATCACATTCGTCACACCAACCGTCAAACCTAACAGCAAAGGATATCTTAACTGAAAAGCCCAAAATAAACAGGCAGCGATTGTTCCCATCATTAGACAAACGAGCAGCTGGCCTCTAATATAATTTCCTAAAGACTCATCAACATCCCTTAGAAACAGCGCCCCTTTTTTCCGCCAGCGTTTCGGGGTTAAATACCAGATTGTTTGTCTAATTTTGGCGTAGTCTTTTAACATATAAAAAACGATAAAAGGAATAATCATTAATATGACCGCTGAATTAAAAAATTGAATGGATACATTTACAATGGTAGTAAGAAGACTATCCAGCCTTTCCTCAAATGCATCAATCGCTTCATTGATTCGGGCCTGCAGCCCATCAGGCCATTCTCTAGTATGGGATTGGAGTATTTTAATCCATTCCCGATACTGCTCGGCAAAAACAGGCGCGCTTTCCGATAAGTCTTTTATTTGAGCAATAATGGCAGGAATCCCCTTATACAGGGCAAAACCGAGGCCGCCAAAAAATAAAAGATAAATCGAAAAAATAGCCAATCCCCGATGCAGCCCTTTTTCATGCAATTTTTCAATGACGGGATGAAGCAAATAAGTAATAAAGGCGGAAATGCCAAAAGGAAGCAGAATCACAAAAATCACTTTAACAACGGGCAGCCAAACAAACCGCAATTTCAGAAAAATATAGAGGGCAATTAATAAAAGGAGTGTAAAACCGATTCGATATAACCACTTCATACGAATTTCCAAAGCTTTAGGCCTCCTTTTAAAGATAGTGTTGGAGACCCGTAAGGTAAATATACAAAAACCCCCCGAAAAAACCGAGGGGTTCCACCCAATTTCTTTTTACATTGTAAAGCGGCGGACTTCTTCCTCAAACAAGTCGTCCAAAGAGCTTAAGGTTCCGTCTTCTTCGACCTGATGAGTGTTAATAATCCCCTTTGACACAGATAGCTCAATAAAACAGTTCCAGCAGTAGTACTGGTTGATGCCAATCTTACCAATATCCTTGCTTTGACAGTTCGGGCACTTGAACATGGAAAAGACACCTCACGTATTCTTACATTACTCTTATGAAACCTTTGCCTATTTCCTGTCTAGTGAAGGAGTAATAGACGGTGATGTTTCATTTACGTCTACGATGATGGCATCTTTTCCAATCGTTAAGGGCTTCTTGGAATGAACCACTTGTTTCCCTTCCGTTATGTCCGAAAAGAAGCCATCCGAGATCTCGTACCCTACGATTGTGCCCACTTCTTCCTGAAAATATACGTCATTCAACAGCCCCAGCGAATCACCACTTTTAGAAAGTATCATTTTCCCTTCAAGAGAATGCTGAAGGCTTATGGTATTGTCGGCCGTTTCTTTTGCCTTTTCTAAAAGCCCGGCATCCTCAATCATAACCCCATCCCAACCGAAGGAATCCACTTTTTGAATATCAAGAAAGCAGGATTGCTTAAATACAACACCTTTTTTCACCAGTAATCCTTTTACGGTTCCTTCCGGAGAAATATATAAGTCGCTAATTTCGCCAATCTTCATGCCGCTTTTCGTTTCAAATACAGGCTGCCCTTTTAATAAGGAAAATGTTCGCAAAGAGAACCCACCTCCTGTGAACATTTTTAGTTTCAGTCTTATGGCATAAAATCATAAGGTGAAACGTTTTCCATTCCGATCATCGGGTCCACCTTCATTAAAGCTTCTTCATATGGAATGGCTTCAAGCTCCGGCTTACTGTCCAATTCTTGATTCAAACCAGGAATGGGAATGGCTTCTTGAAGCTTTTCGCATAGGGTGGTCAGTCTTGACATTTCATCTGCCCGTTCCACACCCATCCTCAATGCATCCTCTTCACCACAAATGATTAACGATTGCCTTGATCGGGTGATCGCTGTATAAATCAAGTTTCTTTGAAGCATTCGATAATAGCTTCTTGTTACCGGCAGCAGGACGATGGGGAATTCACTGCCTTGTGATTTATGTACCGAACAGCAGTAGGCATGGGTGATTTGGTTTAAATCCTGCCTGGTATACTCCACTTCATTGCCTTCAAAAGAAATATAAATCAAGTCTTGCTTTTCCGTGTTTTCCTTAGCATAAATAATCGAAATAATTTCCCCGATGTCCCCATTAAACACATTATTTTCGGGCTGGTTGACGAGCTGAAGCACCTTATCGCCAATCCGGTATTTCACATCGCCATAGGCAATTTCCTTTCTTGTTCCACCAGGATTGGGGTTGAAAATTTCCTGCAGCAGAACATTTAATCGGTCAATGCCCGCAGGTCCCCGGTACATCGGAGCCAGCACTTGGAAATCCATCGCGGTGAACCCTTTATTCTTGGCGTTAATCGCGATTTTTTCAACCACTTGCGCAACCTGTGCCGTGCTGCATTTAATAAACGATCGGTCCGCCTGCTTCATCGCTATATTCGCCGGGAGTCTGCCCTTCTTAATTTCATGGGCCAGTTCAATGATAGAGGATCCTTCTGCCTGGCGGTAAATGTCTGTTAATCTCACGGTGGGAATTCGTTCCGAACGCAGCAAATCCTTTAATACCTGACCTGGACCGACAGACGGCAGCTGGTCCTCATCTCCTACGAGTATCACTTGGATATGCTCCGGCAATGCTTTAAACAGCTGGTTAGCCAGCCAAATATCGAGCATAGATGTTTCGTCAACGATTAAAATTTTTCCTTCAAGCGGACTAGCATCCTCACGGTCAAAATTTTCAGTGCCGTTATATCCAAGCAGCCGGTGAATGGTGACTGCCGGAAGACCCGTTGACTCACTCATTCTCTTTGCAGCCCTCCCAGTCGGGGCTGCCAATAAAAATGGGAATGGTTCATGGCTTTTATGGTAATCCTTCAGATCAAGCGAGCAGCCATGCAGCTCTGCATAGAGCTCAACGATCCCTTTAATGACCGTCGTTTTACCTGTACCCGGCCCACCTGTCAGAATCAGCATCGGAGACATCAACGCGGTTTGAATGGCTTCCCTCTGGGTTGGCGCATACTGAACACCTAAGCGGTCCTCCAAACTGCCAAGTGCGAGCAAAAACTCCGACTCAGGAAATTGCTCTTGATACTCCGTTTGGCCTAAGATTCTGCGGATATTCGTGATCAGGCCTTTCTCAGCAAAATATAAGGAGGGCAGATAAACACGCTGCTCTTCCCCCACTATTTTTCCTTCTTCTTGAAGCTTAATGATTTCTGTTGAAATATCAGAGTAGTCAATCAGATCGCGTTGATTTCCTTCGAGCAGCGATTTCACCTGTTCGAGCAAATCCTCCGCATGCATATAGACATGTCCGGTCTGCATACATTCATTTTCTAAAATATATAGACATGCCGCTTTAATACGGTCAGGATGATTCCCTGAAATCCCCATTTGGTAACCAAGCTCATCCGCCCGGCCAAAACCGATTCCTTCAACATCCTCGACAAGCTGATAAGGATTTTTTTGTATGATGCCAAGGGTTTCCTCTTTATAAACTTGGTAGATCCTCATAGAGAGCTGCGGACCAAAGCCATATTGATTTAAAGCAATTAAGACCTGCTCAAGCCCCTGGTGTTCCAGCAGGGTATCATACAGCAATTTAGCCTTATCTGGAGGGAGTTTTGGAACAGAATCCAGCAGGGATGGCTGATTGAGAATTTTTGATATCGCATCTTCCCCGAGGGTTTCCACAATGTTCTCCGCGGTTTTTTTTCCAATCCCCTTGAACATTTCTCCAGACAAATAGGCAACGATTCCTTGCTTGGATTGGGGCATGTCTTTACGGAAATGAGTCGCATGAAATTGCAGGCCAAACTTGGGATGCTCCTTAAAATCACCGTAAAAGATATACGTCTCTTGTTCGTGAATTTTAGGAAAATAACCTGTGACGACCGCTTCTTTATCCTCGTATGTATGGTTGGTATCGTCCACCCGGATTCTCAGCACTGTATATAGATTCTGTTCATTATGGAATATCGTCACAAATGGACGTCCCTTAATATACGTCCCCTGTTCGGTGAATAAATCAAGCGATTGCTGGTTCTCCAATCGACTCCCTCCCTTCAAAAAAGAAAAACCATTTATAGATTTTCTTCGATTAACTGTTTAGCATGTCCGGCTAACAGATGGTCTGGCTGAATTTCAAGTGCTTTCGTAAACATTTTAATTGCTTTGCTTGCGTTTTCCTTAAACGCATAGGATACACCCAAATTATAATAGGCATCAGAATGATTCGGCTCGAGCTCCAGGCATTTTTCAAATTGCTCCATTGCCTCCTCAAGCAATTCCAACTGCGCCAAGCACAGCCCAAATTGGAAGCGTGCTTCTGCATCTGTTCCGTTTAGTTCAACACTTCTTTGAAAGTAAGCAAGGGCAAACTTGCTTTGCTCTAAGTTCATTAAGGTCAGGCCAAGCATAAAGAAATTATCGCTCGTTTCCAGCCCGCGTTTCATAGCTTCATCGAACATTTTTTTAGCCTCTTGGAAACGGTCGGCGCTAAAATACAAATTGCCTGCACTGTAATAAGCTGCCGCAGCATTTTCATCAATTTCGATCGCCCTTTGGTAAAATTTCAGTGCCTTGTCCGTTTCACCCAATTCGGCTAGAACATGGCCAAAATTAATATAAGCCGCAGGGTCATTTGGATTCTCGTTAATCGCTTCATTGAACGCCTTAGCCGCCTCCTCCAGATTGCCTTCCTGAAGAAATTGTACACCTTTTTGATTATGATCCATTTTCGTTTCACTCCATTCTATAGGGAAGTATATCATATTTTAAAGGAAAACCCTGACTCCATTCATGGAATCAGGGTTGAATTTTAACCTACATAAGTCAATCGTTCATTGTTTTTATATACTTCATCAATGGTCCCGCCGCCAAGGCATTCGTCACCGTTGTAGAAAACGGCAGCCTGGCCCGGAGTGACCGCGCGAATCGGTTCATGGAAAAGGACACGTACCTTTTGATCGTCCAGCAATTGAACAGTCACTTTATGGTCCTCCTGGCGGTAGCGGAATTTCGCCGTGCATTCAAATTCCACCGGCTTTGGCCGATTTGACACCCAGCTGACATTGGCCGCTACAATCGAGTCAGAATAAAGCTTTTCATGATGAAATCCTTGCCCGACATAAAGGACATTTCGTTTTAAATCCTTCCCAATCGCAAACCATGGTTCACCAGAACCGCCAATGCCCAGGCCATGACGTTGGCCGATTGTATGGTACATCAAGCCTTCATGTCTGCCTTTTACTTCTCCGTCAAAGGTTTCCATGTTTCCAGGCTGTGCCGGTAGATATTGACCAAGGAATTCTTTAAAGTTCCGTTCGCCGATAAAGCAGATCCCGGTGCTGTCTTTTTTCGCGGCAGTTGCCAGATTCGCTTCCTTAGCGATTTCTCTCACCCTTGATTTTTCTAAACTGCCGATCGGGAACATGACTTTACTGATCTGCTCTTGGGAAAGCTGGTTGAGGAAATAAGTTTGGTCCTTATTCTCATCCACACCGCGAAGCATTTTATACTCGCCATCCCGGAACTCAACTCTCGCATAATGTCCAGTAGCCAAATAATCTGCTCCCAATTTCATGGCATGCTCTAAAAAGGCTTTAAATTTGATCTCTTTATTGCACATCACATCAGGGTTTGGCGTTCTGCCTGCCTTATATTCTTCAAGGAAATAGGTAAACACCTTGTCCCAATATTGCTTTTCAAAATTGACCGCATAATAAGGGATGCCGATTTGATTGCAGACCCGAATCACGTCATTATAATCCTCCGTGGCGGTACAAACGCCATTTTCATCGGTATCGTCCCAGTTTTTCATAAAAATGCCAATCACATCATAGCCTTGCTGCTTCAAAAGCAGTGCTGCTACAGAGGAATCCACTCCTCCTGACATCCCCACCACAACACGGGTGTTTTTTGGATCTTTTGCTTCCATCTTTGTTCACCTCACTTTTTCTTAGATGGAGTTCTTTTTATTTGGTAAGGCGCCGCACAGCCTTCGCTGTCTCTTCTGATGCCTTTAAAATTTCTTCGGTGGTTGTCGTAAAGCCAAAACTAAAACGAATCGAATTCGTTATTTTCTCTGAATCTTTTCCATACATGGCTACCAGCACATGGGAAGGTTCGATGGAGCCAGCTGTACAGGCGGACCCGCTGGAAACCGCAATGCCTGCTAAATCCAAATTCACCAGCATGGCTTCGACATTCGTTCCCGGAAAGCTTAAGTTTAATACATGCGGCAGGGAATTTTCAAGAAATCCGTTTACGTGGAACGCTATATCCTGTCTCTTGAGTTCTTTAATGAACATTTCCTTATATCCGTTAAACTTTTGCCGTTTAGTGCCAAGTTCTTTCACTGCGATTAATACGGCTTCATGGAAACCAGCAATGGACGCCACATTTTCCGTACCAGCCCGGCGCTTTCGTTCTTGCTCACCGCCGAACATCCGCGGAGCTATTTTAATATCAGAGCGAACATAGAGAAACCCGATTCCTTTTGGCCCGTTAATTTTATGGGCCGAAACAGACAATAAGTCTATCAAGCATTCATTCACATCTATTTTTTCCACACCATAAGCTTGAACAGCATCCGTATGGAATTTCGCAGGATGTTCCTTTAGCACTTGCCCAATTTCTTTGATAGGCTGAATGGTCCCAACCTCATTGTTTCCGTACATGACTGATACGAGGATGGTGTCATCTCTTAAGGCATCCTTTAAGTCTTGAATAGAGATTCTCCCTGTCTCATCTACAGGTAAATAGGTGACTTCAAAGCCCATTTTTTCTAATTTATTGCAGGCATGGAGAACGGCATGGTGTTCGATTTGTGTGGTAATGATGTGTTTGCCGTTCTGCCGATAACTCTCAGCCGCACCAAATAACGCCATGTTGTCCGCTTCTGTTCCGCCGCTTGTAAAAATAATCTCGTTTTCCTTTGCACCAATACTCTCAGCCATTGCCGCACGGGCCAAATCAATATAATGGCGTGCTTCTCTCCCAAACGAGTGGATACTGGAGGGATTGCCAAAAGTGGTATTCATGACCTCCAGCATTTTTTCAATGACCTGCGGGCGCATCGGCGAAGTTGCCGCATGGTCAAGATAGATTCGATCCATTGTTACACCTTCATTCAACAAAATTCACTATTACCATTTTTTACATTAAATATAAAACATATAACCTTCTGGCTCAGAATCCGTACTGTGGCTGGCTAAATCCTCAAGCGATGTATTTTCCAATACATTCTTAATCGCATCCCGAATCCGAATCCAAAGCTCCTGCTGTGCAGGGTTTTCTTCTTCGATTCCTTCCACAATGATAATCGGTCCTTCCAGAACCCGAATGACATCCCCAGCAGTGATTTTGGATGGTTCATCCGCCAGTATATAGCCGCCGTAAGCACCCCTGATGCTTTTCACTAATCCGGCATTTCTCAGCGGTGCGATTAATTGCTCAAGATAATGCTCCGACAAGTTATTAGCTTGGGCTATTGCCTTTAAGGAAGTGGGCCCTTCCCCAAAATTCTTGGCAAGTTCAATCATAATCGTCAGCCCATAACGGCCCTTTGTAGATATTTTCAATACGTGCACCTCATTTCATATATATAATAAAAGCTTTGATATCCTTAGTAATTTGATAGGCATTAAGAATTATATCATATTCTTCCCTAATATGCTTTTTGCTAAAGAAATGGTATTGTAGAATTAAGTTATTTTCTTATAAAATTTGGAGAGATGCATGATGCAGCAAAAACCATTAGCTTACCGGATGCGGCCAAGAACCATTGAAGAAGTCGCCGGCCAGCAGCACCTTGTTGGCGAGGGGAAAATTATCGCCAGAATGGTTAAAGCGAAACAGCTGACCTCGATGATATTATATGGGCCGCCCGGCATTGGAAAAACCTCCATTGCCAGTGCCATTGCCGGCAGCACAAAGTATGCGTTCCGGACGTTGAACGCGGTTACCAATAATAAAAAAGACATGGAGATTGTGGCCGCCGAGGCGAAAATGTCGGGGAAAGTGATCCTGCTCCTTGATGAGGTCCACCGGTTAGATAAAGCCAAACAGGATTTTCTCTTGCCCTATTTAGAAAACGGCATGATTGTGTTGATTGGGGCAACAACGAGCAACCCGTATCACGCGATTAATCCTGCCATCCGCAGCCGCTGTCAGATTTTTGAATTAAAGCCCTTGTCGCCAGATGACGTGAAAACCGTTTTGCTCCGGGCCCTTCAAGACGAGGAGCGCGGTTATGGAAAGCTACATGTCGAGGTGTCCAACGAAGCATTGGAACATTTTGCCCAGGGCTCAAATGGAGATGTTCGAAGCTCGTTAAATGCGTTAGAGTTAGCAATTCTTTCTACGGATCCGGATGAACAGAATGTCATCCACATCAACGTCCAGACTGCCGAGGAATGTTTGCAAAAGAAAAGCATTTCTGCAGATAAAGATGGTGATGCCCATTATGATGTCATTTCTGCCTTTCAAAAATCAATCCGCGGCAGTGACGTGGATGCTGCCCTCCATTATCTGGGCCGCTTGATCGAGGCGGGTGACCTTGTCAGCATCAGCCGCCGCTTGATCGTCATAGCCTATGAAGATATCGGCCTAGCGAATCCGCAAGCCGGGGCCCGGACATTAGCAGCGATTGAAACAGCAGAACGGCTTGGGTTTCCTGAAGCCAGGATACCTTTGGCCAACGCCGTTATTGAGCTGTGTTTATCGCCCAAATCCAATTCGGCGATTATGGCAATCGATGCAGCGCTCAGTGATATTCAAAAAGGAATTGGCGGCGAAGTTCCGGATCATTTGAAGGATGCCCACTTTAAAGGCGCTAAAGAGCTTGGCAGAGGAATTGACTATAAATACCCCCACAACTATGAAAACGGCTGGGTCAAGCAGCAATACTTGCCCGACAGAATTAAACATAAGCAATATTACGAGCCTAAAAAAACCGGTAAATTTGAGCAGGCGCTTGCAACCGTCTATGAACGGCTTTCACGCAAATAGAAAGGTGTCAGAGATTAGTTCCTGACACCCTTCTTATTGTTATGCGGCCACATCCCGTTTTTTGAAAACATAGAAGGATAAAAATAGAAATACGGCAAAATAGAACAACAGCATCAAAATGGAGAATGGCATCGTCATGCCTTCCAACATCGGGGTTCCTTCTATGTATTGCATTAAATCGGTGTTAGCAAACAAAATATATTTGGCCCAGCTGAATTTTAGGGCCAGCAGGCTGGTAAATTGTTCTCCGGTAAACAATAAAAATAACGATAAGCCGATAGCCAGTGAGCTGTTTCGGAATACAGTGGAAATCATAAAGGCCATTGTCACCAGCATCACCATACTAATGGAGCTCAAGCCATAGTAAATGAATAAATGGATCACGATATTTTGCTCGGTTACCCGGCCGTTATCATAGTTCAAATATGGCTGAGGATGATCTGGAAAGCCGAATAAAATCGCTCCTAAAATACTGGAGAACACAAACAAAATTCCAATCATGAATAGCGCATATAATAAAACCGTTACGTATTTTGACAATAAAATTTTCATTCGATTGATGGGCCGTATCAGCAATAGCTTGATCGTCCCCCAGCTAAATTCACTGGCAACGATACCTGCTGCTACAATAATGGTAAATAATCCTGCGAGGGTAATCAGTGTAGAAGCATCTTTAACAAAAGTCCATACATTATATTTTTCTCTCGCCGGGATATGGTGTTCAATCCGGTACTCATTAATCGCTATTTGTTTTTTATAATAATCTCTTTCAATTTTTGATTGGCTCTGACGCATCTGGCCATCGAGCGCCGTATTTTCTTCTTTAAGGGTCTGTTCCCAATTGGCATCGACTGAACCATTATTGGTGTTCTCCTGTGATTTATAAAACAGCGCTATGGTGCTGGTTATTATGATCAATAGGGCAATCATGACATACGTCCCGGGGCGTTTAAATATTTTCATCCATTCATTTTTGATTAAATTAACCACGGATCGCGCCCTCCTTTTCTCCTGTTACTTCAAGGAAACGGTCCTCTAACGTTTTGCCCGATTCTTTTATGCCGAAAATTTGGAAGCCTTCCTCAACTAATATTTTTACCAGGCCCGGAATCTCTAGTTTCCTAAGCTCAATCGTGACCCCGTCTCTGTAAGAAGTGATTCTTGCTTCAGGATAATGGTTTTGCAAGACAGCTAATGCCTGCTTGCTTGGTATCACTTCCAATTCGAAGGCTGTCCCGCTCCCCTGGATAAATTCCTTAATTTGCTGAACATCGACCAGCCGGCCATCCTGAATAATGCCGATACGGTCACACATCATTTCCATTTCAGAAAGCAAATGGCTCGAAACAATAACCGCCATGTTTTTTTCACGGGCGAGGCGGCGGACATAATCGCGAATTTCTCTGATTCCTGCCGGATCGAGGCCATTTGTCGGCTCGTCAAGGATTAATACCTGTGGATCATGCAACAGGCACTGGGCTAATCCTAACCGCTGCCTCATACCAAGGGAATAGGTTTTGACTTTGTCGTTGATTCGGTCGGTTAATCCAACAAGTTCTATGATTTCCGCAATTTTCTCTTTTGTGATGCCGGTTGTCATTCTGGCGTAATGAATCAGGTTTTGATACCCGGTTAAAAACTTATACATTTCCGGGTTTTCTACGATGGCCCCGATGTGTCTGACGGCCTCCTCAAAATCTGTTTTAATGCTCGCCCCGCCAATTAGGATGTCACCTTTGGTCATATCCATTAAGCCAACGATCATTCGGATGGTTGTGGTTTTTCCAGCACCATTTGGCCCCAAAAATCCAAATACTTCTCCTTTATTTACTTGAAAGCTAATATCGTCAATGATGGTTCTGCCTTTTATCACTTTGGTTACATTCTTAAGTTCGACAATTTGTTCCAAAACAGGTCTCCTCTCTTCACCAAATATCCTCTTTTTAGTTTACCTTAACAGATGACATCCTTCAGGCGAATTTTACAAAAAAATTACCAAAACTTTCATAGACGCTTTGATATTGTTTGCATATTTTTATATACAATGAAGGTAGCCTATGAAAGGATGTGGAAAATGGAGCTGTATAAAACCCGAACCGAGTCAACGGAATTAAAAAAAATGAGAATCTTATACAAGAGAATGGCTTTGACACCAGAGGAAAAGAAAACGTATTTGTTTCTCGAAAAAGGCTATGAAGGCGAATTACTGTTTGACAAGTTAACGGAAAAGCTTCAATGTGATGTGTATGTATTAAACGATTTATGCCTCAAGTATCATAACTCCTATTTTCAAATCGACACCTTACTTATCTTCCAAAAAAGTTTATTTCCGATTGAAATAAAAAATTATGAGGGTGATTGCTGCTACTCACCGGATAAGGATGCCTTTAAGATGTTGCCTGACACGGATATAAAAAATCCTCTGGACCAGCTAAAACGCTGCATGTCTTTATTCCGCCCTTTACTTCAAGGTCTAGGTGTGCAATTGCCGCTTGATGGTTATGTTGTTTTTGTTAATCCCCATTTTACCCTGTATCAAGGGCCCTTACACAAGCCGATTATTTATCCAACGCAGCTTGATAGTTTTTTGAATAGGTTAAATCGGATCCCTTCTAAGCTGGGCAGCCAGCACAAGCGGTTAGCGGACCAGTTGGTGGCATTACACCAAAAGGAAACTCCTTTCACCAGCTTGCCTGCCTATCGTTATGATCAGCAGAAAAAAGGGCTTTGTTGCAATAGATGTGATTCGTTTATGTTAACGGTTGGGGAGCAGGAAATAATATGTGATGTTTGCGGGGAGCATGAGGCAATTGAGACGGCTGTGGTCCGCAGCGTGGAGGAACTAAAGCTTTTGTTTCCGGAGATGAGGATTACAACTAATCTTGTTCATGAATGGTGTGCGGTTATTCCGTCGAAAAAGATGATTAGAAGATTCCTTTTACAACACTATAAAGCCATCGGGTATGGCAGGTGGTTATATTTTGAATGAGAAGACTTAACTGAAGCTTTTTAATAAGAATAGGTCACGTAGAAGACTCTACGTGACCTATTCTTGCTTTTTTCTCTGTTCTTGGTCATGTAGATCCTCTCTACGTGACTCACTTTCGCTTTTTACTCTATTCTCGGTCACGTAGAACCCCTCTACGTTACCCACTTTCGCTTTTTTCCCTGTTCTCGGTCACGTAGAACCTCTCTACGTTACCCACTTTCGCTTTTTTCCCTGTTCTCGGTCACGTAGAACCCCTCTACGTGACCCACTTTCGCTTTTTTCCCTGTTCTCGGTCACGTAAAAACAAGAGCATATACCACCTGCAAAGATTATCTATTTCTCATCCTTCACCCGGCTAATCTTAATATCCTTTAACAACTCCTGGACTACATAACTCGCCATAATCAAACCGCACACAGATGGAACAAACGCATTCGAGGATGGCGGCATTTTTGCCTTCCGAATCGGTGCTTGATCGTTTCCAACCACCTTGCGTACCTCTTCCCGTATCACAATCGGGCTCTCATCAGAGAAAACAACCGGAATCCCTTTTCTAATCCCCTCTTTGCGCAGCCTCGTCCGAATCACCTTAGCAATCGGGTCAGTATGCGTCTTCGAAATATCCGCAATCTGGAACCGTGTCGGATCCATTTTATTGGCCGCCCCCATACTTGAGATAATCGGGATTCCCCTCTTTAAGCACTCTTTCATCAGATGAATTTTATAAACAATCGTATCTGACGCATCCACTACAAAATCCAAAGGATAACTAAAAATCTGCTCATAGGTTTCTTCCGTATAGAACATCTTTAAAGAAATAACTTCACAATCAGGATTAATATCCTTAATCCGTTCCTCCATCAGCTCCACTTTAGGACGGCCAACAGTAGACAAAAGCGCAATCAACTGACGATTGACATTCGTAATATCCACATCGTCCTTATCAATTAAAATTAAACGGCCGACACCAGAGCGGGCTAACGCTTCAGCCGCAAATGAGCCGACACCGCCGATCCCCAAAACAGCCACCGTGCTGTTTTTCATAATCTCCAATCCTTCTTTACCAATCGCCAGCTCATTACGAGAAAATTGATGCAGCATAATGTTCCTCCAACTATCTACAAATTTAAACGATACATATATCATTTCACCCTAAAAAATATATCATACTTCCCCTTAAATACAAGTATCTTGATGGGGATTATGGATTTAAAAACAAAAAAACCTCACTGAATCAGGAGGTGTGAAATAGAAAAGAGTCCCAATGATGCCGTCGTTTTTAAATCCCTCGTTTTGATCCCGCACTCAGCAGGTGGGTGTCCTGTTCCAAATATTGTAAGTCCCCTTACTCGCAATGAGTGGGGCATTTACGCCATTTAAAAAACTCCAGACTCCCAATAATAAAATGTTCGGTCAAAACTTCAGGTTATACAACGTACATTTCAGGACTCTTCTTACTTGTACTTATATTAACATATTTTTATGCCGCCATCAAGATATCCACTAAACAGGATTCCCTTTATTTAGGAAGATTTAGTGACAAATGCAATTCATTTAATTGTGCCTCAGAAACCTCACCAGGAGCATCCGTTAACAGACAGCTTGCACTGGCCGTTTTTGGAAAAGCAATCGTATCCCGAAGGTTCGTGCTGCCGGCTAGAAGCATCACCAATCGGTCAAGACCAAGGGCAATTCCTCCATGAGGAGGTGTTCCATATTCAAAGGCATTAAGCAGGAATCCGAATTGTTCTCGTGCCTGCTCAGGTGTAAAGCCGAGGACTTTAAACATCTTTTCTTGAATATCGCGCTCGAAAATCCTCAATGAACCTCCACCCAACTCATAGCCGTTCAGGACGATATCATAGGCTTGTGCCCGTACTTTGGAAGGATCGGTATCCAAAAGCTCTAAATCCTCACGGAATGGCATGGTGAATGGGTGATGGGCTGCATAATAGCGGCCTTCTTCCTCATCGTATTCAAGCAGCGGCCAGTCCGTGACCCACAAGAAGTTGAATAAACTTTGGTCAATCAAGCCGAGCTCCTTGCCCAGCTTAAGTCTTAATGCACCCAAAGCATCAGCAACCACACTCTTCTTGTCGGCAACAAACACCAGCAAATCACCTTCTGAAGCTTCCAATGTAGCTTTCAATGACTGTCCGTCCTCTTCAGAGAAGAATTTGGCAATCGGCCCTTTAAGACCATCTGCCTCGGCCTTCACCCAAGCCAATCCTTTTGCGCCATAACGGGCCGCATGTTCACCTAAGGCATCGATGTCTTTCCGTGAATATTTGTCAGCAGCACCCTTTACATTGATCGCTTTAACCTGTCCGCCGTTTTGGACAGCACCAGCAAACACCTTGAAGTCTGAATCCTTCACGATCTCGGAAACATCAACAAGCTCCAGTCCGAAGCGGGTATCCGGTTTGTCAGAACCATACCGGCTCATCGCCTCCTGGTAGGTCATGCGCGGAAACGGCACAGAGACGTCAATGCCTTTTACTTCTTTCATCAACTGAGACATCATCCGTTCCATAAGTGCAATAATGTCTTCTTGGCTCAAAAAGCTTGTTTCAATATCGATTTGAGTAAACTCCGGCTGTCGGTCCGCACGCAAGTCCTCATCACGGAAGCAGCGGGCAATTTGATAATACCGTTCAACCCCGCCCACCATCAGCAGCTGCTTAAATATCTGCGGTGATTGTGGCAAAGCGTAGAACTCACCAGGATGCACACGGCTTGGAACCAAATAGTCACGCGCGCCTTCTGGAGTGCTCTTCGTTAAAATCGGTGTTTCGATATCTAAAAACCCTTCAGAATCAAGGAAGTTTCGAATATGTTTCGTCACCCGGTGACGCATTTTTAACGTTTCAAAAATGACCGGACGGCGGAAGTCCAAGTAGCGGTATTTCAAGCGGACATCCTCAGAAGCATCCGTTTTGTCCGTAATCATAAACGGCGGTGTTTTGGATTCATTAATGATTGTGACGTTTTCCGCTTGGACTTCAATGGTACCTGTTTTCAAATTTTCATTAATCGTTCCGGCTTCTCGGGCAACCACTGTTCCCACCACATCCAAAACGAACTCATTACGGATTTTCTCAGCCGTTTCCAATGCTTCTTTAGAAACATCGGGATTAAACACAACCTGTACAACCCCTGTCCGGTCCCGCAAATCGATAAAAATCAGGCCGCCAAGGTCACGGCGTTTTTGTACCCAGCCTTTTAAGGAAACTTTCTCTCCTACTGCTGATTCCGGAACTTCACCACAAAAATACGATCTCCCATATAACATGATAATCCTCCTTACCTTTCCATCCCCTGAATGTACTCAACAATGCCATCCAAATCGACTTCAACTTGGCCGCCTGTTGCCATATTTTTTACATTAATTTTTTTATTTTGAAGCTCTTCATCACCCAGAACCGCCACAAACTTTGCATTTAACCGGTCAGCGGCTTTAAACTGGGCTTTAATTTTTCGATCCAAATAATCCCGTTCTGCCGAAATTCCCGCCAAACGGAGCTTCTGCAGCAATCCAACGGTATAATCCTTGGCTTCTTCACCAAGGGCAGCTAAATAACAATCAATACCTGGATTGACTTCCCATTCGATTCCTTCTGCTTTTAGAGCAGCAATAAACCGTTCAATACTTAGGGCGAAGCCGATGCCTGGAGTTTCGGGGCCGCCAATTTCCTCTGCCAGCCCGTTATAGCGGCCTCCGCCGCAAAGCGTGGTAATCGCCCCGAAGCCCTCTGCATCGCTCATAATTTCAAAGGCGGTATGGTTATAATAATCCAGCCCGCGGACCAAGTTCGGATCGACTTCGAACGGAATATCAAGTTGGCCCAAATATTTTTGAAGTTTATCAAAATATGCTTTGGACTCTTCATTGAGATAGTCGATAATCGAAGGGGCTGATTTCATTAATTCATGGTCCCGGTCCACTTTACAATCGAGAATTCGCAGCGGGTTCTTTTCCAGACGGCTTTGGCAGTCTTTACAAAACTCTCCGATTCTCGGTTTAAAATGATTAATTAAAGCATCGCGGTGAGCAAGGCGGCTGTCTTTGTCGCCAAGGCTGTTAATAATCAGCTTTAATTTTTTCAAACCCATTTCCTTATAAAGATTCATCGCAAGGGAAATCACTTCTGCATCAATGGCCGGATCGTGGCTCCCTAATGCTTCGACGCCGAACTGGACAAACTGACGGAATCGGCCTGACTGCGGACGCTCATAACGGAACATGGGTCCCATGTAGTACAGCTTGACCGGCTGGTTGGCATTACCATACATCTTTTTTTCCACAAATGCTCTCACGGTAGAGGCTGTCCCTTCAGGCCTTAGAGTGATGCTCCGGCCGCCACGGTCCTCAAATGTGTACATCTCTTTTTGCACAATATCTGTCGTATCGCCGACACCGCGGGAAAACAGTTCGGTGTGTTCAAAAATGGGTGTTCGAATTTCCTGATATTGATATTTTTCACAAAGATCCCTGGCTTTATTTTCAATCAGCTGCCACAGCTCTACCTCTCCCGGCAGAATGTCCTGTGTGCCTCTAGGGATGTTAATCGACATTAGGGTATCCTCCTTTAGTTCCATGTTTAATAAAAATATATGTAGCAAGCACAGCTTCCCAGCGGTAAAGATGACTTCATTCTGCAGGCTTGAAAAATAAAAAAACTCCCATCCCTTGTCATTAAACAAGGGACGGAAGTTTAATCCGCGGTGCCACCCTAGTTGAAGAGTTCCAAAAAAGAGCTCTTCCTCTCAAACAGTTAACGCCTGCCACGTTCTTCCCCTACTAAAGCCAAACTTTTTCAGGGAGAAGCCTACGGAGTGTTCTTTCATTAAGATTCATGCAGAAATGCTTTCAGCCCGGGGCATTTCCTCTCTTTTCATGGAAGCTGCCTTAACTACTATGCTCCATCATTGGTTACTTTCAATATAGTATTTTATTTATATAATGATACGGAGCATCGATTCTAATGTCAAGATAGATTTAGGCTCTCCCTAAATGTTTTTTTAACTTTTTGACATCTCCCATCGTCAGCCCGAATTCTGAAGCCAGCTCAAATGTCGTCGATTCGTGCTCTTTTTGGATAAAGTCGTGAAAATCAACCCCAAAAAGCCGTCCTTCCATTGATTGCGCATTTCTTCCTTTTTCACTCATTCGCATCGCAAATCACTCCTCCAGACTCCAACTTTTATCTTAGTATGTCCAACTCCCATGAAGAAATTGCATCTTAATAGTCTATTCGTAGTTTTTTTGGCCTGATTTGCTAATTGAGGAATGATTTTCAGGGCTTATTCCGTTAAAATAAGTAGTGGACATTATAAGAAGGAGGGTTCTATGTTTCGAAAAAATATCATTCTACTGGCCTGTATCATTCTTGTTGCAGGAACCTTCCTGCCGTTGGGGAATACGATGGCTTCCAGTGGCTCGATTGTTATTGATACGGATATGGTCAATGTCCGGAGCGGGCCGGGCTTAAGTTATTCATTAGTGAAGCAGGCAAAACGGGGGGAAAAATATCCCGTCATCAAGGAAAAGGGTGACTGGGTCCAGATTCAGCTATCGGCCTTTAAAACAGGCTGGGTAGTAAATTGGTTAGTTGCAAAAGAGAACGGTGAACCTGCGAAGGCCGATCCCATCTCAAAAAATACGAGGGCCAAAGCAGCAACCGACCAATTGAGGGTCCGCTCTGGTCCAGGGACAAGCTTCCAAATCATCGGATTACTGGCTAAGGACGATGAGGTGCAAATCCTTGACCAAAATGAGAACTGGTATAAAATTGATTCCCAGTTTGGTGAAGGCTGGGCATCAAAGGAATTTTTCAATCTATCCGCTAAAACAACTGACAAAACGGAAACAGCTAAAAAAGATTTAGGGCAAGTTAACGGGGACATTCTAAATGTCCGTGAAGAACCGTCCAGCAAAAGCACCATCGTGGGCAAACTGACAAAAGGAACCAACGTGACGATCCTTTCACAAAAAAACAGTTGGACCAAGATTAGCTATTCCGCCTTAACAGGCTGGGTCAGTTCTGAGTTTATTGACCAGCAATCAGCAGCATCCGCTGGCACAGCAAAAAAAGAAACCAGTAACACAGTGGGAATGGTGACTGCAGACAGCCTGAATGTCCGCTCAGGGACATCCTACAACTCCAATATTGTAGGTACAGTGTCAAATGGAGAAAGCTACCCGATTGTTGAAGAGAAAAACAGCTGGATGAAGATTGAATATCAACCTGGCAGCTTTGGCTGGGTGGCCAGCTGGTATATGAATAAAACTTCTGGAAAAGCCAGCGATGGACAAGCTGGGAAGGCAAACAAGATTAGCATATTGCAAGATGGGACCAATATTCGAACGTCCCCAGATGTCCAGTCGGACGTCATGCTCCGGGCAGACGAAGGGGATCAATTTCCGGTTATCAGTGTGGCAAATGATTGGTATCAAATCAAATTGGATAGCGGAAAAACCGGTTATGTGGCCGGATGGGTGGTTACCGCCGATGGTTCTGCCCCAAACATTGTAAAAGCCGGTGCTGAAGGCTATCTGAAAAACAAGACGATTGTGCTGGATCCAGGGCACGGCGGCGGCGATAATGGAACGACAGGGGCAAACGGAACATTAGAAAAGGAACTGACACTCCGAACAGCCAAGCTTTTATATGATAAATTGCTCTCAGCGGGAGCGCATGTTTATCTAACTAGAAATAGTGACACCTTTATATCACTGCCTTCTAGGGTAAGAGCCGCCCAGGTCTACAATGCCGACGCGTTTATCAGTTTGCACTATGACAGCAATGAAGACCGCAGTGTCCAGGGAATGACGGGCTATTATTATCATTCCTTCCAAAAGCCATTGGCTACTACCGTTTATTCTGCAACAGTGGGACAAACAAAGATGAAAAGCCGCGGCGTCCGGTTTGGCGACTATCATGTGCTCCGTGAAAACAACAAAAATGCTGTATTAATCGAGCTTGGCTACCTGAGCAACCCCGAAGAAGAAATGACATTGAAATCCAGCGGCTTCCAGGAAAATGCAGCAACCGGCCTTTTCGAGGGATTGGCAAGATATTTTAAACAATAACGGAAATCCACAGGCTGGCGAATATAGAGGCGCAGCTGCACTTTTGCCTGATAGGAATTTTTCACTTTCCTATCAGCTAAATAAAGGCTTGGCACCAATTGAATTGGGCCAAGCCTTTTTTATGCTTTACTCTCCACTATTAACGTGACTGGACCGTCATTGGTCAACTCCACATCCATCATCGCACCAAAAACTCCCGTTTCAACATGGATTCCTTTTTCACGAAGCAATTGGTTAAAAGCCTCATAAATTTGAATCGCATGCTCCGGACGGGCCGCCTCAGCAAAGCTTGGGCGGCGCCCATTTCGGCAGTCTCCGTATAAAGTAAATTGCGAAACAGACAGAATTTCACCGCCAACATCCAGCAGGGACAAATTCATCTTTTGGGCTTCATCTTCAAAGATTCTCAAGTTCGCAATCTTTTCAGCCAGATAAGCAGCCTCACTTTCGCTGTCGTTGTGCGTGACACCAACCAGCAGGACAAGCCCTTTTGTAATTTGCCCTGTCACTTCCCCCTCCACGGTTACCCGGGCGGCCTTGCTCCGTTGAACAACAATACGCATATTTCTGACTCCTTAATTCATCATTCGGCGGACTGAGTAAATATCAGGAATTTGTTTAATCCGGTCAACCACCTTTTGTAAATGGGCGACATTGTGAATGGCAATTGTCATGCTGATGGTAGCCATTTTATTGCGGTCCGTTTTTCCGGTTACAGCATTTATATTGGTTTTCGTCTCATTTACCGCCTGAAGGACTTCATTTAACAAGCCTCTGCGGTCAAAACCGCTAATCTCAATATCGACGTTATATTCTTTCCGATCATTCAACGATGACTCCCATTCGACTGGAATCAGCCGTGACTGGGCATCATTCGAGTCGATATTGGTGCAATCAGAGCGGTGCACCGAAACCCCGCGGCCTTTTGTGATATAACCGACAATATCGTCTCCAGGCACTGGGTTGCAGCATCTTGACAAGCGGATTAATAGGTTATCAATGCCTTGAACCCGCACTCCAGATTCCCGTTTTTTCGAGGATTGGGGAACCGCCTTTAAGTCGGTAATTACATTAGCAATGCTTGCGGATTGTTCCTGATCGCGTTTTTTGCGCCACTTTTCAGTCAGCCGGTTTGCAACCTGAAGGGCCGTAACGCCGTTATACCCCACCGCTGCATACATATCCTCTTCATTGGTAAAATTGAACTTCTCCGCCACTTTTTTGAGATTTTCTGGAGTTAAAATTTCTTTCACATCAAACTCCATGCTGCGAATTTCTTTTTCTACCAGCTCTTTGCCTTTTTCAATATTTTCTTCGCGTCGCTGCTTTTTAAAGAAGGCGCGGATTTTATTTTTGGCCTGCGAGGTTTGCGCCAGCTTGAGCCAATCCTGGCTTGGTCCATAGGAATGTTTAGAGGTTAGTATTTCAATAATATCCCCTGTTTTCAGCTTATAGTCCAGCGTCACCATTTTTCCGTTCACTTTTGCGCCAATAGTTTTATTGCCAATTTCCGAGTGAATCCGGTAAGCAAAGTCGATCGGCACGGAGCCGGATGGCAATTCAATGACGTCGCCCTTTGGCGTAAAAACAAATACCATGTCAGAAAACAGGTCGATTTTTAAGGACTCCATAAATTCTTCGGCATTCGCTGTATCGTTTTGGAACTCAAGAATTTCTCTAAACCAAGTTAGCTTCTGTTCAAACGTTGAGCTATCGCTGACCGATTTTCCTTCCTTGTATGCCCAGTGGGCGGCAATACCGTATTCGGCAATCCGGTGCATTTCAAATGTACGGATTTGCACTTCCAGCGGGTCTCCCTTTGGGCCAATGACTGTCGTATGCAGAGATTGGTACATATTAGGCTTTGGCATTGCAATATAATCTTTAAATCGTCCCGGCATCGGTTTCCATAGCGTATGGATGATACCTAATACGGCGTAGCAGTCTTTAATGCTATTGACCACAATCCGAACAGCCAACAAATCATAAATTTCACTGAATTGCTTATTTTGCAAGGCCATTTTTCGGTATATGCTGTAAATATGCTTTGGACGTCCAGAAAGTTCGGCTCTTATGGAAACTTCTTCTAAACGCGATTTAACCCCGTCAATGACATCATCAAGATATTGCTCGCGTTCTTCCCGCTTCTTCTTCATTAAGTTGACAATCCGATAATATTGCTGAGGATTTAAATATCTTAAGGCGGTGTCCTCCAGCTCCCACTTAATTTTGGAAATACCCAAACGGTGAGCTAAAGGGGCGAAAATCTCAAGTGTCTCGTTTGCAATCCTGCGCTGCTTTTCAACAGGCAGATGCTTCAGGGTCCGCATATTATGCAGACGGTCAGCAAGCTTAATTAAAATGACCCGAATGTCCTGGGCCATAGCAACAAACATTTTCCGGTGATTCTCCGCCTGCTGCTCTTCGTGCGATTTATATTTAATTTTTCCTAATTTCGTTACACCGTCTACCAGCATAGCCACTTCGTCATTGAATTCAACCTCAAGATCTGTCAAGGTTACCTGAGTGTCTTCAACAACGTCATGCAGAAAGCCTGCCGCTACCGTCGCCGGATCCATCTCCAAATCTGCCAAAATGCCGGCAACCTGAATGGGATGAATGATATAGGGCTCGCCTGATTTTCGATATTGGTCACGATGAGCATATTTGGCGTATTCATACGCTTTTTTGACTAATTCCACATGCTCCTCATTTAAATATTTCCTGGTTTTGTCAAGGACTTGGTCGGCCGTTAACACTTGATCATTCGCCATGAGATCACCTTTATTTTCTATCTCAATTTAGTTTGTTCACACAAACTAGAGTCTGCCTGATTATCTATAAGGATAACGTTTAGCAATATACTTATATATCCATTCATTCTATAAAAAATTGTTACTATTTTAGAATGATTGTTACTATTATCGAAAAAAATAAGGAAGATGTAAAGTAATTGAGACATATTTTCTACAAATATTGAAAAAATCTGTCGAATTTGAATGAAGCTGCAAGAAATCATTAACAAAGAGAGCACTCTAAAAACGAGTGCCCTCATCGATAAATTAATACTGCATGAGTGTTAAAATATCATATCCATTTAGTTTGTTTCGGCCTTCTAAATAGGCTAGCTCAACAAGGAAAGCAATGCCCGCTACGACTCCGCCCAACTGTTCCACTAACTTAATGGTCGCTTCAATAGTACCGCCTGTTGCAAGAAGGTCATCCGTAATGAGGACGCGCTGGCCCGGTTTAATGGCATCCTTATGAATGGTTAAAACATCTTGGCCATACTCCAGTCCATAGCTGACTTTAATCGTTTCACGCGGAAGCTTGCCTTCTTTGCGGACCGGAGCAAATCCAACACCCAGTGCATAGGCAACCGGACACCCGATAATAAATCCCCTTGCTTCCGGCCCGACGATTAAATCAATTTGTTTATCTTTGGCATATTCAACAATACTGTCCGTTGCATACTTATATGCCTCGCCATTATTCATTAACGGCGTAATATCTTTGAAAACGATCCCTTCCTTTGGATAGTCTTCTACAATGGCGATAAATTGTCTTAAATCCATTCTTAAATTGCCTCCTCAGTTTTCACTGACTCCTGAATGGCTTGATCAAACCAATCTTTCAACTCTTGATAAGAGGACAATAATAAATCTCTTTCAAGCGCATAATGGACCTGTTTTGTTTGGTAGATTTTTGAGTCAGTTAAATCACGCTTTTGCGATTGTTTATTTAAACTAATGAATCCATTGTTTATTGTAACAAAATCCAGTTCAGAAAACACCTGTGACATAAAAACAATTGTTTCCCGCTTCCACCCCCGCCGTTTAGCAATATCATCCGCATAACGCTTTAAATCAATGGGGCCAAATTTCATGAGAAACCCATAATACCATTTAAAGTGATCGCGATTAGGGATCATGCTAAAGAAATCACTGGATTCCTTATAGAAACAAGCATAAATTCTTGAAGGCCGGGCGCCCTTCAACAAATGGAGCAGGATGTCTTTAGACGGAGGAAAATCAGCTAATACCAAGCTGACATGATTAGCATGAAAATTCAGCGCTGCTTGGACATCTTCTATTAATACTGCTTCTTCCTTTAATTTATTATCTAGTTTTTCAAGATTTCCCCTGTTAAAAACAATGATTTTTTTATCCATAGAAGGCACCAATCGCCCTAAGCTGCCTAACTGGACCTGGCCGCGGCAATCAAATAGCTGCCAATCGTTTATGGCCATATCCTGAACAAAGATTTGTGGTTTACGTATATTGTTCCATTCATTAACGGACAATTCACCAATTAAAGAAATTTTCGCAGCAGGCGAGATTTCATCCACTAACGGGCCTAATCCAAAGCCAATCCCATCAAGGCTTGCCCCATTGTCATTTAATAACACCTTTAAATGGCTTTGGTCACTGCCAATTTTCCTTATATTTGAAATCTCCGCATTTTGTATTAAAACCTTCGGCTTGGCGTTGTCCATGCCAAAAGGAGATAATAAATTCATCTCCTCAAGGGCCGTTAAATCCACTTCTTCCAGACTGACCTCCAAGTCCAAAAATGTCACAGGAACAAAGTCCTCGTCTGTTAAAACCGAGTCAGCCAGCTCATTTAACCGGTCCCTAAGCACATCAACATCATCCAGGTTTAGCGTCATTCCCGCAGCCATTGGATGTCCGCCAAAATGAGGGAGAATGTCCCTGCAGGCGGACAGATTTTGAAACATATCAAATCCGGCAATACTTCGAGCGGAACCCTTTGCCAAGCCCTTTTCTTTGTCGAAGCTTAAAACAATGGTTGGACGGTAATATTTTTCCACAAGTCTGGAAGCGACGATTCCTATTACTCCGGCGTTCCAGCCTTCTTTCCCCACAACCAGGACCTTATTGGCATCATCCAAATAATGTTTTTCTACCTCATCCATCGCTTCATCCGTAATGGCATTCACAATCGACTGGCGCGTTTTATTCAAGGCTTCCATTTCTTCTGCCAATTGTTCTGCTTCAATCGGGTCTTGAGTAAGAATAAGCTCAACGGCCAAATCAGCATCAGCCAGCCGGCCGACGGCATTGATCCTCGGCGCAATGGAAAAACCAATCGTTTCCTCGTTGATTGACATCGAGTTCACACCGGCAATCTTTAAAAGCGCTTTTAGGCCGACATTGTCCGTACTCTTTAGATTTTGCAGCCCCTTTTTGGCAATCAGGCGGTTTTCATCCTTCAAAGAAACTAAATCGGCAATTGTTCCGATAACGGCGATTTCAAGCAAATGGTCCGGCAGCTTGCCATACAAGGCGTGGGCTAATTTAAAGGCAACACCCACTCCTGCAAGCTCACGAAACGGGTACACGCTGTCTGGAAGCTTAGGATGGATGATGGCCAAAGCCTCTGGCAAAACAGGACCCGGTTCATGGTGGTCGGTAATGATCAGGTCGAGCCCAAGGTCTTTGGCTACAGCAGCTTCATGAACAGCAGCTATCCCTGTATCGACCGTGACAATTAATTTAATGCCGATTTCGGCCGCATGGCGAAACGCAGCTTCATTGGGGCCATACCCTTCTGTAAACCGATTAGGGATGTAAAACTGAACATTGGCACCTAATTCACGAAGCGTAATCATTAAAACTGATGTACTGCTGACTCCATCAGCGTCATAATCTCCATATATAAGAATGGGTTCCTGCTTGTCAATGGCAAGACGGATCCTGCTTACAGCTAAGTCCATTCCTTTCAGTAAATACGGATCGTGGAATTCATCTTTTCCAAATAAAAAATACCGTGCAGAATCAACGGTATCTAATCCACGATTGACAAGAAGCGATGCAGTTAGAGGCGTAATGTTTAACTCAGTTTCTAGTTTTTTGACTAGATATTGATCAGGTTCTTGAACAACCCATCTTGTTTTCGACTTTAACATACCTTACCTTCACCTCTTTAGACTTTCTTATTATACAGGAGCCTAAGGGTTGTTTCAATAAGAAAAGCGGAAGCGCATGAAAGGCACTTCCGCTTAAATCCACTATACTTGTGGCTGATCGCTGTATTTCTTCTTTTCTTTCACCGTTTTGATAGGGCCGTTCTTTTTCAATTCGCGCACCTTCAAAACATACCAAACTGGTCCTGCGACACAGATAGAGGAATAAACCCCAATCAATAATCCAACAAGTAAGGCGATCGAGAAATTGCGAATCGCTTCACTTCCAAAGATAAGCATAGCAACAACGGTGATGAGTACCGTTAACACTGTATTAAGAGAACGTGCTAATGTCTGGCGGATACTGACATTCATGACCTCGGCGATTTCTTCCTTTGTTTTCAGGCGCCTCTTTTTATGCATGTTTTCTCGCATCCGGTCAAAGGTGACAATCGTATCATTGATGGAATAACCAACAATCGTTAGAACCGCTGCAATGAACGTCAAATCCACTTCAAGCCGGGTGATGCTGAAGAACGCCACCATGAAGAACGCATCATGCAGCAGCGAAGCGATCGCTGCAACAGCCATAGAAAATTCAAAACGGATGGTCGTATAGATGACAATTCCAACAGAAGCAATTAACAAGGCTTTAATTGCATTTTTAGCCAGTTCTTTTCCGACTGTTGGTGACACTGTACTGACATTTGGTTCATGGCCAAATTCTTTATTAAGCTCCGTTTTGACCTCAGCAATCTTATCCTTAGATAATACCCCAATCAATCTAGCAGCAGCAATTTCATTTTCGTCGCCCGATATGACAATATCATCGGAATTCAAGTCTAATTTTTCAAGGACTGAATCCACTTTTTCTGTTGTCAGCGGTTTGTCGGATACCACTTCTATCCGGGTTCCACTTGAGAAGTCAATAGACAAATTCAATTTGAACACAATGAGAACAATTAATCCAGATGCCAGGAGAATCCCTGAAATCGTGAAAAACGTCTTCCTCGGCTTAACAAAGTCAAGCTTGTCAAACCGGGTTGGCAGATCTAACGTATCGACATTCTCAGAAAGATCTCTGATGTCAGATTTTTTGACACCAAACCAGCCTGATTTCTTTTTAAACAACCCGCTCTGAACCCATAAACCCAGCAATAGACGAGAACCGTAAACGGCAGTTAGGAAGCTCATCAAAATACTGATAATCAACATGGTGGCAAACCCTTTTACTGAGCTTGTCCCGTAGAAGAACAGTACGGCTGCTGTCAAAATCGTTGTCAGGTTCGAGTCAAGGATTGATGTGAATGCATTTTTCTCCCCCGCCTGGAACGCTGATTTGAGCGACTTGCCAACCTTCAATTCCTCTCGTATTCGCTCATAGGTAATGATATTGGCATCGACCGCCATACCAACCCCGAGGATGACCGCCGCAATACCCGGCAGCGTGAGAACACCGTTCATCCAATCGAAGATGAGCAAAACCAAGTAAATATAAATGCTTAAAGTGATCGTCGCGATGAATCCTGGGAAACGGTAATAGAAAATCATAAACAAGAAAATGACTATAACACCGATAACCCCGGCTAAAATCGTTTCATTTAAAGCCTGCTCACCGAATTTTGCTCCGACTGAAGTAGAGTATACCTCATGCAGTTTAACCGGCAATGCCCCGGCGTTTAACAGGGATGCCAGATTTTTTGCTTCTTCGGCTTTGAAATTGCCGACAATCGAAACGGTATTTTGATTAAACACTTGATTTACAGTTGGGGCTGACAAATATTTAGGATCTGTTTTAGCAGCCTCGGTTTTAAAAGAATCCTTTCCTTCTTCAAAATCAAGCCAGATGACCAAAACGTTGTTTGGTGCCTTATTTAAAATCTCTTGGGTGACATCTTTAAATTTTTCAGCACTCTTTAAAGTAAGGGAAACGCTTGGTTTGCCATTTTCGTCAAAGGTCTGCTTCGCGCCGCCTTGTTTTAGGTCCGAACCATCCATCATCAACTTATCGTCGGCATCACGGAAAGTCAGATTGGCTTGGGTGGACAGGATCTCCCGTGCCTCATTTTGGTCCTTTACCCCAGCAAGCTGGACACGAATCCGGTCTTTTCCTTCAATTTGGATAACCGGTTCACTGACCCCCAGTACATTGATACGGCGATCCAATGCTTCAGCTGTATCTGCCAAAACATCTTTGTCAATTTTCTGGCCTTTTTTTGCAGGCTGCACTTCGTATAAGACCTCAAAACCCCCTTGGAGATCAAGGCCGAGTTTGATATTGTTTAAGATATTCTTGGTGGTTGCCCCCATTGAACTGCCAATTAACAAAATCAGCAAAAAGAAAGCAACAATTCTACTGCGCTTTACCATTATGTAGTGTCCTCCTTAAAGACTGCACGTGCACGGCACGATACCAAAAAGCTCCCATCTTAATATAAAAAATCACTGCTTACATTATGGAATAGTTAAATAGTACTGTCAATTTCATTATTAGAAAATTGTTATTTTAAAAGTTCCTTTAATTCATTTTCATCATCGAATGAGAATTCTGAAGTTTTATAGGATTCAATGGCTGTAAAGTTCATATAGTCACCAATCTTGACTGAGAGAATATCATCAATTATTTCGTAAAGCTTGATGTCTTCCGAGATCTTTTTCCACTTTTTCTTTTTCATGAATTCCCAAAGTTCTGATTCTGCAACCGAATCATAGCCCAAAAGGCGAAATTCCTCAAGTTTGCTGACAATGGCAGGCTGTACTTGCGTGCGAAACTGATCATAAATATGGCTTTTTTCCATCTAAATCCTCCTTAAGGAGAAACTCCCCCTTATTTAACTATCCAACAACTTGTCATGCTTTGTCCATCATGGAGCATATAGATAATTGTATATGATATCGCCTATTTTGAGAAGGTGGGAAGAAGGTATGTCAAAGTTTTTAAAGGGTACATTTATCTTATTAATCGCCGGCTTCATTACCCGGGTACTCGGGTTTATCTATCGAATTGTCCTTGCACGCAGTATCGGAGAAGAAGGCGTTGGACTATATATGATGGCATATCCAACCTTTATACTCGTCGTCACCATTGTCCAACTGGGCCTGCCAGTCGCGATTTCCAAAAATATCGCTGAAGCAGAAGCACGGGGAGACTATGGTGAAATAAAAAAAATATTGGTCGTGTCACTGGCCACCACCATTAGCTTGGCTGTTATACTCACGCCTGCGCTGCTTCTTCTGGCACCGATGCTTTCCACAACCCTGTTTACTGACGAAAGAACAGTTTATCCTTTAATGGCCATCACCCCGGCCATCCCAATTATAGCCGTTTCTTCCGTCATTAGAGGATACTTTCAAGGGCGGCAAAACATGCGGCCCTCCGCCTTGTCGCAAATTTTTGAACAGGTTGTAAGAATTACCTTGATTGCCGTCATGACCAAAGCATTCCTGCCTTATGGTGTCGAATATGCTGCTGCCGCTGCCATGGCCGCCTCCGTCCTTGGCGAATTGGTTTCGTTGATCTATCTGACGACCACCTTCAAAATAAAAAAGCGATTCAAGCTGAGGACTAAATTTTTTCAGTTTGTCCAAAAAGGAAAGCAGACGTTTTCCAGTTTAATGGAGATCGCCTTGCCGACAATGGGGAGCCGGATGATTGGCTCTGTCTCTTGGTTTTTTGAACCGATTGTGGTCGCTCACAGCTTAGCCATCGCCGGTGTACTCTCGGTGGATGCCACCAAACAATACGGGGCCCTGACCGGCTATGCCATGCCATTGTTGATGCTGCCATCTTTTGTCACATATTCATTGGCAACCTCTTTAGTGCCAGCCATTAGTGAAGCCAATTCCCAAAAAAACAACAAGTTGATTGGCTACCGGATTCAGCAGGCATTGCGATTTACGTTTTTAACCGGTGGACTGGCTGTCATTGTTCTGTACGTTTTAGCTGACCCGCTAATGGAGTTGATGTATGGTTCCACAAAAGGGTCTTATTTTATCAGGGTAATGGCTCCATTCTTCCTGTTTTATTATTATCAAGGTCCTTTACAGGCCGTACTGCAAGCACTTAATCTTGCCAGGGCAGCCATGATTAATAGCCTTATTGGGGCAGTCGTGAAAACGGCCGTTATCTTTTTGCTTGCCTCACAGCCTTCCTTTGGCATAACCGGTGCGGCTTTGGCCATTGTCCTTGGATTTGTGTTAGTCACCATACTGCATCTTGCTACCGTTTTAAAAAGAATTGCCTTTCCCTTTTATGTCCGTGACTACTTAAAGGGGTTTCTGGTTATGGGAGCTGCCGGCTGGATTGGTTATTGGCTATTTAACCATACATTTTTGGGAGAGGCTTTAGTGATAAGGACTTTGGCAGCCACTGCCGGTATGGGCCTCTCTTATTTGGCGCTGCTGCTTATATTGGGATTGATTAAGCGGGATGAGCTTCAGAAGCTTCCTTGGATCGGACATTTGTTTTCATAGAGACAGGAATGGGCAGCCCCCATCAATGCAGTGTTGCGGGGGCCCCCCTAAACTTAGGTCTCATCCTTTAAATCAATAAAAAATTTTCCGTTTTCAAAGCTGCAAAAAGAAATTTTCTTTAAATCACGGTAACCTTGTTTTTTTAATTCCTGACGGAGCCATAGATTCGTCTTATGAATTTTTTTCAAATTCTCCTCATCAATATTGCCATCTAATATTAACGGCATTGTGATGTCCCCGTTATTTTTGTTTTTTTTCCCGCTGTCCGGTTTTTCTATAACAGATAAACTCCCGGATGACTCCAGGATCGCGAACTCAACATCAGCGATACTCCGGACATCTTTTTCTCTTAGCTGAGTTAATAAGTCATCAAAATTGTAGCGTTGATTCCGCATAGCCTCTTCGTCAATCTTTCCCCGATTAATAATAATGCTTGGCTTTCCGTCCACAAAGTCCCGGAATCTCTTGCTTTTAAGGGAAATCATCGAGGAGGAAATCTGAATGGCCATTAACAATAACATCGGTATGACCGTATGGATCAATGGCCGATCAAATTCATCGATAGCTATAATCGCCATTTCACCGATCATGATAAACACAACCAAGTCCAATACACTTAATTCCCCTATTTCCCGTTTACCCATTAACCTAAAAATCGCAAGTATCAGTAAATAGAAAAATATCGTCCGGAAAATGATATTCAAATAATCTTCCACTTTTAGAACCGCTCCTTTTGTTGCATTCAGATTTATTATCAACAAGGACAGTGCAAATCATGAAAGGAAAAATCTCTCAAAAAGCAGGGGGAACTGACAAAATTTAATTCTACTTTTCCGTGAAGGCGAATACGCTTGTACTAGGTAACAAATGTTGTCTGAAAGACAGGCAGAATAGGAAATGGCTGCTTAGTCTTTTAGGCAGTTGAAGGGGGAGAGAAAAATCGAATCAAAGAGTTTAGGAATGTCGATTCTTTATGGGTTGATCTTTATTTTTGCCTTTGCAATCGTCTGCAGCCTGATATTTTCCCTTATATTAAGGTTTACTTCAGTCCAGGAATCTTCACTGCAATACGTTATAACTGCATTGTCCTTTCTAGGACTGTTTGGGGGCGGCTTTCTGTCAGGGGGTAAACGGAAGGAAAGAGGCTGGCTGATTGGCGGGCTAACCGGACTTGTGTACTCGCTAATTGTTTTCTTCTTTCAATTCCTGGGCTACGACCGGCTGTTCACTGCCGAACAATTCATCTACTATACTTGTTATATTCTCATCGCCATGATGGGCGGAATCCTTGGGGTCAATATCTCGGGGAATTCAAGAACTGCCTAAAAACAAAGGAAGCCTGTTTCGGCTTCCTTTGTTTTGTCTTATTTCTCTAAACTTACTTCTTTTGTCTCTTTAGTTTCTTTTGCTTCTTTCGGAGCTTCCTTGCTTGGTTCCGTTACTTCTCGAATCGCGTTGCGATCGTATGTAAGACGGCTGCCATCTCCGCATTTGATCACGACTTTGTTATCATCAATCGAATCAATAAAGCCATGCAATCCGCCAATGGTGACAATCTTGTCCCCTTTTTTCAAACTGCTCTGCATGTTTTGAACATTTTTTTGGCGCTTTTGCTGCGGACGGATTAATAAGAAATAAAATAACACAAACATTAATAATAATGGAATTAATGAACCTAATCCTTGCATCTTGTTATTTCCCTCCTTTCAAATCAAACTTATTTAGAAATTTCTCGCATTTGGCTTGTTAAAACCGTACTGCTCAAAAAATTCTTCTCGGAAATCACCAAGCCGGTCTTCCCTAATGGCTTGTCTGACCTTCTCCATTAATCTTAACAGAAAATAGAGATTATGGTAAGACGTTAAACGAATTCCAAATGTTTCATTACAGTGAATCAAATGACGGATATACGCGCGGCTGTAATTTTTGCATGTATAGCAATCGCACTCTGGGTCAAGCGGTCCAAAGTCCCGGGCATATTTGGCATTTTTTACAACCAGCCGTCCTTGACTCGTCATCAGGGTGCCATTTCTGGCGATTCGAGTTGGCAGAACACAGTCAAACATGTCAATGCCCCGGATAGACCCATCAATGAGCGAATCCGGCGACCCCACTCCCATTAAATAGCGCGGTTTATTCGATGGCAATAATGGTGTCGTATATTCAAGCATACGATTCATAACGTCTTTTGGTTCCCCAACAGACAAACCGCCGACCGCATACCCTGGAAAATCAAGCGACACAAGGTCCTCGGCACTTTGCTTTCTAAGCTCCTCGTATTCGCCGCCTTGAACAATTCCAAATAGGCCCTGGTCCTCTGGGCGCTGATGCGCGTTTAGGCACCGCTCTGCCCATCTGGACGTCCGTTCCACTGATTTTTTCATATATTCAAATGTTGCCGGATATGGGGGACATTCGTCAAATGCCATCATAATATCCGAACCAAGGGCATTTTGAATTTCCATCGATTTTTCCGGTGACAAAAATAATTTCTCACCGCTTAGATGGTTTCGGAAATGAACCCCTTCTTCCTCAATTTTCCGGAATTCACTTAAACTGAACACCTGGAAGCCGCCGGAATCAGTAAGGATTGCCCGGTCCCAGTTCATGAATTTATGCAATCCCCCAGCCTCTTTGATAATATCGTGGCCAGGGCGGAGCCATAAATGATACGTATTGCTTAGTATAATTCCAGCACCCATCTGTTTCAAGTCTTCCGGTGCCATCGTTTTAACTGTGGCAAGTGTCCCTACTGGCATAAAGGCAGGCGTATCAAAAGAACCATGCGGCGTGTGGACTTTTCCAAGCCGGGCACCTGTTTGTTTACATGTTTTAATGAGTTCATAACGTATTGCAGTCAAATTGTTTTCTCCTTCCTAAAAACGAAGCCTAAATGATGAACATCGCATCGCCAAAACTGAAAAAACGATATTGTTCTTTTACAGCTGTATTGTAGGCATGCAAAATATTTTCACGCCCGGCTAACGCACTGACGAGCATAATGAGAGTCGATTTTGGCAAATGAAAATTGGTAATTAATCCATCAATGGCTTTAAAGGTATACCCCGGGTAAATAAAAATATTCGTCCAGCCGCTGCCAGCCTCAAACTTGCCATCATGGGCTGAGGCGATTGTTTCTAATGTGCGTGTGGAAGTCGTACCGACAGTAATGATTCTTCCGCCTTTCTCACGCACAACATTAAGCAGTCTCGCTGTCTCTTCATTCATCATATAAAACTCCGAATGCATATCATGGCCTTCAATATCATCGACATTGACCGGACGGAACGTGCCAAGGCCAACATGCAGGGTAATAAAGGCGACATGCACACCCATCTTCCTAATTTCATCCAGCAATTCTTCCGTAAAATGAAGGCCTGCCGTTGGGGCCGCTGCAGAACCTGGTTCTCTGGCGTAAACTGTCTGGTACCGGCCCTGATCCTCCAGCCTCTCTTTTATGTAAGGAGGTAGCGGCATTTCGCCAAGCTGGTCAAGCACTTCATAAAAAATCCCGCTGTAGCTGAACTCCAATACCCTGCCGCCATGTTCTAGAGTTTCGGTGCAGACCGCTTTTAGAAGTCCCTCGCCAAACTCTAGTTCCGTTCCTTCCTTCACTCGTTTTGCAGGCTTCACCAGCGTTTCCCAGCGGTCGCCTTCCAGTTGTTTTAACAGGAGCACTTCAATATGTGCTCCAGTGTCTGTTTTGACACCAAAAAGACGTGCAGGAAGGACCTTTGTATCATTTAATACGAGGCAGTCTCCCTCACGCAAATATTCAGCAATATTTTTAAATACCTCATGTTTAATATCGCCTGTTTCCTTATTCACGACCATTAATCGGCTGTCCGCCCGGTTCTTCAGCGGAACTTGCGCAATTAATTCTTCAGGCAAATGAAAATCAAACAAATCCAGTTTCATAACTATAACATCCCTATCTTAACAAAATCTGCCTATAACATATAAGCCATTCATGGTGACGGCACCTCCATGCCAAAATGGCGATAAACGGCCAATGTCACAATTCTGCCTCTAGGAGTCCGCTGGAGAAAACCGATTTGCAGCAGATATGGTTCATAAACATCTTCAATCGTTTCCGCTTCTTCCCCAATGGAGGCAGCGATCGTATCCAGTCCAACTGGTCCGCCGCGAAACTTTTCAATGATTCCCTTTAACAGCTTGTGGTCAATATGATCCAGTCCAAGCCGGTCGACCTGAAGCAATTCAAGAGCCTCCCGGGCAAGTGTCAGGTCAATCGTGCCGTTTCCTTTCACTTGGGCAAAGTCCCTGACTCTGCGAAGGAGACGATTGGCAATCCGCGGTGTCCCCCGCGCCCTTCTGGCAATTTCTGCTGCGGAGGCTTCATCTATTTCCGTTTCGAACAGTTCAGCGGTCCTTTGGACAATATCTTTTAATTGATCCTCTTTATAATACTCGAGACGGCTCAAAACTCCAAATCTATCCCTTAATGGGGCCGATAATGCCCCTGCCCTGGTTGTTGCGCCAACGAGGGTAAACGGCGGAAGATCCAGCCGGATTGACCTGGCGCTTGGGCCTTTGCCTATCACGATATCCAGGCAAAAATCCTCCATGGCCGGATATAACACTTCTTCTATCGCCCTTGGAAGCCGATGGATTTCATCGATAAACAATACATCTCCCGGCTCGAGCGCTGTGAGAATGGCGGCCAGATCCCCAGGGCGTTCAATTGCCGGACCTGATGTGGTTCGGATGTTTACGCCCATTTCTTTGGCAATTATTATGGCCAATGTCGTCTTTCCCAATCCAGGCGGGCCATAAAGCAAGACATGATCTAAGGTTTCCTGGCGGAATTTGGCGGCCTGAATAAAAATTTCCAAATTCTCTTTAACCTGCGTTTGCCCGATGTATTGCTTTAATGTCTGAGGTCTTAGGCTCTGCTCAAAGCTAGTCTCATTCTCATTTGCTTCACTGGATATTATCCGGTCTTCCATTGGTCATCACCTATTTTAAAAGCCGCTGGAGGGCCTTTTTAATATACTGGTCTGTCGTCAACTGTTCCTTCTTTAGTTCCGGTGAAATCCTTTTAATTTCTTTTTCGGAATAGCCGAGAGCCTTTAAGGCAAGCATTGCTTCATCAAACTCTGAATGATGGGCTGCGGTTGCTTCAAGCTGGAACTGATCGGCGTTGAAAAGATTTGGAAAAAAGTCCGGCACAATATCCTGCAATTTTCCTTTCAAATCCAAAATCATCTGCCTGGCCGTCTTTTTGCCGACCCCTGGGAATTTGATAAGAAAACTTTCATCCTCCTGTTCAATCGCGTTGACTACTTGCTGCACTTCACCGGAAGCAAGAATCGCGAGTGCCCCCTTTGGCCCGATCCCGGAAACATTTAATAGCTTAGTAAACAGTTTTTTTTCTTCTCTAGAGTCAAAACCGTACAAAGCCATAATATCCTCACGAACATAATGATACGTATAAACAATTACCATTGTCCCCATTTTACCCGAATAAATGAACGGATTGGGTGTTCCGATTTGATAACCGATTCCATTGTTTTCAATCACAATATATTCAGGACCGACAAAATCTACCGTCCCTTTAATAAATTCAAACATCCCATTCTCTCCTCTAGTTTGTTGCACATGGATGCTTTTTTCCACACTGTATTTCATTCTATCATACAATTTTGCAGGAGATGAAGAAAATAGTCTGTCCGAAAAAAAATCAGGCTGAGGCTGTTTCAGTCTGATTAGATAAAAACTATTCTTTTTTAACCGAATATGGCTTAAATGTTTCCAATACCTCGACATAATGATCTTTCGTCATAATCGGGATTCCTTGAATCAACTGTTGCTGCGTTTTACTTTCAAGCTTCTTTATATCGATTTGAAAAAACGATTGAATAATCTTTGAACGGTCCGGTCTTCCGTTGTATATCGTTAAAATTCCGTCCGGCGATACACCAAAGAAACCATTTGCCTTCAGCAAAGGAGAAATATCATCTACTTTCTGTTGAAAAACAAACGTGGAATCCTCAATATCAATCAGCCTCCATTGGTCATATTTCGCCCAAAAGTTTTCCATCGACCAGCATGTCTCATCAACGACCTCCCGGCTGACCTCCCCATCCAGATACATTCTCTCTAATATGACCGTAATGTGCAGAGGTTCTGTCTTCCGTTGATCATCCAATAGAGCGGCAGAGCCAGTCATGGCGAATCCGGCGGTAATACTTATAAGCAGGAAGAGAATAATAGGAAGCGCTTGGTGCAGCCAGGATTTTCTCATCGCATTGAACCTCATGCTATTCACCTCTTATAGTAAAATATAACTATTCACACTCCTAGTGTAGCCTGATCTTTCCTTTTTATCCTAGAAACAGATGAAAAGGGCAAAGCATGATGCTTCGCCCTTTTCTTTCTATTTTCCATCCGGTTCCGGCTGGCGCTGTTGATTATTGATGTTCCGATCGCGTCCCAGTACACCTTCATCCACGATCACTTTCACCTGTCTGCCGTCCGCATAAGGCTTTACCGCATTCTGAATGGCCCGCTTTGTTTCAGCCGCCTTGCTTTCATCTTGCAGTTTAACTGAAACTGTAATGGTATTGCCATATGCTACGGACCGGATACTCCGTACGTTGTCAACGTCCGCGACTTTGCTGCGGATGGCATCAGTGACATTTTCTTGTGTACCAGGTGAGGTTGTTACACCTGCATTGCCAATTTGTTTATTCAAGTGGCCGTGGTAATTCAGATCACTTGTACTAAATTGATTATCCCGCTGAAAAAAATTTCGGTCTGTCTTCGTAAGAGGTTTTGTCGGATTGTCTGGATTCCCATTTTCATCTTTTTTCTGAAGCTTGTTTCTTTCGTTTTCCTGGTCTTCATCACCAAGGGTATGGTCCAAAATATCAACCATAGGTCCGTCATTGTCCCTAAGGACTTCATAATTTTTATCTGAATGGTTCTCATTTGAATAATACCCGAGTGGCTGTGCACCTTGATTCACATTATTATTCGTGTCATCATCATTGTTCGCACAACCGGCAGCCCCAGCAATCATGAGGACTGAAAAAGGAATCATCCACCGTTTCTTGTTCAAGCGAAAAACCCCCTCTATGCATCATGAGCATTTAATATGCTCATGTTTAGGGTGCAATTTTTGAGGAGGTTTCATTCTTCCATAAATTGTTGGCCGCATTATTCTGCCAACCGTTGAATTTGCTGAACAAACTTTTTTCTTAAAAAAAATTGGCCAAGGGATAAGTCAATCACCTGTTTTACTTTCCGCTCATTTGTATAAGATTTTTCCCTCATGAGACGATTCCATTCCCGATAGATGTCCGCCGGATAGGCTAATGCAGATAAAAAGGCTTTATTTGAAAGGTAAGCCTTCATTTGTTTATGCTGCCAAAGATTTGTCAAAGACCAGTCCAAATGAAACAAAATCCGATTGGCGTATTGCAAATAATCATAAACAGGAGGACCGATGGCAATTAAGTCAAAATCAATTAAATACAGTTCCCCATTTTTCGCTCTTAAAAAATTGTGGTGGGCAACATCCCCATGCAGAATGACCTTTGGTTCTTTTGTGAACAAATGATGGCTGCTGCTCATTTTTTCCAAGGACCAATTTCCCCATGAGACCAATTCAGAAAGTAAGGAGTGGTCGATAAATCTTCGGAGAAAAGGCCGGTGATGGCAAAAAATATCAAACCGTTCGATCCATTTTTCATACAGGTCCGCTTGCGAAAGCAGGGTTTGGTAACGGGCGGCGAATCGGGCGGTAGTTTCATGAAAAGAATTGAGCAGCGTCAATCCTTCCTGGCGGTTCCTTTGAGTACGGAACGAAAATCCTGTTTGATTTGGGGGAATATATTCGATACAGCCGAAATAAAGGCCATTTAAAAAAGGCGGCTCTCCTGAAGGGGGCACAAGAAATCGATAGGTTTTGGAAAAACCTTCTTTTCTTAAGGTAGCTGTAAAGGCTTCTTGCAGCTTTAATTTGTTTATCGACTGATACCCCTTTAAAACCCAAGATTGTTTGGCTGTTTTTACCAGGAAGACATTTTTTCGAATCGGGACCCCTTCTACGATTTTCTGAGAAAACTGCGACTGAAAATAAGAGAAGAGACGATCAAAACAATCATCGTCTCCCTTGTTGGCATTATGAACTACTCTCATCATGATACTCTGGCCAACCTTGGCCGACCGGTCCCATACCATACGGATTCATAAACGGGGGCTGTGCAGCACCCATTGGTACGGTATATGGGGCACTGTATATCGGCGGGGTAGGCGGAACAAAGTTTTGTGGAGCTCCTCCGCCGCATCCGCAATCGCCTCCTGCACTTGCAGGCGGATTAGGGGCTGGCATTTGTGCCCCAGCAAACTGTGCACCCATGCCCCCCATATCTGGCGGGTATCCATAAGGTGCACCCAGGGTGTAAGGATTTACTCCAGCAGGATTGACAAATCCAGGGTCGGACATGGATGGGAAGGTTCCCATCGGGCCGCCTAGAGGCTGAGTTGCGGATGCTGGAGGATATCCTGCCGGCATTTGATCAACATCTGCTGGCATTTGACCCATTGGCATTTGGCCTTGGCCCATTGGCATTTGGCCATAGCCCATTGGCATTTGGCCGTAGCCCATTGGCATCTGGCCGTAACCCATTGGCATCTGGCCGTAACCCATTGGCATCTGGCCGTGGCCCATTGGCATTTGGCCGTAGTCCATTGGCATTTGGCCGTAGTCCATTGGCATTTGGCCTTGGCCCATTGGCATTTGGCCTTGGCCCATTGACATTTGGCCTTGGCCCATTGGCATTTGACCTTGACCCATTGGCATTTGGCCTTGACCCATTGGCATTTGGCCTTGACCCATTGGCATTTGGCCTTGACCCATTGGCATTTGGCCTTGGCCCATTGGCATTTGGCCTTGGCCCATTGGCATTTGGCCTTGACCCATTGGCATTTGGCCTTGACCCATTGGCATTTGGCCGTAGCCCGCTGGAGTTTGGCCAGAAAAGCCAGGATCCATTGGCATTGGCTGCTGATAAGGATTGGTTTGTGCTCCCATTGCTGCTCCACCAGGATGATAGGACGGAACGGGCGGCATATAGGACGATTCATCATCAAAATCCTGTGGGATAAAGGCTGGTCCCGATGCTGCAGGTGCGGCTGCAGAAGGAACATATCCTGCCGGCGCAGCCATTCCAGGTGCACCAGGCATGCCAGCAGCCGGCTGGAACGTCATGAATGGCTGAACAGGAAAGCCTCCAAAAGGCGGACAAAATCCTGAACCCGGCAACACTGGCGTAACCGGAACACAGTACTCCTGCTGCGGCATAGCCATTGGCGCTTCCACTGGCGGCGGAGTCTGGATTGGCATTTCTTTAGGCGGCTGTACTTGAACTGGCGCCTCTTTCGGTGGTACAGGAGGTGCAGGCATTTTAATTGGGTTCTCCTTTTTCACCTCTTCTTTCACTTCCGGCAGAATATTTTCTGGCTTTTTCGGAAGCTTCGGCTGTTCTATTTTCATGTTTTGCATATTCATCATATAATAATTGTTTACATCAATTTCTGGGATAATTTGCAGGGGCATTTTCGGCGTATATGGGGCTTTCGGCGCTTCCTCAACCGGCTTTTCTTTAGCAATTGGAACTTCCTTTACAGGAGCTTCTTTAATAGGAACCTCCTTCTGAATCGGCTTCTCTTTGATAGGCTGCTCTTTCAGCGGAACCTCTTTTTTGACTCCTAGATTTGATACGGGCCCTTCTTTTTTTATCGTTCCACCTGAGGTTGGGACTTTTATTTTCATACCGGGCATAATCATATCAGGATTACTGAGCTGTGTATTTAATTTTTTCAGCTCTTCAAAGTTCACGCCGTACTTCTTGGCGATCTTCCAAAGAGTATCCCCTTTCTGTACGATATGGATCTTCACTCTGACTTCCCTCCTATGCATAAGTCCATATAGTGTATGTGAAAATGGGCAAAGTGCTAATAATCTTCACAAAAACTTATGCTCATTTTAAAAAAATTATGTTTGTACAAGGCAAAACCGGTCACACGTTTGGGTTAAGTCGTTTTCCAATTTTATTTCGATATGATAAAATTGTTCATTATCGGACGGTTAGGGAGCGGTTAAACAAAATGGAGCAAAGAAAAATACTTGGGGAAGAACGGAGAAACTTTATTCTGCAATTATTAAAGGATAGCGGTTTCCCGATTACCGGGAGCGAGCTGGCCGAAAAAACAAATGTCAGCAGGCAGGTCATTGTCGGAGACATTACTCTTTTAAAGGCAAAAAATGAACCGATTATTGCGACAAGCCAGGGCTATATGTATTTGAAGCAGGCAAGCGGGACGGTTGTTCATGAAAGGACGATTGCCTGTAAGCATTCACCGGAGGATACAGACAAAGAGCTGCTGCTCTTTGTCGACCATGGTGTTACCGTGAAAGAAGTTAGGATTGAGCATGCTGTTTATGGAGATTTAACTGCATCAATTATGGTATCGAATCGCCAGGAAGTCCAACAGTTCATGGAGAAAATCAGAAAAACGAAAGCTGCCTTTTTATCAGAATTAACAGGCGGCATCCACCTGCATACTGTTTCAGCTGCCAGTGAGGCTGCTCTTGATCAAGTAGAGAAAGCCTTGCAAAAAGAAGGATATTTAATGGAATAAAAGCAAAGCTCAAACCCTTTTCATTGAAGACAGTTTACCAGATTTTTCACTGGCTTTTGTCTTCAAGCACCATTATTAAGGACATTTTGCCCGGTTTCTCGCTGGCTTTTGTCCTTAAGCGGACTTCTTAAAGACACTTCGACGGGCTTCTCATTGGCTTTTGTCCTTAAGAACCCTTCTTTCAAATTCTTACAAAAGCAAGAATGGACCCATAGCGGGTCCATTTTTAGTCAAATCCAACATTTAATTGGGGATAACTGCCTAACAGGGTTACCCCGCAGCCCAAAGCTTCCAGTTCAGCAATCGCTCCAGGTATTAACACTTCATCCAGTTTCATTTCCACATCAATGATAAAAAAGTAATTGCCAATCCCCGTTTTCATTGGTCTCGATTCAATTTTTGACAGGTTAATCTTCCTCCAAGCAAAAGCAGACAGCACTTGATGCAGCGATCCGGCCTGGTCGGAAGGAAGAGTCACCATCAGAGTGGTTTTATAATGAGAAGCCCCGCTCATTAATTGAAAATCAAGAGTATTTACGGACAATACAACAAAACGGGTATGATTATAATCAAAATCATGAATATTTTTCTTCACAATGGTCAGGCCATATTCTTGGGCGGCGAGCTCATTGGCAATGGCGCCTACATTCAAATGAGGGTTCTCCAGTACAAGCTTGGCTGCAGCAGCAGTCGACGATACCGCTTCATACGGGACACCTTTATAATGTGTATGTAAAAATTTGTGGCATTGGGCAATCGCGTGAGAATGACTATAAATTTTCGTAACGTCCTGCCATTTGGAAGCATTATTAGGATGAACCATTAAATGCTGCTTAATCGGCAGGGTGATCTCTCCGACGATTGGAATTTGTACCTCCTGAGTCAAATAATCAAGAGTAATATTGACAGACCCCTCTAATGCATTTTCCAACGGGACCACTGCCAAATCTACCTGCTGCTCCACCACCGCGTCCATACATTCCGGGATTGTACTATATGCCTCTAAATCACAGTCGGAGAATGCATTTCTGACGGCAATTTCACTAAAAGTGGCCTTCGGTCCCAAATAACCTATCTTCACGTTTCTTCTACTCCCTTTCTAGACAGAAAGTGCCGGACAGGAGCTCCTTTAAGCCCCTGTTCCCAGCACTTCCACTTTCTCTACAAATTCAAGTCTTTTCAGTTTAGCGAGTAATTCATCCATTTCATTGGTCATACCAGAAGTATGCAATGAAAGGGTAACATTTGCCCGCCCTTGCAGCGGTATGGTCTGGTGAATAGTCAGGACATTGCAGCCAGAATCAGCCACAACGCTTAATAATTTGGACAGGGTACCGGAACGGTCTTCTAGATGAAAGAACAAGGAAACGAGCCGTTCTTGTTTAATCGTTGAAAAAGGAAACACCGTATCCTTATACTTATAAAAAGCACTGCGGCTTAAATCGACCTTCTGCACAGCTTCCCCAATCGATTCCGCTTTTCCTCTTTCAAGCAATTCCTTAGCCTGAATAGTTTTTCTCATCGCTTCCGATAATACATCCTCTCGGACTAAATAAAACTTTTTCTCAGAGTTATCCATGTCTCTCTTCTACCTCTTTAGGGCCTGTCTTATTCAATAAACTCAAATTCAAATTCCATTAACCTGACAATGTCTCCGTCTTTTGCTCCCCTTGCTCTCAAGGCATCATCCACTCCCATGCCGCGAAGCTGGCGGGCAAAACGCCGAACCGATTCATCTCTTGAAAAATCAGTCATCTTAAACAATCTTTCCAATTTTTCACCGGAAAGTACAAACGCCCCGTCCGGATCCCTGGTAATCTTAAAGGACTCTGGATCAGCTTCGTGTTTATAAAGAACACGATTAATGCCTGCTTCCTCTTCTTCCTCATGCTGCAATGGAAACTCTGGCGTTTCCTCGAGCTTATCAGCTACTGCAAACAATAGCTCCCTTAGACCTTTCCTCGATACAGCTGATATCGCGAAAATCGGATAATCCTCTTGAAGCTGTTCTTTAAACTTCTTGAGATTTTCCTCCGCTTCCGGCATGTCCATTTTATTGGCGACAATAATTTGCGGACGCTCCGTCAGGCGCAGATTATATTCTTTCAATTCCCGATTGATCGTCTGATAGTCTTCATATGGGTCTCTGCCTTCCATGGCCGCCATGTCAATCACATGGACGATGACCCTTGTCCGCTCGATATGGCGCAGGAACTGATGTCCCAGACCTACTCCTGAGTGGGCTCCTTCAATCAGACCCGGTAAATCGGCCATGACAAAGCTTCTGCCGTCCTCTGTTTCCACCATTCCCAGGTTAGGAACAATCGTCGTAAAATGGTACTCCGCAATCTTTGGCTTGGCTGAGGAGACAACAGATAATAAAGTGGATTTCCCGACGCTCGGAAAACCAACTAGCCCTACATCTGCCAAGAGCTTCAACTCTAGGATAACGTCCCTTTCCTGCCCTGGTTCTCCGTTTTCCGCAATTTCAGGGGCTGGATTGGCCGGTGTCGCAAATCGGCTGTTTCCTCTTCCGCCGCGTCCCCCTTTGGCAATAACGGCCCGATGCCCATGCTCAACGAGATCTGCGATGACTTCTTTCGTTTCAGCGTCCATCACAACTGTTCCAGGCGGAACCTTTACAATCATATCCTTGGCGTTTCTGCCATGCTGATTCTTAGACATGCCATGTTCGCCGCGCGGCGCTTTAAAATGCCGCTGATACCGGAAATCCATTAAAGTGCGCAATCCTTCGTCCACTTCAAAGACTACATCGGCACCTTTTCCTCCATCGCCGCCTGCAGGGCCGCCCTTTGGAACATATTTTTCCCGGCGGTAAGCAACCATGCCATTTCCGCCGTCTCCGCCTTTAACATAAATCTTTACTTGATCAACAAACATTGTATTCCTCCCGTCGAATGTGTTGATAATGCTGATTGCGACGAGAATCGCGAGGGTCAGCCGCCTAAACGGTCGGCATAAAAACCTCTAATGCGAGTTCGTTTTCGGAAAATTCCTTGATGCTGACATCCAATTCATGTTCTTTTGGTTCAGCCAGGAACTTTTCAATCAGTTCACTATTCCTTATTATTCCGCTAAAATCAAAAAAGAAACGAATCCCTTCTGCTTGCGGGTCAATGGTAATTGATAAATGATTTTCTTGGTATACATCAACTGCTTGGTCTAGGCATGAAAACAACAGGCCGGACCATTTAGTTAGGTCAACATCGTTAATACGTGCCGAATCGTGATCTTCAAAGACTTCATATTCGAGCACAAAGGACCGGCTCTCCCAGTTGGTTTTTAACAGCAAGGACGCAAAATGGGGCACTCCCAAGTTGGACAGTTTTGTCTCATGCTGTGCTTCGATGACAATTTTATCAATGACCGCCTTAGCCCGGTCGATTCGATTTAAGTCTATGTTCCCCTTAATCAGCTGCAGCTTGTTTAACCAATCATGCCGTGAATGCCGCAGCACTTCAATAATATCCCACTGTTTTTCCATACATACGCTCCCAATAAAAAATTTGGAAAAGGGTTTGGTGTTAGTATATCAAAAAAATAAGCTATCGTAAGCATTTTTTACGGAATGATGTGGGGGCTGGGGAAAATCTATATTGAAGGATGCAATTAAATGGAAGTTTTTTCCTTGGTTATTCAAAAAGAAAACTCTAACCAATCCGGTTAGAGTTTTCATATGGCTTATGCTTCTTGAGCAACAGGGTATACGCTCACTTTTTTACGGTCACGACCTAAACGTTCAAATTTTACAACGCCGTCGATTTTTGCAAATAAAGTGTCGTCTCCGCCACGGCCAACGTTTTCACCTGGATAAATCTTTGTACCGCGTTGACGGTAAAGGATTGAACCGCCAGTTACGAATTGGCCGTCTGCACGCTTAGCGCCAAGGCGCTTTGCGATAGAGTCACGTCCGTTCTTTGTAGAACCTACCCCTTTTTTAGATGCAAACAACTGAAGATCTAATTTTAATAACATTTATTCCACCTCCTGCTTTTTGAAGGTAATTTTTATGTGCTTTCCATACTCTTCTTCCAACGTCTGTAAAGAGATAATCATTCCTTCGAACAGAAGTTGAACTTTCTCGAATATGTCTTCCGGTAAATGGGCCGGAATCACACAGCGGAGAAAGCCATCTCCCTGTTCAATTTCAGGAGTGACGCCAGTAATGGCGTGCACTGCATTGATTGCCCCTACCGAGACAGCGGATGCGCCTGCACAGACGATATCCTTGCCCCGTTCGGCAAAAAAAGCATGACCACTTATGATAAACGAATGGATGAATCCAGAGTCAGTACGATTAATCGTTACATTAATCATCTAATCAACACCTTACGCGTTGATTTTTTCGATCACAACTTTAGTGTAAGGTTGACGATGACCTTGTTTCTTACGGTTGTTTTTCTTTGCTTTGTACTTGAAAACAATAATTTTCTTCGCACGGCCTTGTTTTTCAACTTTAGCTGTAACAGTAGCGCCTTCAACTACAGGGCTTCCTACCTTCACAGTTTCACCGCCAACGAAAAGAACCTTGTCAAAAGTAACTGTTTCACCAGCTTCTGCATTTAATTTTTCAATGTAGATAGCTTGGCCTTCTTCGACTTTCAATTGCTTACCGCCAGTTTCGATAATTGCGTACATGAACTGCACCTCCTTATTAACTCAGACTCGCCAAATACAGGCGCTTTGCACAACAAGCAAAATCTTACTACCTGCACTGTGCGGTTGTAGCACGGGTGCTACAAACATAACGTTAAAATATTAACATAACAGAAGCATAAGTGTCAATAGAAATCGGCTGCTTTTTGGGCCACCTCGGCTTCCTCTCCAAATTGCTTGACCACATAATAAGGCTCAATCGAAGGATGAAGAGTAAAATAGAGTTTTAAGTGAATCATCTGTTCCAGCAGTCCGCGATGCTCCTCATTTGGACCAAGCAGGGCGGTTTGCACGTCAGGTGTCGTTTCGATCAGTACGGCTTCAGAATCTGAAAAGCGGTGTTCCAGCAGTTCCCGTTCGAGCCGGAACGCCACTGTCTCCGGACTCAAAATCCGGCCCGTCCCGCCGCAAGCAGTACACTTTACCTGCAGGGTCTCAGAGAGGGTGACCTTCGTCTTTTTTCGCGTCAGCTGCAGGATGCCCAGCGGTGTAAATCCGATCAGCTTAGTCCGTTTGTCATCTCGAATGATTTCCTGCTGCATGATATCGAGAATTGCCTGTTTATCCTGCTCCCGGCTCATATCAATAAAATCGATTAACACAATTCCGCCAATATCACGCAGCCTGAGCTGGTGCATAATTTCTTGGGCGGCAAGCTGATTGGTCTTTAAGACGGTATCGCGATAGTCCGCTTTTCCGGAAAATTTGCCTGTATTCACATCGATAACCGTTAAGGCTTCGGTCTCATCAAAAATTAAATAAGCCCCATTATCGAGCCAGACAACCCGTTTTAGCGCTTTCTCCAGCTTCTGTTCAATGCTGTAGGCGGCAAAGATATTCTCTTTTCCATTATAAAAGGTAAGGCCAGCTGGAAGATTTTTTTGTTCCAGCCATTTTTTCAGTTCCAGATCATCCACCATTATTTCGCCTGCTCCCATTTTTGCCGCTTGACTTGCGACCAATTCAAGAAAGGTATCCTGCTGGTAAAGGATGCCGGGCTTAGATAAGCCAGCAGCCTTCGCAAGCAGTTCATGATAGCTATGGCGCAGTGACTCGAATTCTTGTTGGATTTCATCCTCTGTACTGTTAATGCTTGACGTGCGAAAAATCAGCCCCTCTTCCTTGTTTTTGAGCTTTGAACCCAGCTTTCGGAAACGGGCTTTCTTTTGTTCGTCCGCAATTTTTTTCGAAACCGATACATACTGTCCATTTGGCAGGTAGATCAGATTATCTCCTTGGATTTCGATATTGCCTGTGACCCTTGGGCCTTTGGTGCCAGTCGCATCCTTGTTTACTTGGACCAGCAGCTTTTCCCCTTGATGGGCGAATGATGTAACGTTTTGTTGTTTGTCTGATGACAATAAGTAGGATGGGAGTTCATCACGATGCAAATAGGCATTCTTTTCCTCGCCAATATTGATAAAAACGGCATTCATCCCCGGCAATACTTTGGTGATGGTCCCATAATAAATATTGCCGACCAGAGAATGCTGCTCCGGACGGTCAATGATGAGTTTTTCAATTTGATTGTTTTTTAAATAGGCAAATCTTTTCTCTCTCGAAAGGTAATTCACAATTAGAGTTTCCAAACCAGTGTCCTCACTTTTCCAGCCATAATGGTATTATTATATCTCTATTTAGTATAAAAAAAGAAGGTCGCTGATTTTATCCGTTAACCGTTTTTCCGTGAAATAGGCATGCAGCAATTCATTTTCATCTAATGTATGTTTCTCCCTGTCATCACCCTGCACAATAATTGGGTGCTTGCAGCCCCGCTGAAATTTTTCCAAGACATCAATAAGCAAATCCTGTTCGCTGGCATGAATCGGCTTTAGATTACTTGGCTCAGATTTTTTTCCGTAATATCGTTCCAGTAAAAACCGCATAAAAATAAACCGGCGCTGTTTCCATTCATAATGGAGCGAGAACAACAAGAAGGCAATGATAACCCATACATTCAGATGTGCCGGTGCATTTACTAAAACAAGTCCTGAGAATATCAACAGGCTTGCGAACGAAATCAGAAGCGTCAGGCGGTGTGCTTCAGGAAAGGCCCGCTTTAGGGAAAGTGCCAGGAACACCATTTTTCCGCCGTCAAGCGGCCAGATTGGGAATAAATTAAAGATGAGGATCATCAGGTTGTATTCGATAAATAAATGATAAAGATCCTCCGGCATGAGCTGGAAAGAAAGCAAGCCGTAGGCAGCTGCCATCATCCAAAAATGCTGGATAGGACCTGCCAAGACGACAATGGTCTCTTCCTTTAACGGACGATTTCCATGCTCATCCATTTCCGCCACCCCGCCAAATGGCAGGAGGGTAATTTTCTTGATTCTCCATGAAAAAAAAGAAGCCGCCGCTGCATGACCCATTTCATGGATAAAAATAATCGTTAAGAGCAAACAGACATCCATGAAACGGGCGGTGGCAATGGCGAGGGCAAGGATGATCCATAATAATGGATGGATTTGAACAAGTTTCAGTAACCCTATCGCTTTATTCAACTCGTATCACCTTTATTGGATCGATGAACGCATCCCCTTTTTTCACTGCAAAATAGTACTGTCCTTTGCTCGCATCATCTCCAGCCGAATCAGACACCGTCCCGACAATCGTTTTATTATCGATATATTCATATAATTTCACCTTGATATCTGCCAAATTGCCATACCATGTCTCTGTTTCGTCGGCATGCTGGATAACAATCGTTTTGCCTAATCCATCCTTCACTCCTGCGAAGGTGACAAATCCATCATTGATAGCCTGAACAGGGGCTCCCTTCCCTGTCTGAATCATGATACCCTGCCCATTTTTTTCGAAGTTTTCAAGGATTTTGCCCGTTACCGGAACCGCTCCCTTTGCCTCTTGTTTGTTATCTGCGTTATCTTTTTCGTTAAATGGCAGCAAGGCAAGCGGTTTTCCGAACTTTTCCTCATACCAGTTGGATACAACTGCAAATTTAAAATCGGTTTCCATTGTTTTCACAATAAAGGTTCTGGCTGATTCAAGGCCAGCGGACTGGTTGCGGAACAGGATCGCAATCCCCAAAAACAAGAGGATGGATGCCAATATTTTGAAAAAGAAGACCTCTTTTTTGAATAATGGGTGTCCGGCTTCATCATTATGGTTCATCGAAGGAGGGGAATAATTCCAATCAAATGAATCATCGTTACCTGACCAGACTAAAGGCCGTTCGTTCACTTTTTCTGCTGAACCCTTTTCTTTTTTCCTTTTGGCGATTCGCCGCCTTATTTCATCCGGAGTAGATCGTGCCATACCCATCAACCCTTTTCACACTGTTTGTACAAGTTTATGATAGGGCTGGACAGAGTATGACAGGCCAGTCATCAAAAATGACAGCTGGGATACAACCATCCCAAAATAAAAAAATCTGTTCACTGCTTAATGCCGATGAACAGATTTTAGATTTTATCTCACACCAAAGAATTTCTTGATTTTGGTAAAAACGTTCTTATTATCTTCCTCCAGCGGCTGAAGGGGAATCGATTCACCGAGAATTCTTCGGGCAATATTCCGATACGCAATCGATGCCTTGCTGTTTGGATTCAGGGCAATCGGCTCTCCGTGATTGGAGGCACGGATGACTTCCTCATCATCGGCCACAATCCCAATCAATTCGATCGATAAATGCTGCGTGATCTCATCAATATCCAGCATGTCACCGCTTTTCATCATATGATTCCGAATCCGGTTCACGATTAATTTCGGCGATTCCATATGCTTTTCTTTTTCCAGAAGCCCAATAATTCGGTCAGCATCCCGTACAGCGGAAACCTCCGGCGTGGTGACCACAATCGCTTTATCGGCACCGGCTACTGCATTCTTATAGCCTTGCTCAATACCAGCAGGGCAATCGATAATGATATAATCATAGTCTTGCTTTAATTCTGTGATCAAGTCACGCATTTGCTCCGGCTTAACGGCTGATTTATCAACCGTTTGCGCAGCAGGGAGCAAATACAATAACCCATCAAATCGCTTATCCTTGACTAAAGCCTGATGGATTTTGCATCTGCCTTCCACTACATCGACTAAATCATAAATAATTCGATTCTCAAGCCCCATTACGACATCCAAGTTTCGAAGACCGATGTCAGTATCTACCAAGCATACTTTCTTTCCTTGGAGGGCAAGTGCAGTGCCAATATTAGCTGAGGTAGTTGTTTTGCCGACGCCGCCCTTACCTGATGTAATTACGATTGCTTCTCCCACTTTAATGTCCCCCTTCTAATCTGGTCAAATTAGGCCTTATTTTCATTAATGCTTGTAATCTATCAAAAACTATCTGCCGATTTTCATTCATATAGGCGCATTCCATATCATGATTGTCCTCACTTTGCCATGCTTCGGAAATCCGATTGATGCAATCACTAATGCGCAATTGGGATGGTCTCATGCTAGAGGCAGCAATGACAGCCTGCTCATTTCCATTGCAGCCGGCATGGGCAACTCCTCTTAACGTGCCCATCACAAAAATATTTCCGCCAGCAATAACAGAGCCTCCTGGGTTTACATCACCAATCAAGAGCAAATCCCCGGTCACTTTTAAGACTTGGCCGGAACGGACGATACTTGCGACGGTTACGACCTCTGTTTCTTCACGCAGCCGCTTGGCCTCGTCCTTTGTCATGACGTTGGATTCAATCTCATCCACTGCAAAATTTTTCTTTTGGCGGATTAATTGTTTCAGTTCTTCGAGCTGTTCCTCTATTAAATACCGGTTGCCGATATTGACTGTAACGGGGATCAACTGGCGGTCATCTTGGGTTCTGGTATTGGCAGAAAGCTTTTCGTCCAGCTCTAGTTTTAGCTCCTGAAAGGAACAGTTATCATCAAGATGCAGCACCAGACCGCCCTTTGTCCCCTTTATTGTAACATTTTGCCGTTTTTTCATGGAGAATTTTTCACCTCATAAATTAGGAAAACCATCTCGGGATTTTCGAGTACATCCTTATTCCCTGGATAAACACACACTATCTAAATATATTTCGACACGTTGTGCCTATTCTCCTCTTTTTCCAATCAATCATCTTTTAAAGCTTCGGAATACTTTTCAAAGCAGCGCTTAAACAGGAACCCTGTCAGCAAAATAAAAATCGCATTCAAGATTAGTGTAGGATAAAATCTTAAATTGATAAAGCTCATAAAATCTAAATCGGTTACATGGATTAAAAAGTTCATTTCATAGACGCCAATTTCCAGCAGCGCAATGCCGCCAAGGGAGACGATGGACGCCACAATAATGTTGGACTGCAGCACATGCATCACTTTGGTAACGATATATGCAACGAAGGGGAAGAGAAATAAGTAAATCCCCAGCACTTCCACATAAACAATATCAAATAGCAGGCCGAAAATAGCCGAATAGAGGATTCCTTTGTTTTTCCCAATATAGATGGTAAAAAAAAGCAGGCCGGTATATAAGAAATGAGGCACTAAAATTTTGCTTTGCCCAAAAACTTTCTCGGGCATAAACTGAACAAACAAACTTTCAGCAATAAACAACGCTAAAAACAAAAGAGGAAGAAGGAATTTTCTCACAAGTCCTCCTCCTTCCCATCTGACATATCGCTTGTATCCGGCTGCGTCATTAATCGTTTGATGACCAGGACGTTTTCAATATCATAGAAATCTGCTCCCGGCTTGACCAGCGCTGTTTGGTTTAACCCATACTGATCTGGCTTCACATCGACCACTTTCCCAATTAATAATCCTTGCGGGAAGACTCCCCCGAGGCCTGAGGTAATGACGGTCTGTCCTTTTTCAACCTTCGCACCGGAAGGAATTCCTTTCACTAACAAAGCTTTTTCTTTGTCGTCATACCCCTGGACAAACCCATAAATATTGGTATCGGATTGGATGAGAGCTGAAATCCGATTTTTCGGATCCATGGCGCTCAAAAGCTGGACCGTCGAGCTAAATTGGTTCACGCTTTTTACTTTTCCAATTAGGCCGTCAGCAGTTACGACTGCCATGTTTTTCTTGATCCCGCTTAGGCTGCCTTTGTCAATAATCAGCATTTCATGCCAGCGGTCCGGATTTCGCCCGATGACGGTGGCAGGCGATGGTTCCATATCTCTCAATGTTTTTTCTTCACCATTAATTTTCCGCAAATCTTCATTATCTTTTTTCAGTGCCTGAATCTCTGCTTCAAGGCTGGCGATTTTTTCTACCCGTGATTTTAATTCTTTATTCTCTTTATATGTATTTTGCAAATCCTGGAGATTTTCAAAAAAGCCTGCAACATAATTGGCAGGCTTTGAAACCAGGGATTGAACCCAGCCGGTGGTATCTTTGACAAATTGCTCCGGCCAGGTTAATTTACTTCTCTCCCTTAATGAAAACCCAATCAATGCCACGAGAATAATAATGCTGACGAGCAAAATGATCAGTCGTTTATTCAAAAAGAACTGTGGCATGATGATACACCTCTACTATAAGATGGAACATCACGTTACATATCCAGCTGCAGTGCCCGATTTAACGTGAGTCCTTTGCTTTATTTTTAAACAAATGAATATGGTCTAATGCATTGCCTGTGCCAATTGCTACGCAATCAAGCGGATTTTCAGCTATTAAAACAGGCATTTTCGTTTCTTCACTAATGACCTTGTCCAAGTTGCGAAGCAGCGCCCCGCCTCCTGTCAAGACGATTCCCCTGTCCATAATGTCGGCTGCCAATTCCGGCGGGGTCTTTTCTAATGTATTCTTCACGGCCTCAACAATCGCGTAAACCGTGTCGTTTAAAGCAGAGGCAATTTCTTTGGCAGTGATTTCAATCGTTTTTGGCAGTCCTGTCAATAAATCACGGCCGCGGATTTCCATATTATCGATTGCTTCCGGCGTGCCAGCAGAGCCAATTTCCATTTTAACCATTTCCGCCGTGCGATCGCCAATTAATAAATTGTAGCTTTTGCGGATGTAGGAAATAATGGCGTCATCCATTTCATCCCCTGCAATGCGAATGGATTGGCTGGTTACAATGCCCCCAAGGGAGATAATGGCCACTTCGGTTGTACCGCCGCCAATATCCACCACCATGCTGCCAGTCGGCTCCCAGACAGGAAGATTGGCCCCGATAGCCGCTGCAAACGGCTCCTCAATCGTATAGGCATCTTTTGCCCCTGCTTGCCTAGTAGCATCGATTACGGCCCGCTCTTCAACGGCTGTAATTCCTGATGGGACACAAACCATGACATGAGGTTTGCCAGAAAATGCGCCTTTCGCCTTTTGTGCTTGGCGAATCAAATGTTTCATCATGGCTGCGGTTGTTTCAAAGTCAGCAATGACTCCATCCTTCATCGGCCGAGTTGCGACCACGTTGCCCGGTGTCCGGCCAATCATATTTTTGGCATCATTACCAACGGCAACGATTTGTTTTGTGTCAGTCTGAAGGGCCACTACGGATGGCTCCCGTAAAACAATTCCTTTTCCTTTTACATATACAAGGGTATTGGCAGTTCCCAAATCTATCCCAAGATCTTTTGTTCCAAATCCAAACATTGTGTTGTATCTCCCTTTCTGATACGAAATGCAAAAAATTAAAATGATGGGCAGGTGATTACCTTTTTTTTTTTATCCTACCAAATTTCTATTACTTTTATAGCTGTTTCGACAGCCTTCTTCAAAAATCATAACCAATATTATAACTCATCGTCCAGTAAAATCATAGTATTATAAATACCCTTTTTCCTTTAAACTAACAAACTTATTTTCACCGATGATAAGATGGTCCAATAAATCAATGCCAATAATCTTCCCGCATTCAGCCAGCCGCTTCGTCACTTCGATATCTTCACGGCTAGGTGCGGGATCACCGGATGGATGATTATGGACCGCGATAATGGAAGCGGCAGAGCGCTTTAACGCTTCCCGGTATACCTCCCTTGGATGTACAATCGAGGCATTAAGGCTCCCGATGAAAATCGTTTGTTTATGAATCACCTGATTCTTGGTGTTTAAATACAAACAGACAAAATGCTCTTGGGACAAAAAACGCATGTCATTCATGACATATTTCGCACCATCTTCTGGTGAGCGAATGACATAGCGATCATTATAGTTTAAATTGGCCATTCTGCGCCCAATTTCAACGGCAGCCAGAATTTGAATCGCCTTGGCGGAGCCAATCCCTTTTATTTCGGTTATTTCTTCTAATGTTGCTGTTTTTAACTGCCTTAATCCTTCAAAATGGGTCAACAGCCGGTTGGATAGCTGCAATACCGACTCATCTTTCGTACCCGTCCGAAGTAAAATGGCAATTAATTCATGATTCGATAAGCTTTGCGGGCCATGCTTGATAAATCTTTCTCTTGGCCGTTCGTCTTGAGGGAAATCACGGATCATTAACGTATTCGTGGACATTGTTTTCCTCCCTGTTTCTTGGGAGTCATGCCGAAAGGATTAATACGGCAGCTGAAAGCCCAAACGCTTTAATTCCCGGACCGTCCTGGCAACAGGCAGACCGACAACAGCAAAATAGTCGCCATGAATTTTTTTGACTAACATACCTCCCAGTCCCTGAATGCCATAAGCGCCCGCTTTATCAAACGGTTCGCCGCTTTTCACATACGACCGTATCTCATCGTCCGTTAACTCCCAAAACCATACTTCTGTTTTTTCAAAAAATCGAGCCGAACTTGCTGGCGATACAATGGAAACACCAGTGTACACATCATGCTGATTGCCTGATAAACGTTTCAGCATTTGAATCGCTTCTGCCTCATCAGCGGGCTTTCCTAAGATTTGATTTTCCGCCGCGACAATGGTGTCTGAACCAATTACAAATGCATCATGGTTTTCCTCAAAAACTGCCTGTGCTTTCCGATGGGCCAGCTCCATGACAACCTCATCTGGCGAGAGGTCCGGATTAAAGCTTTCATCCACATTACTGCTTGAAATTGCGAATGGTATTCGGAGAGTTTCTAGAAGTTCTTTTCGCCGTGGAGAAGAAGAGGCTAATATGAGGTTTTGCATTTCATCACCTTACCTTTGATTGCTCGCGTATTGGGAGATACATTTAAATGGTATCAGAAAATGGCCCAGCAAACAATTTTTATACCATTAAATTTTGAAGATATATGTCAAACTATGCATATTTATTTTTTGTAGAAACAAAAAATGCCTGCAGCGATCGGCCAGGCATTTTTGCAGAATAATTTCCCGGAAAATAGTCCGTAAGTCATGTCTAAGCTCGCCTTACATAGAATAATATAAGGACAAGAAGGTTAATAAGCTTTGCTGTGCTTCTGTAAGTGTCTTTTTATCTTTTGATTTTTGGTAGGACTGGATATTGTCATATGCGTTGGATAGCTCCACCTTGATTTTTTTCACATTCTCATTTTTTAAGCCATTGGTTTTTAGCGGCTGCCCGGCTCCTTCCAACGTTTTTGCTGATCCATCTGTCATCGCCTGCGCCAGTGATTGATAGATTACAGGTACCGATTCAAGAAAGGTTTTATCGCCGTCTGTGAGATCTGAAATTTTCTTTTCACCGACCACGATGGATTTGGCAAATGCATCATTCACTCCCGATTCCTTATACTGGCTGCTGAGTGTTTTGGCTGTTTCCAATGAATCGGCAGCTCCGAGAAAGATATAATGTTTTCCTTCCATTTCAATTATTTGCGCCGGGATACCCTTTGACTTTAACTGTGTTTCTGTTTCCTTGGCACCATCAGTGGAGGAAAAATATCCTCCCTGAACAAGATAGGTAGTAAATTCTTTGACGACGCCCGAAGCTTGTCCAGTTGTTTCGGCTGTCCCTGCATTAGTTTCTTCCTGTGCCACTGTATTGGTATCTGCCCCTGTTTTTTCATCTGATTCGACAATCACTAATTTCAGCATAAAAACACCAATTGTGGTGCCAATAAGAATGGCAAATATCCCCGCTGTCACAATCGAGCCGATTGGTCTCCTGGTTTTTTTAGGGGAAAACGGATGGGTGATTTTATGGCTGGTTTTCATTGGGATTTCTTCTATTTCTTGATCCGAGGATTCCGGGATAATCCAGTCGAAGCTTTCTTCAACGGATTCTTGTGCTGCCGCGGTCTCCAAAAAGACGTCTTCTTCCAGATCGGGCTCACTATGATTGGTTTTGATCACTTTTAATTGAGGTGGTTTTTGGGGTTCTGGCCCCTTTTTCTTCGGTTCTTCTTGGTACGGTGTTTGCTCTCCGTTTATTTTAACGGTTATGGTATGGTCTTTTTTTCTGGGCTTGTCCACGTTTTGAACTCCTTTCTGACTAGGCAGTAATTTGTTCCATCCTATCATAAAGGGCAAAAAAAATAACAAGACTTTTGTCGTCTTGTTATCGTAGAGTTTCGCCAAATTATTTATGAACCAAGCAGCTTAAGGTGTCGGAGTGTCAGCGAATTGACTTAATGGATTGTCCTTATTAGCTGGTTCGGGTGAATCCATTTTAGGAAGCTGGGCCTTGAGATCAGTCAATTCAGGCATATAATAAGCCGAAACTGTTATATCGTAGGTTAATGGCTGGCGGCCTTGATCCACACTAGTAATTTCCTGAACATCCGAATAATTTATTGATTCCACTACCACAATCCGTTTTAATGACTCCAAGGTATTGATAAATTTCTCAAAGTCCTCATACTTTGGCGATTCAACCTTAAGTTGGACAGTCAGTTTTTTCATCCCTTTTATGGCAGCGGAATTATTTTGAGCCGTTTGAGCTGCCTGAGTATCAGCTTGTGTCTGACTCTCTGTATTGGTTTGTCCTGTAGCTTGTTCCGCAGTTTGTCCATTAGATACAGAATCTGCATTAGCCGAACCATCTTTGGTGAAACCCATCGATTTAATTTCACTATTCGAGATCGTCTCCGCTTTTTGAAGGTCTACTATCAACTGCTCTTGCAGCGGCTTTACAGGAATCCTTTGCTGCAGCCCCCTTGTATCATCTATGAGCGCTGCCGTTTCGTTTCCCTTATTTTTATTCATCGTTGTCAATATTTTTTGTGCAGTGTCCAATTCCATTTGCTTGCCTGCCAAGTCAGTTTTTAGCGGACTTAAAAAGTTTAATTGAGCAAAAAGTATCATTAAAAGAAGTAACAGCACACAGATGGCAATGATTAAATTATTCCTATTCGAGAACAGGGCTCTCATGTTCCCGCCACCCCTTCCGATGCAGTCTGCTCATTTTTTATTTTTAGGATGATGTCCTTATTCAGATGAATTTCATATTGTCCTTGATAACGGGGCAAATATTCGGTATCTGTTTGATCAACCTGTTCACTGTTGTCTTCAACAGTATTTACTGTATTTAATGAAGCCAGTGTTGCATCTTCAATCCAATCGGAATTAAGCAAATGATTTAAGAAATAGGCTCCGTCTGTCGCTGTTTCAAATTGGACTGTCAGGGTAACCACTCCAGTTTCCGAATAATTAAACGATTGGATAAACCCCCGTTCCGGCAGCAGGGATGTCAAATGCTGCATTACCGGAATCGTTTGGAGCGGGTAGGTTTTTGCCCAATCAATAGCCGTTTTTAATTGTTCAACGGAATTGGAAGATTCATTGGCAGAAATCTTAGCCTGCTGCTGATCAATCCCTTGATTAACCGACGTGATTTCTTGATCCAAGTAGGCAATTTGGGACTTAATCGAATAAGATTGCCAAAAATAATAGCTGCCAACTGCTAGAAATGCGACAAGGAAACTTATGAGAACTAGATGAAAATTTCGTTTTACGGGTTCTTTTTTTGGAAGGAGGTTTATTTCTACTAACATTATGATTCTCCTTTCAAACCGAGACCTAGCGCAAGTAATAGGTGAACAGGAACAGCCCCGTTCATGCTTTGAATTTCATTATTGGCTGAAAATTGCTGAACTGGGTTTTCAAACCGCTCTTTCATCTCTTCTACTAATTGTTTGAGCATTGGATGGTCACCGCTTACCATGAACTTACTCACTTCTTGATGTGCATTGTTTAAAGAGTAACGGTAAAAATCCAATAACATATTAATTTCTTTGATAACCTCTTCCCTCTGAAGTGTCAGCTCCTCCTCATTCCCAATAAACTTGTACTCGACTTCCCCGCTTGTGGCCCGCTCAATTTCCCATTGCATAACATTAAACGGCAACGAAAAATACCGCATAACAAGCGGAATACTGCCGTCAAAAATGCATAAGTTAACACCGGTTAATTCCAGATGAAGGGTGAAGAGTATTTGATTTTTTTGGGATAAATTCAGATGATGGTAAAGACGGTAAAGGGCCAGTGGCGATATATCAGCAGCTATTGGCTTCAGTTTTATATTGCTAAGCAAATCGGCATACTGCTGGACTTCTGCTTCTGGTGCGGCAAACAATAGAATTTCTTGATTTTTGTCATTCTTTGTCAAGGGATAAAAATCAAATACCGGCTCTTCAAAGGGAAGATGAATCGTTGAGCCAAGTTCCACGTATAAATAGCCTTTTATTTCATCTTCTTGGATTTCAGCCGGAACTGAAACCTTCCTGATAATAACAAGAGGATCGGGTACAGTGAATCTAACGGGTTGTTTTTGTATCTTCCATTCCTCGATACATTCCTCCAAGATATTAGCTAAGGTCTCGAAATCAGTAATTTTCCCTTTACTAATAATACGCGGCGGCAGAAATCGCTCACTCCATTTATGAACAGTAATGGGATTAGTTTGTTTTAATTCGACAAATCGAATAGAGTGGTCATTTAATACCAAGTTAGCGATTCGTTTTTTTGGCGAGAATAGGGAAAATTCCATAAATACACCCCATTTGTGTTTAGCTATAATTAAGTAATTGTAAATAGACGCGGATGAGATCGTTGCCCCAATAATAGGCTGTCAATGTACCGGCTGCAATAAAGGGGCCAAACGGTATGGGCTGGCGCCTCTTTATAATTCTGAATAGGAGTGCTGATCCGCCGATAACTGCTCCAAAAAGGGTAGAAAGAAAGAACGACAAGAGGACGAGTTTAAGGCCAATAACAAACCCAAGCAGGGCATATAGCTTTACATCTCCGAATCCCATCCCGCCTTTGCTGACTACAGCAATTAATAAGAGAAGAAGGAAGCCGGCTGCTGCCCCTAGGAGGCCGTCCCACCATGGTGTTAACGGTATAAGGATCCGTTCCAATAAAAAAATCCCTGCAAACCAAATTAAAATTTTATCAGGGATGATCATATAGTGAATATCCGAAACAACAATGACCATGAACATGGATATTAATGTCAGGGCAATAACCAATTCTCCGGACCATCCGACTGCATATGGCGCTGTCATAAATAGAATTCCTGTCAGTAATTCGATGGCAGGATAGATAGGAGAAATCCGCGACTGACAGCCGCGGCATTTCCCCTTTTGAATCAAATATGATAGTACAGGTAGTAGTTCGTATGCTTTTAGTTGGTGCTTGCAAATCGGACAAGATGAACGTGGTGTAACAATTGATTGTTTTATAGGAACACGAAGACCAACTACGTTAAAAAAAGATCCCAATACTACTCCGTATAATATTAATAAGATAGCCATTATATTTATGGAAGAGTAACAACATCTCTTTCAATACTGTTTAACTCTACTTCATTAATATAGGTTTTTGCAGTTCCACCAGAAGGAGCGGTAGATTTAAGTGTTATAGTATAAATTACTGTACTATCACTTTCACTTGTTAATTTTACATTCACAACTGAAGTTTCTGGATCATATCCAATACCCGATGGATCTTTTACAGTATCTAAAACTCCTTCAGATGTCAATTGGGACATTTTGATATTTTCACCTGTTGTAGTTACTTGCTTATTTTTTTGTGCTATATATAACTTAGCAGAATTAGCCATTTGTTGAGCATTTGCGATATGAGCATCTTTTTTTGAATTGTTCATAATATTCATTACCGATGGTACTGCAATTGCAGCAATAATCCCCAAAATAACAATAACAGCTAATAACTCAATTAAAGTAAAACCCTTTTGTTCTTTCAATTTATTCTTTAACTTTTGAAACATGTTTCCACACTCCTTTATAGTTCTATTATCCTAGTATTTTTTTCTCACTTATTATACATCACCTGACAATTGGCTGGGAAGTGGATTATACTGGATTTTGTCATTTTTTATAAACTTTTTTGTTTTTTTGGAAATTTTTTAATTATTTTGCTGGAATTGATTAAACATATCAAACATAGGAACGATAATGGACGTTACAATCGTCCCGACAAGCGCGGCCAGAATAATGATCATGATTGGCTCAATCAACGACTTTAACCGATCTGTTACCGTATCGACTTCTTTTTCATAAAATTGGGCGATTTTGTCCAGCATGGAATCCAATGCTCCTGTTTCTTCCCCGATAATAATCATCTGGGTTACCAGGGGAGGAAACGCCCAATGATTTTTTAACGGCTCCGCCATGGAATGGCCTTTTTCCAGGGAATCGCGGGAATCACGAATCGCCTTGGCAATAACCTCATTTTCCACTACTTTTTCAACGATCGCCATTGCCTGCAAAATCGGGACCGAGCTGGCAAACAGCGAGCTTAACGTCCGCATCATCCTGGCAAGCTCTGCCTTCTGGAGCAGATTTCCAAAAAGCGGCATCCTCAGTAACGTATAATCGAGATAGAATTTAGTTTGTTTATTTTGTTTCAGATATAAAAATCCAACAACAAGTGCGGCCATAATCAGGGCAATCAGCCACCAATGCGACTGCATAAAACCACTCGCAGCCAGAACGAACTTCGTAATCGCCGGAAGTTCCCCTCCCATATCATCAAACATTTGGACGAAAGTCGGGACCACCGTAACAAGTAAGAAGATAACCACGGCAATCGCCACAATTGCGATTGTCATTGGATACGTAAGTGCCGAAATGATTTTTTGTTTCGTATCATGCTGCTTTTCAAAATAATCTGCCAAACGATCAAGCGAACTGTCCATATTACCGCTGACTTCCCCAGCTTTGATCATATTCACAAACATGGGCGAAAAGATCTTCTTATACTTGGTAATTGCTTCAGAAAAGGGGTTCCCCTGACGCAATTCCTGCTCAATATCCAAAAGCGCCCTCTTTAATCCCTTGCTCTCTGTCTGATAGGCAAGAATCGATGTTGCTTCGACTATAGTCACACCTGCCTTCAGCAGGGTGGCAAACTGCCTTAAATACATGACAAAATGCTCGAGTTTAACTGGATTTCCAATCGTAATATCTCTTGTTAAAAAGGTATCGGGAATATCCGTAATATCGATGACTCTAATCCCTTCTTCTCTTAGTCTTACGACCGCTTCCCGTTTCGATCCGGCTTGGATTGTCCCCTCGAGTTTTCCTTTTTTTCCGCGTGCCGTGTACTTAAATCTAGCCATTTAACATCGCCTTTTCCTGTAAATATTGGGCAGCTGATTCTTTGATAATGTGTCCCCGCTCAATTAATTCCCTTATATTCATTTCCAGCGTATGCATGCCTTGGACGCGGCTTGTTTGCATAACACTTTGGATTTGATGGATTTTTTCATTACGGATTAAGTTTGCGATGGCCGGGTTATTAACCAAAACCTCCGTGGCAGCTTTCCTGCCTCTTTTATCTGCGGTCGGGAACAGTCTTTGCGAGATAATACCCACTAACACCGATGCCAGCTGAATACGAATTTGCGGCTGCTGGGATGATGGAAATACATCGATAATCCGGTTTATTGTCGACGCTGCGCTGGAAGTATGAAGTGTACCCAGCACTAGATGTCCCGTTTCAGCAGCCGTAATGGCTGTTGATATCGTTTCAAGATCCCTCATCTCACCCACAAGGATGACATCCGGGTCCTGTCTGAGCGCTGCCCGCAATCCGCTGGCATAATTGTTCGTGTCAAAACCGATTTCCCGCTGGTCAATGATGGAATTGCCGTGACGGTGCAAATACTCAATCGGATCCTCAAGTGTGATGATGTGCCTTCGCATTGTTCGGTTCATATAGTCAATCATGGAGGCAAGTGTTGTCGATTTCCCGCTCCCGGTCGGTCCTGTGACAAGAATTAACCCATGGGGCTTTTCTACAAGCTTTGGAATAATCGGAGGTAAATCCAATTCTTCGATGGTTGGCGTTTTAGAAGCAACCACCCTTAAAGCCAAGGAAATACTTTTACGTTGATGGAATGCATTGACACGAAATCGGGACACACTGGGAAGACCATATGAGAAATCCAATTCTCCATTTTGAATAAAAACATCCCACATATTTTCCGGCACTACGATTTTGGCAATGGCTTCTGTATCAGCTGGAAGCAGTTTTTCTGTTCCAATTTTCCTCAAGTCCCCATTAATTCGCAAAATCGGCGGTGCCCCCACTGTTAAATGGATATCAGAAGCTTTATGTTCGATAGCAGTCCGTAATATCAATTCTAATTTCTCTTTCATGTCGTGATCTCCTACTCCAAAATTGCTACGCGCAGTACTTCTTCTGTTGTAGTTACGCCCTGTTTGACTTTAAGTAAACCATCATCAATTAAAAATACCGTTTTATTTTTGGCTGCCAGATTGCGCAGCTGCTGATGTGACTCGCCATTCATAATCACTTGGCGGATCTCGTCATTAATGACCAAGAGCTCATGCAAGGCCAGCCTGCCTTTGTACCCAGTCATATTGCAGGATGAACAGCCTTTTCCTCTAGTAACTTTTTCAATTTTCATTCCCCGTCTTGCAAATATTTCAATCTCGCGCTTTGACGGCTCATGGACCTCCTTGCAATCCCGGCAAACTTTTCGCACGAGCCGCTGCGCAACAATCCCGCTTAGCGAAGAAGCCAATAAAAACGGTTCAATTCCCATATCCATCAGCCTGGTGATTGTTCGAATCGAATCATTTGTGTGCAGGGTACTTAGCACTAAATGTCCGGTTAAAGATGCGCGGACAGCTGTTTCTGCCGTTTCTTTATCGCGAATTTCCCCTACCATGATAATGTTTGGATCCTGCCGGAGGATCGACCGGAGACCGGCCGCAAATGTCATCCCCACATTGGGATTAACCTGTATCTGATTGATTCCTTCCAGCTGGTACTCTACTGGGTCTTCGATGGTAATAATGTTCACTTCTTCTGTATTCAATTTGTTTAAGGCTGCATAGAGCGTCGATGACTTGCCTGAACCGGTTGGACCTGTAATTAAAACAATTCCTGTAGGTTTTTGGATTAACTCCTTAAACCGTTTTAAGTTAAGCGCGTTAAACCCCAATTTATCAATATCGTTTAAAGTTGCTCCCATATCGAGAAGCCGCATAACAATTTTTTCCCCGTATACCGTCGGCAACGTCGACACCCGCAAATCAATCGGATGAAATTCCAAGTTCATTTTAATCCGTCCATCCTGTGGCACCCGATGTTCGGTAATGTTCATATTAGCCAGAATTTTAATTCTGGCCGTCAATACACTATGCATCGTCCGGGGCAGGGTACGTTCAACCCGCAGTACTCCATCGATCCGATAGCGAATGACTATTTTGGTTTCATGAGGATCAATATGGATATCACTTGCCCGCTGCAGTATGGCATTGGATAAAACTTGGTTGACCAAACGAACAACAGGGGAATCCACATTTGCTTCGTCTTCTTCTGGAGTATTGCTGCCGATTGGGATTTCAGTAAAAAGGTCAGAAAAATCATCGTCTGTGTTGTAATATTTGGTAATTGTCTTTAATACATCGTCCCGGGTAGCAATCGCCGGTTCTATTTCAAAACCAGTTGAGAGCCGAAGGTCATCAATCACAAAGAAATCCATAGGATTGACCATAGCAACAAACAATTTGTTCCCCTCTTTTTTTAGCGGGACAATTAAATTCCTTCTTGCTGTTTCTTTAGGGATAAGGGAAAAAAGTCTCTTATCAAAAGGGTACTGGTACAAACTGATATGTGGGATACCCAGCTGGACTTCCAGCACTTCGATCAGCTGCAGCTCCGTGATATATCCACGTTCCAGCAATGCTTCCCCAATTTTCTGTTCAGGTTTTTTCTCTTTTAATGTGGATTGAAGCTGGTCTATTGTAATCAGACCAGCTTCAACTAGTAAATCTCCAAGGCGCTTTCGCAGTTGTCTCATTTTATTGTCACACCTTTAGCAAGCTTATTTGGAAACTTCATTTGGTTTGCCAAATAGATCACTTTCATTAGTGGCGGCTGAAGAACCATCCTGATCTGATGCTTCCGTACTGCCTGTATTGGCAGCATCACCTGTATTAGCTTGTTCCGCCTCCTGTTCAGCCGTTTGCTGCGAAGCAGCTGCATCTGTTGTTTGTCCATTTTCCGTCAACGACCGGACTTCAATCGTCGGAATGGGCGGATAAAAATCTTCTGATATCAGTTGTTTTTGCATGAGGTTCCCATTTCGATATTCCTCGCGGTAAACCTTAATTAATACACCTTTACTGCCGGACCGTTGTACCTTCATCTGGCCGGTTGATAGTACTGGACTATATTGAATAACCGTCTTCGGTGAAAAGTATTGTATATCGCTCGCATTAAATTTATACTGGCTGACAAACTTCTGCCCGATTAATTGAACGTGCAGCCCATCCGACTCCCAGCTCAATTTTAATGTATAAGAATTGAGATTGGGATTATCAAATACAAAGTCTAAATTCTTTTCAGCATCCACACGAGCCTCCATTCCTAATGGAACGTAATCAGGAGCTTCAGGGCTGGTGTTTTTTTCAATTATGGTAAAATTAGTTGTTAAAATAACTTGATAGATACCTGAGGCAATGATGCTAGCCGCTTCGGTTGGGATATCCTGCAACTTCATTGCAGTAAGCGTCTCAAGCAAGGAAAACTGAGACTGGGGCTTAACCGGGATCGTGCCCAGCTTTTCAATAGCCAATGTCAAATGGGCTGGAACATCTTTTGGATTTAACACAGCTTGTCCAAGAACTTCCTGATCAGCCGAGTTTTGCAAATAATCATTCAACTTTACAGTATGAATGCCGGTCTTTAGAGCTGCAGCGATCGATGTAAGCTGTTTCGCGAGTTTTTTAGTATCAAGATCATCAACACTAACAATAAATGAATCGATGGCAGCCAGCACCCCAGATAAATCGTCAGAACCAATTGTCACATTGAGAAGGTTTTGCTGTCCGCCTTTTATTTTCTTTAAGGACTCTTCCACATTAAATTGGAATAAATTTAAATCAAATGGTATTATTTGTTCACTTATCTGAAGATTAATCTCTGTGTCATGTTTCCACTTTGAAATTTTTTTCGTAATTAGCGCCATTGCCTCACTTTCAGTTTTCCCGCCTGCATCGGCAGCAGCAATCAAGGTACCTGAAGGATATGTGTTTTCTTTTATTTTTAGTAAATTAGTAGCCCGTACCCCTATATGCGAGAAGCCAAACACATATGCTGTACTTAAAATAAGGACGATAAATAACTTGATACCTTGACTGAATGGCTTCAACCCAATTCCTCCTTGCTTTAGACTTCAACATTCATGGAAAGTTCAACGATCGTACCTGGACCTTCTTCCTGAGCTTTTTCCACATTTTCCGGAGTAAGAACTGTTCCTGCACGAAACAGTAAGCTTCCGTCCTTACCGTAAATATCACTGATGAGTTTTTTTCCTTTAAGAAGCTCAATTTGTTTTAATTTAAGACTGAAAATACCCGAGTTTTCACCCTGTACTTCATCCAGTAAAGAAGAAACCTCATCTTTTTCAGAGGTAGATTGAGCTTCGTACTCGTTTCCATCAAGCTGGTCAATCGACTGAAGAAAATGAGAGGATGAATCCTCTTTGACAATAATAATATCTTTACCAAAAGTGACCACCTGTTCAGAAGCTATAGCCACTTGTTTATTGCCAACGGTTAATTCCATACCTAATATATCTCCCGTTTCCTGGTCGACATAGTACTCATTGACAACGCCAATAAGCTCCCCTTTTCTGGTCATGACTCTGGTATTTACAATTTTGATTTTTTTATTTACTAACTGATTCGCAATTGGAATTTCGTTTAAATCGATTACCGCATTTTCACTTTCAATGGTTACAGCAAATTCACCAATTCCCACCACTTTTTTATATGGAATGGCTTTAACGCTAACTTGCCAATCTTCATGCTCAATCGTTAAGAAATCAATGGAACCTTTGTCAGGGTTAATAACTAGAGATTTTACTTTGCCTAATTGATTTCCATCTGAAATATTAATAATTGGTAACCCGCCGATTTGTTTACTATTTTTCATTCTATTCACCAATCCTAATCTATTAGTAACGAACCTATTATAGCTGAAAACCTTTCAAACTGATTAAGGTAAATTATAGGGATTTTTCACAATAATGCTTGTACACATACTCCACTTCTTCTTCAATAATTGGATATCCATGTATTTTTCCCTTCATATCTTCCAGTAATTTTTCCAGTTTGTTTATGTTATCGGAACGGATGTAATGCTCCATTAATAAATTGGCAAAAGGAAAATAATCTTCCACTGAAAGCTCGAAACGCATAGCCTCTTTAATACGAAGTTCATATTCCAATGGACTTAAACGTTTCCTTTCGAGTTCCAGTTGCGAAACCATTGTTTGGAGCAGCGGTTTAGGAATCCTTCCTTTACCGGTGATACGTGAGTCACCTGATTCAATTTTATTAGTCTCACCGCTCGATAAATCCTCCAGCTGGCCGCTCTCGCTTTCATCCTCTGATTTGAACCGTTGGTCATTATCTATGGTAGTTAACTTATCGTCTATATCCGTAAGTCCCAGAGAATCGTCTTGGATGGCAGTTTGAGAAGGTTCCAAATCCGGCTCTTGGAAAAGCACTTCATACAATTCCTGTTCTTTATGCATCACAGCTGCATCATCATGCTCTATATGATCTTCAGATGAATCTCTTTGTGAGATCATTGTGTTTTCATCAATAATATCCAGTAATGGCTCTTCGATGGTTTCGGTCTCCAATAACTCTGATTTGGTTCTATCTGGCACTTCTTCGATATAGCTTGTTTGTTCAGAAATCTGTAAATCAACTGTTCGGATATCCACCAATTGGGGTTTTTCAGAATCATTATCCACCCCAGGATATTCTGTATGCTCCAATTTCACTTTCTCTTTAGATACGTTTAAGTATTCATTTTCCAATAATTCTGCATAAGCTTCATTTGAAGATTTCCCCACAACCATATCGATATCTTCTAATGGAGATTTTTTTTCCCATTCATTGGATGGTGCCGTATCACCAATTTCAGACAATTCCAGGGATTCGATAGAAGGATTAGACAAATATCCTTCATGGAGTTCAAAATCACTATGTTCAAGTGAGTCCATTCTATCTTCTGTATAATCTGACATTGATAATGCATTTTCATTATCAGGTGAAACCGGACTCCACTCTTCCAGCAACTCCTCAATCGATTCAGCCGACGGCTGATCTTCTGTGCTTATATCGCTATACAAAACTATTTCTGCGGAAGGTTCATGGTTCCTGTCTTCTAGCAGACTAGAAGGTTTAATTTCGTGTCCCTTTGTACCCAAATCTTCTGACTTTTCTTCTGTTAATCCTCCGTCCTTAGTATCAATACTTTGCGGGGGATTTATTTGAAAAGGCAAGATTTCTTCCTTTTCAACCTTATTTGCAGAAAGATATAGTGAATTGCTGAACCGTTTATTCATGAAGTATACGATGAGTCCTATGAGCAATAAAATGATGATGATTGTTTTCCACATTGGAAATACCGCATTGGCAAACAAGCCGATAACAGCTAATATAAATGAAATTCCAATAATCCCCCATTTTCCCCGTGCCGTAATACCTAGAGGTAAATAGTAAATAATTGGGACAAGTATCACGAGTGACACAGCGGCCCACAGTAAAGTCTGCATTCGTCCACCCCTAACATAGGTTCGTTTTACATATTTTTACAAAATACCAAATATTCTATATATATTTGCAGATTTTGTCGATAAAATTATTGTATAATAAACTTAGGTATTTTGAAAGATGACAATTGGATTATTGGAGGTTTTTCATTATTTTTTCAAATAGTGAACCTCGCAATACAAATATTGCCCATTCATCATCACTTTACTTTATTTATGAAAACAATTGGCAATTTTATTTTATTTAAATTATGAAAAACGGTTCTAATTTTAGGTTAAAATATACCTATTCATTCACTAGTTTCATAGAACTACAATTTAATCCGATGGTGATGAAAATGAGGACAAAATTAAAAAGCATGAACGAAAATGGACTGACATTAGTCGAGATTTTAGTATCCATTGTTATACTATCGATTATTCTCTTATCTTTTTCAAGCTTATTTATCTTTTCAAATAAGACAGCTGTATCAAATAATGAAAAGTTAGTTGCTGTTCACTTGGCAAAGGCCACTCTTGAAAGAATTAAAGTTGATCCATTTTCATATATCAACATTCCAGATGATAATCGTCCGTATGGGAAAATCACATTTAATAAAGATAACTGCCCAGAAAATAACAAAACCTGTCAATCCCTTTTCTTAATTCCAATCAATAATAGAACTTATAATATTTCTGTAGCAGCCACACAGACTGAAAGTGAAGAAAACTTAAAATTTGTTAATATAGTAGTTGAGGTGCAGTTAACTGATTCGAAACCAAACATTTCAAGTAAAGTTGAAGGATACGTTAATTATGAATAAAACATTACATCCATTAAATAGAGGTGTTACACTGGTCGAGTTGCTTGCTGTATTAGCAATTCTTTCTATTATTAGCCTAACAATTTATTCAGTACTATTTGGCGGTTTTAAAACCTATGACCGTGTTATTGCAGAAAATGAATTACGCGATGAAGCAGATTATATTTTGACATATCTAATCAATGACTTTTTCACATTAAAATCCAGCGAAATAGCAGAAAAGAAGCTTCCTGAAACTACCACAAAAAACTATTTTTTTGTTAAAACAGATGGGAAAAAGCTCGGAATTATTAACTCAGAAATTATTGTTAACAATAATCCGATTTCATTAACCAATGATAACGTAATCCTTTCAAACGAATCAAAAATTGAGGAAACATCACCGAATACATTTAAAATTACGCTTGTACTTAAACATAAAAAAATTAATAAGGAAGTTAAACTTTCTAGTACCCTAAGTATTGTAAACGATAGAAAGGAGGATTAGAAAATGAAACCTCAATCTAGAAATGAACAGGGCTACGCGCTGGTTTTAACACTGTTAGTTATTTTGATATTTACTGTATTGACGGCTACACTCTTATCTCTTACTATGGCTGGCGCTAAAAAAGACCGTGTAAGTGAAACCAATATCCAAGCCACAGAACTGGCGAATAAAGGTGTTGAGTATATTACAGCCCAGATTAACAATGATCTGGAAAGTGCTATCGGAACCAATGGTCTTTCAAGAAGCGAATTTATAGACGTGCTAAATACTACATTAAACAAATATACAACCAAGTTAAACCGGACCGGAACTACTGGTGAGTATGAAGTGAAAATTACAAATATCGAAAAAACATTTGATAATAAAGGAAACGAGAATCCTTTAAGAAAAAGGGTAACCTTTTTAAGTACAGGTATAGTCAATGGAAAGCAAAAGCATATCATATCAAAAATCGAGTTTGGAGCACAATTTGTTTTAGAAGCGTTAAAATATACTGTTGGAGCAAACAAGTGTATTGATGATCCACAAACCACTAAAAACGAGTGTCAAGATTTATCCTATCTTCCCGGCGAGGGAAACATGTTCTTGCATGGTGGAGTTACGATAAAAGGGGATTTTAAGGTGGATAGTAACTTAATTACCACTGATCGTGGATATGCTTATTTAAATGGTGAAAAGTGGATTGAATCACAGTATCCAAGCGTACTGCCCAGCACAGGAGAAACAAATGCGCGTTTGGTTTTGGGAGGAAATATATACACTTTTAGTGGTGTCCCCTCAAGTTACAATAACCACATTTCATCTAATTCTTTTGGTGCAGACTATATAAATCAAACCAAGAATATAAGTGCAGCTTTTTATACCGGTTATGCCCCAATTATAGCCGACCGGCAAATCGCTCGAGATGACATTGATATCGAGGGCAAAGAAGACATTTTTTATTTTGATAAAAACAGCGGTGTCCAATACATTACCACATCAAGACATTTATTCGGTGGAGTTGATGACTTTTCTGATGATATCATCAGACCAAATGATAAAATTTATGCCAGAAGCTGTCTCTCATTTTTGGGATGTAATTATTCATACACAGACAATTACACATTTACCAAAAATAATTCCTTCAAAAGTTTTGCAACAGAAGGCAGTTTAACTATTAAGAGTTCGACAACAACTTTACAAACAACAAAGTTCGGAAATGGTGCGTACATTAAAAAAAATCTAACAATTGGTAATGGTTCTGATTCCTATGACATAACTAAATATGATAAGGTCCAAATAGAAGGTCCAATTTTTGTAAATGGAAATGTAACAATAAAGGGTGCTGATGCAAAATTTAAATCCATCATGTATGTAATGGGGGATGTTACCATTGAAAATTCACAATTAAGTGGAATAAATAGTAATGAAGGCTCATTAATTATTTTTGCTAAAGGGAATATCAATATTAGAAATAACAGTGTTAACCAGACTAATCCAAGTTATATAAAAGGTTATTTCTATTCTGAAAAGGCACTGGAAATGTTTGGAGTAGGTTCCAATATCAAAATTGAGGGTGGCCTGTCTGCCCGGCGCATTGTTTTAAATGCCATTAAAGGAACCGCCAGCAATAAATACTTTGACGGATCGCAAGAAATAACCAAAAACGATTATTTTGAAGGGAAAGTAAATCAAGCTAGCCAAGACAAACAATCCCGTCTACAAATAATCTATGATTCAAATATCATGGACACATATGCAGATATAAAATCCATGGAACCGTTTATAAAGAGCGTCGATCAGCCAAGATTAATTGATAGAAGTTATCAAGAATAAAAACTTTATAAAATAAAAAGCTTTCACTTTTTATCCTCTTAAAAGGTGAAAGCTTTTTATTTTTTTCTTATTATTAGCAAGTCGAATACTCCGCCACCCGGTTTCTCCCAGCCCGCTTCGCCCCGACATACAACGCCCGATCCGCATGTCTCACCAATGCCAGTGCATCCTCGGCATCCTCTGGTGCCGTTGCCACACCAATCGAAACCGTAATCTTTACCTGAAGCTTCTTTTTATCCTGGTCAAGTGCTTGATAGAGAATAAATGGCCAGTTAGCAATCGATTGTCTGATGAGCTCAGCAATTTGGAAAGCTTCTTGCTTTTCTGTATCCGGCAGCAGTACGACAAACTCCTCGCCGCCATAACGCGCGACCGTTCCGCGATTTGCCACCAGCTTACTGATTCTGCCGGCTATATCCATAAGGATTTCATTGCCGCTTTGATGGCCATAGGTATCGTTTATGTTTTTAAAGTGATCAATATCCAGAATGATCAACGAAAGGCACTTCCGTTCAAACCGCGTTAATTTTTCAAACTCCTTCGTCAGCATCCCTTCAAAGTATCGGAAATTATACAATTTTGTCAGCGGGCAGCGCTCACTTTGAATTTTGGTTCTTTCATAATGCTTGGCATTTTCAATGGCCACGGCAAAGTAGGAACACAGGATATCTACCATACTAAGCTGAAATTTTTCATAAGAGTGCTTGCGTTTTGAAGCCAGCACTAAAACCCCAATAATCTTTTTGCTTCTGACAATTGGGACACTTAAAATGCTCTCTGCCTGCTCCGGCAAATATCCGTTTGCGAATTTCCGCCATTCTTTTCGGGAATGGAACAGGAAAGCCTTCTCTTTTGCCCAGACCACGCCGCTGATTCCTTCGTTTTTCTTGAGGCCGGGAAATTGATGGGAAACCACCTGTCCGTGATGGACCATTCGATCTATAACCAATTTATCTCCCTGGACTTCGAGGATATATGCGTAATCAACAGGAAGTATCTCACTCAGCCTCTGAATAAATAAATTCACCACATCATCCACATTTAGCCGTTCTGCCATCTGATGGCCGATTTCTGCCGCCTTTTGCAGATGCTCGTTCATCTTTTGGCTAGAATAATAGAGATTAAATATGATAGATAAGCTGACAAACGGTATCCCAACAAAAAGGATCGCCAGCAGGCCTACTTGGTGATAGAGTATGTATAAAACAAAACCTATTGGAAAAGTAACAAATGTCGTGATGGTTTCCACAAACAAATCCTTGCTAAAGATAGGTTCCTTGATTTTATAAATAAAGTAAAGGTTGAAAGAAACAATCACCTGATTCAACAGATAATTTAATAGGGCATAAAAAGCTGCCAGCCATAAGGCATGGGAATCAGTAGATAAAGAAGGGGCTAACTGCCCTCCGATTAAGTAATAGACGGTTCCGCTTATAAAGGAAACAAGAAAAAACATGATTAAATTTAACGGCAGGCGGAACCATTCACCCTTGCGAAGCACGCTTAACCTAACCAGTAAAACGACAATCGAAATTTGGGCAAAGACCATTTCGACAAATAAGCCAAATTTTAAGAAGACGACCAAGGTGACCCACTGAATCAAAAAAATAAACATTTCATTGATCACGATTGGCATCGAAGCGACAATCGTGGCTAATAGGAAAAAGGCCAATATATCAAGCCATTTAGCCGAGGAAGGAGGAGGATATGATTGATAGGCATACCACATGCCAGCCGGAACCAGCAGGAACCAGACGATAAAAATAACCCGCTTCACAGATGGGCTTACATCATTCACTTCAATCCCCCTCCTCTCTCCAAAATATTTATTTAAGATAAATATATTTTATCAAATTTTGTAAATCCTGTCATAAAGAAGTCATAATATTCTTCAAATATTTACACAAGTACGGTTTCACTTCTGAAATGAAATAAAGTGAGCCTGTAATAACCAAAATGCGCTCCTTAGGAAGATGCTGGATTTCCTCCAGCAGATAGGATTTCCAATCTTCGACAGCCACCTTATTGGTTGATTGGCTCAAATCCAGCAAATCTTCTGCTTTCGCGGCCCGCGGATAGTCAAAACTGACAAATGAGAGACGGCTGGCAATTTTATCAAGCCTGCCGATCATTTGGTCGAGAGGTTTATCCCGCAAGGCAGCAAACACGATATCAATTGGCTGGTCAGGATACCGAGAGGACAGTTCATTAACTAATACCGTAACCCCCTCGTTATTATGAGCCCCATCAATTATGATAAGAGGGTGTTCTGAAAGCACTTCAAATCTTCCCGGCCAGAATGCCTGTTTTAACCCTTCCCTGATGGCGGCTGCATTCAGATTGAACCACCCCGAATTTTGCAAATACAAAGCAGCACAAACAGCCAGTGCAGCATTTTCGGTCTGATGCTGGCCGATCATGCTAATTTCCAGGCCGCTTAGTATTTCCCCTTCCAATTCAAGTGAAAATACCTCACCCTTCGGCTTTGATTCATGTTGAGTGACCGAAAACTCATCCCCCAGGTGATAAAGCGGCGCTTGTTTTTTCATGGCCTGCTCTTTAATGACCTGAAAGGCCCCCTGATGCTTGGCAGCTGTAAAAATAGGAATGGCCTCCTTTATGATTCCGGCTTTTTCAAAAGCAATTTCCTCATAGGTGTTTCCAAGAATGTTGGTGTGGTCCAATCCAATATTGGTAATAATCGAGACAAGGGGATGAATGATATTGGTCGAATCGAACCGACCTCCCAAGCCTACCTCATATAAGACAATATCCGTTTTTTGCATATTGGCAAAATAATAAAAGGACATTGCGGTGATGACTTCAAATTCGGTAGGACCGCCAAGTTCCGTTTCTTCTAATTCATCTGCCAGAGGGCGGATGATGTTCGTCAAATCGAGAATTTCTTGGTCACTGATCGGCCTTCCATTTACGCTAATCCGCTCATTAAATTGTTCTATATATGGCGAGGTAAACGTTCCGACCGAATAGCCGCCTGCCTGGAGAATCGAACGAAGAAAAGTGACGGTTGATCCTTTTCCATTGGTTCCGCCAATATGGATGGACTTCATCTTTGTTTCCGGGGATCCCAGCCGCTCCATCATCCACTCCATCCGCTTTAACCCTGGCTTTATTCCTAACCTTAATCGCGAGTGAATCCAATCTAAGGCTTCTTGATAGGTAGTAAACATGTATGACACCCCTGTTTGTCCTAAAATAAAGGTAGACGAACCCCATTCGGATTCGCCTCCCTCTTCTATTTATCCTTTTAATTCTTTGATTCGCTGTTCAACAATGGATCGCTTTTCAAGATAATCCTTTTCTTTTGCCCGCTCTTCTGCCACGACCGCTTCAGGCGCTTTTTTCATAAAGCCTTCATTGCTTAATTTCTTTTGCACCCTGTCAACTTCTTTAGTTAATTTGTCCAGTTCTTTTTCAAGACGGGCAATTTCCTCATCAATGTTAATTAAGCCTTCCAGCGGCAGGATGATTTCCACCCCAGTGATAACTGCTGTCATCGCTTTATCTGGAGCATCCACGTCTGTTCCCATCATCAATTCTTCCGGATTACAGAAGCGTTCAATATAGCTGCGGTTTGCCTCGAGCGCTTTAAGGATCTTTTCATCCTTCGCTTTCACCAGCATTTTAATTTTCTTGCTTAATGGTGTGTTTACCTCAGCGCGGATATTCCGTACCGAACGGATCATTTCGACTAACAGCTTCATTTCTTGGGCTGCTTGCTCATCAGTCAGTTCAGGTTTAACCTCCGGCCATTTGGCAATGGTGATGGATTCCCCTTCATGCGGCAGGTTTTGCCAGATTTCTTCGGTAATGAATGGCATAAATGGATGCAGCAAACGCATCGTATTGTCTAAGACATAGGCTAAAATGGAGCGGGTTGTCTTCTTAGCCGGTTCATCTTCCCCATATAATGGAAGCTTCGCCATTTCAATATACCAATCACAGAAATCATCCCATATGAAATTGTATAAGGCACGGCCGACTTCACCAAATTCATAGCGGTCTGAAAGTTTGGTCACATGGTCAATGGTTTCATTCAAGCGGGTTAAAATCCATTTATCCGCAACCGATTTTTCACCGCTGAAATCAATTTCTTCGTATTTCAGCCCATTCATATTCATTAACGCAAACCGGGATGCGTTCCAAATTTTATTAGCAAAATTCCAAGTTGCTTCAACCTTTTCTGTGCTGTAGCGCAAATCCTGCCCTGGAGATGAACCAGTGGACAAGAAATACCTAAGGGCATCGGCACCATATTGGTCAATAACATCCATTGGATCGACACCGTTGCCTAATGATTTACTCATTTTCCGGCCTTGCTCATCGCGGACGAGACCATGGATGAGCACATCTTTAAATGGACGGGTTCCTGTAAATTCCACGCTTTGGAAAATCATCCGGGATACCCAGAAGAAGATGATATCATAGCCCGTTACGAGCGCATCTGTTGGGAAATAGCGCTTGAAATCCGCTGCCTCTGTATCCGGCCAGCCTAGGGTTGAAAATGGCCATAATGCTGAACTGAACCAAGTATCCAATACATCCTTATCCTGTTCCCAATTCTCCTCGTCAGCAGGCGCTTCTTGGCCGACATAGACTTCACCGGTTTCTTTATGGTACCAAGCTGGAATCCGATGGCCCCACCATAATTGCCGCGAAATGCACCAGTCGCGGATATTCTCCATCCAGTGCAAATAAGTTTTTTCAAACCGGTCTGGAACAAAGTTCACCTTATCCGCTTGCTTTTGCAATTCAACAGCAGCATCAGCCAGCGGCTGCATCTTTACAAACCATTGGGTTGACAAGTATGGTTCTACTACTGCACCGCTGCGCTCCGAGTGTCCGACCGAATGGAGGTGATCTTCAATTTTGAACAGAACGCCAAGCTCCTGCAGGTCTTTGACAATCTGCTTGCGGCATTCAAACCGGTCCAATCCTTGGTATTTGCCTGCCTTCTCATTCATTGTGCCGTCCTCGTTCATGACAAGAATCCGCTCAAGGCCATGGCGGTTGCCGACTTCAAAGTCATTCGGGTCATGTGCAGGCGTAATTTTTACGGCTCCTGAGCCAAATTCTTTATCAACATAATCATCTGCCACAATCGGGATTTCCCGGCCGACGATTGGCAAAATGACTGTTTTGCCAATGAGATGCTGGTAGCGCTCGTCTTCTGGATGGACAGCGACTGCTGAATCGCCAAGCATCGTTTCTGGGCGGGTGGTCGCCACTTCAATGGAACCAGAGCCATCTGCCAACGGATAGTTCATATGGTAGAAAGCACCTTGAACATCCTTGTAGATAACTTCGATATCCGATAATGCTGTTTTGGTTGACGGGTCCCAGTTGATAATATATTCGCCGCGATAGATTAATCCTTTATTATACAGTTTTACAAATACTTCTCTTACTGCTTTGGATAATCCTTCATCCAATGTGAAACGCTCGCGGGAGTAATCGAGGCCAAGGCCTAATTTCGCCCATTGCTGACGGATATGGGAGGCATACTCTTCCTTCCATTTCCACGTTTCCTCGACAAATTTTTCTCGGCCTAAATCATAGCGGCTTTTGCCTTCACTGCGCAGCTTTTGCTCAACCTTTGCCTGAGTCGCAATTCCGGCATGGTCCATGCCTGGCAGCCATAAAACGTCATAGCCCTGCATCCGTTTCATCCTGGTAATTATATCTTGAAGGGTTGTATCCCATGCATGGCCTAAATGCAGTTTTCCTGTTACGTTTGGCGGCGGGATCACGATCGTATAGGGCTGTTTTCCCTCATCATCTTTTGCTTCAAAAAATTTGCCCTTTACCCACCAATCATAGCGCCCTTTTTCAATGGATTGTGGCTCGTATTTCGTGGGCATCGTCAGTTCCTTTGTTTCCATTTGGTTTGCCTCCTTTATAACCTTCTCCAAACAACAAAAAACCCCATTCGTCGTTAAAAGGACGAATGGAGCTGCTTCGCGGTACCACCTTTTTTCCAATCAAATAGAATTGACTGGCACTTCATCGAATAACGGGTTTCCTCCGTCTTCTGCTACTGGCTGTTCACAGAAGAAGCTCTCGGGCGACCTTCCGATGTCCCGCTTAGGAAATCTTTCAGCTGATGATTTCCCTCTCTTAAAGCCGGATGGTATCGTACTCTTCCCTGTCTTTGCTTTTGGTTTTTAAATTTATATTGTTATACTACCCAAAAAAGGGCGGCTTCGTCAATCATGATGACCAAATATTTTAATTTATATACTATGTTTTTACGAAATAAATGCTCCAACATTTAAGCCCTTTTGTTCCTTTCTTTAGAAAACTAGTTCCTCGTTTTTTATCAAACGATGCATTTGCCTATTTTAATGGATTTATTTTGAACCTATATTGGGGAATTTATACCATTGTCTGAATATACATAAAGTACATGGAGTCTGAGGGGAGGTTTTTCAGTGAGGAATTTCCAAAAGTATAAACACCGTCCCTGGTTTAGAACGTTCCGCAAGCTAAGCGGACAGTTAATTGTACCGTTTATGATTTTTCAATTCTTAAGGACGATCTTTTTGCCCACCGTCTTTGATGTGATTTTATTATCCTTATTCGTGGTGATCGCCTTTTCTATCTATTTTGACATTATGTAGGAGCCCTGCTGCAGTTTCTATTGCTGCTGTTGGGCTCCTTCTTTTGCCTGCTGGGCTGCTGCCTGCTGTTGGGCATCAATCTCGGTCATCCGCATGACAACATACTCGGTATTTTTCAAATGCCAATAGCGGTGCTGCAGCTGCCGGACGAACTTCAGCTCATTTTTCGGACGCTGCTTGCGGTAAAACTTCTCCGCCGCCTGAATGATTGGGATGGGGTATGACAGGTAACTGTAGAATAATAGTTTTTCGTCAGCTTTAAAGGGAAAATATTTATAATAATGATAAACCCAGTCAATCACATCATCATTGCGCTTCGGGCTCGTATTCAGCGCCCTTGACAAGTACGGCAGCAAATCATGGATCGGCGACCCATATTGGGCATTTTCAAAATTGATAAAAAAGCCATAGCCGCGGTCATCGTAAAGAAAATGCTCATGGGACAGCTTTCCATGGACAACGACCATCCGTGCCTTTTCGTTGTCTTTCGTTTGCTCATACCATTCTTCAAACTTAGATTTTGAAAACCGTAATGCCTGGCTGATTTCGTTATAATACAAGCAGTAGAGCAATTCAAATGGAGACATGTAGGTCTTTTTTTCACAAACGTCAATAAAGCCATCAAGAAATTCTTGATGTTTATCAAGCTGCTGGATCGTCTTTTCATAATGCTCCGTCCGCTCTTCCTTACTAATCTTGACCTCTTTGGCTGACAAGGTATGAAGTCTTGCCAGTTCACGGAACAGCTGATTGTTTTTAAACTGGCGGTTTTCCGCATAATCATTGGACATCCATGGCATTAAATAATAGAGATTGTTCTCATGCAATACCGCATAACGGCCGTCCATTGTCGGATAGATAGGGACAATCCGGTTATAGCCTTTTTGGTAAAGATAATGGACATGGCGGATGAAATCGGTACCGGTGGATGGAGAAATTTTTTTTAAGGCAAAGGTCCCCTTGTTAGAATAAACCTTTTGAATGCTGCCGTAATCATCGACAAAATGGGGCTCCACTTGGTAATGCTGCAGGATTGGCGTGATATTCTCCAATCGGTTGGAGTCACTCATGAACCTCAACTCTCTTCCTTAAAGAAAAGCAGGTGGTTATGGCATGAAAAAGAAGCTGAGCAGGTCCGGCCGACCCGCTCATTTTCTAAAAAATTTACTTTTTTGCTAAAGCAGCCGGTATATATAACACTTGACCTTCATGTACATCCTGGCTGATTTCCAGCTGATTCTCACGCATGAGATTATGCACAGTCACTGAGTACCGTTCCGCAAGGGATTCAATCGTGTCACCTTTTTGGACAATACATACCCGAAGTGTGGCTGTTTGAGTGCTCTCATCCTTGCGGGCAAAGAACTCTGTCAGGGTCATGGTTTTCTTTTTGCCTGCTTTTATTTTTTTCTTAGGCGCTTCTTCAGAAGACGACGAGCTTTCCTCCTGCTCTAATACCTCCTCAGCCTCCTCCAATATCTCCGGCACGACTTCCGCCTTCTTCTCCAACTCTGTCTCCACTTCTACATGATGCTTCTCGCTCCGGGCATCTTGAAAGTTCAAGACCGGCTCGCCGGGTTCTTGCTGGTATTCTTGGAATTGCCATGCAGGATGCCCTTCTCCACTTTCCTCCGTTACATCTGGCTGGTAGTTAAACGTAGGGAATTTAGGTAATAGCTCGGCTTTCGGTTCCTCTTCCTGTTGCTTTCTTGCCTCAATTTCAAATAACACATTGTCCGCAAAAGGGCTGTATGCAGCCGGCTCTTCGATTTCGATTTCTTCTTCCTCATTGACAGGATCAGCGCGGTGAACGACCTCATATTCCTGCTCTTGTTCCTGCTGTGATTCGGTTTCATAGAGACCGCTAATTGTCAGTTCGGCAGAAAGCTTTAAGCAGCTTCGCTCAGGCAGCGAATAATCAAATGAATCCACCAGCACATCGATATCGTAGACACTTTGAATCCGGTTATTGGGGATCGTAATGTCAACTGGGAACCGGTGTGAAAATTCACACACTCCTTCTTCCTGTTCGGCCACCCGTTCCACAAATTTCTGCGAAGGCTGCTCTTGTGCCTGGCCATCAGGGCTTTCCTGAATGTTTTTATATTCGCCGGTGAGCTCCAGCGACCCCCGTATAGTTACGTACTGGTCATTTTCCTGGATGGTAATGTCCGGGTCTAGGGAAATGGAGATAAGCTCCTCGACTTCCTGTCCTTTTCTAAACCACAAAGATTCCTCCACGGAAAATCTAAGGTACGATTGATTCTCCTGGGACAAAGCGACTCCTCCTTTCGTATCCTCCACGTAAAATCACTATGTCACTTACACTTTATGAGGCAATATTTTTATTTATGATAAAAAAGCCTGATTGTCTGGAAAAATTGCATAAAAACAAAGGTTTGCTGACAAAAAAACACTCAGCCATAGGCCGAGTGCTTCCTTTTGATTATTTAAGCTTTGAAAAAGCAACTTCTGCTGCTTGAATGGTTTTGGCAATATCCTCATCCGTGTGTTCGGTAGACAGGAACAATCCCTCAAATTGGGATGGCGGCAAAAATACGCCTTGGTCCGCCATTTCCGCGTAATATTTCGCAAAGTATTCCAGATTAGAGGTTTTGGCGGTGTCATAATTGATGACTTCTTCATTTGTAAAGAAGAAGCCAATCATCGAGCCGGCACGGTTAAACGTAATCGGAACATCGTACTTTTCAGCGGCTGCTGTAAAGCCTTTTTCAAGCATGTCCGCTTTGCGGATGAATTCCTGATAATGCTCTGGGGTCAGCTGGCTTAATGTTTCGTAGCCGGCAGTCATGGCAAGCGGATTTCCGGACAAAGTGCCGGCTTGATAAATTGGTCCGCTAGGCGCAATTCTTTCCATGATTTCTGCTTTTCCGCCATAAGCTCCAACCGGCAGTCCGCCGCCAATGACTTTTCCTAAACAGGTCAAGTCAGGGGTGATATGAAAATAACCTTGGGCACAGTTGTAACCGACACGGAAGCCCGTCATCACTTCATCAAAAATAAGCAGAGCCCCGTATTGGGTGGTCATCTCACGCAGCCCTTCCAAGAAGCCTGGCAGCGGAGGCACTAGGCCCATGTTGCCTGCCACAGGTTCCACGATGATACAGGCGATGTCATCCCCAAATTTTTCAAATGCCAGTTTGACGCCTTCTAGGTCATTGTACGCTACTGTGATGGTATTCTTGGCAATGCTCTCCGGCACACCAGGACTGTCAGGAAGACCGAGTGTCGCAACACCCGAACCTGCTTTAATTAACAAGGAATCCCCATGGCCATGATAGGAGCCTTCAAATTTCAATATTTTGTTGCGGCCGGTATAGCCACGTGCCAGACGAAGCGCACTCATGGTTGCTTCTGTGCCGGAGTTGACCATCCGGATGATTTCAATCGACGGGACACGCTCTTGAACGAGCTGGGCCAATTGATTTTCTAATAAGGTAGGAGCGCCAAAGCTTGTGCCAAGCTCGGCCGTTTTTTTCAATGCTTCGACAACCTGATCATTGGCGTGGCCGAGAATTAGCGGTCCCCAGGACAACACATAGTCAATATATTCATTGCCATCAATGTCATAGATTTTCGAGCCTTTGCCTCTTTCCATAAAGATCGGATTCATGTTAACGGATCTAAAGGCGCGGACCGGGCTATTCACTCCGCCTGGCATTAAGTTCTGGGCCTCTTTAAAGGCTTCAATTGATTTGGTATAAGAACGCATCCTGTTCCCTCTTTTCACCCATGTATTTATAAATGAACAGCTTCAGAGGCAGCACAGCCTCAGTGATTTATTGGTTTTCTCTTAACCAACGAATCGCATCTTTAGCATGATAGGTAATGATTAAATCAGCGCCTGCACGCTTCATGCCAACAAGCATTTCCAGAACGGTGGCCTTTTCGTCAATCCAGCCGTTTTGGGCAGCTGCTTTAATCATGGAATATTCACCACTGACATTGTAGATCACGACTGGCAGGTTAAAGGTATTTTTCACATCACGAACAATATCCAGGTACGGCATGCCTGGTTTTACAATTAAAAAGTCTGCGCCTTCTTCTACATCGGATTCAGCTTCTCTGAATGCTTCTATGCGGTTGGCTGGATCCATTTGATAGGTTTTCCGGTCGCCAAACTGCGGTGCGCCTTCTGCAGCCTCACGGAATGGCCCATAGAAGGCAGAAGCATATTTTACAGCATAGGACATGATTGGCGTATCTTGGAAGCCAGCTTCGTCCAATCCTTTGCGGATAGCGGCTACGAACCCGTCCATCATGTTCGATGGGGCGATGATATCGGCTCCAGCTTTCGCTTGGCTGACTGCTGCTTGCACAAGTAAATCCAGTGATTCGTCGTTTAGGATTGTATCCCCTTTGACCATTCCACAGTGACCGTGGCTTGTGTATTCACACAGGCAGGTATCGGCTACTATCAGGATGTCTGGGAACCGCTCTTTAATAAACCGTGTGGCTTCTTGGACAATTCCATGGTCGTGGAAGGCTCCTGTGCCGCACTCGTCTTTTGTTTTAGGGATCCCGAATAATAATACCGATTTAATGCCGTGAGCGGCGATGTCTTCCATTTCTGCCTGCAGGTTATCAAGGGAAACTTGGAATACGCCTGGCATAGAGGAGACTTCTTTGCGGATGTTTTCCCCTTCGTATATGAACAGCGGATAGATAAAGTCATCGGCACTTAAATGGTTTTCTCTAACAAGTGCCCGCATATTGGCACTTGACCGTAACCGGCGGTGCCGTTTAAATTGTAAATCCATTATTATGACCTCCAAATATGTAAAAAATATTTAAAAAAGTGATGAGGGGCGGCGGCTTTTACTGTCGGATAGCTATCGACAACTGTCGCTTAACCTCTCTTTACTGTCGCTTAACTCTTGCTAACTGTCGGATAGCCATCCTTTACTGTCGGGTGATTCTCCAACTGTCGCTTAGTCTCGCTTTACTGTCGCTTAACTCGGGTCAACTGTAGGATAACGTACGACAACTGTTGCATGACCGCACGTCACTGTCGCCGCACCACGTTACCTCTTATTTTTCTCCAAATAAGCAATCGTAGCTTTGATCATAGCCTTCACTGTATATTCCTCCGGTGAAGCATGCACCGGCAGCTGATACTCTAACAATTTTTTCTCCGTCACTGGTCCAATGCATCCGAAAATACAGCCAGCAAGCTTCTCCTCAAGATGGCATTCCTTTACAACATCCATAAAATGGTCCACAGTCGAAGGGCTAGTAAACAGCAAAATATCGAGCTGGTTCTCCTCTATCATCTTGGCTAGCTTGCCGCGGCTTTCTTCCGGCATGTAGTTTTCATAAATGACGATTTCCTCCACATCAGCACCAGCAGCCGTTAAAGAATCTGCTATATATTCCCGTGCGAGATTCCCTTTTGGAATTAACACGCGGTCCCCCGGCTGGATACGGGGAAGAAACTCCTCAACAAACGCTTCTGCCACATAGGCAGACGGGACAAACTCAACCTGGATCTCCCGTTTATATAATTCCTCTGCCGTCTTCTTTCCGATCACTGCAATCCTAGGCAAGCTGACTGCCGCGGGATCGACAAATGAAAAGAACGTATCCACAGTCACCTTGCTGGTAAAAATCAGCCAGTCAAAAGTGTCCAGCGCCTGCAAAACCTCTTGAAGGCGCTGATTCATTCCTGCAGGGCGGAAGGCAATCAGCGGAATTTCCACTGGAATCCCTCCATACGCCTTAACTAGCAGCGAGAAGGATTTCGCTTGGCCTTTCCCTCTTGGAACAAGAATTTTTTTATCGAGTAAAGGCAATGGGTTATTCAAGGCCCTCAAGCTCTCGAAGGACCCGGTCAATCAAGTCTTTTGCCCCTTTTTGCGTTAGCAGGTCGGCCGCTTGAACACCTAGTTCCTCTGGGTTCTGGCCCCTCAGCTCTTCTTTAAAAATCTCCAGGCCTTCTGGAGAGGCTACCAGCACATTTAACACAATCTCATCATTATCCTCGACGCGGGCAAAACCCGCGATTGGCACCTGGCAGCTCCCCTCCATCTTTTGAAGGAACGCGCGCTCAGTCCGGACAGCCCGCTCGGTTTTTTGGCAGGTAAATTGATCCAACAGCTCAAGAAGCTCCTTGTCATCTTCACGGCATTCGATTGACAATGCTCCCTGGCCGACTGCCGGGATACAAACATCGGCATCTAAGAATTCCGTTACGACGTCACTCGCCCAGCCGAGGCGGGAAAGTCCAGCCGCTGCTAAGATGATCGCATCATACTCATCTGTCTCCAATTTAGCCAATCTAGTATCGACGTTGCCTCGGATCCATTTAATCTCTAAATCAGGGCGTTTGGCCAAAAGCTGGGCACTCCGGCGCAGACTGCTTGTTCCAACAATAGCGCCTGGCTTTAAATCCATCAATTTCACATGCCCTTTGGAAATCAAAGCATCCCGGTGGTCTTCTCGGAAAGGAATGCAGCCAATGGTCAAGCCCTCCGGCAGGACAGCCGGCATATCCTTCATGCTATGAACAGCCATGTCAATTTCTTTATTCAGCATCGCCTGTTCGATTTCCTTTACGAATAACCCTTTGCCGCCAACCTTCGAAAGTGTCACATCAACGATTTTATCGCCTTTTGTGACAATCTCATGGACTTCAAATTCATAGCGGGGATCGATTTTTTTCAGCTGGTCAATGACCCAATTTGTTTGTGTTAATGCTAATTTGCTTCGTCTAGAGCCTACAATAATTTTTCTCATGACTGCCTCCTAATTATGAGTACCATATATGAAAGGAAGATAATTGCCCAAATAAGAAGAAGTTAATTAAAACGATTAAAAATGAACCCGCATTCCAAAGCGCTAATTTTTTGCCTGATAAGTTTCTTGCTGTGTGCAAATATAAATAAATGCTATAAGCAATCAGCAAGATAAACGAACCGATGATTTTAATATCATACCAAGGCATGCCCGGGAGTTTTAGGAAAGCCCATTGCAGGCCGAGAATTAACGCCAATAGCAGAAGGGGAACCCCTATGACCGCAGATATGTAGGACAATCTTTCCAATTTTTCTAAATCGGCCAGCCTCAGCAGCCTTTTTCCCCATTTCTTTCGTTTTAATAAGTCGTATTGCAACAGGTATAATAGAGAAAAAACAAAAGACAGAGAAAAAGCTCCATAGGATAAAATGGCCATTGTGACATGAATCAAAAGCAATTCCGACACGAGTTGTTTTGCCATGACGTGGGAATCAACCTGCATCGGGGCAAAGGTATGAATCGCCATAACGGTAAAACCAAGGATATTGGTAAAAAAGACAATAAAGTCGACCCTCAATAAATGATTAATCGCGATGGACAATGTCACTAATACCCAAGCATAAAAATAAAGTCCCTCAAAAATGGTAAGTACGGGGAACCTTCCTGTTTCTTTCATATAAAAAAATAAAAAAACAGTTTGCAAAACCCATACAAATGCAAGTAACCAGAAGGCAATCCGATTTGCCTTCCGGTTATGATGAATGAAGTCGAAAAAATACAGCAGGACGCTGAAGGCATATAGAACAACCGATAATTCATGAATCCTTGTCATAAAGCCTATAGTCATCACAAAATCACCTTAGACTAAAAGGAAGCCTGAACTTCACGAACAGGAGCTGTTTTCGTTTCGGCCGCTTTCAATTGTTGTTCCTTTGCCTGCTTTTCAATATTAAAAATTCGGATGAATAATTCCATTGCCTGATCCGCATCAGGTCTTGCAGCCAATTCTTTTGCTTGTAAGATTGGATCTTTTAACATCTGGTTAACGATACTCTTTGTATGTTTATTTAACACTTTCATATCGTGTTCACTTAAATGAGGAAGCTTCCTCTCCAAACTGGTCATCGTTTCGGCCTGGATGGCCAATGCCTTTTCCCTCAGGGCCGAAATAACCGGAATAACCCCCAGCATGCCAAGCCAGTGATTGAAGTCGACGATTTCTTTTTCAATCATCAGCATGATTTTTTCAGCTGCTTTCTTACGTTCCTGGAGATTCGCCTCGACAATTCCTTCTAAATCATCGATATCATATAAAAACACGTTTTCAAGCTCGGCAATTTGCGGGTCTAAATCGCGGGGCACCGCAATATCAACCATAAATAATGGCTTGCCTTTCCGCAGCTTTTCTACTTCTGCCATCATTTCCTTTGTAATGACAAAATCCTTTGCGCCGGTAGAGCTGATTAAGATATCCGCTTCCACAAGCGAATGCTGCAGGTCTGCGACCGTTTTGGCGTCACCATTAAACCGGCTGGCCAAAGCCTTGGCTTTATCATAGGTCCGGTTAATGACCGTTACTTGTTTAACGCCATTCCCAGAGAGATTCTGAACCGCTAATTCCCCCATTTTCCCTGCGCCGAAAATCAACACATGTTTGTTGGCAAGCGAGCCGAAAATTTTCTTGGCTAATTCAACAGCGGCGTAGCTGACGGAAACAGCATTCGAACCAATCTCGGTTTCAGAATGGCCGCGCTTTGCCACTGTAATGGCTTGTTTAAATAAATGATTAAAGACTGTGCCGGTTGCTGCTTGTTCTTGAGCAAGCAAGAAGCTTGTACGAACCTGGCCCAAAATCTGTGTTTCGCCAAGCACCATCGAATTTAGACCGCATGCGACAGAAAATAAATGTTCGACTGCCCCATCGTCCTCATAGATGAAAAGAAAAGGTGAAAATTCCTTTTGCTCAATACCAAACCATTCTGACAGAAACTCTTTCATGTAGTAGCGGCCGGTATGAAGCTGGTCGACTACGGCATATATTTCAGTCCGGTTACAGGTTGACAAGATGACATTTTCAAGAATGCTTTTCTTGTTATTCAGCTGCTTAACAGCCTCCCCAAGATCTGCTTCATTAAATGTCAACTGCTCTCGAATTTCTACAGGGGCAGTTTTATAGTTAAGACCGATCACGACAATATGCATTTTAAAAAAGGCACCCCCAATAAAATAATGCAGTTTAACTAGAATCATTATATCACTCACATTTTCAGCAAAGACTGGAAAAATGTGAACATAAAGCGAAACTATATGGTAAGATAGACTAACAAAACAGGAATGTACAGCAGCCAGGGCCCAAATCTCTACTGCTGCTATTTTTGTTTCCAAAAGCCTATGTTTTCTAATATACTTCCTTATGTACAGTACCAAAAAACTAGAAGATATTCAAGTGAACCTTACTGGAAGTGGTGTTTGTCATGAAAAATCAACGAATATTTCCCGGAATCATTCTCATTGGATTTGGCGGCTATTTTTTCTTGCAGCAAACAGGAATTACTATATTCCCACAGTTTTTTTCCTGGCCCACTTTATTCATCATTGTGGGGGCAGCTTTTTTAGGACAGGGTTATTCTGCACGAGAATATGAAGCGATTCTGCCCGGCGTCATATTGACGGGCTTCGGCCTGCATTTCCATCTTGCCGGCCATGCCTCGTTTTGGCCGGCGGATACGAGCGGCATGCTGATTTTGATCCTATCGATTGGCATTTTTCTGCGGTTTTTAAAAACAAAGACCGGATTGTTTCAAGCGATTGTCTTTTTCCTGCTTGCCTTCCTGCTTTTGTTTAATGCCAAAATCACAGGCTATTTTGGGGTATTGCAAAGCGGGATCAGCTTTATCTGGAAATTTTGGCCAGCCTTAATTATTGTTATTGGTGTCTATTTTTTACTAAAAAAGAAAAAATAACCCCACAGCATAAACTTATTTAGGTTTCCTTCCCTTACATATTTTTTTGAATCAAAGAGCATGACGTCATGCTCTTTTTATATGTATACAAAAAAGCACACGGAATTTTCCATAGCAGAAAACTCGTGTGCTCTTTCAAATCGTTGTTTACATATAACTTTCGATAATGGCCCAGACTTGATCTTTTCCCTCTCCAGTCTCTGAGGAGAACACGACAATATGGTCGTCTTTTTCAAGCTGCAGGGTTTCTTTTGTGACCTTAAGATGCTTTTGCCATTTTCCCTTTGGGATCTTATCGGCTTTTGTGGCAATAACGATGCAAGGAAGTTCGTAATGCTTTAGAAAATCATACATCATCACATCATCCTCGGTCGGCGGATGCCGCAAGTCAACGATTAAAACGACAGCCCGCAGCTGCTCACGGGTTGTAAAATACGTCTCAATCATTCTTCCCCAAGCCGCGCGTTCCGTTTTGGAAACCTTCGCATAACCATAGCCGGGCACATCGACAAAATGCAGAACCTCATTAATAAGGAAAAAATTCAAAGTTTGGGTCTTGCCTGGCTTAGAAGAAATCCTTGCTAACCCTTTACGGTTCAGCATTCGATTAATAAACGAGGACTTCCCCACATTTGAGCGGCCGGCAAGGGCAAATTCAGGCAAATCGGTCGCCGGATATTGTTCCGGCTTAACCGCACTTATGACAATGTCGGAGCTTACTACCTTCATTTCGCCCCTCCCTCTAAGAGGGCATGCTTTAGAACTTCATCTAAATGTGCCACAGGCACAAATTCCAATTCGCTTCGGACGCTTTCTGGGATATCCTCAATATCCATTTCATTGTCCTTTGGCAAAATGACTTTGGTCAAACCGGCACGGTGGGCGCTAAGAGTTTTTTCCTTCAACCCGCCGATCGGCAGCACCCGCCCTCTTAGTGTAATTTCGCCAGTCATCCCCACTTCACGGCGAATTGGCCTGCCTGTCAATGCCGATACAAGGGCCGTTGCTATCGTGATTCCTGCTGATGGGCCATCTTTTGGCACAGCCCCTTCAGGAACGTGAATATGAATATCAAATTTTTCATGAAAGTCCTCATCAATTCCAAGTTCCTTTGCCTTGGAACGAACGTAACTAAACGCAGCCTGTGCTGATTCCTTCATCACATCTCCCAGCTTGCCGGTTAGCACCAGTTTCCCTTTACCAGGAGCCAGCGACACCTCAATTTGCAATGTATCGCCGCCAACCGTTGTATAAGCTAAACCGGTTGCTACGCCAACCTGATCCTTCGCTTCAGCCTGTCCATAGCGGAATCTTGGCTTCCCTAAGAAGTCCTCGACTGTTTTCTCGGTTACGACCACCCGTTTTTTCTCTCCGGAAACAATAATCTTGGCGGTCTTCCGGCAGATGGTGGCCATTTGCCGCTCCAAGCTCCGTACTCCTGCTTCACGGGTATAATAGCGGACTACTTTTAAGATGGCGTCATCGCGAACTTGAAGGGCGCCTTTTGAAAGGCCGTTTTCCTTAATTTGCTTTGGAAGCAGGTGGTCCCTTGTAATATGAACCTTTTCAAGCTCGGTATAGCCGGCGATCGTAATAATTTCCATCCGATCCAAAAGCGGGCCCGGAATGGTCCCGAGATTGTTCGCAGTTGCAATAAACATGACCTTCGATAAATCATAGGTTTCTTCAATATAATGGTCACTGAAATTGGCATTTTGCTCAGGGTCTAACACCTCTAAGAGGGCTGACGATGGATCGCCGCGGAAGTCACTGGACATTTTATCAATTTCATCGAGCAGGAACACCGGATTAATCGTCCCAGCTTTTTTCATCCCTTGGATAATCCGCCCTGGCATGGCCCCAACATAGGTTCTGCGATGGCCGCGAATTTCCGATTCATCCCGGACTCCGCCCAAAGAAACCCGGACAAAATTTCGGTTAAGCGATGTGGCAATTGATTTAGCTAAACTGGTTTTCCCCACTCCTGGAGGGCCTGCCAAACAGAGAATCGGCCCTTTTAAGGAATTCGTCAGCTTTTGTACTGCTAAATATTCAAGGACTCGTTCTTTGACTTTTTCCAGCCCGTAATGCTCTTCGTTTAAAATCTTCTCGGCACGGGCTATATCGATATTGTCGTCTGTTTTTTTCGACCATGGCAGTGAAATCAGCCATTCAATATAATTGCGGATCACGCTGCTTTCCGCCGAACTGGATGGCACTTTTTCATACCGATCGAGTTCTTTCATAGCGGCATTTAGAACGTGTTCCGGCATGCCTGCTTCCTCGATTTTTTTGGTCAGGTCGGCAATCTCGCCTGTTTTGCCTTCTTTGTCGCCCAATTCCTTCTGAATCGCTTTCATCTGTTCACGCAAATAATATTCCTTTTGTGTTCGTTCCATAGAACGCTTGACGCGCTGGCCAATTTTCTTTTCGAGATTGAGCACTTCTTTTTCGTTATAAATGATATCAATAACATGATTCATTCTTAGTTTCACATCGAGCGTTTCAAGGATCTCCTGCTTTTCCTTAAGCTTGATAGGCAAGTGGGAGGCAATAATATCTGCCATCCGGCCAGGCTCTTCGATATCTGCCACCGTAGCAAATGTTTCAGCTGAGATTTTTTTCGAAAGTTTTATGTATTGTTCAAAATAATCAAGCATCGTCCTCATTAATGCCTGATCTTCTACATCTCTTGTTTCCGGATCTTCATATGTGACAATACTGACTGAATAATATTCCTCTTCATCTTGAAATGAAGTCACTTCTGCCCTGCCTAATCCTTCTACTAATACACGGATTGTCCCGTTTGGGAGTTTAAGCATTTGCTTAACTCTTGTTAAGGTTCCAAACTTGTATAAATCCTCTTCGGAAGGCTCATCAATCGAGACATCCTTTTGAGTGGTCAAGAAAATTAAATGGTCATCTACCATCGCTTTTTCGAGTGCTTGGACCGACCGGTCACGCCCAACATCTAAATGAAGCACCATTGTCGGATAAACAAGCAATCCTCGAAGCGGCAGGAGGGGAACGATCAATTCATTCTGTTTCGCCATAACACTGCACCTCCACATACTAAAAAATAGATTAATTCCCGCATTTGCGGAATCGTCTTTGTACAATTCTATCTCATTTATATTTACGTGTCTATCTTTTGAGATAGCCGTCAAGTTATCCTTGAATTAGCTTCCCCAATGCCCCAAAAAATACTTCGAAAACCTGCTGAATAACACAATAAAAATCCATTTGCTTTAACACATTAAAGGAGTGGGGGACAGTCCCCACTCCTAGATTGTTTCTTTTTTGGATAATTCAATTGATGCGGGTACGGCTTTGTTTTTGGCGTACTCATGTACTAATGCGATTTCGAATACTTCGTGAAGATGGCTGACGGGAACGATTCGGATTCCGTCTATTTCATTCAGGAGTGTCTGCATGTTTTCCTCTGGAATGATGACGGTTTTGGCTCCGGCTTTTTTCGCTGCCTTTACCTTTGGATAGACGCCGCCAATCGGCTTAACGTTTCCATGAATGCTGATTTCCCCTGTCATGGCAACCGTGTTATCAATCGGGATTTTATAAATGGCCGAATAGATTCCTGTTGCCATGGCAATTCCGGCTGATGGCCCGTCAATCGGCACACCGCCAGGGAAATTGACATGGATATCGTAGTCATTTGCCGGGACACCCATGGAGCGAAGCACGGTAATCACGTTTTCAATCGACCCTCGGGCCATGCTTTTGCGGCGTATTGATTTTCCTTGCCCGCCTATACTTTCTTCTTCCACAATGCCGGTAATATTGATTGACCCTTTCTCCTTCGCCGGAATCACCGTAACTTCGATTTCCAGCAATGCCCCTGAATTCGGGCCGGAGACCGCCAGTCCGTTGACTAACCCGACTCTGGATTCCTCGTTAATCATCCGTTCCATTCTTGGGGTCAGCTGGCTTGATTGGATGACCCACTCAATGTCTTCGTCTTTAATAAAGGTTCTGTCTTCAGTGATCGCCAGCCCTGCGGCGATTTGAATCATATTCACCGTTTCACGGCCATTCCTTGCATAGGTTGAAAGGGTCTGAATCGCCGTTTCATTGATGTGCATATTGACCTTGTCCGCCGCCTTCTTGGCCACAGTCATAATTTCCTCCTGCGTTAAATCCCTGAAAAACACTTCCATACATCGCGAGCGGATGGCTGGCGGAATTTCACTCGGGGTTCTGGTCGTTGCCCCAATCAAGCGGAAATCGGCCGGCAGCCCATTCTTAAAAATATCATGAATATGTGAAGGAATCTGGGTATTTTCCTCATGATAATAAGCACTTTCCAAATATACTTTCCTGTCCTCTAAAACTTTTAACAGCTTGTTCATTTGGATCGGATGCAGTTCTCCAATTTCATCTATAAACAGCACCCCGCCATGGGCGTTTGTAACGGCGCCCTGCTTTGGCTGAGGGATTCCCGCCTGCCCCATGGCACCGGCACCTTGATAAATCGGGTCATGCACTGAACCGATTAATGGATCAGCAATCCCTCTTTCATCAAACCGGGCCGTTGTCGCATCCAACTCAATAAATACCGAATCACGTTTAAATGGAGATTTTGCATTTTTCTTAGCTTCCTCCAAGACAAGCCGTGCTGCAGCCGTTTTACCGACGCCGGGAGGTCCATAGATGATCACATGCTGTGGATTTGGCCCGCATAATGCCGCTTTTAACGACTTGATTCCATCCTCCTGGCCGACAATATCTTGAAAACTGGTAGGCCGTACCTTTTCTGATAATGGTTCTGTTAAAGAAATGGATCTCATTTTCCGCAGCTGCTCCATCTCTTTTCTGGATTCACGATCAATTGAAACCTTCTGTGTCCGCTGGTTTTTTAACAGATTCCAAAAATACAGCCCAATAATGATGCCAAAAAACAGCTGAATAAATAAAGCAATCCCCGTCCAACTCATACATTTTCCCTCCTGCACCAAAATACTCATTCCTTTAGATAGTAATAAGTATTTCCTGCAGGGATAGGGAATAAACCCATTTCAAAAAAAGATAGGAAAATGTGCACAAAAAAAGGCTTGGTAACTATTACCAAGCCTGAGTATTTAAGCCGATTTTTCTTCAGCCACCACGGTGCCATCTTCCAAAATTAATTTTGGAGCGCCATTTTCGGCAACCGTTTCTTTTGTAATGATACATTTTGATATATCATCGCGGGATGGCAAATCGAACATGACATCCAGCATAATGCCTTCAATGATTGAGCGTAAGCCGCGGGCACCCGTTTTGCGTTCAATTGCTTTTTTGGCAATTTCTTTTAGGGCCCCTTCTTCAAACTCCAGCTCGACATCATCGATTTCAAGCATCTTTTGATATTGCTTAACAAGCGCATTCTTTGGTTTTGTTAAAATTTCAATTAATGCATCCTCATCCAACTGTTCGAGGCTGGCAATAACCGGAAGACGGCCAATGAATTCCGGAATTAAACCAAAGCGTAAAAGGTCTTCAGGCAGCACCTTTGAAAGCAGTTCTCTTTGGCTGATTTCCTGCTGTTTGACATCTGCGCCAAATCCGATTACCTTTTGGCCCAAACGGCGTTTAATGATCGGCTCAATGCCGTCAAATGCTCCGCCGCAAATAAACAGAATGTTGGTGGTATCGATTTGAATAAATTCTTGGTGCGGATGCTTTCTGCCTCCTTGAGGCGGAACACTGGCAACCGTCCCTTCAAGAATTTTTAACAACGCCTGCTGGACGCCTTCACCGGACACATCACGAGTGATCGATGGATTTTCCGATTTGCGGGCAATTTTGTCAATCTCATCAATGTAAATGATTCCTTTTTCAGCTTTTTCCACATCATAATCAGCTGCTTGGATTAACTTTAATAAAATGTTTTCAACGTCTTCCCCTACATAGCCAGCCTCCGTAAGCGAAGTCGCATCGGCAATCGCAAACGGCACATTTAGAATTCGTGCCAGCGTTTGGGCCAGCAAGGTTTTACCGCTTCCTGTAGGTCCAATCATACAAATATTACTTTTGGAAAGCTCGACATCATCAATTTTGCTGTTAGAGTTAATCCGCTTGTAGTGGTTATAAACTGCCACTGACAATGACTTTTTCGCCTGGTCTTGCCCGATTACATACTCATCGAGAATTTCACAAATTTCCTTTGGCTTCGGAACATCCTTAAACTCCACTTCTTCTTCTGTCCCAAGCTCTTCTTCAACGATTTCTGTGCAAAGTTCAATACACTCATCACATATATATACTCCAGGACCGGCAACCAATTTGCGGACTTGATCCTGTGTCTTTCCACAGAACGAACACTTTAATTGTCCTTTTTCATCATTAAATTTAAACAATCCTTTCACCCCTTGAAAAAAACATTTGGAAGCTTTATTCTAATCGCGAATCCTAACAAATTCCGATATTTTACTTTTACGTCAATGGTATGTATTTTGCATTTTAACACATTTAGTCAGCAGAGCGGAAATAATTAGCTTGATACAAAATATGTTCTTATGGCTGTTAGGATTCGCATCAAAAACCTATGTACCCAATAATGATAACCATTTTTCAAAAAAATAAATCGGGCCTTCCTTGGAATTATTTAATTCGCTTTCAACGGAAGTTATTCCTGCCTGCTTATGAAAAAGGTTTCCCTGACATTATTATAATATGTAATTGAAAAAATGTATAAAATAAGGCACGACAGATATCGTGCCTTATTTAAAGGAATTAAAATTTTTTGTGACAAAGTTCGACTAGCCCGATTGGCCGTCTCCTTTAAAAATTATTTTTTATTTTCAATTAGGAAATCAATAGCTTTTTGAAGCTTAAGGTCTTCCTTAATTCCTTGTGTTCCGCCAAGAGCTGCTTGAATGTTTTCAACCGTCATATTGTACATGCCAGCCATTTTTTCAAGCTCTGCATTGACATCTTCTTCTGTTGCTTCAAGGTTTTCAGCTTTGGCAATTGCTTCTAATACCAAGTTCACGCGAACACGCTTTGTTGCATCTTCTTTCATTTGTTCGCGAAGGGCATTCTCGTCCTGCCCTGAGAATTGATAGTACAATTCAAGGTTCATGCCTTGCATTTGCAAGCGTTGTTCGAACTCTTGAAGCATACGGTTTGTTTCATTTTCCACCATCACATCAGGAATTTCCACTTCAGCATTAGCTGCAGCTTGATCAATTACAGAATCTTGAATATGGTGCTCAGCTTCATGATTTTTGCTGTCTTGTAGACGAGTTCTGATTTTTTCTTTTAATGCATCTAAAGTTTCGACTTCATCGTCAACATCTTTTGCAAACTCGTCATCTAATTCTGGAAGTTCTTTTGCTTTAATTTCATGAACAGTCACTTTAAAGGTAGCAGGTTTGCCTGCAAGCTCAGCAGCATGATATTCTTCAGGGAATGACACTTCCACATCTTTAGATTCGCCAGCAGCAAGACCAACAAGCTGCTCTTCAAATCCTGGAATGAAAGAACCTGATCCAAGCTCTAGTGAATAGTTGTCAGCTTTTCCGCCTTCAAATGCTTCTCCATCAACAAATCCTTCAAAGTCGATGACAACAGTGTCGCCAAGTTCAGCAGTGCCGTCTTCTTTCACTACTAGCTCTGCATGGCGGCTTTGTAGCTGCTCCAATTCATTTTGAACGTCTTCGTCTGTTACAGTCGTGTCAAACGCTTCTACTTCAAGACCTTTGTACTCGCCCAATTTCACTTCAGGCTTCACTTGTACTGTAGCTTTGAAAGTAAAATCTTTATCTTTGCCCATTTGTTCAAGATCGAAATCTACATTTTCCGGCTGAGCAATTGGCTCGATACCTGTTTCGTCAAGTGCATTCATATAAGCTTCTGGAAAAATGACGTCCAAAGTATCTTGGAATAATGATTCAATGCCAAAGCGCTTTTCAAACATCGCACGAGGCATTTTTCCTTTACGGAAGCCAGGAACGTTGATTTGTTTTACTACTTTTTTGAACGCAGTGTCTAAGCCTTCGTTTACTTTTTCTGCACTTACATCAAATGTAAGGACACCACGGTTTCCTTCTAACTTTTCCCATTTTGCAGTCATACCTATTTTCCCTCCAACATCTATATTTCCTTTTTCATTCGTAGCGAATTTACTGTAGATATGCCTTGTCCAACAAGCCACTTTCTACTTTTTTATGTAAAAAAATTACCTTTTTACACAATGCAACCCTTACATTATAACACACGTTTGATTTCTTTCAACATATCATCCTATATATTGGGATAGGAAATTTTCTCTAATTGGATAATTTGCTCCAAAGCCTCATCTATTTCGCTTGGCAAAACTCCGAATTCATCAGCTATCTCCTGTATTTCCGCTTCCATGCCCAAATATTCATTTCCCAGGAGAATGAAGGCAGCAGCCCAGGCAGAAGCATTGTCCGGCTGTAATCCAAATGGATAGCTGACAAAATAGATTCTTTCTACTACCGGCGCAATATTTTCATATAATACAGGATTGTCATTTTCAAGGCTCGCAGCAATTAACTCTTTCACTGCCAGCATTTTGGGCTCCAGCCTGACTTCCGGAAGCAGTGCTGGATTCACTCGTTTTTCCTGGCCAAATTTTTTGACCGCAAGATCCCGGTTAATTTCCTGTTCTTTCATAAGAGTCAGTAGTACTGTTTTCATAAGCGGATGCCCGGCATCCATCTTAAGGTATTCTTCCATTTCCCTCAAATAGGGACGGATATTTTTATCCGCCAAGCTCGATACGAGCAGCATTTGTTCGTTTAGATTCGTCAGCTCCAATAGATTTAATGGCTGCGGTTCCTGCTCCTCCGGCTCGCCTTCGTCTGCAGACTGGCTATGATTTTCCGCCATTTTTCTGCTAAACTGCAGGATGTTTAAAAAGTGGGACAGCTTATCAGGCGGAATCTCCTTTTCCTCTAACAATGCCTCGAGGGTGTCAACAATTTCCTGATATTCATGAAGCTGAATCAAGACTGTTAAATACAAGTCTACCATCTTATAATAATCGCCTATGCCCTTATGCAGCATTTCCTTTGCCAGCACCTTTGCTTTTTGATAGGCAGCTGCTTCGAAATAGGCGAGTACCAGTCCAATTAAGTTCTCATCATTCTCGGGGTCCAGCTCGTTTGCTTCTTCAAGCAGCCGGATGGCTTCGGTATAGTTTCTTGCTTGCAGGGAGTCCATCCCCTTGGCTGTTAATCTTTTCTCAACACCGGGAAGGAAAATCACATTGTCTTTTCGTTTCACCTGTTCCCGCTTTTTCATAAAAAAACCGTCCTTCAAATGTCATTGGAAAATAGTGTATCATATAATTTTCATAAAAAAAACTCACCTTTAAAGGTGAGTTAACTTTTTTGGTATGTAGTATGGCGTCCCAGGAGAGATTCGAACTCCCGACCGTACGCTTAGAAGGCGTATGCTCTATCCGGCTGAGCTACTGGGACATTGATGTTTATCAAAGACAAGATTTATTATATTACCCTAACAACCTAATGTCAACAGGTTTTTATATTTTTTTAAAGGGGAGTTTGGATGCTCCCCAATCCTTTTTAAAAAACAAACTCCCTGGACAAGCTTTCCAATTCATGTCCAGATAGGTTATAAACCAACAATTTCACTGCCTCTTTTTCGACATCCAGAATGCAGTACGTTTTTTCCATCCGGCCGCGGGGCAGGCGGATACTTCCCGGATTCAAAAATAAAGTCCCTCCCACCAATTCTGCCCCCAACTCATGGGAATGCCCGAAACAAACAACATCCGCATTCACTTCCTCGGCTTTGAATTTCAAATTCATTAACGAGGATTTCACCCCATAATGATGCCCATGCGTAATGAAAAACTTTTTGCCCGCCACATTGGTCATCAGCTCTTGAGGAAAAGGGCCAAAATCACAATTGCCCGCGACCGTGAAGTAGCCGGCAATCGACTTATGGTCCGGCATCAGCTGTGAATCACCGCAATGGATCAAGAGATCTACTTCCATTTGATGCCTTTTCCGAATGGTCTCCAGCTCTTCCGTCAATCCATGGCTGTCACTGATCACTAACACCTTGCTCATAGCTGATCCGCTCTTTCTAACAAGGAATCCAATACAGCATCCAACTTCTTCAACGCATTCGCCCGATGGCTGATTTTATTTTTTTCATCAGAGGATAGTTCAGCCATCGCAACTCCTTGTTCCGGAACAAAAAATACCGGGTCGTAGCCAAATCCATTGGTTCCTCTAGGGTCTTCTAAAATTCTGCCCTCACAGGTGCCCGATACCGTGAAGGTTTCTCGTCCGGGTATTGCGGCCGCCAGCGCACAATAAAACCGGGCTGTCCGTTTTTCCTCCGGCACATCTTGAAGCTCCGATAAGAGTTTATTCGTATTGTTCTGGTCATTTTTCGGCTCACCGGCATACCGCGCCGAAAAGATTCCTGGTCTTCCGTCCAGAGCATCCACCACTAACCCGGAATCATCTCCGATCACCATTCGGTTGAGAGCCTTTGAGATTGTCTCCGCTTTTAAAATCGCATTCTCTTCAAACGTCGATCCGGTCTCCTCCACTTCGGGAATTTCCGGAAAATCAAGCAATGTCCGCACCTGTATCCCCCTTGGTGCAAAAATATGTTCAAATTCCCTTGCTTTTCCCGGATTTTTTGTAGCTATTATGACTTCTTTCATGATATTCGCCTCTCTTCCAGGTAATAACCAAATGATTGATGGCATTAGTCCAAAAATAACTCTTTGCTATTTGGTCCGCCGTTCCTCAATTTTTCGCGAAATTTCCTCGCCTAACGCCGCTTTTTGATCTTCAAACAATTCCATTAAGCCTTCTTGAGCAGCATTTAACAGGCTATGGAGCTGATCATAGGAAAACGTGGATTCCTCGCCAGTCCCTTGTAATTCCACAAATTCTCCTTTGCCAGTCATGACGATATTCATATCAACATGAGCCTTCGAATCTTCACGATAATTGAGGTCAAGTACGGTTTGTCCATTTTGCAGGATTCCCACGCTTGTCGCTGCTAAATAATCGATGATAGGAAATCTCGGCAATGACCTTTTTTTCGCCAGACCATTCAACGCGAATGCCATAGCAACGAATGCCCCAGTTATTGAGGCAGTCCTTGTGCCGCCATCGGCCTGGATGACATCACAGTCAATCCAAACGGTCCGCTCGCCAATCGCCTGGAGGTCAACCACCGCTCTAAGGGCCCTCCCGATCAAACGCTGGATTTCCATTGTCCGCCCGGAAACCTTCCCCTTCGAGGACTCCCGGATATTCCTTGTTTCGGTTGCCCGCGGCAGCATCGAATATTCAGCCGTAATCCAGCCTTTTCCCTCTCCTCTCATAAACGGAGGAACCCGTTCTTCAATACTGGCCGTACAAATTACCTTCGTGTTTCCGACCGAAATAAGAACAGAACCTTCTGGATGCATTAAATAGTTGGTTTCAATATGTATAGGTCTTAATTGCAGCGGTTCTCTGCCATCTGCGCGCACACTTCTTCCTCCTCTATGTTTTCGGTAATGGACCAGCCATTTCAGCAAATGAAGAAAGAGGCGGACATAGTGCCTGCCTCTTTCATTGTCATTATATAGTATAACAAAAATTTTCTTAAAAACTACCAGTATTGACTTTTTCCGGACGAGTTACTGGCTCAGACAACTTTTTATCGTCATCCGTTTTTAATTCTGCCTTGCCATCCACCTGAATTGCCACTTTTTGAACTCCTTTTTGTTCGGTTAAAGATAGGACAAGGGAATCAAGCAAATGCTGGGAAATGACATTTTCTTCAAAGCTGCCATAAATGTTTTTGTCAAAGTTTAATGTGACCGTACCGTCCTTAACCTTTGGAGCATCAAGCAGTTTCACGTCTGGCATAAACTCAGAAACCAGGTTTGATTGGTCACTCGGCCCCTTAATTAATTCGTTGACAGCTGCAGCGATTGGGTCCTTCTCATCGTTGCTCACCCTGCGGGTTACTGGAACATAATAATAAGAATCTTCCTCGCCCCCGATATAATAAACGGTAACGGGCTTCGTATTCGTTATATCGATAACATCCGTAGTATCCAAATTGATTCCTGTCGACCTGGACAGCTTATCGCTGATTGGAGTTCCATTCACTGGCATTTCCGTCAATTCATGGCCATTCATTTTTAGTTTTACGGTTTTAACATTTTCAAATTGTGTCAGTGTCCATGTTACGGATTGCAGGATCTTTAATTCATCCTCCGGCTGATAATTTTTAAATTCATTGGAAAAATTTACAGTGGCAACCCCATCTTTGATATCGACGCTAAGTTCTGTATCCTCAGGCAGTACCGCTTTAAAATCATTTGGAAGCATGTCTGTAACCGGACCATTAATCACCAAGTACTGAAGGGCTTGTGTTGCGACAGATTGGGTTTTCGGCAGATTTAATGTCTGAGGGACCACATAGCCATTTTTGTCGATGAGATATAGCTCCGTTTTTACTGTGTTTTCCGTATTTTCCGTCGTCTCCGCTGTCTTTTCACCAGCGTCTTTATCCTCCACCGAGACAGTTTTTGGCGGATCAATTTTCTTTTGCGTTTCCGTTTCAAACAAGCCGCAGCCAGATAGCAATACAGAAGCCGTAAGGACAGTGGAACCAAGAATTTTTGCTTTATGTTTGAACATATTTTTCCCCCCAAAGACAGTTTGTACTATCATATATACGAGCCTTTGAAAAATTTAGACCGTCTGGAAGAAGAAAATTTGGACAAAACATGAAATTTTCCATCAAGGGCTTTGCTGATTGCCCCCCGCCTAACACACAAAAAAAGCCCCGTTAATCGGAGCTTCATTATAATTTGATTTTTTTTACATGTTCGACCGGGAACCCCAGCCATTGGGAAGCGATTTTGGAAAAAATCCATCTTGAACCGGTTGTGTAAAATTCATGTTCTGGTTCTATTTCGCCTGAATCCAAGATTCCATTATATTGGAGAATCGCACTGACTTCCCGGGCTGTTTCATCACCGGAACTAATCACTTTGACTTGCTCGCCCATTACTTTTTTTATGATAGGCTCGAGCAGCGGATAATGGGTACAGCCGAGTATAAGAGTGTCCAGATTATGATTCAATAAGCATTGCAGGGATTCATTGACAATTTTTTCTGCAATCGGCCCCTCATACTCACCACTCTCAACGAGCGGAACAAACTTTGGACACGCATGGCTTTTAACAAAAAGCCGGCTATTTAATGATGTAAGTGCTCTCTCGTAGGCACCGCTTTTGACAGTACCTTCCGTGCCAATAATGCCGACACGATAATTTTTTGTCCGCTTGATCGCGGCGCGTGCTCCAGGATTAATGACCCCAATCACTGGAATCGGCAATTCCTTGCGTATATCATCTAGAGCTGCTGCTGTTGCAGTGTTACATGCAATCACGAGCATCTTAATATTTTTTTCTAATAAAAAGTTGGTTAATTCCCATGTAAATCGCTTTACCTGATTGGTGGATCTTGGTCCATAAGGACATCTCTTCGTATCACCCAAGTAAATGATTTTCTCGTTTGGCAGCTGCCTCATTACCTCTTTGGCAACAGTCAATCCGCCAACGCCGGAATCAATCACACCGATCGCTTGCTTCAAACTTTTCGCCCCATTTTTAGCGGATGGGCTGACTTAGGCAGCCGGCTGCCCCAAACCATCCTGAATGGATAGCGAACTTGAGCCGCTTGCCAAAAATCAGCTTCATCGCCTAAATTCAACTGCGTCTGGAGCCTTCCGCCCGTTAACGCATTTCTTGATGTAATTTCACTAAACTGCTGGATAGGAGTTGAATTTCTTCAGAAGAGAAGTTCTTCAATATTTCTTCAAGATAGATCTGACGTTTGTTGATGACTTCATTAATAATTCGCTTGCCTTCATCGAGCAAATGAATTCTGACAACTCGCCGGTCGTTCGTATCCTTCACCCGTTCAACCAAAAGATTGCGCTCCATGCGGTCAATTAAATCGGTTGTTGTGCTGCATGCCAGGTACATTTTATTGGACAACTCGCCGATTGTCATATCTCCATCTTCAAAAAGCCATTGCAAAGCAACGAACTGAGGTGGTGTTATTTTATAATTGCTTAAAATTTCCCGCCCTTTTTGCTTGATGATCCCCGAGATATATCGTAATTCTTTTTCAATAGTACCAACAATATCTGCATTGCCGGCTGGAAGATTATCGAGTTCCATGAACCATACACTCCTAAAATATGCTTCTCCTCATGACTTGATAATGAAAATAGACATTTTTTCGGTCAAGCCTGTCCTTATTTTGTACTTTTTTCACTAAAATTTCAAGCTGGAACTATCCATGCCTTCACAAACAAAAATAGAATGGATGGAATTTATCAAATCCCATTAATCGTCTATTATGTAGATTTCTAGTTTTTTCGCCCATTCATGGGTCAAGAGAACCCAAGGGGTATTTCAAGCACTATGAAAATTTATCGCCTAAATGTATGAACCGGCCTCCATTACGGATGCCGGTCATGTTTAAAGTTCTAGTTCTCCCATACGAAGGAGTTCTACAACTGCTTGTGATCGCCCCTTAACACCAAGCTTTTGCATAGCATTCGAAATGTGGTTCCGAACTGTTTTTTCGCTGATAAATAATTCACTAGCGATTTCTTTTGTTGTTTTGTCCTGTACTAACAGCTCGAATACTTCTCTTTCACGTTTGGTGAGTAATGGCTTGTGAGTATAATCATTCTCCTTCAAGTATTGTGACCCTCCTTGCCTTCGCCAGTTATGCACCGGGGGTGGGTATATATTTAGTCACCATATATTATGTGAACAGCACACTTCTAGTGACTAAATTGCTTAAGGGAAATTGGAAATTATCAAATAATTTCCGCCGCTTTTAACCTGATTTATGCAAAAAACAGAAAAGCTCCACCTAGGAGCTTTTCTGTTTTGCATAAATAATATATCGTTTCGGCGCATTTCCCACATAACGGAATGGATAACAGGTGGTCACGATTAATTCCTCTTTTTGATTTTGCAGCGTGATGATGCTGGTATCATCGGATTTTACGATTTTCGTATCGGTAATTTCATAGGTAAAGTTTCCATACGGCATTTTAACTTGAAGTGAATCACCAATTTTCAGCTCTCCCAGCCGGCGGAAAACGGTATCACGATGGCCTGACAACACAATTTGTCCATTATCTCCTGGAAAATAGGAGCCTTTATAATGTCCTACCCCTTTGGCTAAATCATCAGGATCGGTCCCTTCAATGATGGCCAGTTCAGATTTTAATTTAGGAATCACCAAAAGACCCACTGTATCCCCAAAACTGGGCTGTGGAGCTGTCTCATCGGTATTTTTATCTGTTTTGATGGGTTTTTCCTCCACGAGCTTTTTGGCCTCCTCGACAGATGCGGCCGTTTGCACCTTCACATCGATAATTTGCCAAACGCCAATCCCCATCACAATCAGGCCAATTAAGATAATCAAGAGCGGAAACTTTGATTTCACCTTTCCATACCTTCCTTTTTCAATAGGACTTGATATTCCAAGTATATCAAACGTTAGTGAATTACACTATATTTGTAGGAATTAATGTATACAGAAAGAGGCTGTCCCAAGGGAACCACCTATGAGACAGCCTTTCATAGAAAATAACATAGGCCGAACAGCAGGATTAAACATGATCGCTTCCAAAGAAGTTTCTGAAGGCCTGGAAAGTAGTTTCACGGTTCAATGCTGCAATCGAGGTTGTCAATGGAATGCCTTTAGGGCAGGATTGAACACAGTTTTGTGAATTTCCGCAGTTGGCAAGGCCGCCATCATCCATAATCGCTTCTAAACGTTCAGCTTTATTCATGGCACCCGTTGGATGGGCATTAAACAAGCGTACCTGTGAAAGAGGCTGCGGTCCGATAAAGTTCGACTTGCTGTTTACATTCGGACAAGCTTCCAAGCACACACCGCAAGTCATGCATTTTGATAATTCATATGCCCATTGCCGTTTGGTCTCTGGCATGCGCGGCCCTGGACCCAAATCGTATGTTCCATCGATCGGAATCCACGCTTTTACCTTTTTCAATGCATCGAACATTCTGCTCCGGTCAACCTGAAGGTCACGAATAACCGGGAATGTTTTCATTGGCGCTAACCGGACTGGCTGCTCCAGCTTATCCACTAACGCCGAGCAGGATTGGCGCGGCTTGCCATTGATCACCATGGAACATGCCCCACAGACTTCTTCCAGACAGTTCATTTCCCAAGTGACTGGCGTTGTTTTCTGCCCCTTTGAGTTTACTGGATTTCTGCGAATTTCCATTAGCGCAGAAATGACGTTCATATTCGGACGATATGGTACCTCGAACTCCTCATCATAAGGAGCAGAATCCGGGGTATCCTGACGAGTTATTATAAATTTGACCGTTTTAGTTTCAGCCATTCCTTCCCACTCCCCTTTTTATTAATGCTTGGTCGTATAATCCCGCTTTCTTGGTTTAATCAAGGAAACGTCAACTTCCTCATAATGGAAAGCTGGTGCCGACTCTGCATCAACAAATTTCGCCATCGTTGTTTTTAAGAATTCCTCATCATTCCGTTCAGGGAATTCTGGCTTATAATGTGCACCGCGGCTTTCATTACGATTGTAAGCGCCAAGAGTAATGACCCTTGCCAATTGCAGCATGTTGAATAATTGGCGGGTAAACGCTGCACCCTGATTGCTCCATTTCGAAGTATCATTGATATTGATGTTTTTATAGCGTTCTAATAATTCTTGAATCTTTTCATCTGTTTTTAATAACTTATCATTGTAGCGGACAACGGTGACGTTATCTGTCATCCATTCGCCAAGCTCTTTATGAAGAATATAGGCATTTTCTGTTCCATCCAGCTTCATGATGTGATCCCATTTTGCCTGCTGTTCTTGGACATGGCGGTCATAGACGCTGGAAGAGACTGCATCAGAGCTCTTTTCAAGTCCTTCAATATATCGAACTGCGTTAGGGCCGGCAACCATACCGCCATAAATCGCCGACAATAATGAGTTGGCACCTAATCGGTTCGCACCATGCTGTGAATAATCGCACTCACCAGCAGCAAACAGCCCTGGAATATTGGTCATTTGATCATAATCAACCCATAGTCCGCCCATCGAATAGTGAACGGCAGGGAATATTTTCATAGGAACCTTACGAGGGTCATCGCCCACAAATTTTTCATAGATTTCGATAATTCCGCCGAGTTTGACGTCCAATTCATGTGGATCTTTATGCGAAAGATCCAAAAATACCATGTTCTCGCCATTAACGCCAAGCTTTTGGTTGACACAGACATCAAAAATTTCACGTGTTGCAATATCACGAGGAACTAAGTTACCATAAGCAGGGTATTTTTCTTCAAGGAAATACCATGGCTTGCCATCCTTATACGTCCAAATCCGGCCGCCTTCACCGCGTGCTGATTCACTCATAAGGCGAAGCTTGTCATCACCCGGAATGGCGGTTGGATGAATTTGAATCATTTCGCCGTTCGCATAATAGACCCCTTGCTGATAGACAATCGAGGCTGCTGAACCTGTGTTAATGACAGAGTTCGTTGATTTGCCAAAAATAATTCCAGGACCGCCTGTCGCCATAATAACAGCATCGGCAGCAAAGGACTTGATTTCCATTGTTTTTAAATCCTGGGCAACAATACCGCGGCAAATGCCATCATCATCAACGACGACGCCAAGGAATTCCCAGTTTTCATACTTGGTAACTAATCCAGCTACTTCTTGACGGCGAACCTGCTCGTCCAAAGCATATAATAATTGCTGGCCAGTCGTTGCGCCGGCAAAAGCTGTACGGTGATGCTGTGTTCCTCCAAAACGGCGGAAGTCCAGCAATCCTTCAGGCGTACGGTTAAACATAACTCCCATCCGGTCAAATAAATGGATGATGCCAGGTGCTGCTTCGCACATTGCTTTTACCGGAGGCTGATTTGCCAGGAAATCTCCTCCATAAATCGTATCATCAAAGTGAATCCAAGGGGAATCCCCTTCACCTTTTGTATTGACTGCTCCATTAATACCGCCTTGGGCACAAACAGAGTGAGAGCGTTTTACTGGAACTAATGAAAATAATTCAACTGGTGTCCCATGTTCTGCAGTTTTAACCGCTGCCATCAAGCCGGCTAATCCGCCGCCGACTATGATCACCTTTCCTTTACTCATCGTGACTCACTCCCTTAATTCGAGAATCCATTATGTTTTTAAGTGAATAATCCTGCTAGTTTAAATAAATGCTAGTAATGTCCGTATTCCTACAATGGAAAGCAGCACGAAAACGACCATCGTGAAATATGTAGAAATTTTTTGAGAACGCGGTGATACGGTAATTCCCCAGCTGACCAGGAAAGACCATAGACCATTGGCAAAGTGGAAAATCGCTGATAGGATCCCCACTAGGTAAAACCCAAACATAAATGGCGATGACAGGATTTCCGCCATCATATCGAAGTCAACTTCCGAACCAAATGCGGCAGCGACCCGGGTTTGCCATACATGCCAAGCAATAAAGATAAGTGTAATGACACCGGTCACACGCTGGATAATATACATCCAGTTTCTGAAATATCCGAATCTACTAATATTGCTTGTTGCCGTAAAGGCAATATACAATCCATAGATTGCATGGAAAAGAATAGGAAGATAGATCACCACTGTCTCCAGGACGATTTTGAATGGAAGATTCCCCATAAAATTGGCAGCCGTGTTGAATGAATCTGCTCCCTTTGTTGCAAAATGGTTGACTGTTAAATGCTGCAATAGAAAAATTCCAATCGGAATGACCCCGAGCAGTGAATGCAATCTTCGATTAAAAAACTCGCGATTCCCCGCCATAGATTTACCCCCCTTTAGTTTTAAAAAACCAAAAATTCTCCCTTTAAAAAGTCACTGCTTCACTGTGACAATTATGTGACATGTTCATTTTACTCCCAACATTTTGGAGCGTCAAGGAAACGGATACATAAAACACGCGTAAAAAATAAAATTTTTAAAATATATTGATATTATACTAGAAAACGCTTGCATTTTAGGAAATTTGAATTAGATTTTCTTCTTCAGCTGATAAGTTCTGTGATAAAATTACCAACATCTTACGGGTAACATTTTTCTTCTTTAGGTAAAGATAACGTTATTCAAAAAATCAAGGTATTTTACAATAGCAAAAACTTCCATGAAAATCTGCCGGCTTTTTTAAAAAACGGTACTGAAATACGCTCAAGTTTGTATATAATAGAATCGTAGAAAGAGGGGAAACTCGTGAAGGAAAGCACTGCTCTAGAACAATCTGTTCATTCATTAGAAACAAGAACCATATCGACTTTTGGATATGAGTTAATCAGGGAAACTCTATTGCCGGAGATTTTTGGTAAAGATACCCCTGAGATTCTCTATTGGGCCGGGAAACGTCTTGCAAGGAAATACCCATTAGCCAATTATGAAAGCCTAATCGAATTTTTTGAAAAAGCCTCTTGGGGAACGCTTGAAATCGTAAAAGAAACGAAAAATCAGCTGGATTTGGAGCTGACGAGCCCGCTGCTTGCCCCCCGTGTCAAATCAAAGGCAGAACATTACTTTCAGCTGGAAGCTGGCTTCTTAGCACAGCAGATTGAACTGCAGAAAGAAGTTGTGGCGGAAACGTTTGAGCATCCTGTAAAAAAATCCAATAGGGTTCAATTTACAGTAAAATGGGATCAAAACGACCCCGTCTAACAGCTAAAAATGCAGGAGGATGCTAGTGCATCCTCCTATTTTTTATAGGCTTCCCTTATTCCACTCTTCCTAGTTCAAAGGCATCGTGCAAAACTTCCACAGCCTTGAGCATATTTTTCTCTTCCACAACCGCAGACACTTTAATTTCTGATGTGCTGACCATTTTCACTTGAATATTGTTGTCAGCCAATACTTCAAACATTTTAGCTGCGACACCCGGATTCGAAATCATGCCTGATCCCACAATGGACACTTTCGCCAGTTTATTTTCCGCATCCAGCTGCCCATAGCCCAAAACCGCTTTGTTGTCTTCAAGCACATTCAATGTTTCCAGCCAATCATTGGTATGGATGGAGAAGGAAAGATTAGCTGTTCCTGCTTCCGTTGTGCTCTGGATAATAATATCCACGTTAATATGATTTTTGGCCAATGTCGTAAAAATCGTCGATAGACTTGTTAATGAATTTGTTAGCCCTAACACGGTTACTTTAGTGATTTCATCCTCAAATGCGACTCCGCGGACAACTAGATTTTGTTCCATTGTTGCTTCCCCCTCAATAACAGTACCTTCTTCTTTTTCCATGCTTGATCGGACTTCCAGACGAACCTGATGGTTTTTGGCAAATTCCACTGCTCTAGGATGCAGGACGCCAGCTCCCAGGTTGGCCAGTTCAAGCATCTCATCATAGGATACCGACAATAATTTGCGGGCATTCTTAATATATCGCGGGTCGGTTGTAAAAACGCCCGTAACGTCTGTGTAAATGTCACACCGCTCTGCCTTAAGGGCTGCCGCCAAGGCAACAGCCGTCGTATCGGATCCGCCGCGGCCCAGTGTGGTAATTTCTCCATCCTCTGTAATCCCTTGAAATCCAGCTACAATGACGATCCTGCCGCGGCCAAGCTGCTGTTGGATGGCCTTAGTTTCAATCCTCGCAATTCTAGCATTGCCATGCACTGGCTCTGTAATGATTCCTGCCTGCCATCCGGTATAGGAAATGGCCTCAAGCCCCTTTTGGTTAAGGGCAATGGATAATAAGGAAATCGTGACCTGCTCGCCAGTTGTCAGCAGCATATCCATTTCCCGCTTGCCCGGCTGAGGAGAAAGCTCCTTTGCCATATTCACCAGCTGGTCAGTTGTTTTGCCCATGGCCGAAACCACTACAACCACTTGGTTTCCCTTGTCTATTTCCTCTTTAACACGTCCGGCTACATTGAGAATGCGGTCGATGCTGCCTACGGAGGTTCCTCCAAACTTTTGTACAATTAGCCCCATGTTTTCTCCCTCTTTCACATTTCAACTATCATTACTGTTATCTCCCAAATAAAAAAGCAATGGGAGATTATCCCATTGCTTGTTCAACACGAAGAAAAGTTCATGCGCACACAATGAAAGATAGCTCTCCAAGAACCTTGTCTTGACAGTCCTGCATCTCTTAAATACAGAACCAGCAAAGAAAGCCATGAGTCTTTCTTTACTTCGGCGAACATCCCCTTTCAAAGCCCTTCCTTGAAGCTCATCCTTCTCCGGACTTCTACTATTGAAGTTCGCACCTCTACCTTCACTTTAACACGTAAAAGTGATAGTTATTAAATTTTCACTCATTATAGCACAATCAAAATTTTATGACAATCAGTCTGACTGAAGTTTTTTGGCCAATTCCTCCGCCACATGAACAGGAATCCCGATCGCAGTGATCTCTTCTATCGTGGCTTCCTTCATTTTTTTTACGGAACCGAACTGTTTCAGCAATAATTTTTTCCGCTTTTCACCGATACCCGGTATGTCATCCAGCAAGGATTGGAAGGCCGTTTTGCCGCGCAGCTGTCGGTGGAAGGTGATGGCAAACCGGTGCACCTCATCTTGAATTCGCTGCAGCAAATAAAACTCTTGGCTGCTGCGCCCCAGCGGAATAATTTCCAAGGGATCTCCATATAACAGCTGGGATGTTTTATGCTTGTCGTCTTTGACGAGACCGGCCAATGGAATATCCAATCCCAGCTCATTTTCCAATACATCCCGCACCGCTTCGACATGGCCCTTTCCGCCGTCAATTAAAATTAAATCCGGCAGCGGCAAATCCTCTTTCAGAACTCTCGAATAGCGCCTTCTGGTTACTTCCCTCATAGATTCATAATCATCTGGTCCTTGAACCGATTTGATTTTATACTTCCGGTATTCCCGTTTGTTGGGCTTTCCGTCTGTAAACACAATCATAGCCGATACCGGGTCGGTCCCTTGGATATTGGAGTTATCAAATGCCTCAATCCGGTGAGGGGTATAAATTCCAAGATATTGGCCCAAATTTTCCACCGCTTTGATCGTTCTCTCCTCATCTTTTTCAATTAAGGAGAACTTTTCTTTCAGAGCGATTTTCGCATTTTTGACGGCCATTTTAACAAGATCCTTTTTCTGCCCCCGCTGCGGCTTGACCACTTTTACTTCTAAAAGCTGTTCAGCCAATCCTTGGTCGACTTCATCCTGAATGAGGATTTCCTTTGGCTTAAAGTGATTGGACTTTTGATAAAATTGTCCAAGGAAGGTGAGCATTTCTTCCTCTGGTTCATTGTAGGCCGGGAACATCGAGACATCTCTTTCAATCAGCTTTCCCTGGCGCACAAAGAAGACCTGGACACACATCCAGCCTTTATCGACGGCATAGCCAAATACGTCGCGGTCGGTAAAATCGGTCATGGTGATTTTTTGTTTTTCCATAATCGTTTCAATATGGACGATTTTGTCGCGGTATTCTTTTGCCCGCTCAAAGTCAAGCTCTTCTGCTGCGGCACCCATTTTTTCGGTCAGCTCTTTTTTTATATCCTTATAGCCGCCATTTAAAAACCTGGTGATTTCGTCTGTCATTTCCTTATAGGTTTCTTCTGCAACTTCATTTACGCACGGGGCCAGGCACTGGCCAAGATGGTAGTAGAGGCAGACGCGGTCCGGAAGTGTCGAGCATTTCCTTAATGGATAGATCCTGTCGAGCAGCTTTTTAGTTTCGTTGGCTGCTCCCACATTAGGATAAGGCCCAAAGTATTTCCCTTTATCCTTTTTCACTTTTCTTGTGATGATCAGTTTCGGATGCCGTTCTGCGGTGAGCTTAATGAACGGATAGGTTTTATCATCCTTCAGCATGATGTTGTATTTAGGATCGTATTTTTTTATTAGATTCAATTCGAGCAGTAATGCTTCTATATTGGAGGAGGTGACAATATATTCAAAGTCTTCGATTTCATTTACGAGACGCAATGTTTTTCCATCATGTGAGCCTGTAAAATAGGAACGGACACGATTTTTTAATACTTTTGCTTTCCCTACATAAATAATCGTACCCTGACGGTCCTTCATCAAGTAGCAGCCAGGCTGATCTGGAAGCAGTGTCAATTTTTGCTTTATCGTTTCATTCATTACGGCTGCTCCCCCCTTCCGTCTATTATCCTTAAAATTGTAAAACAAAGTGCGTTTAAATGGAAGTATGAGTTTATGGAAACAAAAGAAAAACCCCCAACGGATTAACCTCCGCCAGGGGTTGTAATGTTTAGGAATTAGATGTGTTTTTGCAGGACGCCTGCTAAAGCGTCTTTTGGCTGGAAGCCAACTACTTTATCGACTACTTCTCCATCTTTCAATACCAATAAAGTAGGGATGCTCATTACGCCAAAGTTGGCAGCCGTTTGTGGGTTGTCGTCCACGTCTAATTTTTTGATGGCTACTTTATCGCCCATTTCGGCGTCAAGTTCTTCAAGAACTGGAGCGATCATTTTGCAAGGTCCGCACCAAGGTGCCCAGAAATCGACAAGAACAAGGCCATTGCTTGTTTCAGCCGCAAAGTTTGAATCAGTTACGTGAGAAATTGCCATTTTAAAGCCCTCCTAAAATAGAACTAAAATCTAACGAAAGTATACCATCGAATGGTAAATCACGCTATTAATATGTTTCGTCATACATTTTCCCCTAATCCCAATTTTCCTATTCCGCTGATTCCGGTTCCTCATGTTTAGTTTTTTTAAAAATTAACAAATTTTTCATTTTCTTTGTGCTTGGCCGCTGAAAACTTTCTTTAGAATGGAGTTGAATCTAATTAATTGGAAAGGTTGTGGCCTATGGCATTTAAGCAGCGGTATGAATCAGATGAATTAAAGATTCTTCGTTCTTTGGACAATCGGATGGTTTTATCGCCATCGGACAAGCAGCATTATTTGAACTTAAAAAAAGGGTATGAGGGTGAGGTGATGTTTGATGAGATGACGGAGAAGCTAAAATGTGAGTGTCACATTCTCAACGATTTGCTTTTCAAAGTAAACAGTTCCACCTTTCAAATTGATTCGTTAATCATCATGCAAGGGCAAATTCATATTTTTGAAGTTAAAAATTATGCGGGAAATTTAATATATGGAGATGATTATTTTAAAACAGAAGCAAATACAGAAATCCAAAACCCGCAGCACCAATTAAATCGAAGTGAAGTATTTCTCCGGCAGTTATTTCAAATTCATAAAATCAAGTTGCCTATTGAGGCACAAGTGGTATTTATTAACCCCGAGTATACACTTTATCAATGTCCGCTTAATAAACCTTTTATTTTCCCAACACAATTAGACCGTTATTTTCAAAAATTGAATCAAACCCCTTCGAAGCTTAATGAAAATCATATGAGGCTTGCTGAAAAATTAATTTTAATGCATATTAAAAAATCTCCCTATACTCAGCTTCCTTTATATACATATGAACAGCAGAAAAAAGGAATTACTTGTTTTTCCTGTGATTCATTTTCTGTAAGGGTCAATAATCGCAAGTGTGTTTGCGAGGATTGTGGTTATGAAGAAAGTGTTGAGTCAGCCGTTATGCGGAATTTAAGGGAAATGGTGTTGTTGTTTCCTGAAATGAAGGTTACTACAAACCTTGTTCACGAGTGGTGCCAGGTGATTGAGTCAAAGAAGAGGATAAGCAGGGTTTTGGAAAAGAATATGAAGATTGTGGGAATGGGGCAGTGGGCATACTATGTAGAAAAATGAGAATCAAAGAACAAAGTGATTGTAAATTTTTTATACGGATAGATTTAAAGACTCTACCTGTGGCTGTCTAGCTGGACTTTTTCTTTAAGAACTCTTATTGAAGACAGTTCTACTCTTTCCTTGACGCGTTTTGTCTTCAAGCGCCCTTATTGAAGACAGTTTCACTCTTTCCTTGACGTGTTTTGTCTTCAAGCGCCCTTATTGAAAACAGTTCTACCTTTCCCTTGACGTGTTTTGTCTTCAAGCGCCCTTATTGAAGACAGTTCCACCTTTCCCTTGACGTATTTTGTCTTCAAGCGCCCTTATTGAAGACAGTTCTACCTTTCCCTTGACGCGTTTTGTCTTCAAGCGCCCTTATTGAAGACAGTTTCACTCTTTCCTTGACGCGTTTTGTCTTCAAGCGCTCTTATTGAAGACAGTTTCAACGTCTCTTGGTCTTGTTTCGACTTTAAGAGCCTTCTATAAAATTCTGCTCAGATATGTAAAAAAGCGAGCGGCCGATTGACCGCTCGCTCACCATTATTGATGTACCTTCAACTTTTTAAACTCTTCCGTCAGCATTGGCACCACTTCGAATAAATCACCGACAATTCCGTAGTCAGCCACCTTGAAAATATTGGCCTCAGGATCCTTGTTAATGGCTACAATGACTTTTGAGTTAGACATGCCCGCCAAATGCTGAATCGCACCGGAAATACCGCAGGCAATATATAGATCAGGCGTTACAACCTTACCCGTTTGGCCAATCTGGAGCGAGTAATCGCAATACTCCGCATCACACGCGCCACGGGATGCTCCTACTGCACCGCCAAGCACTTCTGCCAATTCTTTTAAAGGCTGGAATCCTTCAGCGCTCTTCACGCCGCGGCCGCCGGAAACAACCACCTTCGCCTCACTCAAATCAACGCCTTCAGATGCTTTACGAACCACTTCTTTTACAATCGCACGCAGATCCTTAATGTCTACAGCAATAGAAGAAACCTCACCGCTTCTGCTTTCATCTTTTTCTAATGGGGCAATATTATTTGGACGGACAGTTGCAAAAATTAGCCCCTCCGTGACGATCTTCTTTTCAAACGCCTTACCCGAATAAATTGGACGTGTGAAAACCACATTGCCTCCGGCCACTTCAACAGCTGTCGCATCAGAGATAAGACCTGAGCCAAGTTTGGCTGCAATTCTTGGCGCTAAATCTTTACCAAGTGCCGTATGGCCTAAAATAAGTCCCTCTGGCTGCTCTTGATCAATAACAGCTAGCAGCACTTGAGAAAAACCATCCGATGTATATTGCTTTAATTTTTCATCTTCCGCCACTACCACACGGTCAGCACCCGATTTAATCAATTCAGCGCCTAAAACGCTTACAGAATCGCCAATCAACACGCCTACTACTTCGCCGCCTTCTGAAACGGTTTTGGCAGCTGCCACTGCTTCGAATGATACATTCCGCAATGAGCCGTCACGAACTTCCCCTAACACCAACACTTTTCTAGCCATTCGTTTTTACCTCCTGCAAACAATTTTTATGAAAACCTATTAAACTACTTTTGCTTCAGAATGGAGCAAATGTACGAGTTCTTTCACCTGATCAGCCAGATCGCCGGATAGGACTTTTCCTGCTTCTTTTTTAGGAGGCAGATAGATCTCGATCGTTTTCGTCTTGGCTTCCACGTCTTCTTCCTCAAGATCAAGGTCGTCTAATTCCAATTCTTCAAGCGGCTTTTTCTTTGCCTTCATGATGCCTGGCAATGATGGATAACGCGGCTCGTTAAGGCCTTGTTGGGCAGTGACCAATAATGGCAGGCTGGTTTCAATCACTTCAGAATCACCTTCTACGTCGCGTGTCACGACAGCAGAAGTTCCGTTAATCTCTAATTTAGTGATTGTGGTAACGTAAGGGATATTCAGCAGTTCAGCCACACGCGGGCCAACCTGTCCAGATCCGCCGTCAATGGCTACGTTTCCGCCCAGGATTAAATCAGCCTCTTTATCCTTCAAATATTCTGCAATAATTTTTGCAGTGGTAAATTGGTCGCCATTTTCCACATCATCTTCCGTATTAATCAGGACAGCTTTGTCTGCGCCCATGGCAAGTGCTGTACGCAATTGCTTTTCTGCTTCTTCATTGCCGACAGAAATGACGGTTACCTCGCCGCCATTGGCATCGCGGACCTGAATCGCTTCTTCAATTGCGTATTCATCATAAGGGTTGATAATAAATTCGGCCCCATCCTCATTGATTTTCCCGCCGGAAATGGTGATTTTTTCTTCCGTATCAAATGTTCTTTTCATTAATACAAAAATGTTCATGGTTTCCCTCCTAAATATTCAAACATTCCTTATGTTTGAAAGATTGAGAAATTTATTAGCAAAAAAATATATTAAACCCTCGTCTCAAGCGATAGACGCCCGAAACGAAGAAGTTTATGCACCTTTAAAGTTTGGCTCCCGCTTTTCGATAAAAGCAGAAATGCCTTCCTTTGCATCTTCAGAGGCAAAAACTTCACCAAATAATTGAGCCTCTCTGGCAGTCCCCTCATAAAATTCTTTTGTTTTTCCATAGTTTAATAGTTCAATAGCTGCTTTAATGGCAACAGGACTCTTTTTGGCCATTTTTTTAGCAAGCTTATAGGTCTGGTCTAAAAGCTCAGCCTCCGGGTAAGCGCTATTTGCCAAACCATATTGAACAGCCTGCAATCCAGTGATTGGCTCCGAGGTAAACATCATCTCAGCTGCCCTTGCAGAACCGATGTATTTTGGCAGCCTCTGTGTGCCGGCAAATCCAGGGATCAGGCCAAGCTGCAGCTCAGGAAGGCCCAATTTGGCATTTTCCGTGACATAACGGATATGACAGGCCATCGCAAGTTCCAGACCGCCTCCGAGGGCAGCGCCATGGATAGCAGCAATAATGGGTTTCGGAAACTTTTCCATACGGTCAAACAAGCCTTGTCCAAATTTGCCAAGATTCGCAAAATCGTCAGAAGATTGGACAGTGGTAAATTCTTTAATATCAGCCCCCGCTGAGAAAAAGCGGCCATGGCCATGAATGACAATGGCTCGGATTTCGCTGTTTTCCTCGATTTCATCCAAGACGCCGGAAATCTCACGCAATAGGCCGGATGACAGCGCATTAGCCGGCGGCCTGTCTAACGTGATCGTGGCAATCCTGTCCTCAATGGACCATTTCAAATATTCCAATCTAACCCCTCCCCTTGTTCCCACTTTAAAACGTTAATGTGTCCCGCACCCATTGATCAAAAGACGGTGGACTTGCGGTGCGAGTGCATTCAAGTCATATTTTTCCTCATTCATCACCCAGGTTGTGACTGTTTCATCAATCGTGCCAAAGATCATTTGCCGTGCGAGCCGGACATCCAAGTTGCTGGAAAACTCTCCGGATTCCTTTCCTTCGATGATGATTTTGTCGATGACCTGCAGATACCCTCTGAGAACTTCATTTATCCGGTGACGCAACTCTTTATTGGATTGGCGCAATTCAAGCTGAGTGACCACTGCCATATGATGATCCTCAGAGAGAAGCTGGAAATGAGTCTCAACCATCATTAATAACTTCTCTGCCGCCGTATCTTTTCCTGCAATTTTTTCATCTATTTTTTCAACGAAAGCTCCCATTTTTTCTTCAAAGAGAGAGATCAGGATGTCTTCTTTGTTTTTAAAATATAGATAGATGGTGCCGTCGGCTACCCCGGCCTGCTTGGCAATTTTAGAAACCTGCGCCTGGTGATAACCATTTTCTGCTATGACAATCACGGCAGCATCAATAATTTGCATAAATTTCGGTTTAGATCGTTTCATGTTACCCTTCCTTTGAGAAAAATAGAAAAAGCGCAGGACACTAGAATGAAGCGGACTTGGTTCCGAACACTCTTAAGGTAAGCTACGCTTTTCCTTCCTAAGCTTACCTTAAAGAGTGGAAAAAGTAAAAAAGATTAAAAATATGAATGAATCATCATTCATATTTTTATGATAATTTTTAACGGCCGTTCTGTCAATAAATATTTGCGATATTTTGAACTAGCCTATTTTTCTCATTTACGCCTGTTTTTTGTCTTCTTCTGCAAACTTTTGTTTATCTTCCTCCACCAGGGTCCGGCGCAAAATCTTGCCGACTGCCGTTTTAGGAAGCTCTTTTCTGAATTCATAGATTCTAGGAACCTTATAGGCTGCTAAATATTTGCGGGCAAATTGGTTCAGCTCTTCCTCGGTAACCGATGCACCTTCTCTCAGTACCACATAGGCCTTCACTGTTTCCCCGCGATAGGGATGCGGGACACCTGCTGCAACCACTTCAACGACATCTGGATGCTCATATAATACTTCTTCAATTTCTCTTGGATATATATTATAGCCGCCGGCAATGATCATATCCTTCTTGCGGTCAACCACATAGAAGTAGCCTTTGTCATCTGCATAACCAAGGTCTCCTGTATAAAGCCATCCATCTTTTAAAATTTCTTCAGTTTCATCAGGACGATTCCAATAGCCTTTCATGACTTGCGGACCCTTGACAACAATTTCGCCAATTTCACCTGGCGGCAAGACTTCCCCTGTCTCTGTCGAAACGATTTTGGCATCGGTGTCAGGATAAGGAACCCCAATACTTCCCTTTATCCGCTGATCCCACAAGAAGTTGCAATGAGTAACCGGTGAGGCTTCTGATAAACCATATCCTTCCACCAGCTTACCTCCCGTGACCTCTTCGAATCGCTGCTGTACCTCAACTGGAAGCGGAGCAGAACCGCTGATGCATGCCTCAATCGAGGAAAGATCATATTTGGATAGATCGGGATGGTTTAATAAACCGATGTAAATGGTTGGCGCCCCTGGGAAAAGTGTCGGCCGCTGTTTATCAATCGTTTTTAACGTTTCCAGCGCATCAAATTTCGGCATCAGGATCATTTTAGCCCCCATTTTGATCGATAACAGCATACATACCGTCATTCCATATACATGGAAAAATGGGACAATCCCCAATACGATTTCCTTCCCCGGCTTCGCTTTATAAACCCAAGCTTCGCTCATCAACGTATTGGAAATTAAATTTTTGTGAGTTAACATAACCCCTTTTGGAAAGCCCGTTGTTCCTCCGGTATATTGGAGCAATGCCAGGTCTTCTTCAAAATCGAAGTCATATTTGGCTATATTCTTGGCTGGCATTTTGACAATTTCAGTCAGTAAGTGTGTATTGCCCTCATGCCTTACTTTTACGACAATGCCGTACTGCTTTTTCTGGATGTAAGGGTATACAAAATTCTTCGGAAAGGGCAAGTAATCCTTGATAGCTGATACAATAATATGCTGCAATTCTGTTTGCGCCATGATTTTTGTCACTCTAGGATACAATATGTCCATTGTAACAATAGCTATGGCACCGGAATCCTTCATTTGGTACTCAAGCTCACGTTCCGTGTATAGCGGGTTTGTTTGAACTACGATGCCGCCAGCCATTAGGATGCCGAAATAACAAATGACGGCCTGTGGAGTATTTGGCAGCATAATGGCGACCCGATCGCCTTTTTTTATGCCGATTTGTTGTAAGTAACCCGCAACGCTGGCGGCTTTTTGATAAACCTGTTTAAAGGAAAACTCTTTCCCCATAAAATGAATGGCCGATTTTTCCGGATGTTGTTGGGCAGAATGCTCCAATAATTTATAAACAGGTTCATTGAGGTAGGTCAGAGTGGCTGGAATTTCCTTTGGATATGCCTTCAACCACGGTCTCGTTTCCATCATATTCCCCCCTTTTTCTGATAAACAATTTAAAAAATTCAAACTACTAAAACTATTATAGTACAGCATTTACCAATTAACAATTAAACTTCCTAAATTTTGTCTGATAACCCAGTGCTGTTATAACAAAATAACATTAAAAAATCACCGCCGGTTCGATTCGGCGGTGATTTTAAGCGTAGAAAAGTTTTATGTCCATACAACCATATATATGATTCCAAAAAGCAAAAACAAACCGCATAACACAAAAAGCACTTTCGCTAATGTCTCCAATTGTCTTCTCCCCTTACGAAATACCTGCTCCAATGACATAGGATAATCCAATTGATATAATCATGGATATCAACCCCACTGCCTGGTTATTGTTTTGAATTTCCTCGTCAATCTTAAATTTTGGTGTGAGAAATTCAAAAATAAAATACCCTGCCAGTAAAAGAACAAAACCGTATACACCCCAACCAATCATGGTTAGCAATGAGTCATGCGCATCAATCGTGTGGCGGAAGATATTGGCTACTCCAAAAATTTTGCCTCCTGTTGCCAAGGCCACTGCCACATTCCCTTTCTTAATCTCTTCCCAATTTTTATACTTTGTTACCAGTTCAAAAATGGCCAAAAAGACTACCATGCATAAAATAACCACACTATAATAGGCTGCGATTTGAATATATTGATTTTCCCAAAACTGGTCCATTGTCGCTTCTCCCCGGACTTTATTTAAATTCAACGACGGTTACCCCGGAACCGCCCTCTCCCGCTTCACCAAAACGGATTTTTTTAACGGAACGGTGATTCTTTAAGTATTCTTGTACACCCTGCCGTAACGCCCCGGTCCCTTTTCCATGGATAATCGATACCCGCGGATAGTTTGCCAGAAGGGCATCATCAATATATTTCTCTACCTTCATTAAGGCATCTTCATACCGCTCCCCGCGCAAATCGAGTTCAAGCTTGACTTGAGAATCCTCCCGCCCTCTTACTAGAGCCATTGGCCTTGTTTCCAATTGTTTAGGAGTTCCGAGATATTCGATATCTTTTTCTTTCACCTTCATTTTCAGTATCCCGATTTGCACCTGCCATTCCGTATCCGAGACCTGTTCCACCAAGGTCCCTTTTTGGCCGAAGGTCAAGACCTTTACCTCATCGCCAGGCATATAGGTATGCTTTTTGGTTTTCTTGGCAGGAAGCTTGGATGATTTCTTTATTTCAGGGCTGGCTGCCTCCAATCTTCTTTTCGCGTCAATTAACTCATGCTCTTTTATTTCAGCATGCTTTTCCGTACGCATTTTCCGAAGATCGCGGATGACCTTTTCAGCCTCCTCCTTCGCCTCATCAATCAATTTCCCGGCTTCCTCAGCAGCTTTTTCCAGCATGGAATCCTTCTGCTCATAAAATTCGATCATTTGCTTTTGCAGGTCATGATGCAGCTTTTCCGCTTGTTTTAAATAGTCACGGGCCTCCTGCATTTCTGTTTCTGCCTGTCGTTTGCTGGATTCTAACGAGGCAATCATGTTATCAATTTGATTGGTATCCTCACTGACATGCGACCGTGCTGCCTCAATGACCTTGTCATTTAAGCCCAATCGTTTGGAAATCTCAAATGCATTGCTTCGGCCCGGCACCCCTAAAAGCAGCTTATAGGTCGGACTTAGCGTTTCTACATCAAATTCTACACTGGCATTTAAAACACCTTCCCGGTTATAGCCATAAGCTTTCAATTCCGGATAGTGGGTAGTGGCAACTACACGCGCACCGCGGTTATGCACTTCATCCAGAATCGAAATGGCCAAAGCGGCCCCTTCTTGCGGGTCTGTTCCGGCGCCAAGTTCATCGAATAACACAAGACTGTTATGATCCACTTTTTTAAGAATCTCCACAATATTGACCATATGCGATGAAAACGTACTTAAACTCTGTTCAATCGACTGTTCATCACCAATATCCGCATAAACCGCGCCAAATACGGCGAGCTCCGAACCGTCCAAAGCAGGGACCTGCAGCCCGGCCTGCGCCATTAAGGCACATAGTCCCAACGTTTTTAAAGTGACCGTTTTTCCCCCTGTGTTTGGTCCGGTTATCACAATCGTCGTGTAATCTTTCCCGATTAGAATATCGTTCGGTACCACTTCATCCATCGGGATTAACGGATGTCTTGCTTTATATAAGCTGATTTTGCCTTCGTTGTTCATTTGCGGTTTCGACGCTTTAATTTTTTTTCCATAACGGGCTTTGGCAAAAATAAAATCCAAATTGGCCATTACCTCTACGATCACTTTCAGCTCACTCTCATGCTCCGCCGTTTTCGCAGAAAGTTCGGTTAAAATCCGTTCTATTTCCACCTGCTCTTTGACCCGGATGTCCTGCAATTGGTTATTTAATTGCACAATTACCTGCGGCTCAATAAATAGTGTCTGGCCTGATGCGCTTTGGTCATGGATAATTCCGCCATAATGGCCGCGGTATTCTTGTTTCACAGGAATGACGAATCGGTCATTACGGATGGTAATGATGGCATCCGATAACATCTTCTGCGCACTGGACGAGCGGATCATGCCTTCCAATTTTTCCCGAACCCTCGCTTCATTGGTACGCAGCTGATGCCTTAAGGAGCGCAGCAGCTCGCTGGCACCGTCCAGCACTTCCCCGCTTTCATCAATGGCCATTTTTATCGTTTGCTCCAAATTAGTAAGCGGAATAATTTGCGACACTTGATCCAGCAAAATAGGCAGTTCGGTCCGTTCCTCAGCGATTTCTTCAATAAATCGTTTCATTTGCCGGCTCGCATGAATCGTGCTGGCAACCTGAATCAATTCATGTGGACTTAAGACACCGCCAATGACCGACCGCTTAATATGTGCCCTTATATCGTGAATCCCAGCTAACGGGACCTGGCCCTTGATGCGGATGACCGTTGCTGCCTCATCAGTTTCCGCTTGCAGTTTTACTACCTCTTCATAATTGGCAGATGGAACTAAATTTTTAATTTTTTCTCTTCCAAGCGAAGAAGCGGCATGTTCTAATACCTGGTCTCTTACTTTGGTGAATTCTAATACTTTTAAAGTTCTATCTTGCACGAGGATCATCCTCCTTGATGTCAATTCGATGCAGCTTCCTTGTTGAATTTTGCGGCTTTTTTTCCTTAACGGAAGCTCATTTTTTATTTGCCAGGTAGTCCAGCAAATCATATTTGTCCAACGCGTTAAGCACCGTCGACTTTTTAATCCAGCCCTTTTTGGCGGCGGATACCCCTATTTCCATATGCTTTAAGGTATCGACTCGGTGTGCATCGGTATTGATTAAGATTTTTACCCCTGCATCCTGTGCTTGGCGCAAATATTCGGCAGCCAAGTCCAGCCGGTTAGGGTTCGCATTTAATTCTAAAGCTGTATGGGTTTGTTTGGCTAACTCAATCAGCATGGGGATATCTACTTCATATCCTTCACGCCGGCCAATTTTTCTCCCGGTTGGATGGGCGATTAAATCCACATGGGCATTTTCAAGCGCAGTCCTCAACCGCTCCATAATTTTTTCTTTTGGCTGGGTAAAGGCCGAATGAATCGAAGCAATCACAAAATCAAGCTCCGCCAATAGGTCATCCTCAAAATCCAAGGTCCCGTCAGGTAAAATATCCATTTCAATGCCGGACAGAATGACAAAATCAGTGTACTTGGCATTTAATCGCTTAATCTCTTCCCTCTGCTGCAGCAGCCGTTCCCGGGTCAGTCCGTTGGCAACCTTTAAATATTGCGAGTGGTCAGTAATCGCCATGTATTGATACCCTCTCGCGCGGCACGCTTCTGCCATTTCCTCAATCGTATGGGCCCCGTCACTCCAGGTAGAATGCATATGGAGGTCCCCTTTGATGTCTCCAAGCTCAATTAAATCCTCATTCTCCGAAAAGGTGTCAACCTCTTTGCCGTCCTCTCTTACTTCAGGCGGGATAAACGGAAGACCGAAATGGTTATAAAATTCTTCTTCTGTAGAGAAAGTTAAAATTTCTCCTGTCTCAATATTTTCGATACCATACTCACTGATCTTTTCGCCTCGGTCCTTGGCCAGCTGGCGCATTCTTACGTTATGGTCCTTGGAACCGGTAAAATGGTTAAGTGTCGTAATGAACTCATGAGGCTTGACCAAACGAAAATCAACGGACACATCGTAATCAAAGGCAAACACAACTGAAACTTTCGTATCGCCAGCTCCAATTACCTCTTTTATCGCAGGCAGGTTCAACAGTTGATCGCGAACTGATTCATAATCGTTCGTTGCGATGATAAAATCAAGATCCTTAATCGTTTCCCGCATTCTTCGCAGGCTGCCTGCACGGGAAAACCGTTCGATGTCTTTCATTTCGGCAAGCTTTGCTTCAATTTGCTCAGCAAGCGGCAGCATAAACGCCAGAGGCAGACGGTCTGGCCGGGTTCCAATATTTTCAATGGCGCTTAATATTTTCTCTTCCGTTTTTTTGCCAAAGCCGGCTAAAGCTTGAACCTGTTTTGCTTCACAGGCTTGCTTTAAGCTTGTGACATCGACAATTCCTAGTTCCTGATAGAGCTTAGCAATTTTTTTGCCGCCTAGTCCCTGTATCTGCAATAACGGAATTAATCCTGGAGGCACTTCCTCTTTTAATTCTTTTAGCACGGTTGAACTGCCTTCTTTTATGTACTCGACTATCACAGCGGCCGTCCCTTTGCCAATCCCAGGAATTGAGGTAAAATCTTCAATTTCAAAAAGGCCTCTCTCATCGGTTTCCAAGGCATTAGCCGCCTTTCGAAACGCTGATATCTTGAAGGAATTTTCTCCTTTTAATTCTAAATAAATGGCAATCGTTTCCAGTAAACGAATGATTTCCTTTTTAGTTATTTCCATGTAATCACCTGCTTTTTAGATTCCACTACTCCATTTTACCCTTTTTTATCACATAAAGAAAAACTTCTCTGCTAGAGAGAAGTTCAACCAGCTGTATAATCCATCCACCAGTCTTTGATTTGCTCAGAAAGGATTGGGGTGTAGTTGACAATTGCTTTTGATAAAGCAGAACCATCCAACTGAGTTTGAATAAATTCGATTGGAATTAATGCAGCAATGTATAATAAAATAAACATAATCAAATAGACTTCACAAAAGCCCAAAACGGCTCCGGCCCAGCGATTCAATTGTTTCAAAATCGGCAAATGGGCAATAAAGTCAAACATCGAACCGATAATTTGCAGCACCACCTTGGCGGCAAAAAAGATAATCACAAATGCAATCGCCCGGTAAAAGGCATTTTCCATATTGGCAGAGTCTGTTAAAATCTGTAGAGCCGTATTCTCTCCGAAATTCGGATATGGAATCCACAGGACAAGTTTGGGGGCAAGTTCATCATAGTATAAAAATGCCGCCACATATGCAATAATAAAGCCGACTAGATGAACAAGCTGAAGAATAAAGCCTCTTTTAAGGCCGATAAAAATCCCAGCAATCAGAAAAATAATGATAGCTAAATCTAACATAGTTTAATAGTCCTTTTCTTTTTGTTGTTCTAATTTCAATTGTTCCAATTCATCTTTCATTTTCAAATATTCATTGACTGCATTGACTGCGGTTAAAACAGCTAGTTTATTAACATCCAGATTCGGGTTCTTTGAATGGATTTCACGCATTTTATCGTTAACTAAGGATGCAACAAGCCGGATATGGTTTGGGCTTTCCGTGCCCATAATGATGTATTGCTGTCCATAAATATCTACGCTTATTCTGCTTTTATGTACATTCGTCAACGTAAAGGCCCCTTTCAAAGAATCCTACAAACTATCATAACACGAACAGAAAAAGTCGAAAAGCAAAAGAAATTGTATAGAAATGTGGTGCAGCTATTGGGTAATATTGTTTTGCAATGCCAAATGAAGCAAATAGAAAAAATGAAAGACTTTTATGATGAATTTCTAAGAGATCCCAATCCCCCTGGCAGTGTGTTTGCCGCGAAACTTCCAGCCTGTATGGTTACGGCCTATAAATCTGGCAAGGTTTTATTTCAGGGAAATGATGCTGAAAAAGAAGCAGAAAGATGGGGAAACCGCAGCCCTGCTGTGAACAAGCCGGCTGTTAAAACTGCGGGGCAGAAATCCGCCGCAAAAGGTACCGTTCCGCCGGGTATTGCGCAAATGTCGGTCATCGGGTCGGATGAAGTGGGCACCGGTGACTTTTTCGGTCCCATCACGGTCGTGGCTGCTTATGTAAAAAATGAAAATATTCCTCTACTAAAGGAATTGGGGGTCAAGGATTCCAAGGATTTAAATGATCCAAAAATTATCGAAATTGCCAAGATCATCAAAGATGTCATTCCATACAGCCTGATGACGTTAAAAAATGAAAAGTATAATCAGGTGCAGAGTTCGGGCATGTCACAGGGTAAAATGAAGGCGATTCTTCATAATCAAGCAATTTTAAATGTCCTTGGAAAAATAGGTCCAGAAAAGCCTGATGCGATTCTGGTTGACCAGTTTGTTCAAGCAAGCACGTATTTCCAGCATTTGAAAGGGCAAAAGTCCATTGCCAATGAAAATATTTATTTTAGCACTAAAGCAGAAGGAATTCATCTAGCGGTGGCTGCTGCCAGTATTCTTGCCCGCTATGCCTTTATCCAATATATTGATAAGTTGAGTAAAGCAGCAGGGTTTACGATTCCAAAAGGAGCTGGGGCACAGGTAGATGAGGCTGCCGCCAAGCTGATTCTTAAAAAAGGCAGGGATGTTCTTCCGGCCTATGTGAAGCTTCATTTTGCCAATACAGAAAAAGCGATAAAGCTTGCAGCAAAAAAGAGAAAATAGGAGGGGGAAGAGATGAATAAGTTAACGGAGGCCGAGCGGGATCAAGCCTTGGCAGCGTTATCCGGCTGGCAATTAGACGGGAAATTCATTGTGAAGAGGTACCGCTTTCAGGAGTTTTTAAAAGGAATTGATTTTGTTAATGAGATTGCCCAGCTTTCAGAGAAAAAAAATCATCATCCGTTCATTTCGATTGATTATAAGTTACTGACGTTAAAACTAACCTCCTGGCACGCTGGCGGACTAACCGCATTGGATTTCGAGTTAGCGAAAATTTATGATTCAATCTATGAGAAATACTAAAAAAGAGGCTGCCCTTATCGTTTTTTCGAGCGGGCAGCCTTTCATGGTTTAGTTTTCTTAACAGCTGGCAATATGTATTGGTTACCTACTTTCAATAAACTCATCTCTACTTACCTTTCTGCCGTTTGGCGGAGGAGCTCCTATTTACCTAAAATGTAAAAACAAAGCCGGCTTCCCCTTACAGAGCGAGCCGGCTTTATTGCTATTTATATTTATCCCCTTAACACAGCTCCGGCTTTTTCTGCCAGAGCAGTTAAGACACGGTCATGAACTTTTGTTACTTCTTCATCTGTCAGGGTGCGTTCAGGGTCCACATATTTAAGTGAGAAGGCAATAGATTTCTTGCCTGCCTCCATCTTATCTCCTTGATACAAATCAAACACTTCTGCTTCTTTCAACAGCGGTGCGCCTGCTTCAAGAATAATGCCTTTCAATGTACCAGACACAGTTTCTTTATCCACAACAAGAGCGATATCTCTCGTAATCGATGGAAAACGTGGAATGGCTTGATATTGCAAGGCTTCCGTTTCTTGTTCTAAAACCGCTTTTAACGAAAGCTCGAAAACATAAGTATCTTTTAAGTCTAAATCCTTTTGGACATTTGGATGAACCTGGCCGACAAAGCCGATTTTTTCACCGTTCAACTGGATTTCAGCCGTACGTCCAGGGTGCATGCCCTCTGCTTGTGCCTGCACATATGCCACTCTGTCCGTTAAACCAAGCTTAGCAAACAATCCTTCCAAAATCCCTTTTGCGACATAGAAATCGACCTGCTTTTTCTCGCCCTGCCATGAATGGTATTGCCATAAACCGGTAATTGCTGCGGCAAGATGTTCGCTTTCATCCGGCTGCACATCGCTGCCGTTTGCCAAAAAGACATTTCCTGTTTCATATACAGCCAAGCTGTCGTTTTGGCGGGCACTGTTATATTTCACTACCTCCAGCAGCTGCGGCAGAATGCTTAACCGAAGTACACTGCGGTCCTCACTCATCGGCATCGCCAGGTGAATAGTATCGCGTTTTTCTAAGGCAAATTGCCCAGCTTTCTGTTCACTTGTTAAAGAATACGTTACGGCCTGGTAGAGACCGGCTCCTTCAAGGTATTGACGCACAACCCGGCGTTTCTTTTGATAGTCCGATAATTTGCCTGGTGCTGCAGATCCGATTGGCAAGGTAAATGGAATGTTGTCATAGCCGTAAAGACGGGCTACTTCTTCAATTAAATCCTCTTCAATTTTAATATCGCCGCGGCGGGTTGGAACGGTCACAGTGATCGTATCCCCCTCAGTTACTGCTTCAAACTGAAGACGGGCAAAAATGTCTTTCACCTGGTTCATTTGAATGCCGGTACCAAGCACTCGATTAATTTTTTCAAGAGTAATCGATACTACCGCTGGTTCCACAGTAAGAACATCGACTTCCGCCGTTCCTTCCAGCACCTCGCCTCCGGCATACTTAGCGATTAAGTAAGCAGCGTGTTCCCCTGCTGGGCGGACACGGTTCGGGTCAATGCCTTTTTCATAGCGGGCACTTGCTTCACTTCTGAGACCGTGGTCTTTTGAAGCCTTTCTGACGGTCGCGCCATTAAAATAAGCGGCTTCTAATAATACAGTCGTCGTATCGGAAGTGACCTCAGAATTGGCTCCCCCCATAACCCCGGCAAGAGCAACCGGCTCTGTACCATTGGTGATGACAAGATGGTCAGAGGTTAATGTCCGTTCAACATCATCAAGCGTAACAAACTTCTCGCCATCGGCTGCCCGGCGTACCAGGATCTGCTTGGAACCTAAGCGGTCATAATCAAAAGCGTGCAGCGGCTGTCCGTATTCCAATAGAATATAGTTCGTGATGTCAACCACATTATTATGCGGACGGATTCCAGCTGACATCAGACGTGTCTGCATCCATAATGGCGAATTGCCAATTTTAACATTTTTAATGACTTTCGCTGCATACAGCGGATTATCCTCTTTTGCTTCAACAATGACCTGTACGTAATCAGAAGCCTTTTCACCAGATGGCTCGAGGTTCGTTTTAGGAAGCTTCACTTCTCTTCCCAAAATCGCGGCAACCTCATAGGCCACACCCAGCATGCTCAGGCAGTCAGCACGGTTTGGCGTTAGGCCCAGTTCCAAAATTTGATCGTCGCGTCCAAGCAAAGCTAACGCATCCGTTCCTACTTCGGCATCAGACGGAAAAACGAAGATTCCTTCTGAGTACTCTTTTTGGATTAATTTGCTTTCAATGCCGAGCTCTTGCAGGGAGCAGATCATTCCGTTGGATTCTTCTCCGCGAAGCTTGGCCTTTTTAATTTTAAAATTGCCAGGAAGCTTGGCACCTACTGTAGCAACCGCAACCTTTTGTCCTTTATCAACATTCGGAGCGCCGCAAATAATCTGCACTGGTGCTTCTGCACCGATGTCAACAAGGCACTTATTTAATTTATCGGCATTGGGATGCTGCTCACGTTCTAGCACGTGTCCGACCACGACACCTTTTAACCCTTCGTTAAGGATTTCTACCCCTTCGACTTCAATTCCGCTTTTGGTGATTTTTTCAGCCAGCTCGGCCGGGGTCACTCCAGATAAATCAACATAGTCCTGAAGCCATTTATATGAAACAAACATTTTGTTTTACCTCCTATTCCTCAATTGCAAACTGTTTTAAGAACCGTACATCGTTTGTATAGAAATGGCGGATATCATCTACGCCGTATTTCAACATCGCAATTCGCTCTGGTCCCATTCCGAACGCAAATCCGGTATATTTTTTCGAATCATAGCCGGCCATTTCGAGCACATTTGGGTGAACCATGCCAGCCCCAAGGATTTCAATCCAGCCAGTCTGTTTGCAGACGCTGCAGCCATGGCCGCCGCACATTTTACAGGAGATATCCATCTCGACTGATGGCTCTGTGAATGGGAAAAAGCTTGGACGCAAGCGGATTTCACGATCCTGGCCAAACATTTTCTTAGCAAAAACATCCAATGTGCCTTTCAAGTCACTCATGCGAATATTTTCGCCAACGACCAATCCTTCAATCTGCATAAACTGGTGGGAATGGGTTGCATCATCATTATCGCGGCGGTACACTTTGCCAGGGCAGATAATTTTGATCGGCCCTTTGCCTTGATGCTTTTTCATTGTTCGTGCCTGAACAGGAGAGGTATGCGTACGAAGCAGGATTTCTTCGGTAATGTAGAAAGAATCTTGCATATCGCGGGCAGGATGGCCTTTTGGCAGGTTCAAGGCCTCAAAGTTATAATAATCTTGCTCTACCTCTGGGCCTTCTGCAATTTCGTAGCCCATTCCAATAAATAAATCTTCAATTTCTTCAATGATTTTGGTTAATGGATGGTGGCTGCCCACATTGACTGGCCTTCCAGGCAGTGTCACATCAATACTTTCTCCTGCCAATTTTTCTTGGACAGCCGCTTCTTCCAACTCGGATTGTTTTGCTTCAATTCTTGCTGAGATGGCTTCACGCACTTCATTAGCAAGAGCGCCGATCACAGGACGCTCTTCAGCCGAAAGTTTGCCCATGCCTCTTAATACTTCGGTAATCGGTCCTTTTTTGCCTAAGTAAGCGACGCGAATGTCATTCAATTCTTTTAAGCCCGCCGCTTGATCCACTTTTTGAATCGCTTCTGTCTGAAGCTCTTGTAATCGTTCTTGCATGCTATTTCCTCCTTCATTTTGTTACATATGTATAAAAAATAAAAAACCCCATCCCAAAAAAGGGACGAGGTTATCATTCGCGGTACCACCCTTGTAAACACACCATATGTACATGTGTTCGCTTCATTCGGATAACGGCTGTGCCGGGGCATCTTTACATGGATACGATTTTTCATGGTCCCGATGCCAACTCTGGAGGTGAACATCTCCTGTCTGGTCCATAAAAATGCTTTCAGTCGCGGCATTTTCTCCCTAAGATGGCCGATTGACAAGACACTCTTCTCCGTCATAGTCGATACAATATAACATTGTTCAATATTATATACCAATTTTTCCTGTGTTTCAAACCTATCTTCGCCTATTTTTTCAAATAATATAACAGAATGCCGGCTGCAACAGCCACATTCAAGGATTCACTCTTTCCATATATCGGAATATAAAGGTTTGCGGCAGTGGCTGAAAGCAGTTCTTGGCTGATCCCATTTCCTTCGTTTCCGACAACGAGGGCAAATGAATCGGCTGGTGAAATTTCCGTATAAACGGAGGCTCCTTCGAGGGCGGTGCCATATACCGGTATGCCCCTGGCAGAAAGTTTGCTGATCCATTCCTCCAGATCCCCTCTTACGATCGGCAAATGAAAATGGCTGCCTTGTGCGGACCGTAACACCTTGGAATTGAAGACATCCACACTGCCGCGCCCGACAATGACGCCATCGATCCCAGCCGCATCCGCGGTGCGGATCATCGTCCCGAGATTGCCTGGGTCTTGGACGGCATCAATAAAAAGAAAGGTTCTGGCATCCTCCAAAGACTCGTCAATGGCTGGCTGGCGGCATACAGCGTAAATTCCTTGCGGCGCTTCTGTATCCGTTAACGCGTCGGAGATTTCCTCGGTAACCATTGTGATTGGGGTATCCCCGCTATCTAAACGTGAAGGAACGCCAATTTTTTCGGAGACGATAATTTCCACGACAAGCCCGTCTTGTTTCAGTGCCTCCTCTACGAGGTGAAACCCTTCGACGAGGAAGGTGCCTGAACGGTCCCGCTCTTTTTTCGTCTGCAGCTTTTTCCATTGTTTTACTTGCGGATTTTGTATCGATTGTATGTATTTCAAAGTATTTTTCCCCTCTAAAGTAATTGATTGATTTTTTTATTATAGCTGAAATACATATTAAAGCCAAAATCAGACAATCTAATAAGGTAAATGAGCATAAAAAGGAGTGTGCCATCATGAACTTAAATTTGCGAAAAGCGGTCATTCATAATGTTGCCAACGACACGCAGGAACAATTGGAAAATACGATTGTGGATGCGATTCAGAGCGGGGAAGAAAAAATGCTTCCTGGTTTAGGTGTATTGTTTGAAATCATTTGGAATAACGCTTCGGAAGATGAGAAAAAAGAAATGCTGTCTACTCTTGAAAACGGGTTAAAACAATAAAAATGAAGTCAAAGCCGGTCCATTTATCAAATGCCGGCTTTTTTTATGATAAAATTCCACCCTTTTTGCTGTTTCAAATTTTCTATTTGCAAATTATATATGTTTTTGCGAATTGATTGTTTCTTTTTGCGAATCGAATCCAACATAAAAAAATCCTCGGCACCTGTCTGCCGAGGATCCACTTTTTATTCAAAAATGATCTTATCAACTGCCTCGCGATCTAACCGCTTAATGACCTCAACGATCAGTTTCACAGCATTCTCATAGTCATCACGGTGCAGCATGGCAGCATGGGAATGAATATAACGGGTCGCAATGGTGATCGCCAGTGCCGGTACCCCATTATGGGTCAAATGAATTGAACCGGCATCCGTACCGCCGCCAGGAATTGATTCAAATTGGTAAGGAATGTTCAATTCATCCGCCGTATCCGTGACAAAGTCACGCAGTCCTTTATGCGCTACCATGGATGCATCATAGACAACGATTTGCGGGCCCTTGCCCATCTTGCTCATTGCTTCTTTTTCCGTGATTCCAGGCGTATCCCCTGCAATGCCGACGTCAACAGCAAAGCCAATATCGGGTTCAATCTTATGTGTGGAGGTTTTGGCCCCTCGCAGGCCGACCTCTTCTTGAACATTACCGACACCATAAACCACGTTTGGATGGTCCACACCTTGGAGCTGCTTTAACACATCGATGGCAATCGCACAACCAATTCGGTTGTCCCACGCTTTTGCCAACAGCATCTTTTCATTGTTCATCACAGTGAATTCGAAGTACGGCACGACCATATCTCCAGGGCGGACACCCCACTCTTCGGCTTCTTCACGGCTGGAGGCGCCGATATCAATAAACATATCTTTGATTTCGATTGGTTTCTTGCGGGCTTCAGCGGACAGGACATGCGGCGGCTTGGAACCGATAATACCTGTAACATCCCCTTTTCTTGTGACAATCGTCACGCGCTGAGCAAGCATGACCTGCCCCCACCAGCCGCCAACTGTTTGGAAACGCAGGAACCCTTTATCGTCAATTTGGGTTATCATAAAACCAACTTCGTCCAAATGCCCAGCCACCATAATTTTCGGGCCATCTGCTTTTCCTGCCTTTTTCGCAATTAAACTGCCAAGTCCATCCGTTGTGATTTCATCAGCATAAGGTGTTATGTATTTTTTCATGACCTCGCGAACTTCCCGCTCATTGCCAGGAATGCCTCTGGCATCCGTTAAATCCTTCAGCATGGTTAATGTTTCATCTAATTTTGCCATTGAAAAGCCCCCTTCATTTTCATCAAACTACACCCTCTATTATAGCGAAACCCGCAAGCAGCCAACAAATTTAACCATCAATAATTATCGGCTTGTCTTTGATAATTTACTTCATTTTTCCGTAAATATGCCTGCTCCATTTCAGTTTGGCTGATTCCTAATAAAATCCCCAGCTGCAAATAGGTCTCTATTACGGTTAAAAATCCACTAAAACTCTTGTCTAGCTTAAAACGATCAATCGTTTCGTATAACAATAAAAATTGCTCGGTCACATTTAAACCGGACGGCTTTACTGCCACTTCAAATTCCTGACGGTCAAACCCGCATTCAATTCCAAGCGACAAAATAAAATGGACCCCATCGACAAACTCCTCTAAGATGACGTCTTTGGGAGAAGATGGCTTCACACTCCAAAATTTAAAGCATCTCGTTTCATTGGCGAGCTCCCCCACTTCTACCAGTAACGCGAGCACTTTTCTAGAAAATAAATCTTCTTCCTGCAGCTGATGTTTTTGTTCTATATGTTGATCCAACGCTTTTTGCATATCAAAAAGTTTTGTTAGCTTCATAATGACTATGCTCCCTTATTAGAATAATATTTTCGCATAAATAACCAGTTCCACAAGTGCCAGAATCGGAAATCCCCACTTAAATTGAAAATGCTTTGTTTTATGATGAAATAACTGCATCCCAATCGCAGCCCCGATGGCACCTCCGAAGACTGCTACCAGCCATAAAGTTTTTTCGCTTATCCGGTACTGATGCTCCCTGGCCCGTTTCTTATCCACGCCCATAATGATCAATCCTGCCAGATTCATTAAGGCAAACACTAACCATAAAACCGTTATGCCATCCATTTAAAGTTTCCCCTTTATAGCAAAAGAGCCATCCTCAAAAATCGAGAATGGCACTTATGTTTATTATTTGCTTAATTGCTGCTTAGCTGTATCTGCTAATTGAGTGAATGCTTGAGCATCGCTAATTGCTAATTCAGCAAGCATTTTGCGGTTTACTTCGATACCTGCAAGCTTCAAGCCATGCATTAAACGGCTGTAAGAAAGACCGTTCATGCGAGCTGCTGCATTGATACGAGTAATCCAAAGTTTGCGGAAATCGCGCTTAACCTGACGACGGTCACGGAAAGCATATTGCAATGATTTCATAACCTGCTGGTTAGCAACTTTGTATAATGTATGTTTTGAACCATAATAACCTTTAGCTAATTTAAGAACTTTTTTACGACGTTTGCGAGTAACAGTACCGCCTTTTACACGTGGCATGTAATTTCCCTCCTATAATAAATCTTTCCGATTACTTAACGTTTGTTAATAAATGACGAATGCGTTTGAAATCGCCTTTTGAAACAAGGCCAGATTTGCGAAGCTTACGCTTAGCTTTAGTTGATTTGTTAGCAAATAAGTGGCTTGTATAAGCATGGTCACGCTTAAGCTGACCAGATCCAGTTTTTTTGAAACGCTTTGCAGCGCCGCGGTGAGTTTTCATTTTTGGCATTTGGGATATCCTCCTTATTACTTTTCAATTTTAGGTGCTAAGACAAGGAACATGCTGCGGCCATCCATTTTTGGATGGGACTCAACAGTTGCTACTTCCTTGCACGCTTCGGAAAAACGGTCTAATACTTTTTGACCGATTTCTTTATGGGTAATTGCCCGTCCTTTAAATCGGATAGAAGCTTTCACCTTGTCGCCTTTTTCCAAGAATTTAATCGCATTGCGCAGCTTTGTATTAAAGTCATGCTCATCAATGGTTGGGCTTAGGCGAACTTCTTTTGTAGTGATGATTTTTTGATTCTTGCGAGCTTCTTTTTCCTTCTTCTGCTGCTCGAATTTAAACTTGCCATAATCCATAATCCGGGCTACCGGAGGCTTTGCATTTGGTGCAACCAGCACTAAATCAAGATTCACTCGTCCGGCAATTTCCAGCGCTTCGTTTTTAGATTTAATTCCTAATTGTTCCCCGTTTTGATCAATCAGGCGAACTTCACGAGCGCGAATACCCTCATTTACCAACATGTCTTTGCTAATAGTTAGCCACCTCCAAGGTTCTTCATCAAGAATACTTTTGTCAGGGACAAGAATCTGGAAGATTCCCCCTTCAAAACCTGATTCATGATACGATTTGAAAATACAGAATCATAAGTTCCAGCAGAGAAGTCAATTAAAAAAGTGCGGATGCAAACACCCACACTTTACGAAACATAGTTTAAGTAACTATAAGTCCACGTAATACCTGTCAACTGCTAAACGCGTCAAATCAGGTGAGAAGCGGGCGCTTCTTCTTTCCCAAAACTTAGTATTCAGTTTTATACCTTAGTAACTATAACATAAGCAAAGATAAGATGTCAAATAAACTTTTTCAAGACGACAACGAAAATTATTTTAACAAAAAACGATAAATTATTCAATAGCTTTATAAAAAAAACAACTGAGAGCCACAAGAGCCCTCAGTTTAAAGGATTAGATTCTTTGCACTTCAGCTTTTAGTGATGCAAGAAATTCTTCAAATGGCTTAGTATCCGAATTTTGCTCACCATATTTGCGGACGTTAACGGCGTTTTCAGCCACTTCTTTGTCACCAACGACCAGCATATATGGAATTTTTTGCATCTGTGCTTCACGGATCTTATAGCCAATTTTTTCATCACGGCCGTCTAATTCAACACGGAAGCCCTGTGCTTTCAATTGCTCTTGAACCTTTCTTGCATAATCATAATGTGCATCAGGTGAAACCGGAATGACTTGTACTTGCACCGGCGCAAGCCATGTTGGGAACGCACCTTTGTATTCCTCGATCAGATACGCAACAAAGCGTTCCATCGTAGAAACAACACCGCGGTGGACAACAACCGGGCGATGCGGCTTGCCGTCTTCCCCAACATAAGTCAAATCAAAGCGTTCAGGCAGCAAGAAATCCAATTGAACAGTGGAAAGCGTTTCATCCTTTCCAAGCGCTGTTCTGACTTGAACATCCAGCTTCGGTCCGTAGAAGGCCGCTTCTCCTTCAGCCTCGAAATACTCAAGGCCAAGGTCATCCATTGCTTCTTTTAACATACTTTGTGCTTTTTCCCACATGGCATCATCGTCAAAGTATTTTTCCTTATCCTGCGGGTCCCTGTAGGATAACCGGAAGGAGTAATCCTTGATATCAAAATCTTTATAAACATCCATAATCAGATTGACCACGCGTTGGAACTCTTCCTTAATTTGATCCGGACGGACAAAAATATGGGCATCATTCAGTGTCATCCCACGAACACGCTGCAGCCCTGATAGTGCGCCGGACATTTCATAGCGGTGCATCGTGCCAAGCTCGGCAATCCGGATTGGCAGCTCGCGATAGCTGTGAATCGCGTTCTTATAAACCATCATATGGTGCGGACAGTTCATTGGACGGAGCACCAATTGCTCATTATCCATTTCCATAACCGGGAACATGTCTTCATGGTAATGGTCCCAGTGGCCGGAAGTTTTATACAGCTCCACATTCGCCATGATTGGTGTGTATACATGGTCATAGCCTAAACTGATTTCTTTATCGACAATATACCGTTCAACGATGCGGCGGATGGTTGCCCCTTTTGGCAGCCAGAGCGGCAGCCCTTGTCCGATTTTTTGGTTATTGGTGAATAAGTTTAACTCTTTGCCCAGTTTGCGATGGTCGCGCTCTTTTGCCTCTTCCAGCATACGGAGATGCTCGGCCAGGTCCTCTTTTTTGAAAAACGCTGTTCCATATACACGCTGAAGCATTTTATTATCACTGTCACCGCGCCAATAAGCACCGGCAATGCTCAATAATTTAAATTCTTTGATTTTCCCAGTAGATGGAACATGAATACCGCGGCAAAGGTCAAAGAATTCCCCCTGCTCATAAATGGTAACTGTCTCCTCCGCTGGAATGGCTTCAATTAGTTCAAGCTTATAAGGGTCTCCAACTTCATTAAATAATTGGACGGCCTCATCACGGCTGACCTCTTTGCGGACAATCTCAAGGTTTTCGTTCACAATTTTCGCCATTTCTTTTTCAATCTTAGGCAGGTCTTCCAGAGTCAATGACTCTTCAAGATCCATGTCATAGTAAAATCCGCCCTCAATAACCGGGCCGACACCCAACTTGGCATTTGGATACAGGCGTTTAACAGCCTGTGCCATTAAATGGGCTGTGCTGTGGCGCAATACCTCCAAGCCATCCTTCGCATCTGGTGTAACAATTTCTATTGAACCGTCTTCAAACAGCGGACGGCGAAGATCCACTAATTTGCCGTTAAATTTACCGGCAATCGCCTTTTTCCTTAGCCCTGGACTAATGGAGCCGGCGATATCTTCCGTTGTTGTTCCTTTGGGAAACTCCTTCACTGCTCCATCAGGAAACGAAATTTTCACAACGTCTGACATAACTATTCCTCCTTAAATAAAATAAAAAAACCCGTCCCTATCGAATAGGGACGAGTTTGAATTAACACGTGGTTCCACCCAGCTTTTCATTTTCCATCGCATGATAAAAAATGACTTTAGGTCAGGTAACGGCTGCTCCGTCAACAATTACTTGCTTCCAAAGAAGTTTTCACTGCTGAAGTTTAAAGGCGGTAAGCATTTTTTTCGTGATAGGAGGCTTACAGCCGAGACCTCCCTCTCTAACATCCGTAAAAAAATACTGTTGTCCTCATCATAACTTGTTACAATCATTCTTTTGTCCAACAATAGCCATGAATGGCTATAACATTTTTAACTATGTACGTTATTATAATCAGTTTATTTTCAAAAATCAAGGATCTCACGCCTAAATTGTTTATTTATTTCAATTAGGAACCATTGTGTTCAGACTTGCCGGGAAGAAAATCAAATGGTTCCAGGTTACGAAGGCTTTGGTACGGTTTGATGATCACCCTCTCCTCAAATATATTTTCAATTGTCCTCACAAGAGGAGCATCTTTTTCCTTTGTATATAGAAAAATCGTAGTGGGTGCGAGTGAAAGCAATGGGGCAATCGTGCCAGAATCCACATAAATCGGGTGATTAACCAGCAGTTTTCGGTCAATCATTTTGGCCAATTCACTTCTTTTTATTTCAATAAACTGCTTGTTATAGAAGGTAATCTCTTCATCCATCAACAAGTAAAGAATGTCCGTTTTTGGTTCACGGCCGGCTAAAAAATCTCTTAACATTTGAACAAACATCTGATATTCCTGTTCCATTTTGTATTCATCAATCGAAACTTCCACATACCTTTCCAAGTATTGAAGATAAGAGCGCAGGCGGAATTTCACAAATGAGTCAAAGGAAAAGGTTACTTGATCATTGAAGATATGTTCAATTGCATCTTTAACTTTCTTTTCTTCATTCGTATCCTTAATAAACACGGATAAATCTTCACGCTGCCCTTCAAGGATGGAAGTAAGGATTTCTAAAATTTGCTGCTGCTCTTCAGCATCCTTAAAATAAAATTGTTTACTTAAAATCTCATGAAACCAATCATCCCGTTTAACCGTGGTGATAAATCGATAGAAGCCTGTTTTTGCGCATTCCAACAGATCCTCTGAATCAGAGCTTTCCTGAATATTCACTTTATATCCATCTTCTAAAAGAAGACTATTTGCCAGGTTCGGAACATTTTTCAAACAATTACATAAGTGCTCATAGCACTTAATCGCATCTGTTTTGTTTTGGAAGATGATTTCTGCCAACCAAATCCCCCCTTTAACCAAATCTCTGTTTTAATATATATATGGGGAACTTGGCCAAAATAGAAGTTAGCAGAACGGATGATTCCATAAAAAAGAGGATGGCCCCTAAAGGCCGCCCTCAAAATGAAAAAAATATACGGTCATTGTCTCCGATTTGGACCAGATACTAACACTGGATCACTTAATGCGCGGATCCGTTCCATAATCCGGCGGGCTTTCACTTTTTCTTCCTCGCCTCGCTGGCTATAGGCCAAATGATGTTCAAGCCCCTGAAAATCGAAGTTTGAAGTAAAAAACGTCGGCAGCTTCTCAAGCATCCGATATTGGAGAATCGGACCTAACACCTCGTCCCTCGTCCAGCTCGAAACCGCCTCGGCCCCAATATCATCCAGCATTAATATCGGTTCCTTTTTTAACGCTTCAATTTTTTCGTTTAACGTTGAATCCGCTATAGCGCTTTTCATTTCGCGCAGCAGCTCAGGCACATACACGATCATCGAAGAGATCTGCTTTTTCGCCAGCCGATTAGCAATCGCACCGAGAAGATAAGACTTGCCAACCCCGAACTTCCCATAAAAATACAGGCCCTTCGTTGGATTGCCCTGGTCATAATTGTTTAGGAATAAAGCCGCTTTTTGAACCGCATCAATCCGCTCAGCGTCATGTTCAAAATCTTCAAACGTTGCACTTAAAATATCTTTAGGAACATGCAGGCTTTTAATTAATTTTTCATTTTTCCGCCGTTCATCCTCCATCACTTTGCGCGGACAGCGCTCATAGGTCACATCAATGGCATTTCTCGTTAAAACAAGTTCAGGCTGATAGCCTTTCATCATATTGATGCAGCCCTCAAGGCATTCGCATTTGTCACATTCCTTGCTCTGATTGATATACTCATAGAGCTTGTTTAAGCTTTTATCAATCATCTCTTCAGAAATATGTGCTTGATTCTTCTGGATAAAAGCTCTGATGTCTGGATGTGATAAAGTTTCCTGACGGATTCGTTCATATCGTTTTTGGAAATTTTCACTTGAAGCTAACCGTTTTAATGTTTGGTTAATTCGTTCCATCCTTCACCATCCTAATCATCGAATGCCTTAAGCATTTCTTCAATTTCGCGTTTTTTGGCTTCTATATCGGATTCAGGGTCCCCCTGTGTGCTTTGTTTCGCTTGGACCGGCTGTGCTTCATCAAACCAGTCGGGAAGAAACTCCGTTCGGGTCGGCTTTTTCTTGGCCGTTTTCCCGGCATTTTTTGCCGTTTTGTTCTTGTGCTCTATCCTGGCAAAATCCATGGCTTCCTGAACCGTTTTTAATTGTTTTCTTGCCCAATGGCTGGCAATCGTTTCAACATAGCCCTTGGTAAATTTCATATCGTTAATCAGCATGACATACCAAATAAGGACGTTAATCACACCTGGCAGCAGCTTTTGATTAATCATCACTTCTTCCACAATTTTAATTTCAGAAGCTGATGGTTCACCGCCTACTGACAGATCCCTTAACACCTTTAATGGAGATACCGTTTCAAAATAGAGGATTAACTCTTCTTCTTTTGTTTTCGGCTTCTGTCGCTGCTGTTTGTGGGCCTCTGGCTGGGTTCGTTCAATCAGGCTGGGAAGCTGATCATAGTTCTCAAATTGATACCAGTCCCGTGCCGCTTTTCGTAATTGCTCTACATCAATCTCATCATGCTCATTGAGCGCATCCATAATAAATTTCTTCATTTGGATGGCATCGATATGGTAGAGGAACGCCAATTTGCTAATAACCTCTTTAACCTTTTGGTTAATGGCCTTTCGCGGCACTAAAGATTCGTGCAATCCCGACAGAAGAAGGTCAAAATCAAACGTATAACCCTCAAGGGAAATTCCCCTTTGGTCATTCCGGCCAATAAACCGTTCATTTTCATCACTGTCCAGTTCTTCAGTCAAGTCCTGCAGATACTGAAGATTTTCTGGTGCGCCTGAAATGAACACATCCTGAAAAGCCTTGGTCACATCCTGATACCCCTGCTCTTTAGGAAGCTGCTGGTCAGAGAAAAACCGTTTCAGCCGAGCAAAATGCTTTTTGCCAATTTTACGATAAAGATAAATATTTAACATGCCATCTAAAAAAAATTGCTCTGGATTTAAAGGCGGCAACAGTTCATAAATAAAGGAGCGTTCTCCATCAATGGATTTGACATACGTTTTTAACAGCCCAATCCCTTCTAGCTTTAATCTAGCATGAAAAATATCCTTCAGGTTCAGATCTAATAGATTCATCAATAAATGATGGGTAGAGGATTCAGACCAAAGACGATTTTCTTCCAGCTCTGCCCAAAGGGTCATATATAAGCTGTGACAGGCTGAACCAATTAACGGCTGATACAAAAAAGTCAGCACTTTTCGGTCATAATCATGCAGCAGCCCATTAGCTGTAACAATATAACGATCGATAGGAAGTATTTCCTGCCAATGCTGCGCCATGTTTTGTCAGACCTTTCCATATAATTGTAAAAAGAGCCAAAGACCCCTTTAGCTCTAAGATTTCTCTTTCTTAATCAATTCTTTCAATTCATCAATAAACACATTGATATCCTTAAACTGACGGTATACGGACGCAAAGCGGACGTACGCCACTTCATCGACTTTGGCCAGCCTGTCCATGACCATTTCCCCTATGGCTTCGCTTTTAATTTCCGATATCCCTTGGCCGCGCAAATCTTTTTCGACACCATGGGTAATATCTTCTAATTCCTTTAAAGCAACCGGCCGCTTCTCACAGGCTTTAATCAGTCCGCGCAGGATTTTATCGCGGCTGAATTCCTCCCTGGTGCCTTCTTTTTTCACCACAATTAAAGGAATCTCTTCAATTTTTTCAAAGGTCGTGAAGCGATATCCGCATTCTTCACATTCACGTCTTCTTCTTGTAGCTCGTCCTTCATCTACCGGCCGGGAATCCAGTACACGCGTACCATAATGCTGACATGAAGGGCATTTCATTGGCAACTCAACTCCAAATCTAAACGAATCCGATCCATTTTCTCATTATCCTACTATTATCTTATATAAAAGAGATTCGATACACAAGTAGATGCTGATTAGTTTTTTTTAGGTTTTATTTCAGTATGTAACTTATTGATCCGGTCATAGTAAGCATTTATCCGCTTTTTTAACGCTGGAAATGTTCCGGTGAGTGAAATTCTTTCCGTGGAAATATGAAAATCAACCGCTGTCTCCAATGGCTTGGATTGAATAATTGTCGCTATAAGAAAGCAAGAAAATGGTTTTTTTATTTCTACAGCAATTTCGCCATGTTCTTTTGATACGGTTTTGATCTGGCAATCCGCATCTTCTTTAAATATTTTTTCTACTGTGTCCAACATTTGGCTGGCTTTTGTTTTATAATAATGCGTCTTCAAGGAATCATCGGATTGCCGGTCTGAGGTTTCAATCGACCTCTTATACCGAGTGAACAAATTGGCCATGGGTATCTCCTCCAAAACTATTCGTTACATAATAGTATATAATATAATCCCTAAAATATAAAAAGAGGTGTAGTTACTATACACCCCTTAAATATCAATATTATATCATATTATCTATTAATTTAAGAACTTTTGCTGAATTTTTGTTTGAAACCAGCTGCCTTTTTGCCATTTCCTTTAACCAGCCTTTACCTCAGCTCTTTTCGCCAATGCTTCGGCAACATGCAAGCTAAGATCCACCACGCGGGAAGAATAGCCCCATTCATTGTCATACCATGCCAGGACTTTTACCTTTCTGCTTCCCATTACCATAGTAGAAAGGCCATCTATTACGGCTGAATAATCGTTCGTATTAAAATCGACAGAAACAAGCGGTTCCATTGTAAGGTCTAAAATTCCTTTTAAAGGCCCGTTCTTCGCCTCGATAAACGCATGATTTACTTCGTCAACGGTTACATCATGCTTCAGATCGACTACTAAATCAACCAAAGACACATTTGGAGTCGGCACCCGTAAGGAAATGCCATGCAGTCTTCCCTTCAACTGCGGAAGAACAAGCGAGATGGCTTTTGCCGCACCAGTAGTGGTTGGGATAATCGATTGTGCGCAGGCACGTGCCCTTCGTAAATCCTTATGGGGGTTATCAATATTTTTTTGATCATTGGTATAGGAATGAATGGTCGTCATTAGTCCGCTTTCTATTCCAAATTTGTCATCCAACACCTTGGCAACTGGAGCCAAACAGTTGGTGGTGCATGATGCATTGGAAATAATGCTGTGCTGGTCAATATTTAAGGCATCTTCATTCACACCCATTACGATCGTAACATCCTCATTTTTCCCCGGTGCTGTGAGGATGACCTTTTTCGCTCCAGCTTCGAGATGCAGCATCGCTTTTTCTCTTGCATTAAATTTGCCTGTCGCCTCGATCACGATATCAACCCCCAGCTCCCGCCATGGCAAAAGCTTTGGATCCCGTTCATTTAGTAATTTTACCCGTTTCCCATTTACCAATAGTTCATGATCTAATGGAATCACTTCTCCTTGGAATTTCCCATGGATCGTATCATATTTTATCAAATGGGCTAATGTTTCCGATGGATAGCTTGCATTGACGGCTATAACATCAAGGTTGTTTTCAAGGATTGCCTGCCGAAAAACCATCCGCCCAATTCGTCCAAAACCATTTATCGCAATTCGCGCCTTCATTTTACAGCCCCTTCCAGATTAGTGTTATACTTATTAACACCTTTTATTGGTATTAGTATAACATATTTAAGGGTAATTGCGATAAATAAAAAGACACATTTTTAAAAAGTTTTATTTTTCAGAATTTAAACCAAAAATAAATAAGAGGGCTTTCCCCTCTTATTGCTTAGTCTTCGATAATTCCCCAGCCCCGCAAAATAGCCAGAAGCTGCTGCTTGGTGGATTCAATCGTGCCTGTATTGTCAATTACCGCATCAGCCAGTTTTACTTTTTCAGAAAGCGGCATTTGCGATTGGATTCTGGCTTTGGCCTCATCCTTGGATAATGGATTTCGATTCATTAATCGTTTAAGCTGGGTCTCTGCATCAACATAAACTAGTATAGTTTTTTCAACCATATGGGTTAATTTGCCTTCAAAAAGCAGCGGGATATCCAAAACCACAGCTTTTTCCCCGTTCAGCACCGCTTCTTGCATTTGTTGTGCCATCCGCTTCCTAACCTCTGGATGCGTAATTTCATTTAGGCGCTGCCTCAAAGCAGAATCATAAAATATGATGGAACCTAATTTAGGCCGATCAATTTCGCCATTTTCCAATAAAATATCCTCTCCAAATTCAGAAACAATCAGCTTGTAGGCTGGTTCTCCTTGTTGGACGGCCAGGCGCGCTTCAACATCTGCATCAATCACTGTGATTCCCAATTCTTTAAACATATTGGATACTGTACTTTTCCCGCTGGCAATACCGCCTGTCAATCCAATCATAAGCGTCATTAGTATTTCCTTCCTCTATCCATTATAGTTTCCAGATACCAATCATTATCAATAAAATCCCTGGCAAAAACGAAAAACGTTGAACCCAGTTGAACCGATGAAAATAACTGCCGCTTTTAATTCCAAACAAAACAAACAATGAACTCATAACCGCTGATGCTAAAGCTAAATATATTGGCGAGAACCCCAGCATGGCTGCGCCAATCCCTGCCCCAAATGCATCCAGCGAAAGGGCAAAGCCTAACATGAAAGCCTCGATGCCGGTAATGGTTCCGGAGTGATCAAAATCGGCTGACATGGGTTTTTTTAATATATTGATAGCAAGACCTAGTGAGCGGATTTCAAAATTGACAAGGGTTGTTTCCTGGTCGACGGGTTCCTTTTCCTTTTCAGGACGGAAAAATTGGTAGAGAACCACGGCTCCGATACAAATTAACAGGAATCCTCCCAATTTAGTTGTCAGCTCTGGTGACATCACTTTTGTCAGGCCATGGCCGATAGACACCGCCAGCATCAGTGAAATCGCAGAACAGGCCGCAATAATAAGAACGGATTTAAGCGGCATCACCATTTTTCTTAAACCATAAGTAAATCCAACACTAAAGCTATCAATACTAAGAGCAAATGCAAGTAACAGTAGTGAGAATATCTGACCCATAGTCAATAGGCTCCTTCCTAGAAAATCACTACGATAGTATATGGCAGGAGCCCATCCTTTGTTATTCATTTGTTCTTGTGCTCTTTACGAGTCAAACAGGAAACGCTGTCAGCTGTTTAACCTTTGGCAATTGGGGCAATAATGGGTGCCGCGTCCGCCCACTTTCATTTTTTCCAAGGGTGTGCCGCATCTTTTGCAAGCATCCCCTTCCCGTCCGTAAGCATACAACTCAAGCTGAAACATGCCAATTTCGCCTTGGGAGTTTACGTAAGAGCGAATCGTGCTGCCGCCTTTTTTGACTGCCTCTCCCAAAGTATCGGCTATTTCTTTATGGAGAGTGGCTATTTCTTTATCGGTTAAGGAACTGGCCAGCCGTTCCGGATGGATTCCTGCTCGAAACAGGGCTTCATCAACGTAAATATTTCCAAGGCCAACGAGGATCGTTTGATCCAGCAAGGCCGGCTTAATCTTACGGTTGGTTTTGGACAATTTGCTTTTTAAATACTGTTTGGTGAATTCCTTGGAAAAAGGTTCAGGTCCAAGTTCCATTAACGGCGGCTTTTTAAATTCTTCCCCTTTAGTATATAAATGCATAGTACCAAACTTCCGTACATCGCGATAGCGCAGCTCGGTTCCATCCGTAAAGTGAAAAATCACATGTGTATGCTTATCAAATGGTTCCTCTTGCTGATACAGCCCGTACCTGCCCTCCATGCGCAAATGAGAAACCAGCGCATATTGGCCGGTGTAAATGATTAAAAATTTCCCTCGTCTGCCGACATCCACTATGGTTTCACCTTTTAGGGCATCAATAAATTGCTCTACTTCTAAAGGAGTTTTAATGATTTTTGGCCAATAAACAGTTATATTTTCAATTTGTTTCGATTGGACAAGCTTGACTAAGGTTTTCCGCACTGTTTCTACTTCAGGAAGCTCCGGCATGAGATCCCTCCTCACATGCTAAAATCTATGATGATTTGTTGTCCTATTTGGCATCAAACCATGTCGGACCGTATGCATAATCCACTTTTAACGGCACTTTTAATTCAAGGGCATTTTCCATTACCAGCGGGACTAGACTTTTTAGAATTTCGACTTCTTCCTCGGGCGCTTCAAAGATGAGTTCATCGTGAACTTGCAATAACAATTTTGATTTCAACCCTTTGTCCTTTAATGCTTCATCCATATCGATCATTGCTTTTTTTATGATATCGGCAGCACTGCCTTGAATCGGAGTATTCATGGCGGTCCGTTCCGCAAAGCTCCTCAGATTGAAGTTGCGTGCTGTTATATCAGGCAAATATCTCCGGCGATTCATCAAGGTGGTTACATACCCTTTTTGTTTCGCTAAATGGATTATGTCATCCATATAGGCCTTAACACCAGGATAGCTGTCAAGGTAACGCTCAATAAATTGGCCGGCCTCTTTTCTTGAAATGCCAAGTGATTGTGAAAGGCCGTAATCACTGATTCCATAAACAATCCCGAAATTGACCGCCTTGGCATGACGTCTCATGTTGGAGGTCACTTCCTCCTTGCCAACATGGAAAACTTCCATAGCTGTTTTCGTATGGATATCCATGTCCTCTTTAAAGGCTTGGATCAGTTTTTCATCTCCAGAAATATGGGCTAAAACGCGCAGTTCAATCTGGGAATAATCTGCAGCGAAAATGACCCAGCCCCGCTCAGATGGAATAAAAGCCTGGCGTATCTTGCGGCCTTCCTCTAATCGAATGGGAATGTTTTGCAAATTAGGATCAATCGAGCTTAATCTTCCTGTTGCTGTCAGGGTTTGCTGGAATCTGGTATGGACCTTGTCCGTTTTTGGATCAATCACTTTCAGCAAGCCTTCGATATAAGTAGATTGCAGTTTTCCTAACTGGCGATAAAGTAGAATATGTTCAATGATTTCATGATAAGGAGCAAGTTTCTCTAAAACATCTGCCGACGTCGAATAGCCCGTCTTCGTTTTTTTGATCACTGGGAGCTGCATTTTTTCAAAGAGAATGATCCCTAGCTGTTTCGGTGAATTGATATTAAACTTTTCACCTGCCAATTCACAGATTCTATTTTCAATCTCTACCAGCCGCTCACCCAGCTCTCTTCCCATTGCCTGCAGCCGATCCCGTTCCACTTTAATGCCGGTCGATTCCATGTCAGCCAAAATTAGTGATAACGGCATTTCCAGCTCCTTAAATAATTCGTATTGCTCATTTATTTTTAATTCATCTTCGAGCGTGTCTGTCAACTCAGCCATTATCAGGCTTTTCCTCACAAGATGGCCGGCAAGCTCTGAAGTCTCAGGAACTCTCCGTTTTGCCCCTTTTCCATAAAACGACTCATCCGACTGAATATTCGTTAAACCATATTTTTGGGCGATTGATGCCAAATCTTCAAGAGTCTCAGACGGATTTAGCAGATACGAGGCGATTAAAATATCAAATTTGACTCCAGTTAAGTGAATGCCAAATCTCCTTAACGATACCTCTGACCGTTTGGCATCATACACAATCTTGGTCTTCTGCTGATCCTCAGCCCATGTTTTAAATGCCTCTGAAGCTAATGCCTGCTCTACAGGCAAAAAGTAATGGCCGGTTTCGTTGACAAGGGCAAAACCAATCATGTCAGCTTGATGATAATTATCATCAAGCATTTCCACATAAAAATAATTTTCATCAGAAAAGATCTCATTGGTTATTTCTTTTGGAATCTCAAACTCAATCTCCTCTAATGTCAATTCCTCTGTTTCTGACACTGACTCTCCTATTCTGTCCAATAATGACGTGAAACCCAATTCCTTGAAAAAGTTAATCAGTTTAGCCCTGGAAAAGCCTTCATAGGCTATTGTCCCAAAGTCTATCTCAACGGGTGCCTGCCTTTCAATCGTTGCCAGCTGCTTGCTCATGATGGCTTGATCCTTGAATTCCTCAAGCTTTTGCTTTAGCTTTCCATTGACTTGCTCCAGCGATTCCAGCAAGCCTTCCACTGTTGAAAATTCCTTCAACAGCTTGATAGCCGTTTTTTCTCCTACTCCAGGAACACCGGGGATATTATCGGACTGATCCCCCATAAGTCCCTTCATATCAATAATTTGCTCCGGAGTTAACCCATACTTCTCCATGACATGCTCTGGTGTGTACTCTTCAATGTCGGTAATTCCTTTTCTTGTGATTCCAACCGTTGTATGCGGTGACGTAAGCTGGGTTAAATCCTTATCTCCGGAAATCACCTTGACTTCAAAGCCTTCTTTCTCAGCTCTTAGAGAAAGTGTGCCAATAATATCATCGGCTTCATAATTCTCCAGCTCATATCTGGAAATCCTGTAGGCATCCAAAAGCTCGCGGATAAATGGAAATTGTTCAGATAATTCCGGGGGCGTTTTTTGCCTGCCGCCTTTATATTCGGAAAAGGTTTTATGCCGGAAGGTTGTTTTACCGGCATCAAATGCCACAAGCATATGGGTCGGCTTTTCATCCTCAAGAATTTTCATCAGCATCATCGTAAAACCGTACACTGCGTTTGTATGTATGCCTTTATCGTTATTAAGCAGGGGAAGGGCAAAAAATGCACGGTACGCAATACTGTTACCGTCAATTAACACTAGCTTTTTTGTTTCCACCAAATCTCACCTTCCATCTTTTTTATTGCTGCTTATGCAGTTCGACCTTAAATACACTGCCCTTCCCCACTTCACTCTCTACATGAAGATTTCCGTGGTGGGCCTCAACTATATGTTTGACAATGGCCAACCCCAGGCCTGTGCCGCCTGAATTGCGGCTTCTGGCACGGTCCACTCGATAAAACCGTTCAAATATCCGCGGGATTTCTTCCTTTTCAATTCCAATCCCGGTGTCTTTTACCGTGATAGCAACAGAATCCCTATTTTCAGTTAATGTTACGGTTACTTCCCCATCTGAAGGTGTATATGTAATCGCATTGGCAATTAAATTGATAAACACCTGCTTTAGCCGGTCTACATCCCCATTAATGATGACCGGGTTTGGAAGACAGGCCAGTTCAAGCGAAATATTCTTTTCCTTTGCCTTTCCGGAAAGCAGATTTATTACGTCTTCTAACAAATGGTGTAAATCGAACTCCAGCTTGTTTAAAGTAAATCCATATGCCTCCAGCTTAGACAGCTCCAATAAATCTTGAATCAGTGATTGCAGCCGTTCGCTTTCCTTTAAAATAATCGATAGAAAGGATTCCAGTGTCTCCTTATTATTCATCGCGCCATCTAAAAGGGTTTCTGAAAAACCTTTTATTGAAGTAACAGGAGTCTTCAATTCATGAGAGACATTGGCGACAAAATCCTTCCTCATTAACTCCAATTTTTTCAGTTCTGTAATATCGTGGAAAACGACTAAAACACCTTTCCAAACATTGTTTGTCCCAATGATCGGCACACCGTAAACATCGAAGTATTTTCTCTCGATCCCTACCGGCATTTGCAATTGATTGCTCACTTTGTGCTCCGTTCGAAAAACTTCTGCGACAATTTTACAAACTTCTGGTTGATCGATGACTTCATAATAGAGCTTTTGCAAATAATCCGCATGATTGATATGAAATAAATCAATATACCCCTTATTGATAAGGTTGATGTAGCCGCGGCTGTCAATTAAGACGAGCCCTGCTCCGATGTTTTCAATTAAAGCCGTTAACCGATCTTGTTGAATTTCCTGCGTTTTTTCAAGCTCTTGAAGGTTTTCAGCAAGCATATTGATGGAGGATGCCAGCATTCCTGTTTGATCTAGCCTTTCGACAAAAGCGCGTGCACGGTAATTTCCTTTTGCCAGCTCTTGAGCCGTTTTGGCTGCCTCTTCTATCGGTTTCGTATAGGATGATGTGATACGGTTGCCAAGATAAATAATCACGATTAACGCTAAACCTAAGCTAATGGAAAGAATCCACCATATTTGCCCATATGCTTGTTTCAACTCATTGGTTTTAACGCTTAGAAAAATATACCCTTCCGTTTGTCCATCTTTTTTAATCGGCTTCCAATAATAATGAAGGTCGTAGCCATCGCCCTTTTCTAATTTTTCATCCTGCTTTGATTTTTTTTGGATAACTTCTGGAATAATACTGCTTAACCTTGAATCGCTATTATTTTCCAATTCGCCAGTATCATACAATATTTTTCCATTGGTATCCGTGACAGTAGCCCGGTCGTGCAGCAAATCACTTATTTTAATGACAGCCTGTTGATTAAATGAATCAATCCCGCCGTTTTCCTCAATATAAAAGCTTAGAAGGTCTTTTTCGATTTTTAGCCTTTCATTGAATGATTGCAAATAATAGCTTTTAAATAACTGGCCAAGCAAAATTCCTAAACCTACTAATACCGCGATAATTAAGGTAATTAAAGCAATAAAAAGCTTTGTCCGGAATTTGGTCATTCTTCTTTTGGCTCCTCCAATTTATAACCAAGACCGCGGATGGTTTTAATATAGGCAGGCTTCTTTGTATCCTCTTCAATTTTTTCTCTTAAATGAGAGATATGGACATCAACAATTCTAGTATCGCCCGCAAAGTCGTAATTCCAAACGGCACTTAACAATTGGTCCCGTGTTAATACTCTTCCTTTATTTTGTGCCAGGTAGAGCAGCAGCTCAAACTCCTTTAAAGTAAGCTCCAGCAGCTCATCATTAAAAAATGCCTCATATTTTTCAGGAAAAATGCTTAACGGCCCTATGATGATTTTGCTTCCTTCTTTAATGGTCTCCTCGGATGCACCATTTTGAATATTGGTTCTCCTTAGGATGGCTTTTACCCGTGCAATCACTTCTCTTGGACTGAAGGGTTTTACCATATAATCATCTGCACCCAGCTCTAGCCCTAATATTTTATCGAGCTCATCGTCTTTGGCTGTCAGCATTAGTATCGGAGTCATGATTTTTTCTTGGCGCAGCTGCTTGCAAACTTCGACTCCATCCATTTTCGGCAGCATGAGGTCCAGGATAATAATATCTAGATTATCCTGTTCGGCCAGTTTTTTGCCGGTCTCCCCATCCATTGCTGTAACGACATCAAAGCCTGCTTGTTCTAAATTGTATTGAAGCAATGTCACAATTGACTGTTCATCATCAACAACAAGTACTTTTGCACCCATCCAATCCCCGCCTTTTGTATGCTCTAGTCTATTCACCTCATTATAATATAAAACACGTAACTTTTCTCGTCCTCAAGTCTTTTGGCGGAAATGCTATAGAAATGGGGTACGAAAGTTGAACGGCTTTATCTAACAGTTACGCCCCTCTTTCCGACAGTTGCGCTCCTCTTTTCGACATTTACTCTCTTTTATCCGACAGTTATGCTCTCTTTCCGAGTCAGCTTGGCAGGCATAAAAAAATTCGGGAGCAAGGCCCCCGAATTTATTACTTTATGCTAATACATTCATGACGTTCTTTACTGAATCCACAGACTTATCAAGTGCGGCCTTCTCTTCAGCCGTAAGCTCCAATTCAATCACTTTTTCAATGCCATTGGCACCCAGAATGGCTGGCACCCCAAGATAGATGCCTTCATAACCATACTCTCCCTCGAGAAAAGCAATCGAAGGAAGCACACGGCGTTGATCTTTTAAGATGGCCTCACACATTTCAACTAAAGAGGCTGCAGGTGCATAATAGGCACTGCCATTTCCAAGCAGATTAACGATTTCACCGCCGCCTTTTCTTGTACGTTCCACAATGGCATCTAAGCGGTCTTTAGGAATTAATGTTTCTAACGGGATCCCGCCAGCAAAAGAATAGCGGACAAGCGGCACCATGTCATCACCATGTCCGCCTAATACGAAACCGGTAATGTCTTTCACAGAAAGGTTTAATTCCTGGGCAACAAAGGTGCGGAAACGAGCAGTGTCAAGAACGCCAGATTGGCCAATTACGCGGTTTTTAGGGAATCCAGACTCCTTATATACAGTATATGTCATCGCATCAACCGGATTGGTTAACACGACAATGATACAATTCGGAGAATACTTAACAATTTCTTTTGTAACACTTTTCATGACCTTTTGATTGGTTTGAACTAAGTCATCACGGCTCATGCCAGGCTTGCGTGCTATGCCTGCGGTAATGACCACAATATCAGAATCCCTTGTATCTTCGTAATTAGAGGTCCCAACAATATTAGCATCAAATCCTTGAACAGGGCTAGCTTCCAGCATGTCAAGTGCCTTCCCTTTTGTAGAGTTTTCCATTTGTGGAATATCAACTAATACGACATCCCCAAGTTCTTTTTGGGCAAGTAAAAATGCTGTCGTAGCCCCAGTGAACCCACCGCCAATTACAGAAATCTTTTTGCGTTTCAATGACATTCAAACCCATCCCCTTTGTTCGTATTAAATATAAAGAAAGACCGATAAAAATGAGCCGGCCTATACTCTAACATAATCAATAAACAAAAGCACCCGTTAATTTCAGTCCTTTCCATACAGCATGTTATAGAAAAACAGCTTCCCCTTAAAGTTGTTTTCAATTGCTGCCGTCCAGTCCTAAACGGGCGCTCTCGCTTTTCATATAATGACCAAAGTTTATAGCTTAACGTCTTTGGGAAAAGTTCAGCTCCAAGCCATACAGCGCTAGCCAGGGCTTTTCACTTTTCTTATTCCATATTCTTAATTAGTTCATCACCAAATTCAGAAGTTTTTACTTCTGTGGCTCCATCCATTAATCGGGCAAAGTCGTAAGTAACCACTTTGGATGCAATTGTTTTTTCCATTGATTTCACAATCATTTTAGCGGCTTCATTCCAGCCTAGATGCTCAAGCATAAGCACGCCGGATAAAATGACAGAAGAAGGATTGACTTTGTCTAATCCAGCATATTTAGGTGCAGTGCCGTGTGTTGCTTCAAAGATCGCATGTCCTGTTTCATAGTTGATGTTAGCGCCTGGTGCAATACCGATGCCGCCAACTTGTGCAGCAAGCGCATCAGAAATATAGTCGCCGTTTAAGTTCATAGTAGCAACTACATCAAATTCACGCGGACGAGTAAGAATTTGCTGCAGGAAGATATCAGCAATCGCATCTTTAACAATGATTTTTCCAGCTGCTTCAGCCTCAGCTTGCGCTTTGTTAGCTGCTTCAGTGCCTTGTTCTGCTTTAATGCGGTCATATTGAGCCCAAGTAAACACTTTGTCGCCGAATTCTTGTTCAGCAAGCTCATAACCCCAGTTTTTAAATGCGCCTTCCGTGAATTTCATGATGTTTCCTTTATGAACTAATGTTAAGGATTTACGTCCTTCTTTAATAGCATAATTCAGGGCTGCACGGACAAGACGGTTGGTGCCTTCCTCTGAAACTGGTTTAATGCCGATTCCTGAAGTTTCTGGGAATCTGATTTTATTGACACCCATTTCATTCTGTAAGAAGTCTATTACTTTTTTTACAGCTTCAGAACCTTTTTCATATTCAATACCAGCATAGATGTCTTCCGTATTTTCACGGAAAATCACCATATCTGTATCCTGAGGGCGCTTAACTGGTGAAGGAACCCCTTCAAACCATCTTACAGGACGCAAGCAAACGAATAAGTCCAGCTCTTGTCTTAATGCTACGTTAAGAGAACGGATTCCGCCGCCGACAGGAGTCGTCAATGGGCCTTTTATGGCAATTAAATATTCATTAATGACATCAAGAGTTTCTTTAGGAAGCCATTCACCAGTCTCGTTAAAGGCTTTTTCCCCTGCTAAAACCTCTTTCCAAATTAACTTGCGTTCCCCTTTATAGGCTTTTTCGACAGCCGCATCCAGCACTCTATAGGAAGCTGCCCAAATATCAGGACCTGTTCCATCTCCCTCAATGAATGGAATGATTGGATTGTTAGGAACGTTCAATACCCCGTTTGTTACCGTAATTTTTTCGCCTTGCATAGTTGTTCTCCCTCCTGTTATGTATCAGCATATAGACTTAATCAAAGGTTAGAGGAATCCAATCCCTCTAACCTTCGATGGTCAATCCTATTACACCAATTTTTTGATGAAAAGTAAAATTTTATCTCTTATAAATTAATCCCTGTGTTCAATTGGAACATATTTTTGCATGCCAGGACCCGTATATTCCGCACGTGGACGGATTAACCGGTTATTTGCATATTGCTCCAAAATATGGGCCAGCCATCCAGATACACGGCTGACGGCAAAGATTGGTGTCATTAAATCATGGTCGATTCCCAGGCTGTGATAAACCGATGCAGAATAGAAATCAACATTTGGCGGTAATTTCTTTTCGCCTGTAACGATGCTCTCAATTTTAACGGACATGTCATACCAATGGGGTTCACCAGTAAGTTCCGTTAATTTTTGAGACATGACTTTAAGATGCTTGGCACGAGGATCACCGTTACGATATACCCTGTGTCCAAAGCCCATGATTTTCTCTTTTCTTTCCAATTTCCCACGAATATATGGTTCAACATTTTCAAGAGTCCCGATTTCCTTTAACATCTTCATAACGGCCTCATTGGCACCGCCATGAAGCGGTCCCTTAAGGGCGCCAATCGCAGATGTAATGCCGGAATATACGTCAGAAAGTGTTGCGACACATACACGTGCAGTAAAGGTGGAAGCATTTAATTCATGATCCGCATGAAGGACAAGCGCTTTATTGATTGCCTCCACTGCAATTGGTTCGGGTTCTTTGCCAGTCAGCATATAAAGGAAGTTGGCTGCAAAGCTTAAATCCTTTTTTGGAGCAATGGGCTCAAGCCCTTTTCTTACCCTAGCAAAGGCCGCCACAATGGAAGGCATTTTTGCCTGAAGACGGATGGCTTTACGGTAATTCGCGTCCTCCTCCATAACATCAGCCTCATCATCATATAACCCTAACAGGGACACAGCTGAACGAAGTGCTGCCATTGGATGGACTTTTTGGATTGGATACGTTTTAAAATGATTCAGGACTTCTTGAGGAAGTTCAGCGTTTTCGGACAGCTGATTTTTCAATTCAGCTAATTCTTCAACATTCGGCAGTTTTAGATGCCACAATAGATAAATAATTTCTTCAAAACTAGCATTTTCAGCTAAATCATCAATGTTGTAGCCAACATAGGTCAGCGTGTCATCAATGATGGAGCTAATTGATGATGTTGTGGCTACTACCCCTTCAAGACCGCGTGTTACTGTCATCCATATCTCTCCTTCACCTTCAAATTTCCCCTTACCCATTGTAAAGACTTAAAAACCCGGAACCCATTGCAGATTCCAGTCAAGTTTGAAAGAAACAGCATCAGTAAGAATTAAGGCCGCTATTCTTAAAAAATATTTATTCACTTATCCAGCCCTTAAATTGACTGAGCGGTTGCTCGGCCACGCTGCAAAACCATGTATGCCCTTTCATTCAAACAAATAATAAATTCTGCAATTTAACAGTCATCCTATATAGTTTATATAATAAAGGAAACACTTACAAGCCTATTATAAACAATAATCAGACTTTTGTGAATGAAAAGCAATTGAAAACATTAAAAAATTATTATTTTAAAAAATATTAATGAAATAGTTCAAAAAATTTCATGGCTGAATACGCGATGCCAGCACCAATTAACGGCCCCACTGCAACGCCCTTAAACAAGGAAACAGATAAGATTGTCCCCAAGACAAGTGCAGTTGTGATATGAGGGTCATCCGCTAAAAGCTTCACACCGCCTTTAGCCAGAAGCGCTACAACAATGCCAGACAGAAGAGCAATCCAGGCATAAAATGATTTAAACGCACCGGATAAATCCTTAAATCCAATATCGCCGCTGGCAATAGGCGCCAAAACGGCAATCGTAATCATAGTGACGCCCCAGTTGATTCCTTTGGACTGAAGGATTGGAAATACCTTGTCTCCGGCTCCGCCGGTCTTAATTAACAAGAGAACTAAGATGGCAATCATTAAAGAACTGTTTTTCGCAATATAGCCGATGATTAATAATAACATTAGAAATAATATAGATTCACTCATCATCAACACCCCTTTTTATCATAATAAAACAGTCTTACAGCAGGATTAGAATTTAATGGAGGAGGATTCCACCTCTATAAATAACGAATTTTCCGTATTGGAAAATCATGCAGCATTACTCAAAAAATGGTAAACTTAATCTAGGACCTTTCCAAAGACAAGGAGGTTTCTTTTTTGAATCCTGCGTATCTAAACAGAACCATACGTTTTATTATTGTTATTGGCGCAATCACTCTAGGTCTCGTTTCTTTTTACTATTTATCAAAAATAACGTATCCCTTTCTAATTGGTTTGATCATCGCCTTGATGATAAACCCTTTAGTCAACTTCTTGGAAAAAAAGGCCAGAATGCCGCGGGCGCTTGCCGTTTTCATCAGCCTTATTATACTATTTGCTGCGTTCGCTGGAATCATTACTCTTTTGATTGCCGAAATTGTTTCCGGGGCAGCTTATTTATCAAAAGTCGTGCCTGAGCATCTCCTCAAATTCATTACTTTTATAGAAGATTACTTTACTGCACAAATTATACCTTTCTATAATGATTTAACGAAGATGTTCAATAAACTGGATGCCGGACAAAAAGATACGATTATAGAAAACATTCAAAATGTCGGAACAAAAATTGGAACTACTGTAGGTTCATTTATCCAAAATTTATTTGGAAATATTCCTAATATCTTATCTTGGTTCCCAAACGCTGCGACGGTTCTGATTTTCTCGTTATTAGCAACGTTCTTCATCAGCAAGGATTGGAATCGGTTAAGGGTATGGGGGAGCAAGCTGCTTCCTCAAAAAGCAAAACACAGCTTTAACACGGTATTTATCGATCTGAAAATGGCTTTAGCCGGATTTATCAAAGCCCAATTGACTTTGATTTCGATTACGACCGTGATTATTTTAATCGGCCTTTTGATCCTAAGGATCGATTACGCCATCACGATAGCCTTGATTGCAGGCATTGTTGATATTCTTCCCTATCTTGGTACCGGAATTATTTTTGTGCCATGGATCATTTACATGGCAATAAGCGGAAATATCGGACTTGCCATTGGACTTGGGGTTCTATATCTAGTAGTCCTTGTCCAAAGGCAGATAATGGAGCCGAAAATATTGTCTTCCAATATTGGCATGGACCCGCTGGCAACACTCATTTCCTTATTTGTCGGCTTTAAGCTTATTGGCTTCTTAGGACTGATTGTCGGCCCCGTTAGTCTCGTCATTCTTACCACTCTTTATCGTGCCAGAGTTTTTCATGATTTATGGAATTATATAAAGGGCGAATAAAAAACGTCAACTCCATAGGAGCTGACGCTTTTTTTTTTACAAAACGCTTGCATGCCCGTTATAAATGATGCCTCTTGTTGAGTCAACGGTGACTTCTTGGCCATCTCTGAATAGGCTCAATGCATTCTGTACGCCAACAATTACTGGTATGCCAAGATTTAAGCCAACTACAGCCGCATGGCTTGTAAGTCCGCCTTCCTCGGTAATAAGCGCACTGCATTTTTCAAGGGCAGGTACCATTTCGCGGTCCGAACCAATGGTGACCAGAACCGATCCAGGTTTCACTTTTTCAATGGCTTCACTTGCATTATGGGCAATTACAACCTTACCAAAGCCAGATTTTCTGCCAATGCCTTGAGCCTTTGCAATAATATCACCAACAACATGAATTTTCATAAGGTTGGTTGTGCCAGTCTCGCTAACTGGAACACCTCCCGTAATGACAACTAAATCACCATGCTTAACAATACCACTGTTCAAGCTCTCTTCAACAGCTATATCAAGCATCTCGTCTGTTGACGTAGCAACTCTCCCAAGCTGTGGAAATACACCCCAAACAAGAGATAAGCGGCGGTAAACCGGTTCATTTGCGGTTACGGCTACAATGGTGGTCTTTGGACGGTACTTAGCAATCATTCTTGCTGTATGGCCGCTTTCTGTAGAAGTAATAATGGCATTGACATCTAAATTTAATGCAGTATGCGCAACAGATTGGGCAACAGCATCAGTAAGATTATGCTCTATATTTTTGCTTCGGTTCGAAAGGATTTCTTTATGATCGAGTGCTTGTTCAGCTCTTAATGCAATATTATGCATCGTTTGTACGGCTTCAACCGGGTAAAGTCCTGCAGCGGTTTCACCTGAAAGCATGATTGCGTCTGTCCCGTCGAAAATGGCATTGGCAACGTCGCTGGCTTCAGCACGTGTCGGACGTGGGTTTCTTTGCATAGAATCAAGCATTTGGGTAGCCGTAATAACCGGTTTTCCTATAGCATTACATTTTTTAATTAGCATTTTTTGAACAAGTGGAACTTCCTCTGCCGGTATTTCCACCCCAAGGTCTCCACGGGCTACCATCAAACCATCGGAAACTTCCAGGATCTCATCGATATTATCTACGCCTTCCTGATTTTCGATTTTAGGGATGATATGGATGTGGGCTGCATTATGTTCTTCTAAGAGCTGACGGATTTCCAGCACGTCTTTAGCACGGCGCACAAATGATGCCGCAATAAAATCGATTCCTTGTTCAATGCCGAAAAGGATATCCTTCTTGTCCTTTTCTGTAATGCCAGGCAGATTAACCGAAACCCCGGGAACGTTTACACCTTTTTTATTTTTTAATGTGCCGCTGTTAAGGATTTTAGTAAGAATCTCTCCAGCTTCTTTATCAACCTTAATCACTTCTAGACCGATGAGTCCGTCATCAAGGAGAATTTTAGAGCCAACTTGAACGTCATCAATTAAACCAGGATATGTAATAGAGAATTTCTCAAGTGTACCTTCTACTTCCTTCATGGAAATAATAATGGATTCACCAGACTTAAGTTCAAGGGCTCCATTTTGCATATTATGTGTCCTTATTTCAGGACCCTTCGTATCAAGTAAAATCGCAATGTTTTTTCCGTTCTCACTTGCAGCTTCACGGATATTTTTAATGCGGCCCCCATGTTCTTCAAAGTCCCCATGGGAGAAATTCAACCGGGCAACGTTCATTCCGGCATTCATTAATTGGGTTAATTTGTCTACTGATTCACTTGCAGGTCCAATGGTACAAACAATCTTCGTTTTGCGTAACATTCAATTTGCCTCCTATTATAAAGTGCCAAGCGCCCGCGAATGACATTCCCTGGGCGCTGCTCTGAATTGACATAACGGAAAAAATCTTTTTAAATCGAAAGAACCTTTGAAAGGTTAAACAAATCTAAGTCAATTTTATGTTTACGCTGCTCAAGTGCTTCAATGATATCGTAATCAACCAGTTTATTATTTTCAATGCCTACTGCCCGGCCGCCCTTTCCTTCCATCAAAAGTTCAACGGCTCTTGCTCCCAATCTGCTGGCAAGTACACGGTCTTGCGCACTTGGCGAACCGCCGCGCTGCATATGCCCTAACACTGATACCCGAATATCATTGTTTGTCAGTTCTTTTAACTGCTTTGCAAAATCAACGCCGCTGCAGACACCTTCTGCCACCACAATGATACTATGCTTTTTGCCGCGTTCTTGGCCTTTGCGGAGCCTTTCGACGATATTATTCATGTCATAGTTTTCTTCCGGAATCAAAATGGTTTCTGCTCCTCCGGCAAGTCCAGCCCAAAGAGCAATATCCCCTGCATTTCTCCCCATAACCTCTATGACAAACGTTCGATCATGGGATGTAGCTGTATCACGAATTTTGTCAATGGCATCAATGACCGTATTTAACGCCGTGTCAAATCCAATGGTAAAATCGGTTCCTGGTATGTCGTTATCAATCGTGCCTGGTACACCTACACATGGGTATCCTTGCTCTGTTAACGCTTTTGCTCCCATATAGGAACCATCGCCGCCGATCACAACCAGACCCTCAATTCCATGGGCATTTAGCTGCTCTATCCCTATTTGCTGCACTTCTCTTGATTTAAATTCTGGACAGCGGGCAGATAGAAGCATCGTGCCCCCTCTGTGTATAATGTCACCAACAGAACCAAGTTCCAGCTTCTTAATATCCCCTTTAATCAATCCAGCATAACCGCCGTAAACTCCATAAACTTCCATATCATTAAAGATTGCTTTTCGGACTACTGCCCTAATGGCCGGATTCATCCCTGGAGCGTCACCGCCGCTTGTTAGTACACCAATTTTTTTCATGGTCATCACCTCATTAATCGTATATCATTATGTAAAACAATACTCGTAGGTAATAAATTAGCTATGTTTGATACATTGGCTTATTCTATTATTATTTACATAAAACCCTTGAATATTTATAAAATAACATGAAGAAATGCCTATAACAACTATAAGAAGCACACAATTTCAATAGACGGAATAGTGTGTTAACTGAAAGCGGTTCATTTTTAGGTTGGAAGCGATATCATTAAATTTTTAGTGAATTTTTTTTAACATTTTAATGAAGCTGGTACTAGAGTGGCAATTTCTCTGTAAACGACAGATTTTCCACAATGCGGAAAAGCGTGCTCTGCAGTGGAGCACGCTTTTCTAATAGGACTTGCAAACTGGCGGATATTACTTTATGCCGATATAGTCATTTACGAGACCAAACTCGCCAATACTCCTAAACCGATTGTACCGGTCGGCAATCCGTTCTTCTTCTGAGAGCGGCAACAGCTGCTTTAACGAGAGAAGCAAAGTTTTCTCGATTTCCTCTGCCTGCTTTTTAACATCCTTGTGGGCCCCGCCTTTAATCTCAGGAATAATGTCATCAATGACGCTTAATTCCTTTAAGTCAGGGGCTGTAATTTTCATGGATTCGGCTGCTTTTTGGGCAAATGCCGCATCCTTCCATAGGATTGCAGCTGCGCCTTCTGGGGAAATAACGGAATAGGTGGAGTTTTCCAGCATATAAATACGGTTTCCCACACCAAGACCCAATGCACCGCCGCTGCCGCCTTCTCCAATGACAATACAAATGACGGGAACCCGAAGTCCTGCCATTTCAAACAGATTACGGGCTATAGCCTCACTTTGGCCTCGTTCTTCCGCAGCTTTTCCCGGATACGCTCCCTTTGTATCGATAAAACAAATGATCGGACGATTAAATTTATCGGCCTGTTTCATTAGCCGAAGAGCTTTTCTATATCCTTCCGGATGTGGCATTCCAAAGTTCCGGCGAATATTTTCTTTCGTATCCTTCCCTCTTTGATGGCCGATAACGGTAACTGGCAAGCCTTTAAACTTAGCGATACCGCCAACGATCGCTTCATCATCCCCAAAGGTGCGATCGCCATGACATTCAAAAAAGTCTTCAAATAAGTAGGAAATATAATCAAGGGTCGTCGGCCTGTTCGGATGCCGGGCTATTTGAACCCGATCCCAAGGTTTAATATTCTCGTAGATATCACGTTCCAATTTTTCGAGCCGCACCTCTAGCTTTCGGATTTCCGTAGTTAGATCCACATCAGTAGTTTGGGTGAACTCCTTCAATTCAGCAATCTTTTTCCTTAACTCAATAACCGGACGTTCAAAATCAAGTTCTCCTACCATGAAAGTTCACCTCCTGGCTGATGTATTTCTAGAATGTTCGTGATTTTATCCACCATCTCCAGCCGGGAAATGATGGCATCCAGTTGGCCGTGTTTTAACAGAAACTCTGCCGTTTGAAAATCTTCAGGCAGTTTCTCCCGGATCGATTGTTCTATTACCCTGCGGCCTGCAAATCCAATTAGAGCGCCAGGTTCAGCAAAGTTATAATCCCCCAGCGATGCAAAACTTGCAGATACCCCTCCTGTAGTCGGGTGAGTCATGATAGAAATAATCAAGCCGCCATTGTCACTGAATCGCTTTAATGCCACACTGGTTTTGGCCATTTGCATTAAACTTAATGCGCCTTCCTGCATTCTTGCGCCGCCTGAAGCGGTAAATATAATAAAAGGAACTGCTAATTCATCGGCCATTTCAATTGCGCGGGTAATCTTTTCCCCTACCGCAGACCCCATACTGCCCATTCTGAACGAAGCGTCCATGATCGCCACTACTATTTTGTGGCCATTGACTGCTCCAATTCCTGTTACGACAGCTTCATTTAATTTTGCCTTAGCCCTGTCTTTTTCCAGTTTTTCTATATAATCAGGAAACTGCAATGGGTTTTTCGACGTAATCTCTTCATTCAGCTCCTCAAAGCTCCCAGCATCAATAAAACTATTGATCCGTTCCATCGAACTCATTTGGAAATGATGTCCGCAGTGCAGACATACTTTTTCATTTTTTAATAATTCTTTCGTGTACATTATTTTTTTACAAGAAGGGCATTTGGTCATAATTCCTTCAGGAACATCACTTTTTACCGCTTCTGTTGGAATGGCTGCGTACTTCTTTTTCTTTGTCTGAGGTTTGGTAAATAAATCTTTAAGCGCCAAAATGAATCCTCCCTTGTAAACAATCCCGCTAATCGGAAGTTTGCCTCGTCCTATCAGCAGTCTTTCTTTCTTACACCAATCTCATACGTTGATTGCCCGTTTAGTGGCCAGACCACTTGTAGTTGAAAAATACCCTGTCCAAGGGTATGTACAAATTTTAATATAAAATAAATAAAGTATAAAATTTGTTAGTTTTTGTCGTCATCGCGAGACAAATTTCGTAATTCCCGATAAGCTGCCAGGGTATGGGCTTCATCGCGATCTGCCAATGATCTTGCTATTTCTAAATAGTCTTCCCGTTTACATGAATGATGATTGGAAACCAATGAATCATAATATTCTTTTAAAATAATCCACATTCTAAATAACAGGTAATTGTCTGCAAGCATCATGATCCTGTAAAAAAAATCATCTTCATGAACGATGTCGGCTGTTTTTACCCATTCCAAGAGCCCCTCTTGATTTTCCTTATCCATTTTTTGAAGGGCTAATCGGAGACCATCCATTTCAATCATATTTCGCGTCTCGAAAACATCTGTTTTCGCTTTTTCATCCTGCAAAATAAACGTACTTAGGAGCTGTACCAGCCGGTGGTCGCGAAAATCGCGGATAAAAGTTCCTTCCCCTCTTCGCGTTTCGATTAGGCCCAGCATTTCTAGTGCCCTTAGGGCTTCCCTAACGGAAGAGCGCCCGAAATTCAGGCGCTCGGACAGTTCACGTTCAGAAAGAATTTTATCTCCCGGCTTGAGTCCATCAGCCGTTATCATTTCTCTTAGCTGTTTGATTATCTCTAAGTAAACCTTCGTATTCGACACTTATGATATCACTCACTTTTTCCTATAAGAGCGAGTCTCTTGGTTTTTTCTTTGACTTCCTCAGGGTCTACCTTAATCCGGGCTACACCAGTTTCCATTGCTGCTTTGGCTACTGCAGCCGCCACATTCGGTGCAACTCGCGGGTCAAATGGACCGGGAATGACATAATCTGGATTGAGTTCGTCTTCACTGATTAAGTTTGCAATAGCGTGCACCGCTGCAATTTTCATTGCTTCATTGATATGTGTGGCCCTTACATCAAGAGCTCCACGGAAGATACCAGGAAAGGCCAAAACATTATTTACCTGATTAGGAAAATCAGAACGGCCTGTTCCGATCACACGGGCTCCAGCCTCTTTCGCCTCGTCAGGCATTATTTCCGGCACTGGATTGGCCATGGCAAAGATAATCGCATCAGAATTCATGGATGCCACCATTTCTTTTGTTAAAGCTCCTGCCACAGATACACCGATAAAAACATCCGCCCCTTTAATGACATCTTCCAGACTGCCAGAAAGGTTATCCCGATTGGTGAACTTCGCTACTTCTGCTTTCACGGCATTCATTCCGTGAGGCCGTCCTTCATAAATGGCCCCTTTGGTGTCGCACATGATAATATCTCTTACGCCGTAGTGGTATAATAATTTAATGATGGCAATGCCCGCTGCACCTGCACCGCTGGCCACCACTTTAATTTCTGTCATTTTTTTCCCGATTAGCTTTAAGGCATTCACCAAGCCTGCCACTGTAACAATAGCAGTTCCATGCTGATCATCATGAAAAATTGGGATATTGGTCTCTTTCTTCAGTCTTTCTTCTATTACAAAGCAATTAGGTGCTGCAATATCCTCAAGATTGACACCGCCAAAGGTTGGCTCCAACAGTTTAACAGTCTCAATAATTTTGTCAACATCTGATGTATTTAAGCATATTGGAAATGCATCTACACCTGCAAAGCTCTTAAATAAAACGGCTTTGCCCTCCATAACCGGCAGAGCTGCCTCAGGACCTATATTTCCCAGCCCTAATACAGCTGTACCATCTGAAACAACAGCAACCATATTGCCTTTCATGGTGTAATCATAAACAGTTTCTGGTTTTTCATAGATATCCTTACATGGCTCTGCCACACCAGGTGAATACGCTAAACTTAAATCATGTGCGTTTCTGACTGGCACCTTAGATTTTGACTCTAACTTTCCCTTATTAATTCGATGCATGTGTAATGCTTCTTCTCTTAAAGTCAAGAAATGTCACCCCTCTATCCCTACCAAAAAATGATACACCTTTCCAATTCCAATTATTCCCCTCAATTAGTGGTCAGACCACGCATGTCTCTTTTCAACTATAACATATCTTGATTCGTTGTAAAGATTTATTCTTTTAAAACCACACTTTCCGAACCAAGCAATCTCTTTAAATCATTGAGTAAATTAGCAGTTGGATTGACATTTTTGTCGTCAGGCAATGCCGCAGTTTTCTTCGCAGCCTCGTAATATAAAACCACTTTAGATTTTCCTCTATTTTGCTCTAATAATTGATTGATTTGGTTAAACAAATTTTCATCTTGCTTGTCTTCGCCAATTTTTAAATACAGAACGGACTTTCGGACCGTTTTCGACTGAATCCATTGGCCTATTTCATAAGCCTGCTGAATGATCATTTGCAGCCGGCCTTCCCGTTCCTCTATCTTTCCTTCCAGCACAGCAAAATTCCCCTCCTGCAGCAGTGCGGAAAACCTTCGATAAGCTTCCGGAAAGGCTACAGTTTCCATTTCTCCGCTTGCGTCACTTACCGTTAAAAAGGCCATTGATTCACCTTTTTTCGTACGGATCACTTTCTTGGATGAAATATAAACCCCTGCTGCAATTCGGGGAGCTTTTGCAGTCAATTCAAATAAGACTTTGGCACCAGTTTGATTAAGGGATTTTTCGTAAATCGAAATCGGATGGTCCGAAAGATAGATTCCTAATGCCTCTTTCTCAAATGTTAGCTTATGGGCCTGGCTAATCGGATCCACTTGAACATATTTCGGCTTTGGAATTAATTCTTGTTCAAATAGATCAATTTGGTCATCGTTTGCCGGTTTAAATATTTGTGCATGCTCAATCGCCACATCCAAGCTAGCCAAAAGGACAGCACGATCCTGCCCAAATTCATCAAAGCTTCCCGAATGGACTAGACTTTCCAAAGTTTTTCGATTAATGGCTTTCAGGGAAACCCTTATGCAAAAATCAAACAGGTCAGTAAACTCCTTAACTTTCCTTGCCTGAAGAATTTCTTTTAAGGCAGCGATCCCTACCCCCTTAATAGCTGCAAGGCTGTATCGAATTTTGCCCTTTTCAGCTTGAAAAAAGTAGTGGCTGGAGTTGATAGACGGAGGCAAAACGGAAATCCCTTTTTGTTTTGCTTCCATTACATATTGGGCAATCTTCGCTTCATTGCCGATTGCAGATGTCAGCAGGCCAGCCATAAAAAAGACTGGATAATTGGCTTTTAAATAGGCCAGTTGACAGGCAATCATACTATAGGCTACCGCGTGGCTTCGATTAAAACCGTAATTAGCAAAACGGACAATTAAATCATAAATTTCATTGGCCAATGACTCGCTGTATCCCTTTTTTAGAGCCCCTTGGATAAAATGAGCCCGCTCGCGGTCAAGCACCTCTTTTTGTTTTTTTCCGACAGCCCGCCGCAATAAATCGGCTTCTCCAAGGGAAAATCCGGCCATTTTGGAAGCGATCTGCATGATTTGTTCTTGGTAAACAATAACCCCATACGTATTCTCCAGGATGGGCTCAAGATCAGGATGCGGATAGGCAACCTCTTGTCTGCCATGCTTTCGGTCAATAAACAGCGGGATATTTTCCATTGGTCCGGGACGATATAAGGCATTAACCGCAACGATATCTTCAAATCGGGACGGTTTCAGTCTTGTTAAGACTTTACGCATTCCTTCTGATTCCAGCTGGAAAATCCCTGTCGTTTCCCCTCTTGCCAAAAGTTCAAAGGTTTTTTCATCATCAAGGGGGATCGACCTTAGGTCAAGTTTTTGGCGTGTATGAAAATAAATGGAGGATAGAATCGAATCAAGAAGCGTTAAATTCCTAAGTCCCAGAAAATCCATTTTCAGCAGCCCAAGCTCTTCTAAGTGCTCCATGGAATATTGGGTCAAGTATACATGACCAGAGCCCTGCTGGATGGGAACTAATTCTGTTAGAGGCATCTCACTGAAAACCACTCCTGCGGCATGAGTTGATGTATGGCGCGGCAGCCCCTCTAACTTTTGCGCGGTGTCAAACAGCCTGCGATGCAGCGGAGATTCCTGAATAAACTTTCGCAGCCCCTCTGATTCTTTATAGGCGTCTGCTAATGTTCCTCCGATCCGCTGCGGTACCAGCCTTGCCATATAATCCAGTTCTTTCGTATTCAAACCGAACGCCCTGCCTACATCCCGCAATGCAGCTCTTGAGGCAAGTGTTCCAAAGGTAACAATTTGAGCGACGTGAAGCTCCCCGTATTTTTTGGCAACATATTCAATAACCTCATCCCTGCGGTTATCTGGGAAATCAATATCAATATCCGGCATCGATATACGCTCAGGATTTAAGAACCGTTCAAATAAGAGATGATGCTGGATGGGGTCTACGTCCGTTATATAAAGTACATATGCCACAAGAGAACCGGCGGCAGACCCCCTTCCCGGTCCTGTTAAAATTCCTTTTTCGCGGGCATATCTCATAAAATCCCAAACAATTAAAAAATAGTCACTGAATTTCATGCGTTTGATGACATCTAGTTCGAAGTTTAACCGTTCATAATATTCACTGGGCGGTGATGAGGAAAATCGTTCTTCTAGTCCTTGTTTGCATAACCTCTCTAAATAAACATCTGATGGAATATGATTTTCCGTTGGAAACGAAGGCAAAAAGGTTTTGCCCAAGTCGATGTTGACGTTGCAGCGTTCCCCAATCAGCAGAGTATTCTCTAACACTTCTGGCATATCAGAAAAGTCCTCAGCCATTTCCCCCGCCGATTTTAAATAAAACTCATCGCTCCCCAGTTTCTCTCTATGCTCATCCTGAAGCTTATCGCCATTTTTAATGGCAAGCAGGCATTCATGGGCAAAGGTATCTTCTTTTTCTAAATAATGGACGCGATTTGTAGCAGCAAGGGGAATCTGCATTTGTTGCGAAAGTTGAATCAGCTGATTTTTAATAGCTTCCTCTGTTGCTAGTTTATGGTTTTGCAGAGATAAGTAAAAATTCCCTTGACCAAAGATAGTGGAAAATTCCTTTACAATTTGTTCAGCTGCATTCCTATCATTTTTTAGGAGCGCCTGCTCAATTTCCCCCTCTGCACCAGGGGAAAGAGCGATTACTCCTTCTGAATAGTGCTTCAGCCATCTGATTGGAATTCCATTCTCCGCTTTCGTTTGCAGAGTGCTCGATATTTTGATTAAATTTTTAAAGCCTTCGTTATTTTCGGCCAGCAGCACTAATGGAAAAGCTTCATTTTCTGTACAAATACTTTCTACATCTGCCGTTAATCCGATTATCGGTTTGATCTTATTTTGCTTACATAATTTATAAAACTCAATCGCCCCGTACATGACATTCCTATCCGTCAAAGCAAGAGCCTGAAACCCTTTGCTTCGGGCACTTTCTACTAATTTAGGAACCGAAGCGGTACTTGTGAGCAAACTATACGCGCTATAAACATGCAGGTGAATAAAAGACATCTTTGTCACACCCTTACTTACTCATTCTATAGTCTTATTATAAACATTACATAAAAAAAAGAAAATATGTTCTCATTTTTTGAGGCAGCAGAAAATTGAGGATGCCGGCCATTTCAATCTGCTAAATCATAATTTGCTTGACTTGTCCATATATATGATAAAGAGAGGATTTACCACAAAGGGCGGTGGGAACGGATGAAAGAAATCGGCTTTTTTCCAGCATTTATCGAAAGCTATTTTATCGCACTTGGCGTTGTGCTTGGCGGCTCTTTAATTGGAGGAATTGCCTCCTTTTTAACAGGACAGCCTCCTTTAACTACCGTCTATCGGCTATCGTCCGCGTTACGGATTTGGGGAATTGTTGCCGCGATCGGCGGCACATTCGATGCGGTTTACACGTTTGAACGCGGGTTATTTAATGGAGATACTAAAGATTTGTTTAAACAATTGTTAATCATACTTTCTGCCTTAGGCGGCGCCCAAACTGGCGCACTTATCATTAACTGGCTGACTCAGGAGCAAATCTCATCATGAGGATCCCTCCTTATTATCGGAAGCCATCCTGGCAGCGTTTTTTTGCTGGAATGGGAATTGGCGGTGCTATCAGCTGGTGCATTTTTTTATATATTTTTGGAGTTTGGCAGGAGGAGAGCTCCAAGTTAATTCAAAAACAACAAAATGATATCGAGGAACTAAAGAATGATATAAAAATTTGGCAAGCAGATTATGAAGAGTTAAATAAACAAAATTTAGAGAAAATCACTGTCCAAAAGATTAACATCAAGATTACCAACGGGGATCGATATAAGCTGGATGATTTGAGCATTTTCCAGACCGAGGAAGCTGTACGGGATGACATTAAAATGGTCCTGGCCAAAGACTTAGAGACCGTTGCCAAGAGCAAGGAATTAATCAAAAAGATTATTGAAAATGAACCGGTAAAATTGAACGCCAAAAGATACAGGCTTAAGGTAACAGAAATGGTGATTTATACTACGCTTTCCATCGATTTGGAGCTGGAGTTCGATGAATAGGAACGGCCCAATTTCCTTGGCCGTCCCGATTCACTCACAAAGGCTTATTTGCATACCTCCATTAACTCATTTATCACCTCAGCCGTTTGATCCCATGAGTAAATGGATGCCCCTGCTGCAAGCGGATGGCCGCCGCCGTTGAATTTTCTGGCGACACCATTGATGACGGGTCCCTTGGAACGAAGCCGGACTCTAATTTGGTCCGCTTCCTCAATGAAAAATACCCAGGCTTTAATCCCTTTCACATCTCCCAAAGTACTGACAAGCAGGGATGCCTCGGATGGCTTGGCCTTGTATTCGTTCAACAGCTCTTTCGTCAGCTTCACACAAGCCACGCCATTGGATTGCCATTCAAAATTTTGCAAAATATATCCGTTTAGCTTCACGATGTTTGGTTCCAATTCATACATTTTGTCAAAAAGCTCTGTTCGGGAAAAATTGTAATGAATCAGCTCTCCGGCATAAGCAAATGTTTTTTCGGTAGTGCTCGGATAAATAAATCTCCCCGTATCTCCGACAATCCCCGCAAATAACAGCCTGGCGCCTTCATCATTAAGTTTTAGGCCGTTTTCCCTGCCAAATAAATAAAACTCATAAATCATTTCACTGCAGGAGCTTGCATTTGTATCTACCCATAATAAATCACCATATGGGTCTTCATTCGGATGATGGTCGATTTTAATTACCTTATCTCCCAAAGAGTACCGCTTATCGCAGATCCTTTCTTCGTTGGCAGTATCACAAATGATGACCAATGCCCCTCTATAGGTCTCATCTGGTATGGAGTCAAGTCTGCGCAAATAGTTAAGCGTCGGCTCCTCCAGCCCGACTGCATATATTTTTTTGCCAGGGTAGGACGCCTGCAAAATAGCAGCCAGCCCTCCTTGTGAACCGTATGCATCCGGGTCTGGCCGAACATGACGATGAATGATAATGGTTTCATATTGTTCGATGGTTTCCAAAATTTTCTCTTTCATAGATACTCCTTTTCCCACACATTTTTAGCAGCTATTCTGGCATTTTCCTGCCATTAACGATACAATAAATATGATTTTCAAAACTTGGAGGAACGGACCATGTTTGTATTCGTATTACTGATCGCTTTTTCCTTTGCTTTCTATTTATTTTATAAAACCAAATACTTCCGAAGCAACCGCCCGGTCGAAAAGAAATGGCTATCAGCTAAATCCAATATCGCTTTAGGTCTTTTTGTCTGCTTATTTGGCATCAACCATTTGCTGTTTATTTCGGAATCAGCTGTCAGCTACCTTGTCGCTGCCATTTTCATCCTTTATGGCGCCTATTTCAGCTGGGCAGGCGTAAAAAAATATAAACATTACCACCCCTTTGCAATAGAAGAAGCCAAAATGGCCGATGAAGTCTCTTCATAAGAAAACCACAGCATAAATAGTGCAGCCGCTTCTCCTAAATGGGAAGCGGCTTTTGGCTATTGAGCAGCAATCTTTGGAAAGCAAGCTGTCCGTTTACGACCGGTCAATCAGCTGGCAGGTCATCATCGCTTTTCCAACGAGCACACCATCATTAAATACTTCTACATCGACTTTTCCGAATTTCCGGCCCACTTCAAGAATTCTCGGTACAATTTCAATCGTCGTTTCCATCTGGACCGGCTTGATAAAATAGATCGACATGCTTTCTACTACTAAGTCGCCCTTTTTATAGCTTCTCAGAACCCGGTTTGCGGCCTCTGAGACAATCGTAGTAAATACCCCATACGAAATCGTCCCTAAATGATTGGTCATTTGCGGGGAGACTTCCAGGGTAAATACATCCTCGCCTTTTGGCTTTCCTTGAATTAAGGCCATTTGATTGGTCACAATATCATCTAAAGTTTCGCCCACCTGAGGCTGCCTTTGGTTCATTTGCAGCGCTTTTAAAACATCCTGGCGGCTAATGAGCCCCTCTAACCGATTAGAATCATCTGCGACGGGAAGCACTTCAATTCCTTCCCAAACCATCATATGGGCTGTCGAGGCAACACTTGTTTTTCCTGTCACGGTCATCGGCTGCTTGGTCATAATCTTATCAATCGATATATCAGGATCCTGTCCCAGGACATCCTTACTTGTCACGATCCCTTGGATTTTCATGTTATGATCTACCACCGGATAACGGCTGTGGCCCGTTTGGGCATTAAATTCATGCCATTTCGATACTTTATCAATTGTTTTCAAGTAAAAGGTCTCTTGAATGGGCGTCAAAATATCTTCCACCAAGATGATTTCCTTTTTAATTAATTGGTCATAAATTGCCCGGTTAATCATTGTTGCAACAGTGAACGTATCATAACTTGAGGAGATGATCGGCAGCTCTAACTGGTCAGCCAATTTTTTTACTTGGTCTTCTGTATCAAAGCCTCCAGTAATGAGAACAGCCGCACCGGCCTTTAGGGCAAGTTCATGCGCCTGCGTCCTGTTCCCCACAATGAGCAAGCTGCCTGCGTCTGTATAACGCATCATCGCCTCTAATTTCATCGCACCAATGACAAATTTATTTAAGGTTTTATGAAGTCCTGTTCTTCCTCCTAAAACCTGGCCATCGACAATATTGACCACTTCTGCAAACGTAAGCTTTTCTATGTTTTCTTTTTTCTTGCGTTCAATCCGAATGGTTCCTACCCTTTCAATCGTGCTGACATAGCCTTTATTTTCGGCTTCTTTAATAGCCCGATAGGCCGTGCCTTCACTTACATTCATCGCCTTGGCGATTTGCCTGACCGATATTTTTTCACCAATCGGCAAGCTGTCAATATATTGCAAAATCTGTTCATGTTTCGTAGCCAAGACCTTCACCCTTTATATGTTGACTTCCAATCTTTCCACCCTAAGATTGGACCTTAGTTTCATTATAAAGTGTTGAAAGCCTTGATTCAATGCAGTTTCTCACATATCGCAGCGATTTTAGTAGAACGAACGGGCTCTTTTTCTTGCCTTTTCCGGTCCCTGCTTCTGGATTCTCCGCTTAGGGGAATACAGCCATGCCGTTAGATTTCCTGCGGCCACAACCAGCGCAAAGGCAAGCCAGGTTATTGAAAATGCCCCCTGCAGCCCTTCTGCCGTCACCGATAACCTTGGCACAGCCGTGTAGAGCAAATAACCGCAAAGTAAAAGACAAAGCAAATATCTATTCCTTTTCAACTCATTTTCCTCCCTTATGAACCTGCTTGTTTCATTTTTATGCAATAAGGGAGAAAAAAAGCATGGTTAATTGGAAAAATTATAGTTCAATACTCTCGCCAGGTTCTAAAACCTTGCCATTATTGGCTTCCAGCATGGCCACAAATCGGTATGGATCCTGCTTAATTGGCGGGAAGGTATTGTAATGGATGGGGACGGTTATTTTTGCCTGCAATAGTTTAGCTGCGTAAGCTGCATCTTCAGGACCCATTGTAAAGTTATCGCCAATTGGCAAGAATGCCAAATCAATCGGGTGGCGTTCACCTATCAATTTCATATCTGAGAAAAGCCCTGTGTCTCCAGCATGATAAATCGTTTTTCCTTCATTCATAAACAAGATTCCAGCAGGCATGCCGCAATAAATAATTTGCTTATTGGCTTCATCCACATAGCCTGAGCCATGGAAGGCTTGGGTCAATTTTACCCGCCCAAACTCAAATTGATAGGAGCCCCCGATATGCATGGCATGCGTTTTGACCCCTTTAAAGCTTAAAAAGTCGCATAGATCCGCATTAGCAATGACAAGTGAATCGTTCTGCTTGGCTAATTCAACCGTATCACCTACATGGTCCCCATGGCCATGAGTTAAAATAATCACATCGGGATGAACATCCTCTGCTTTTAAATCTGTTAATCCATTACCTGTAATAAATGGATCGATAAAAATGGTTTTTCCATTGGATTTGATTTGAACTACCGAATGTCCATGATATGAAACTTGCATTTTACTATCCCCTTTCATCAGAATCCACCTAACTATTTCCATAAAAACTTAGGATTTCCTTCCCAATTATGCCCATAACATTTATATTTTAGCACATGATAATATCAGATAGTTTACATCAATCCTTAATACTGCTACTCTCAATTAAGAGATTGATATTTAGGAGGAAGAAAAATGAACCAGCGCTTAAAAATGCTGCAAACCTGGATGAGGGAAAATGAAATAGAAGTATGTTTTCTTACCTCTTCAGAAAATGTTTTTTATTTAACCGGATACTTTACCGACCCGCATGAAAGATTGCTGGCCTTAGCTGTGTTCCAGGAGAAAGAGCCATTTTTAATGGTGCCGTCCATGGAGGTGCATGATGCAAGAAATTCCGGCTGGGAACAAGAAATCATCGGCTACAGCGATATCGATAACCCGTGGGACATAGTCGCGAAAGCCATCCAGCAACGATTATCAGCCGTTTCTAAAGCAGCCATTGAAAAAGAGCACATGAATGTGGAACGATACGAACAGCTGTTAAACCTATTCCCCAAGGCCGCTTTTGTTTCCGCAGAGGAAAAATTAAGACTTCTTCGGATGATTAAGGATGAAAAAGAAATAGCAGCCATAAAAGAAGCTGCTGCCATGGCGGATTATGCCATTGAATTCGGTGCGAGCGAATTAAAGGAAGGCAAAACAGAGCTGGAGGTCCTCAATGCCCTCGAGTATGCCCTTAAACAAAAAGGGATCACAGAAATGTCTTTTTCCACAATGGTGCTGACCGGCGCAAACGCTGCCTCGCCGCATGGCAATCCTGGCACGACTAGAATCCAAAAAGGCGATTTAGTGTTATTCGACTTAGGTGTCGTTGTCGACCGTTATTGCTCCGATATCACCAGAACGGTGGCTTTTGGAGATATTAATGACAAGCAGAAAGAAATCTATGATACTGTTTTAAGAGCCCAATTAGCCGCATTAGAGGCCAGCAAGCCTGGTGTTACTGCTGCTGATATTGACCTTACCGCACGCAAAGTGATTGCGGATGCCGGATACGGCGAGTATTTCCCGCATCGGCTGGGCCATGGTTTGGGAATCAGTATCCATGAGTACCCTTCCTTAACCGAAACAAATCCACTTGTGATGGAAACAGGGATGGTTTTTACTATTGAACCAGGCATTTATGTCCCTAATGTTGCAGGGGTGCGGATTGAGGATGATGTTTTAATAACAGCAGATGGCGCTGCCGCCCTGACTAAATATCCAAAAGAACTGCAGATCATTAAGCATTAAACAGGAAATAATTCACATTGAACTATTGGCCGTTATAAGGTAATATATATCTACAAGCTGCGTTGTACGTAAACCATAATAAAGTTTTAACCTTTAGACTGTAAAAGGGAGTTTTAATTGAAGCAGGAATGACAGGCCTCTGTCTATACGACATGGAGGACATGCAAGAGAGCTTCTGCGAACACCCACTTTGAGGAGTGGTGGTTTAAAACTTTCTTATATTAATTACGGCAAATGCGGCTGTATATAACCAATTATTAAAGCCAGCTCCTTTCAATGGGCTGGTTTTTGGTTTTTTATTGCTCTCATTTTACCTTTTATAATAGGAATAAACGGGCATTATTTTGCATTTACGCCATAGAGTTACAAACTAAAAAAGCCTTGCCATTATGCACGGCAAGACTTTTTCATTCTAGATCACCAAAATCCTCCATATGGGTATCCATAATACGGATAACCAAATCCATAAGAGAATGGCGACAAAAGAGCACCTGCAGCTAAACCTGTCAAGAACGGAAAGCCAAAGCCCCACGGACGGAAACCCCACCCCCATGGGCGGCCAAAACCTCCAAAATGTCCAAAACCGTGATGAAGTCTTGCGTCATTCGGATCCAAGGCATAAATCTCCGGATAGATGACAGGAGCACCCTGCATCATTTGCAATTCTGAATTCATAGTGGCCCTCCCTTTTGTCTTACCGCTTATTTAAATGAAGAACGGAAAGCCAAAACCGACTCCAAATGGAGGAAACCCGAATCCCCAAGGACGGTATCCCCATCCAAAGCCCCACGGACGGAATCCAAAACCACCATATCCCCATAACCTGTAATCATTATCAGCATATTGGATTGTTTGATCATAGGGCAGATAACCTGGGTTCATATACATATTATTCATATCTTTACCTCCTCGAAAAAGATAACTTACACTAAAGAATATGTAATCCCGAAAATAAACTCTTGGGTAAATGCCCTAGAAACAAAGATTTCTCCCACAAAATAAGAAAAGGACTGCCCGAAATGACAGTCCATCACGATCAAAACATCAACCATTAGCATTAGGAATATCAGCACGGCCAGACTGATCATTTGCAAAATCCGCATGATCCTCTATGGACCCGCTGTTATAAGAATTCATGATCTGGTCACTTACCTCTTTTGTTCCCCTTTCATCAAAATCAAACGTATACTTCACTTTCGAATTATTCACCATATCATTCTCCTTTTTAATCTCTGCTTACCCCTTTATTGTTCGAAAAATTGCAACAACCATACACTGTTAAATATTGTATAATCAGGGTGAGGAGATGATAATCATGGGACTTCAATATCAAAATATTTTAGTCGCTATTGATGGTTCAAAGGAAGCAGATTGGGCTTTTAAGAAAGCAGTCGAGATCACCAAGAGAAACAACGCCAAGATGCTGTTAGTGCATGTCATTGATACACGATCCTTCGCATTAATAGAAGCATATGACACCGTGATTGGGGACCGGGCTGAAAAGCTCGCAAAAGAAATGCTGGAAGGATACGTCAACCAAGCGATTGAGTCAGGAATATCAAATGTGCAATACGAAATTGAATTTGGCTCTCCAAAAATCAAAATCCCAAGAGATTTGGCCAAAAAACATCACAGCGATTTAATTATTTGCGGGGCAACCGGCATGAACGTGGTAGAAAGATTCTTTATCGGAAGTGTATCAGAGCATATTGTCCGCTATTCCCCTTGTGATGTGCTCGTAGTTCGTACAGAAAAAGACTTTTCATAGATTACGCTTATTCAAAGCACGGGTCCAAAAAAAAAGGATTCGTGCTTTTTTGAAAGGTTCAAATACTTGTCGTGAATAAATTGCCATTGTATAGTAAGAAAAGCGCAAGGGCGCTGAAGCTGGGCAATTCTTAAAGACCAGATATAAATTCTATAGTACAATAAAAGTAACTTACCCCTTGGAGGCTGTCATGAAAGAACATTTTACTTTTGACCAACGGCTGGGAATTTTTACCCCTGATTTAGTATTGGATTGGGATGACTATAGCAAGGAAGCACAAGAAGAGATACTGTTTGAGTGGGAAAAAATCCGCGGCGCGATTCCAGACCGGATTATTGACCTGGAGAAAGAAATAAATCATAAACAGGCTGAGCTTTCTAATGAAAGTAATTTTGCCCGTTCCTGTCAACTGAATAGTGAAATAGCCGAGCTTGCCTCCATCATAAATGACTTGTGGCTTTGGTATCGGGCAGATCAAAGCATCACAACGGCAAAGGCACACCATTAACAAAGGGGCTGACCACATCAGCCCCTCAATTTATAAATCTTTTTTCAATTCCCTAACCACATGTCCAAGCTCTGGCAAAATTAGCTTCGTCATCGCAAGCCTTACAGCACCCGAAGAACCAGGAGTTGAAAAGATAGCTTTATTGTTTATCACTCCTGCAGCCGCCCTGGATAAAATGGCCGCAGACCCAATATCCTCTTGATAGCTCAGCATTCGAAATATTTCCCCAAACCCTGGCATCTCCTTGTCAAGCAGGATTTGTACCGTTTCAATGGTTACATCACGCTTGGCAATACCGGTTCCGCCATTGGTTAAGATCACATCGACATCTTCCCGTTCTGACCCATTCAATATTTCTGCTCTAATCGGTTCCATTTCATCCTTCACAATACAATAGTCCACCACCTTATGTCCTGCCTGTGTTAACAGTTCCATCATTAGCTGTCCGCTTTTGTCAGTAGTTCTATCTCTCGTATCACTGACCGTAACTACTTTACAATTGACCGCTTTAGGGGCTTGCATTTTATGTTCGGCTGTACTCATTTAAGCCAACTCCTCTTTTGCCTTTAGATATCGCAGTTGATAATAGTTTGCGGCGAATTCCGTCACATTTTTTGTGAGCTGATAATTAACAGCTGCTCCCATTGTCATGCCAAGCAGTGGAATTCCTTGAATTTGCTTTTTCCTAAATAAGATGATGGTGATGGCTTTAACCATTTGCTTGACTGGCTGCTCAAGCCAAGAAATATCCGTTATTTCCTCGTTTCCCTCATAAAAGTAGGAATGCTCTCCGTTCTTCCGTTCATCCATTAATGCCTGCCAGCCTTGTTTTTGCAGCCTCCGCGGGAGTGTTGCTGTATGAAACACTTTTAAGGATGTCATCATTTCAAATGGGATGCTGGTGTCAACACCATAGGACATGGCGATTAATTGGACAACTTTTAAATTAATCACAGCCATTGCCGGAATATCCGCCCCCAGCATAAGGGCATGCCCTGTTCCCGTAAGGCCTCCTTGAATCAAGGAATAGGCCTTGTGTTTTGCTGCCTCTTTATCCGCTATGTATTGTACTTGTTCCAGGTCCAGCTTTCTTAAGTCTTGAATTGCCTCAATATCAGCCGTTCCAATGGTTCGGGCGAGGGAGAGTATTCTTTTTTTTGCCTCGGTTTGCAGCTGCGATCCTTGAATAATGCCGTTCAAATGGAATAGCCAAGTATCCATCAAGGAAAAGAATTGACTTTGGATTTGTTCCGGCAATAAGGAAAAAGATTGTTCCAAGTATTTTTCAAATGTGACCTGCAGATCCGTAGCCTCAACACTCATCAAAGTCTTTTCCCATTCCTCAATGACCTGCAAAGCTCTTTGTTCCCGATCAGTCAGCGGCATTGGAATCCCCCCTTCCGAATTTACATTTAGTATAACACTATCTAAAAAATAATTCCTTGTGAAACAGGATCGTTTTTTAAGCAAAATAAAAAGGCAAAAGCGTCAAATTTTAAACGCTTTTGCCAATCGTCATTAATGGGTTAATCGAACAACATCACGAGCGATCATGACTTCTTCATTCGTAGGTATAACCATTACTTTTACTGGTGAATGCGGATAGTTAACAAATGCCTCTTCACCGCTCACTTTATTAAGGGCCGGATCCCAATAAATACCCATGAATTCCAAGCCTTTTAGTACACTGGCCCTAATTGCATGGCTGTTTTCGCCAATACCGGCAGTAAAGATAATGGCATCAACACCATTCATACGTGCTGCATAAGAACCAATATACTTGTGAATCCTGTTCGCAAATACATCCAATGCAAGCTGGGCACGTTCATTGCCCTTATTTGCTTCCTCAGTGATATCTCTCAAATCACTGGAGAAACCAGAAATCGCCAGCATACCACTTTTCTTGTTTAATACTTCAAGCACTTCATCAGCTGTTTGGTTTGTTTTTTCCATAATGTAAGGAATTAACGCAGGGTCAATGTTACCAGAACGCGTCCCCATCGTTACCCCAGCAAGAGGTGTGAAGCCCATGGAAGTATCAATTGACTTTCCGCCCTGAATAGCGGCAATACTTGCACCGTTTCCTAAGTGGCAGGAAATTAACCTCAATTGATCAAGCGGACGGCCCAACATTTCTGCAGCACGCTGAGAAACATACTTATGGCTCGTTCCATGGAATCCATACTTACGAATGCCGTATTTTTTATAATACTCATATGGGAGGCTATAGAGAAAAGAACTCTCAGGCATCGTTTGATGGAAAGCCGTATCAAAAACAGCAACAGCCGGAATATTAGGGAGTACACTTTGGAACGCCTTAATTCCTGTTACGTTGGCAGGATTGTGCAATGGTGCCAAATCTGATAATTCTTCAATTTTCTTTAACACTTCGTCTGTAATGAGGGCAGAATCATTAAACTCTTCGCCGCCATGCACGACACGGTGCCCAGTTCCTTCAATTTCATCTAGAGACTGAATGATTCCAAGTGTGATTAATCTGTCTAACAGCAGCTTAACAGCAACCTCGTGGTCAGGAATATCGAGTGTTTCCTGAACCTTCTCACCTTTGACAGTAATATTAAAAATAGAATCCTTTAATCCAATTCTTTCAATAAGTCCTTTTGTAATGACCGCTTCGCTTGGCATGTCAAACAATTGGAACTTCAATGATGAACTTCCTGCATTAATTGCGATAATTTTTGCCATAATGCTTCGCTCCTTTATATAACACTTCGATTACATATACTCTCTGTTTATGTACAGTTTTATTGTGTACAAATACGACCTGATTATCTCCCCAATTTCTCATTTAAACACTGTAATTTAGACAATACAAGGAATAATTTGTAATGGGAACGGTTACAGTAAAATATAAATTTATTCAAATAGTTTTGATTTTTATAAAAAAAGGATGACATGGCCATTTTGCCAATGTCATCCTTTGTTTTCCTTAAACCATTGATCCATTTTCACCATCATTTTATCCATTTCATGTCGGTTGGTAAGACTGGGCAGATTTACTAATAAAGCCTGTTTCGGCGCCTTAATCCCTTCTCCTTGTTTCTGAAGGACTAAAATACTTTTTGCGGCCTGTTTATTTTTAAACATATTAGCCGGGAGCTGCAGTAACCCTTGAATCAGCATGTTTTCCTTAATAAATTCATGCAGTGCCGCTGCCTGTTCACTTTCGAACAGCCCATTTGGTATGACAAAGAATAAATAGCCGCCGGGCTTCGTATGGCGAACGCTTTGTTCTATAAATAAGTGATGGGCATAGGAATGGCCCTTATCTGCTTTCAGCTGGTAATCAGCCGCTCTTACATCATTGGGATAATACCCAACCGGCAAATCAGCAATGACTGCATCTACAGGATCGATAAATAATGGCTCCAGACTATCCTGATTGAACAATTGTACCGGCTGTTCTTGAAGATTTGCATTCACATAAGCCAATTTAATCAGCAAATCGTCTACATCCACACCGATGCCTAACACATCCCTCTGGAGGTGATTTAACACAGTCATTAATAGGTTTCCTGTCCCTACTGCAGGATCAAGCAGGCGGAACGAACGTTCTTTCATAAACTTGTCCACCAAATAGGCAGCAAGCATGCCAACAGAATCTGGTGTCATTTGATGGTTTGGCTGAATATTTTCTTTCATTCCCTTTAACGTCACAAGCTGGAATGCCTTACGGATCTCTTCCTTGCTGAATTGGCTTAACTGGATGGATTCATATTGTTTTTTCAGCCTTTTTACCGTTAATTCGCTTAACTCTTCCTGAAGGATAGAGCCTTGAAAGATATTTTCACCAGTTTCAGCCAAAGCCTCTAAAAAAGAGCTGTCCATTTCCTCTTGTAAAATTTGTGCAGTCTCATTAAATATTGTAAATAATTGCTCAATAGGTGTTATTGTCATCCTTTTTTCATTCCTTTTCTTCCGCCTTCATTGGCAGATACGTATGAAAGGCCCCGCTATAGTAACGAGGCCTTTCATTGGCTAATAGAAAGTATACACTTTCTTATTGCAAAATGGCAATCGCCTTGTTCAGGCGCCGCAGCTAAAGATTCTTGTTCTGTTGAAAATTCTATTTCGCATTTCTTGCTGCTTCAAGAGCGGCTTCATAATTTGGATGATTGGTAGCTTCGCTTACATATTCCACATATGTCACATTGTCGGTTGAATCCACTACAAAAACAGCACGGGTTAATAAACGCAATTCTTGAATAGCCACCCCGTATGCTTCACCAAATGAAAGGTCACGGTGGTCAGATAAAGTTTGTACATTTTCAATGCCTGCTGCCGCACACCAGCGTTTTTGGGCGAAAGGCAGGTCAACACTTACAGTCAATACCTTGACATTGCCTAATCCTGCTGCCTCTTCATTGAAACGGCGGGTTTCTGCATCACAAACACCTGTATCAAGTGAAGGAACAGAAGTAATCAATCGAACTTGTCCCTTTGTATCGTCAAGTGTCACTTCGGAAAGGTCATTAGCAAGCACCGTGAAGTTCGGAGCCTTGTCTCCAACCTTTACCTCATTGCCTAATAGAGTTACAGGACCGCCTTTAAAAGTTACATTAGCCATGTTTACATCCCCCTTAATCGTATTCACTGCATCTGGTTCCCTATATAGAACCGGATCCGGAAAAATATGTACAATGTTACTATATCCTGTCAGAAATACTTTTGCAATTATTATGGCTTTTAAAAGAACCATGGTCGTCCATTCCTTTAAAAAAAGTTAACCTTCCCTTAGGAAGATTAACCTTTCGGCTTAAAAGTCCAAATCATCTTTTTTGGGCTGGTTGGATTCAGATCCCTTTGATCCATTTTGGTCCTTCTGTTTGGAGCTTTCATCTTTTTTAGAGAACATTTGCTGAATTTTATCGACCGCCTGTGGCGCAAGCTCCAAGATTTTTTCATAAATGTGAGTATTCTCATCAAGATGAAGCATTTTGACACCATGGGCATTCACGATTAAAAATGCTATCGGCGTGATGGAAACTCCAGCTCCGCTCCCCCCGCCAAATGGCAGCTGGGATTGTCCTTTGTTATCCCCTTGTCCTTTGTCCTGCCCCCCAGAACTATCCATTTTAAACTCACTGCCCCCGGCAGCAAATCCAAAGCCAACTTTTGATACGGTTAAAATCACACTTCCATCTGGTGTTTCCACCGGGTCGCCAATAATCGTATTGACATCGATCATTTCCTTCAGGCTCTCCATTGCCGTTGTCATCAAGCCTTGAATTGGGTGATCAGACATAGCAGCATCCTCCTAGTTCAAATCGATTTGGTTTTTTCGTTTGTAAAATCTGTTTTGTTTTTGGATGGCAGTTTCCCGCCTTTCCAGAATTTAATCAGTTTAACACCTGCCAACATAGCATGCCCGATACGGAATTGAAAAATACATGAAACATGGGTCTGAAAAACAGACGCTTGAAAATGGGGAGTAATCGAGATCTGAGGAGTTGCCTTTAATTTTAAAAAATGGCTGATAAGGCCAATAATTCCTCCTTTTGCAGACCAAAGCGCTCCAGAGGCAATCCCTGTATGGGCTGCATCTCCCAGCCCAATCAACGTCTGCCATTCAAATTTTGTAACCGATATTTTCCTCAAGAATCCCCGTACAATCACATTCAATTTATATATCCGCTGCCGTAATAGTTTCCTGTTTTTAAGCAAGGACTTAAAATCTCTTTTTGAAATTTGTTCAACATTCCCGTCAGAGGATTCGCCTGCTGAATCACCTGCATACGGATTGGTTTTAACGACAACACTCGGAGAATCATCGTCTACTTTCACAAGAGGAACTTCCAGCTTGTATTTAAGTAACCCAAACCAGATTCGAAATTCGACCTTTAAGTGGTCATCGTCGTTCTGATGCTGATAATTTACGAGAATCGTTAATTTAGTAAAAATGATAAGGACTAATAAAAGGATAAGGGCCAGCAGAACAATCAGCACCCAAAACAAATTGGTTAACCTCCTTTTCGCCTGCTAGTTTGCCCTGTATATAAAAAAATAAACCTATCAACCATGGTTGATAGGTTCTATTGATTATCAAGAAATATGGATGACGGCTGTATCGGTAAACAAATCATGAAGCCCTTGTTTTTTCGGCAGGAAGGCGACAATTATATATCCGATAATGACAGTTACGGAAATAAACCTCCCAATCCATTCGCGGAACAGCACCGTTCCCCATGTTAAGTTTTCATGCTGCAAATCAATCACTTTTATCCCAAACACCATTTTCCCCAGCGTTTGGTTAAAAAATTTGGTCATCAATACGAAATATAAATAAAAAATAACCGCTGACGCAATGGAAATAGGGGCAAAGATATTAAATTCTGACAGCGATAGATCCAGCATCCTAAATAATGGTTTAATTAATATTCGTTCCATACTCCCAATGACAACCAAGTCCAAGAGATAGGCCCAAAACCTCATCCAGAATCCTGCGTAATGGACAGGAATATTATTAGTGGAGTGTTCACAGCTGACCTTTTCTGAATGGTTTGGATCTATTGGCTCCAAACTGTTGGAAATGGAATGATTTTCCGGCATTCCATTTTGATGATTTTGGTTTTCTGTTTGATCCATTCGGTTTCACCCCTATTCCGCATAAAGATACATAAGGCGTGGGGAATTAGGCTGAGATAAGAGTTTCATTAAGCCAGCCATTTCTTGTGTTTCACCCATCCATTTTTTTGCCTGCATCTGAAATAAAGAACCAATTCCAATGTCATCTGCATAGCGAATGACAGATGCCCCTTTCAGATTTTCATTTTTTTCCATTTCGTCAATCACATCATCCAAATAGCCAAATCCATCAATCAGATTTAATTCCTTCGCCTGACGGCCGTCATAAATCCGCCCATCCGCAATCTGCTTAACTTGGTCAATATTCATATGGCGGCCTTCGGAAATCACCTTGACAAACCCTTCATAAGAATTGTCGATCATTTTTTGCAGAATTTGCCGCTCTTCTTCCGTCATTTCTCTTGTTGGACTCATAATGTCTTTATATTGGCCGCTTTTAATGGTGACGAAATCGACACCATACTTATCAGCCAGCCCTTTATAATTGATGCCCTCCATAATCACGCCAAGGCTTCCCGTCATGGTTTCAGGACTGGCATAGATTTTTTTGGCAGCGGTGGAAATATAGTAGCCTCCAGATGCCGCCATCGAACCCATAGATATGTAAACTGGCTTTTTAGCCTCCTCCTGAAGTTCCTTTAATTGGTCATGGATCTCAGCACTTTCCACTACTCCACCGCCTGGCGAGTTGACTCTAACAATAACCCCTTTAATGGTATCGTCTTCTTTAATGGCTTTTAGCTTTTTTAAAAAAGTTTGGTGATTATAGCTGGAACTTTGCAATAGCGATTCGGTTTCACCCGTATCCTGTATGACACCGTCAATATCCAGGATAGCAATTCTTTTTAGTTCGCTTCCTTCTTGGATCACTTCTTCTGTAAATGGATCTTCAGCTGCAGCCATTAGTTCAGTAAAGTCCGTTTCAATTCCCTTAAACGCAAACGAGGACAATAGATTAATCAAAATTGAAGCAATAAAAAGCACCGCTGCAATGCCAAGTGCGGCCCATCGTTTCCCACTCACACTTAAATCCCCCTATAGTATTCAATTTCTAGTCTTTACTTCCATATTGTTTCAATAAAATGATAAACTAATTTAAGACTAACCTTATTTTATCAGAAGTTAAATTTAGGATGGGAAAATTTTTCAACTACGGGAGGTACTTTAATGGAAGAACGGCGAAATGTGTATTATTACCACAAACGCGATGACGCCATGCTTGCCAAAACCGCTCCTTTATATGAGGCAACCAAGCGATTCGGATTTACCATTGTCAATGATTATCGGCAAGCAAATATCATTGCCAGCATTGGGGATGATGGGACATTTCTCCAAGCTGTCCAAAAAACCGGCTTTCGGGATGATTGCCTTTATATGGGGATTTCCACCAATAACAATTTAAGCATGTATTGCGACTTTCGAATCGGAGACACCTCCAACATGATTACAGCCATGCAAAGCGAACAGCTGGAAGTTCGCCGTTATCCTTTCATAGAGGTTTCTATTGACGGGCAGGGAACCTTTAAATGCCTAAATGAATTCAGCATTCGCTCTTCGATCATCAAGACACTTGTTATTGATGTGTTTATTGATAATCTCCACTTTGAAGCATTCCGCGGGGATGGCTTGATTGTGGCAACACCAACAGGAAGCACGGCCTATAATAAATCGGTTAATGGTGCCGTTGTCGATCCGCTCCTCTCCTGCATGCAGGTCAGCGAGGTTGCGTCGGTCAATAACAACTACTATCGCACTCTCGGCTCATCATTCATTTTAGGCGGTGACCGAACATTAATGCTAAGAGTCGTTGCGGAAGAAGACAACGATTATCCAATAATGGGCATGGATAATGAAGCCCTTAGCATCCGTTCTGTTGATAAAGTACAGGTTAAACTGAGTGAAAACAAAATTAAAACTTTAAAATTAAAGGACAACTCATTCTGGGAAAAAGTGAAGCGGAGTTTTTTATAAGTGCATGCAAAAAGCTGTCAAATTCGGCAGCTTTTTTTAAATATTGCCTTTGCTCCATTTCATGCCTTTTTGCGGCAGCAGCTTTGTTTTGGAAAGAGAATAAATCGCCAAGGCTACCCAAATAAATAAGAACGATACGAACTGGATTTTTGTAAAATGCTCATGATAAATAAAAATACCCAACAGCAAGGTTAATGTCGGTGAAATATATTGCAGGAATCCGAGCAGTGAAAGTGGAATCTTCTGTGCTCCTTTAGCAAAATACAGCAGCGGTACTGCGGTTGCAACACCGGCACCCATTAATAACAAATTCGTGGACCAGTCTGCTACCGTAAAGGAGTTTGTCCCTTTAACGATCAGCCATAACATGTAGATCCCGGCTATTGGTGTTACCACAAGGGTTTCCAATGTCAGCCCTACTGAGGACTCCACATTGATTAACTTTTTGGCTAACCCATATAAGCCAAAGGTCAGAGCAAGAACAACCGCAACCCACGGAAACTTCCCATGTGACAGGGTGATGATCAAAACCCCAATGGCAGCCAATGCAAAGGAACAATATTGATAAAATGATAATTTCTCTTTTAACTCAATCATCCCTAACAGAATGCTGACTAGCGGATTAATATAATAGCCAAGGCTGGTCTCAATCATATGGCCGTTATTGACAGCCCAAATATACGTAAACCAATTAATCGAGATTAATATAGAAGGAATGATTAAGGCATATAATTGCTTTTTATTTTGCGCAAATCCTTTTACGGTTTGGACAAATAACCCCCGCTTATTTGTCAAGAGAACCATAACTATCATAAATATAAACGACCAAAATACACGGTTGGCAAGTATTTCTATGGCATTGACATTGTTTAACAGCTTCCAATATATCGGCAGCAAGCCCCAAAGGAAGTAAGAAAGCCCTGCATAAATAGCCCCGAGCTGCGTTTCGCTTTTTTTCAAGTTTTCCAATCCCCTATTCTTTCTAGTATCGAAACAATATTACCATTATATCGTGAAACAGCCCAAATGAAATGTTTTTTCTAAAGCAGCGCATTAATTTTCAACAGCTCTCAGGCATCAAAAAACAGGCATCCAAATCGAATGCCTGCTTTAGCACGGTTCTACTTTTCCTTTGCTGCTTCGAATTCTTTTTGCCGAAGCTCAACTCGACGGATCTTGCCCGAAGTTGTTTTAGGAAGCTCAGATATATATTCTATTTTTCTTGGATACTTATAAGGTGCCGTTAATGTCTTGGCATGGTCCTGCAGCGTTTTCGTCAAATTGGGTTCGTCTGGATTAATCCCTTCTTTTAAAACGACGAAAGCTTTTACAATGGTGCCGCGGATTTCATCTGGACTTGCGACAACGGCACATTCTTTTACATAGGGGTGTTTTACTAGTGCATCTTCCACTTCAAATGGCCCAATGGTATACCCCGAGCTAATAATGATATCATCGCTCCTGCCTTCAAACCAAAAGTAGCCTTCTTCATCCTTTCTGGCCCGATCCCCTGTCACATAATAATCGCCGCGGAATTGTTTGGCGGTCCGCTCAGGATCTTTATAATAATTTTTAAATAATGCCGGCGTTTCAACATGAACGGCAATATCTCCGATTTCTCCCGGAGGACAAATTTGCCCCTCTTCATCGATAATTTCGACTCGATTCCCCGGTGTCGGCTTACCCATAGAACCTGGTCTTAATTCCATACCCTTTGTTACGCCAACCAGCAAGGTATTTTCTGTCTGTCCATATCCGTCCCTTACGTCGATCTGAAAATGTTTTCTAAAGATATCAATGACTTCCCGATTTAGCGGCTCTCCGGCTGAAACAGCACTATGAAGGTTCGGCAAATGATAATCCGCCAAATGATCGACCTTTGCCATTAAACGGTATTCAGTCGGTGTGCAGCACAAAACATTCACTTCATATTTTTGCAGCAGGCTCAAATATTTGCTTGGTTCAAACCGGCCATGGTAGACAAAACCGGTTGCTCCTGAGCCGAGTACTGAAAGAAACGGACTCCATATCCATTTTTGCCAGCCTGGTCCAGCAGTAGCCCACACTGTATCGTTTTCGCTGATACAGAGCCACTTTGCTGCAGCTGTCCTCAAATGGGCAAATGCCCAGCCATGAGTGTGGACCACCGCTTTCGGATTGCCGGTTGTTCCTGAAGTATATGATAAAAACGCCATGTCATCACGATGTGTATCAGCTAACGGATAATCTTCAGCAGCTGTTTCCATTTCCTTGTCCAGGTGATTCCATCCTTCTGCTTTGCCGCCAATTGTAAATTTCACAAGCGGCTGTGTTCCCACGATATTGGCAAATTGATCGGCATACGGGTAGTAACTGATGATTGCTTTTACGTCACCATGTGTAATCCGATATTGAAGGTCTTTTTCCCTTAACATTTCTGAGCATGGGATGACAACCATCCCCGCTTTTAGTGCTGCCAAATACACAACATAGGCTTCAATTAACCGTGGCACCATAACAAGAACAATATCCCCTTGCTTTAACCCATTTTGGCTAAATGCACGGGCCGCCCGATTCGCCTGCTTTAGGAGTTGTTCATAGGTAAACTGTCTGGTTTCCCCTAAGTCGTTTTCCCATTTGATTGCTAGTTTGTTTGGAATTTCGGCAAACCGCTCCATCTCAGACACAAGATTATACTTCTCTGGTGCAATCAGTTCTTCTCGGTTCATTTTTACTCCCCCTAACTTATCACAAGAATATTATATTTACTATTAATACCTGATACTAATTATAAACCCTATGAATCCTTTTGGCAAAAATAAAGAGAGAGTGAGAAAAATTCCCACTCTCTCTGTAGCCATTATATTGAATTTTTTGGTTATCGAGTAAATCCGCCGCCTAATTGTGATTCAGCCATAGATACTAGGCGCTTTGTGATTTCTCCACCAACAGATCCGTTAGCGCGAGAAGTAGTGTCTGCACCAAGGTTAACACCAAATTCTTGAGCAATTTCATATTTCATTTGATCAAGAGCTTGTTGAGCTCCAGATACTAATAGTTGATTTGAACTGCTGTTATTAGCCATCTATACTCACCTCCTTGTGAGTATAGAATGTGTAGAATAAGGATTGTTCATTCTTATTATCCACTGGTAATTGTTCACAAAAATTTCAAATTTACACAATTAGAATAAATCATCAAATTCTTGGTGATGCTGGTCTCGATTCGGCTGAATAATCAAGGTTTCAACCTCTTGAACAGCCTCCTGAATTAATGGTTCAAAATCGAAGAAGCTTTCGTATTGCTTGACCTTTTCTCTCTTCGGTCTCGTTTTTGGAGATGCCGGCACAAAAATCGTACAGCAGTCTTCATACGGACGATTTGAAATTTCAAGGGTATCAATCTCATTTGCGATTTTTATAATATCGTTTTTGTCCATTGAAATCAAGGGACGCAAGATCGGCGTATTGGTTACTTCATTGATGGCAAACATGCTTTCGAGCGTCTGGCTGGCCACCTGTCCGAGGCTTTCCCCTGTAATGATCGCCAGCCCTTCTCGTTTTTGCCGTAATTCGTCGGTAATCCGCAGCATCATTCGTCTTGTTGACGTCATCGTATAATTTTCTGGCACTTGCTCACGAATCGCCTGCTGAACATCGGTGAAGGGCACTACATGTAATTTAATAGGAGACCCATAAATTTCTGCCAATTTTTTAGTTAGATCGATTACCTTTTCCTTTGCTCTTTCGCTTGTAAATGGCGGGCTGAAAAAATGGACGGCTTCTAACTCCAGGCCCCGCTTCATTGATAAAAAGCCTGCCACAGGGCTGTCAATTCCTCCGGACAACATGAGCATTGCTTTCCCGCTCGACCCAAGCGGAAGGCCTCCGGCACCTTGAATAGTCTGACAAGACAGGTAAATAGCTTCCTTCCTTACTTCTGTCCGCAAATTGATATCCGGATGTTTAACATCCACCTTGATTCCCGGGATGTTTTGCAGCAAGTGGCCGCCAATGGCATGATTGAGTTCATCTGTATTCAGTTCAAATGTTTTATCAGATCTTTTCGTCGTTACTTTAAAGGTTTGGCCATCCTGATATAAAGAGGACACCAAATCGAGAGAAGCCTGTTTTAATTCCTCTAAGTCTTTTCTGACTTTTACTGCAGGGCTAAATGATTGAATCCCAAATATATGTTTTAATTTTTCAATGATTTCTATTCCATTTTCTCCATTTAGCAGGACGTACATCCGATCATGGCTTGCTTCTATTTTTACATTTGGAAACGGTGCAAGAGCAATCCGGACACTCTTGCGAAGCTTATCGACAAACTTTTTGCGATTTCTTCCTTTTGTAGAAATTTCGCCATAACGGATTAATATACGATCATAATTCATGGTTTCATAACCTTCCTTAATTGTTCTACGGTTGTCTCAATGGCATCTAAAACCGCCTTAGCCTCAGCTTCTGTATTTTCAACCGATAAGCTTAGGCGGATACCGCTTTCGGCCAGATCCTCCGGGACTCCCATTGCCAGGAGTGTCTTGCTTGCTGACTTCCGTTTTGAAGAGCAGGCACTAGTAGTCGACACAAAGATGCCTTTTTGCTCAAGCGCATGGATAAATACTTCCGATTTCATCCCTTTTAATGAGAAATTCAGAATATGCGGTGCCGCATTTTCTAATGGTGTGTTGATTTGGATATCCTCTATATGACCCAAGCCGGTTCTTAGCAGTTTTTGCATGTTTTTCATCACAGTAAGTCCAGTTTCACTTTTTTGCATGTAAAGTCTAAGGGCTTTCGCCATCGCTACTGCTCCTGCCACATTTTCAGTACCGCTTCGAATGTTGCGCTCTTGCTTTCCGCCGGCAAATAAGGGCGTCAGCCGGATGCCTTCCCGAATAAACAGTGCCCCTGTCCCTTTTAAGCCATGAAACTTATGCCCTGAAATGGACAAAAGGTCAATCCGATTTCCAGCTAAGTCCATTGGAACTTTTCCTACTGCTTGAACAGCGTCCACATGAAACAGGACGGAAGGATAGTTCTTCAGCATTTTTCCGATTTCTTTCACTGGCTGAATAGTCCCAACCTCATTATTTACATGCATAACAGAAATGAGAATCGTATCTTTCCGGATAGCCTTATCGACCGCTTCGACCGAAACTTGTCCGTCACCATTTACTGGGAGATACGTAATTTCAAACCCCTCTGATTCAAGCTGCTCCAGGCAATCGCTGACCGAAGGATGCTCCACACTTGAGGCAATAATGTGCCGTCCCCGATTTTGATAGGTGAAGGCAGCCCCTTTTATCGCTAAATTATTGCTTTCAGTGCCGCCTGATGTAAAGTAAATTTCTGCTGCCTTTACGCCCAGCAGCTTGGCTATCTGCTCCCTTGCCTGTGACAAGAGTTTTTCCGCCTGCCCGCCGCAGCTGTGAAGCGAAGAAGGATTCCCGTAATAGTCACTTGCTGCCTTAACATAAGAATCCAATACTTCTTTATATGGTTTCGTTGTTGCACTATTATCAAAATAAATCATTGAAACCTACACCTTTCTTTAAAAACCGTACCTCATACAGAAATAAATCTTATCATAACTTAACGATTTGAAAAAGAAAAGAAGAAACCAACTAACCTTCTAATGGCCGAATCGGTTTCTTCCTTATTTTGTTACTCTGTATCAATTGTCGCTTTGATTTTCTTCAACGCTTGAGGGTCAATACTGTCCAATGAGGCAGCGGCCTGTTCAAGTGCCTCTTGGTAATCGTATCTTCTAAATGCACTTTCCGCTTCCGCCAGCCCTTTGGCAACCGACGGATATTGGCTGCGGTAACGATTCCCATATTGGATGGCCTTCTCCGCTAACGCAGCATTTTCAATCAATTCAATGGTGGAGTTAACGAGTTTTTCAACGGTTAATACGGCAATTTCTAAATATTGATTAAGGGCAGCAATATTTAGCGGCTTTTCCTCCAATTGCAGACGGACATTTTGAATGCTTTCATTGGTATCTTCAATTAAGTATTGGTAATCGTCCGGCAATCCAGGCACATTGCTTTTTGATACATGCCTGAGTGTTTCGCCAACTTTTTTGGTCAGCTCTTTGACCTTTTCCCTTGCCTCCAATTCATCTTTTCTAAGTGCTTGAAGCTTTTGGGCATAGATTTCCTGTCCCTCGCGGATTACATCCAGCTGCTCCTTAATTTCTGCTAATTCCTCACTGATTGCGGATTGGGCAGTATTATTCAGCTTTAATTTTTCCAATAAAATATTATAGCGTTTGTATACTGCGGTAAATTCCATATCCATATTCGCAAGCAAATCCAAATCCTCATCTGATAGCTGATAGCTGTCCTGCAATAGAAGCACTTCATTTGAGAGCTGTCTATGCTCCTCCATCGCTGCGGCAAGGAGAGATCCTGCCAGCGGCTCGTTCTTCATAATAAAATGCTTTGCATGAACTTCTTGTTCCAGCAGGTCAAATAATACGTCAATTCGTTGTTTGACCTCCTTCATGCCCTCTTCCGCCTGATTAATTTCCGATTGTTCAATCAACCGTAAATTCTCAGCTGTTTTTTCCTCCAAGCGTTTAATTTCCTCATCTACCCGTATATGGTCTAAATAATAGCCCTGCGCTGTCATTTCTCTTAATCCGGCCATTGCTTCTGCAAGCTGGTTAGGGATTAATGATTGGCATTCAATTAAAAGCTGGGGGATAGCCTGCATATTATTTTTAATCGAATCTAGTTTGCCATGAATCATTAAAACCACTTCACGGGCATCCAAGTAGTTGCCCTGCTCTGTTTTTTCTTCGTATTCATGAAATTTTTCAGTAACAATTGCCAGTTCCGATTCCAAATATTTCTCCGCACTTCCAAAACTATGGCGATGGGCAAGCAGCGTCTTTTTTGCTTCACGATAAATTTCTTTTAATTTTTCAATTTCTACTCGGTTATTCTCTTCGCTTCCAACCAGTTCATGAAGTTCTTCCAAAATTTGTTGGACCTGATTCTCTGTTTGCTGCAATTTTTCCGAAATCAAGGCTTGGACTTCCTTCGCCTTGTTAAATCTGTATCGGTCTATGTACTCTTCCGCATCAAACAGCATTTCTTCTAAGTCCGGAAGCTTCACTGTTATAACATCATCCCATTGGCTGCGCCATTGTTCAAAAAGCTCTTCCGTCTGCCCTGTCATATTCAACTGTTTGACTTTTGACATTTCATCCGGTATTGGACGGTTAAACAAATCTATTTTCCAGGCTTCTAGCCGATCCATTTCTTTAAAGTATTTTTTCTTTATAAAATATCCTACTACAAATAAGGCTAGTACTAGGATGAATAATCCAATGATATATTTCACAATGTTAAGCCCCCTTATCCAACACACCAAGCATTCTTGCCAATCTATATTAAAACGTTCTGTTCTCATCACTTCAATGCCTTAATGATACCATGACAGCGACAATTTTTGACTATTATTTTCATTTTTTTTGTAAAAGTCCGCGAAAATATAAAGCCATTAAGAATTATAGTAAAATAAATCGATTAAGGACCGGATCATTTCAGCATCCATTCACTAAAAAGGGCAAATAAAAAAGCACCCTGCCAGACGAATCTTGTCTTGGGCAAGTGCTGTTAACTGGAAAAAACCCTTGGCTTCAATCCTTACTATATGGGATTTGGATGGGCAGCTATTTGCTGAGGACTTCCCTTTTTACTTCAATGGGCAGACTTAGGACGACGCTATCTATCCATAGATGAAGGTCCTTAAGATATTTCTGTTCGAAAAACCTTTCGCTTGGAAATACATATAAAACCTCTCTCATATAATTGGTATTCATAAACGGCATCATCAATAAACCCTTTATCTGCATAATTAAGTAGGGAATCGAGTGCGGGCGGAATTCTTTCCATTCAAAGCCTCGTTCAAAAATCTGCTGAAAAAAATATTTTTCCTTTATGGAATAAGTGGACATGATTTCCCTAGAGATTTGCGAATCCATGGACAGTTCCCGATACACAAAGCTGGCCAGATGATTATTTTTGCATTGAAAATGAAGCAAATCTGCTGTAATTCGTTTTAAGCAGGCTGTAGCACCTTTATCGATGGAGGAATAAGCATCTTCAATGATACGGATGTATTGTTCAAAAAAATAGGTGAAGCAGTATTCCAACAAGCCTGCCTTATTTTCAAAATAGTAAGCAATGGAAGCTGTATTTACTTTTGCAGCATGAGCAATATCCCTGATTGAAGTACCCGAATACCCTTTGGAATTGAACAGCAAAATAGCAGCCTGCATGATCGCCTCTTTTGAATCCTTCTTCATCGATTTTCTTCTCCTCCTTTTTTGAACAGACAGCTTCCCCTTACATAAGAGTTCTTTATACCTATACAGGATTCCTGTATGAAAAAATCGACAATGTGTGCTTCATTTCGCTATTTCTGTTAAAATAAACTAAATATAAAAGAAGAAATAGGTGAATTTTCATGTTTAACGTCGAAAAATATCGCGGAGACCGAGAAGATAACTATGAATTGGTAAAAAAACAGCTGCATGCATTGATTCATGACGAGCCAAGCCAGATTGCCAATCTCAGTAATGCCTCTGCCTTGTTAAATCAATTTCTGGATCGGATTAATTGGGTAGGGTTTTATTTAATGGATACCCATGATGAGCTTGTGCTAGGACCTTTCCAAGGGCTTCCAGCCTGTGTCCGGATTCCGTTGGGCAGGGGCGTGTGCGGCACGGCGGCTTCCAAAAAGGAAACAGTGCGTGTCGAAGATGTCCATCAATTCCCTGGCCATATTGCTTGTGACGCTGCCTCCCAATCGGAAATTGTCATTCCAATGATAAAAGACGGCCGGTTAATTGGGGTGCTAGACATTGATTCCCCGGAAACGAACCGCTTTGACGAATTAGATCAGGTTAAACTTGAGGAATTTGTCGCCATATTGGTCAGTCACATATAAAAAGCCCGCCAAGCAGGGTGCTGTTTTCAAATTGGCAAACAGCACCGCAGACGGGTTTTCTTTATACCTTTTTGAGTGCCTGTTCCAGGTCTTCCACAATATCCTCCCATGCTTCCAGACCTGCTGACAGGCGAAGAAGGTTATCCTCAATCCCCATTTTTTTCCTTTCCTCCACTGGGATGACAGCATGAGTCATCGAGGCAGGATGTTGAATTAATGTCTCAGGGTCCCCCAGGCTGACAGCTATATGAATCAATTGCAATTGGTCAATAAACTGCTGGGCGGTTTCCTTTGTCCCTTTAATCGCAAACGAAACCATGCCGCCAGGCTGCTTCATTTGCTTTTTCATAATCGCGTAATCTCCATGCTCTGGATCGCCTGGATAATAAATATTTTCGATTTTGGGGTGTGTTTTTAAAAACTGGAAGATTCGCGAGGCATTTTCACAGTGGCGGTCCATCCTAATCGGGAGAGTTTTTATTCCTCTTAAAAGCAGCCAAGCATCAAAGGGAGAGATCACCCCGCCAATATCTTTTTGGGTGGTTTTAGAAACCTGGGTGATAAATTTCTCGTTTCCAATCACCAATCCTGAAACAACATCCCCATGCCCGCCAATGTATTTAGTGGCACTGTGGATCACGATATCACAGCCTTTAGCAATTGGCCTTTGCAGGTAAGGGGATGAGAAGGTGTTATCGACGACAACGGGTATCCCCTTTTGTTTAGCCATTTTTACAACCAGTTCTAAATCCACCAGCTTCATAGTGGGATTAATCGGCGTCTCGATATAAATGCAGGCCGTGTTTGGCTGGATTTCCTGTTCTAATGTTTCTGGCGAATCCATGCTTGAAAAATGGCAGTCAATGTTATATTTCTTTTTTAATAATTGAAGCAGTCCGAATGTGCAGCCATAAACCCCTTGGGAACAGAGAATATGATCTCCGGTTTTTGTCAGCGATACTAGGACCGCGCTTACCGCTGCCATGCCGGAGGAAAAGGCCAGGGCTGCTTCTCCTTCTTCCAGCACAGCCATCCGGTCCTCGAGAATTTTCACGGTTGGATTTCCTAACCGTGAATAAATATAGCCAGCTTCGGAACCAGCAAATCTCCGCTCCCCTTGTTCAGCATTATCAAATATAAAGGCAGATGATTGATAAATTGGCGGCACTAAGCTTCCTAAATGGCCTTCACTGTCATATCCAGCATGGATCACTTCTGTATCAAACCGCATCTTCTTCTGTTTCATCACTGCGCCCTCCTCATTTTGAAAACGGTCTCGTTTTTGTATAGTATATGTGCCACAAAGTCTAAGCGTTAAGGTGGAGAATTTGCTTGCTTTTTTGGCTGCTATCAAAGCTTTGAAATGGAAAACGGTTCTAAACCGAAATGTACTTGACTAATAACCGTGAAAAATTATATAATACTCCTTGTGTAAAATATTGCAGCCTATGGAAACGACTTTAATTCGTTCATTTTGTTCCTCGCAGATGGCGATGGTGCATCGAGTAACCCTCTGCTGCTAGGGCGATGGTGCATGAAAACAAAATGGCAATTATCGATGTTTTCGCAGCGGTTTTTATTTTACAAAATAAAAACTTGAAGGAGGAGTCTTTCATGGCTCGTTATACCGGCCCAAGCTGGAAATTATCTCGTCGTCTTGGAATCTCTCTAAGCGGCACAGGCAAAGAATTAGAAAAGCGTCCTTACGCTCCTGGACAACATGGTCCAAACCAACGCAAAAAGCTTTCTGAATACGGATTGCAATTACAAGAGAAGCAAAAGCTTCGTCATATGTATGGTGTAAATGAGCGCCAATTCCGCAACCTATTCGTTAAGGCTGGCAAAATGCCTGGCGTATACGGTGAAAACTTCATGATTCTTCTTGAGTCACGTTTGGATAACCTAGTTTACCGTTTAGGTCTTGCCCGCACTCGTCGTGCAGCACGCCAATTAGTTAACCATGGCCATATTTTAGTAGATGGTGCTCGCGTAGATATTCCATCTTACCGCGTAATGCCTGGTCAAACAATTGGTGTTCGTGAAAAATCACGTAGCCTTGATGTAATCAAAGAAGCTATCGAAGTGAACAACTTTGTTCCTGATTATTTAACTTTCGATGCTGACAAATTAGAAGGTACTTTCACCCGCTTGCCAGAGCGTTCTGAATTACCAGCTGAAATTAACGAAACTCTTATCGTTGAGTTCTACTCTCGTTAATTTTCACACGAAAAATCCCCTGCCAAAGTTGGCTGGGGATTTTTTTATTTTCTATTTCTAGACCAGAGAATGACTTTTCCATATAAAACAGCCAAAATAATATAGATGAGAACAACAATCGCTGCCGTGATAGTTCTTTCTTGCATACTGCCGTCTGCCAACAGGACAGGCCCTAATCCAAATAAGGTGACAAGCGCTATAAGAACGATAAAGACGGTATGAATTATGAATCTCATACTTCCCCCCCAATAGACCTCTTTCTATATTAGACGAAACCTCCGAACAGTATGTTACACAAGAACCAATACCCAAGTGCCGGTTACAACAATATGCTTGAAGACTGTTTTATGGTTTCTAATCCGCGATTTGTCTTTAAGAGGGCTTCTTAAAGACATTTCATCCTGCTTTTTGTTGGCTATTGTCTTCAAGAGCCTTCCTTGAAGACCATTCCTTCGATTTTTTACTGGCATTTGTCTTCAAGAGCTCTCCTTAAAGACACTTCTGCCGTTTTCTTGCTGACCTTTGTCTTTTAAGAGACTTCCTTGAAGACCATTCCTTCGATTTTTTGCTGGCATTTGTCTTCAAGAGCTCTTCTTAAAGACCATTCTTTCGCTTTTGTCTTTTTTGACTTCCCCAGAAAGAAAAGGGACCTGGAAAATCCAAGCCCCTGCATTTTTAATATTTAATTAAAGTATATTTCTTTTTCCCTCTTCTGATGATCGTAAATTGAGCTTCCATTCGATCAGATTCCTGCAAGACATAATTGGTGTCTGTAACTTTATCTCCGTTAATCGAAATCGCTCCGTTGGCAATATCCTCACGCGCCTGGCGCTTAGAAGGCGAAATTTTTGCGGCCACCAGCAAATCCACAAGCCCGCCGTCAAATTCACCATTCACGTTATATGAAGGAACATCCTTAAAGCCTTGTTTAATCTCGGCAGCCGTTAAGCTTCGGACATCGCCGCTGAATAACGCTTCGGAAATTTTAATCGCCTGCTGCAGAGCTTCCTCCCCATGAATCAGGCGGGTCATCTCTTCCGCTAAAGCCTTTTGCGCTTTTCGAAGATGCGGTTCTGCCTGAACAGATTCCTCTAATTGTTCAATTTCTTCATGCGAAAGGAACGTAAACAGTTTTAAGTATTTAACCACATCGGCATCAGCTGTGTTAATCCAGAATTGGTAGAACTCATAAGGAGTCGTTCTTTCCGGATCCAACCAGACAGCCCCCCCTGCAGTTTTTCCAAACTTAGTCCCATCTGCTTTTGTAATAAGCGGAATCGTTAGCGCAAAAGCCTTGGATTCATCCGGGTGAATCTTACGGATTAACTCCAATCCTGAGGTAATATTACCCCACTGGTCACTGCCGCCGATTTGCATCCTGCAATTATGTTGTTCATACAAATGCAAGAAATCCATTGCCTGTAAAATCGTATAACTAAACTCAGTAAACGAAATCCCGGTCTCGAGGCGGTTCGCAATCGTATCCTTTGCGAGCATGTAATTAATCCCGATGTGCTTGCCAATGTCACGCAGGAAGGTGATTACATCCATCGAATGGGTCCAGTCATAGTTATTGACCATGATGGCACCATTTTCTCCTTCGAACTCGAAAATGGCCTCTAACTGATTTTTAATCCCTTCCGCATTTTGCTGAACCGTTTCTACGGTCAACAATTTTCTCTCTTCACTTTTGCCGCTCGGGTCGCCGATTAATCCAGTAGCGCCGCCAACCAGCACGATGGGACGATGCCCATGCTGCTGAAATCGTCTCAAGGTTAAGAATGGAACCAAATGGCCGATGTGCAGACTGTCCGCTGACGGGTCGGTCCCACAGTATAGAGAAATTTTTTCTTTATTTAAAAGTTCGTTTAAGCCTTCTTCATCTGATTGTTGATAAATGATCCCTCTCCATTCTAAATCCTGCAATAAATCCATTGTCTTTTCCCTCCTATCAAAATAAAAACGTCCCTGCATAAAATGCAGGGACGTAATGTACGCGGTACCACCCAGCTTGAGGAAATTATTCCTCCAACTTGAACAAAATAACGGTTAAAACCGTTCTCTGCTACTGCAAGGTTCACAGAGAAAGCTCCAGGATGTATTTCATTCCTCTATTTGTGTCAGCTTGCACCGGCCGCTGGCTCTCTAAATAACAGGGATAGAAGAACTACAGTTGGTTCCTTTCAACGCTTTTATAAAAAATTTATTTAAAGCATTTTTATCATATCTAGCCGCTGCTGTCAAATCTCAAATGGAAATTTCAGAAAAATGTTGAAAGTTGTCAGTTTTTACACATGCGGTATGTTATAATGTAGTGTGATTTTAAAAGAGGTGATGCTATGAATGAAAAGTTAAAACCATGGCTGGAAAAAGCAAAATCCTTGCTTCATTTAATTACCAATAAAAAAACCATCAAGGGAGTCCGAATTACCTCCCAAGTAGTTTGGAACCTATTTCTGCTCGTATTAGTTATTGCCATACTTGGAGGGTCTTTTGCTGCAGGTGTGGGCGCCGGTTATTTCGCCTCTCTTGTTAAAGATGAACCAGTCCGTTCCTATGATAGTATGAAAAAGGATATTTATAATTATTCGGAAACATCGGAATTATATTTTGCTAATGACGTTTATCTTGGGAAGCTTAGGACAGACCTGGAACGAGAGGAAGTCAAACTCGGCCAAGTTTCAGATTATCTGATTAATGCCGTTGTCGCAACAGAAGACGAATATTTTTATCAGCATAATGGAGTTGTCCCCAAAGCGGTTTTCAGGGCTTTATTTCAAGAGGTGACCAATTCCTCGATTCAATCAGGCGGCAGTACGCTGACACAGCAGCTCATCAAGAACCAAATCTTGACGAATGAAGTATCATTTCAGCGGAAGGCCAATGAAATCTTATTGGCGCTGCGCCTCGAGAAATTTTTCGATAAAAAAGAAATTCTTGAAGCCTACTTAAATGTTTCCACCTTTGGACGAAATTCATCCGGACGAAACATTGCCGGTGTCCAAGCAGCTGCCAAGGGAATATTCGGCAAAACAGCCAATGAATTAACACTGCCGCAGGCTGCCTTCATTGCTGGCCTGCCGCAAAGCCCGTTTGGATATACCCCGTTTACTGCCAAGGGGACCATTAAAAATAATTTGGAACCCGGCCTCACACGGATGAAGACTGTTTTAAAAAGGATGTATGATGGCGGTTATATTTCACAAAAGGAATATGCCGAAGCTTCTGCCTATGACATTACCAAGGACTTCATACCGCCTAGTACAAGCAATCCGCTCGAAGATTATCCTTGGCTGACCTTTGAAATTGAAAGCCGGGCAAAGGAAGCTCTCACAACTGTATTAGCCAAAAAAGATGGCTATACCGAAGATGATTTAAAAAAGGATGAAAATCTGGCTTATAAGTATAAAACACTGGCAAGCCATGATTTAAAGCAAAATGGCTACAAGATTTATACAACCATTGATAAAGACATTTATGATGCCATGCAAGTGGCAAAAGATAATTATAAGTATTACGGTCCTGATAAGCCACAAGAAAAGAAAGATCCTGAAACCGGCGAGATGGTTACCGTAACAGAGCAAGTTCAGGTAGGAGCGATGCTGATTGAGAATAAAACCGGAAAAATCATCAGCTTTGTCGGCGGACGGGAATATGACAGTGAACATCAGCTGAATCACGCGACCAGTGCCATACGGCAAAATGGTTCCACGATGAAACCGCTGCTTGTCTATGGACCGGCCATTGAACTTGGCAAAGCCTCGCCAGGAATGCCGCTGCCAGATGTAGCGTTAAAACTGGACCCATCGAAAGATACACCATGGCCGCATAACTACGATTTAAAATACAGCGGCATTGTGTCAGCAAGATACGCTTTAGCAAAGTCCTATAATGTGCCGGCAGTTAAATTATATACCGAAATACTTGATCAAAATCCCGCAAAATATCTTGAAAAAATGGGCTTTAGTTCCTTGACAAAAGGGGACCATGAGCACGCTGCCGCTTCGATCGGTTCGCTGGACAATGGAGTGACCATTGAAGAGAACACCAACGCGTTCAGCACCTTTGCCAATGGCGGAAAATTTATTGATGCTTATTTAATCGACAAAATCGTTGATAAAGATGGGAAAGTCGTTTACCAGCATGAAGTAAAGCCAGTAGATGTTTTCAAGCCGCAGACAGCTTGGTTAACACTCGATATGATGCGTGATGTCATCAATTCGGGTACGGCTGCCGGAGTCAAAAGCCAGCTTAAGTTTAGTTCGGATTGGGCCGGTAAAACTGGAACAGGTTTCGAATATTGGGATTCCTGGCTCGTTGCCACAAATCCGAATGTTACATTTGGAATTTGGACCGGCTATGATACACCGAAGTCGTTACAGACCAGCGGCATGTCTTACAGTCAGCGGACCAATACCCTTTGGGCACAGTTAATCAATGCAGCCTACGAGAAACGGCCGGATCTGATTGCCCCAAAAGAAGAATTCACCATGCCGGAGGGAATTGTTCAGCGCAGTTTCTGTGCAGTATCCGGATTACTTCCGTCGGAAGCATGCTCCAAAGCAGGATTGGTCGAAACAGATTACTTTAATGCAAAGGATGTCCCAACAAAAGTGGACGACAGTTTGATTGAAGGAAAATATGTGACGATCAACGGCAAAAAGTATTTAGCCTTGGATGCTACCCCAAGCGAATTTTCGCAATCAGGAGTCATTCTTAATCCTGACTTTGTCAACAGGATGACTGGAGGGAACTTTAAGGATATTAAACAGCTGATCCCTAATCGTGAGCGCTGGGGAAATGTTCTTGTCGCTGATGCCAAAATGTCGGATAACGGAAAGAGACCTGACAGTGTCAATCTTACCGTATCAGGGAATGCCATTTCCTGGTCAGCACCAGCTGATAATGATGTGATCGGCTATCGGGTTTACCAAGGCGGTTTTTCCGCATCCAAAGTAGCCAGCATAAAGAGTGATGGCAATTTAATGTATTCAGCAAGTCCAGGATTTTATTATGTGACAGCTGTCGACATTGCCGGAAATGAATCAGCGCCATCCAACTTTGTTGAAGTCGGTGCCGCTTTAGGAGGACAGCCGGAAGAAGCTGCGCCTCAGTAATGAAAAAAACCCCGCATCGTGTGGAAACGGTGCGGGGTTTTTCATTAGTCTTCCATGGTGGATAAGTCGCCTGTCGGCAGGTCCAGCTCCCATGCTTTTAATACACGTCTCATAATCTTGCCGCTTCTTGTTTTAGGCAATTTATCGCGGAAATCAATTTCCCTTGGAGCTGCATGGGCTGCAAGGCCATTTTTAACAAATTGCCTAATTTCCTCTTTAAGCTCATTGGAAGGCTGATAACCATCTCTCAAAGCGATGAACGCTTTAATGATTTCTCCGCGGACTGGGTCAGGCTTGCCGATAACCCCAGCCTCTGCAACTGCAGGATGCTCCACCAGCTTGCTTTCTACCTCGAATGGACCAACTCGCTCGCCCGATGTCATGATGACATCATCGACCCTGCCCTGGAACCAGAAGTAGCCGTCCTCATCCATGTAGGCAGAATCGCCTGATACGTACCAGCCAGCCGGCATAAAATAGGACTCGTATTTCTGCGGATTATTCCAGATGGCATGCATCATCGACGGCCATCCTTTTTTAATCGCCAGGTTCCCCATTCGATATGGAGGGAGCTCGTTTCCTTGGTCATCGACAATCGCTGCCTTTACGCCTGGAATCGGCTTGCCCATGGAACCGGGCTTAATCGGCATACAAGGATAGTTACAAATTAACTGTGCCCCAGTTTCCGTCATCCACCAGCCATCATGGATTCTGCGATTAAACACCTTTGCTCCCCATTTAACGACTTCAGGATTCAAAGGCTCTCCAACACTTGCAATATGGCGAAGGCTGGTTAAATTATATTTCTTAACCAATTCATCCCCCGCACCCATCAGCATCCGAAAGGCTGTTGGAGCGCTATACCAAACCGTTATGCCAAAATCCTCGATTGTCTTATACCAGTCATCAGGGCTGAATCGTCCGCCGACAATGACATTGGAGGTCCCTGTTAACCAAGGCCCGAAGATACCATAGGAAGTTCCTGTCACCCAGCCAGGATCAGCTGTACACCAATAGACATCCTCCTCTTTTAAGTCCAACACCCATTTTGCTGTCTGATAATGCTGAATCATCGCATTATGTACGTGCAAAACACCCTTCGGTTTCCCCGTTGAGCCGGATGTGTAATGAAGAATCAATCCATCCCTTCTGTCAACCCATTCAATATCAAGATTATTACTGGCAGTCCCGAACTTCTTTAAAAAGTCAATGCACAACCCGTCTTCCTGAACATTTTTGCCGACTACAAATATATGCTTTAACGCCGGCAAATCTTGAACTGGCACCCGTTCAAGCAATTCTGGTGTAGTGACCAGTACTTTTGCTTCGCTGTCCTGAAGCCGGTCTCTGACAGCCCCTTCCATGAACGCTTCAAATAACGGTCCCACAATTGCTCCGAGCTTTATTGCGCCCAATAAGGCAAAATATAGTTCAGGAGAACGAGGCATGAAAATAAACACGCGGTCGCCCTTTTCAACACCGCCATACTGTTTTAATACGTTACCGGCTTTGTTTGTAAGATCTTTCATTTCTTTAAATGTATACTTCTCATTCCTTGATGCATCCTTGTAATAAAGGGCCACCTTATTCTTCCGATAAGTGTTCACATGGCGGTCAATCGCCTCATATGCCATATTGACAAGACCCGTTTTACTCCACGAAAATTCTTTTTCCGTTTCACGCCAATCAAAGCTATTATACGTTTCTTCGTAGTTTTGTAAATTGTGGTCCCCTTCCACAACTGGTAACGCTTCCAATTTCATATGCAAATATCCCCCTTTGTCGCTTTTGTGATTATTATATTACAAAAAACAACTATTCACAATTTTAAAAAAATAATTTTTTCAACTTATAAATCTTTTCTGCCATAAATAATCCAGAAAATTTTGTGAAAACACTTTCAATAGAAAAAAATTATGTATAATAGAACTATCTATTCACTATTCCAGGTGGTGACCAAATGGAACATAAAAAAACCTATTATTCAAAAGAACTAGAAACGCCCGATGGGACATTATTCATTGAGGGTCCCATTACATCAGAAACACTGGCAAGCTATGAATTTCATAACGAACTTACTGCATTCCGCCCTGCAGAGCAGCAGCATAAGGCGTTGATTGGGATAGCAGATTTAGTGGAAGGACGGATTATTGTTGCCAGGCATCAGAATACAGTTGTCGGCTATGTCACCTACCTCTACCCAGATCCGCTTGAACGATGGTCTGAAGGAAAAATTGAAAATTTAATAGAATTGGGAGCGATAGAGGTCATCCCAAAGTTTAGAGGCTGTTCTGTCGGAAAGAATTTGTTAATGGTCTCGATGATGGATGACGCCATGGAAGACTATATCATCATCACCACGGAATATTATTGGCACTGGGATTTAAAAGGGACGAACTTGAACGTTTGGGAGTATCGGAAGGTCATGGAAAAAATGATGAGTGCCGGCGGCCTTCAATGGTATGCCACCGACGACCCGGAAATTTGTTCTCACCCCGCCAACTGCTTAATGGCCCGAATTGGGAAGCGCGTTGACACTGAATCCATCCAACGGTTCGACCGTCTCCGATTTATGAACCGATTTATGTATTAAAGAACACGTATGAAGCCCCCAGTAAGCGCCGACGACCAGGACTGCTTCGATGATTAACCTACAATGCCTATCGACCGTTTGCTTCGGGCACGAAAGTTTATGTGCTATTCGATTAGAACGGAGGGATTTCATATGATTGTAGAAGAAATAATGAAAACCAATGTGGTAACCTTACATCCCATGGACTCGATTGCTGACGCTATTCAGGTAATGGAGTCCCATAATATTCGCCATATACCCATTGTCGATGACAAAGAAAAATTAGCCGGCCTTGTCACCATTTCAAAATTAAAAGAGATAATCCCATCTACTTTCCGGACGAATGAAAACCCGGAGGATTTAAAAAAGCCGCTGGAACTGATCATGGAGAAAAATGTTATAACTGGGCATCCGCTTGATTTCGTGGAAGAAGTGGCAGCCGTATTCTATGAACATAAAATTAGCTGTATCCCCATTATTAAAGACAAAAAATTAGTTGGCATCTTAACTGAAACGGATTTGCTCAGGACCATGGTTGAGTTGACTGGTGCTCATCAGCCTGGTTCACAGATTGAGCTAAAAGTCCCTAATATTACGGGAGTCCTCTGTGATGTGGCAGGAATTATCCGCAGCCGCAACGCGAATATTTTAAGTGTCCTAGTTTACCCGGATAAACAGGATGAGCATATGAAAATCCTGGTCATCAGAGTGCAGATGATGAATCCGACGGGATTGATTGAAGATTTAAAAAAGGCCGGCCATCAGGTGCTATGGCCAAATCTTCCGGGGATTACTTTATGAGCGATCAATGTGCGTTTATCTACTCAGAGGAGCAGCTGAATTATAAGTTCTCAGGCCATCATCCCTTTAATCAATTCCGGCTAAAACTGACAGTAGACTTATTGGAACGTCTGCATGCACTCAATCCAAACCATATCATCCCGCCACGCATGGCTACAGAGGAAGAGCTAACTCTTATTCATGATCCAAGTTACATAGAAGCTGTTAAAAAAGCGGGGTTGGGCGAGCTGTCCAATGAGATTGCAGAGAATTACGGCTTGGGAACAGAAGACACCCCGGTATTTGCCCATATGCATGAAGCCAGTTCCCTGCTGGTGGGCGGTACGCTGACAGCAGTGGATGAAGTGATGTCTGGACGAGTTCTGCATGCAGTTAATCTTGGCGGCGGGCTCCATCACGGCTTTCGTGGAAAGGCATCAGGATTTTGCGTGTATAATGACAGTGCTGTTGCTATTAAATACATTCAAAAAAGGTATAATGCCCGGGTTTTATATGTAGATACAGATGCCCACCACGGTGATGGAGTCCAATGGGCCTTCTACGATGATCCGAATGTTTGCACATTATCGATTCATGAAACCGGGCGATACTTGTTCCCGGGCACAGGAAACGTCAATGAGCGGGGCCAGGGTGCCGGTTATGGCTATTCCTTTAATATCCCGGTGGATGCTTTTACAGAGGATGAGTCATGGCTCGATGCCTATACACATGCATTAAGGGAAGTGGCTGATTTCTACAAGCCAGATATTATTTTGACCCAGAACGGAGCAGACTCGCATTATTATGATCCTTTAACGCATTTGTCGGCAACGACAAAGATTTATCGGGAGATTCCAAAACTCGCCCATGAAATTGCCCACCGATATTGCGGAGGCAGATGGATTGCCGTTGGCGGTGGAGGATATGATATCTGGAGAGTTGTCCCAAGAGCTTGGGCTATGATTTGGCTTGAAATGACTGAAAATCCGAATTGTTTCGGCAATCTCCCTGCTGACTGGGTTTCTTACTGGCAGCCGCATGCACCAGTTAAACTTCCACAGGAGTGGGATGACCCGGCAGATATCTATCCGCCGATTCCTAGAAAGGCGGAAATTACAGAAAAGAATCTGATTACGCTCGAAAAGGCATTGTACCCGATTCGCAGCAGGCAAAAGAGTGAATCAAACAAGACAGAAAGCTTCTAAGCCTGCGTTACCCTAGTTTTATTTTACTAAAAAAGGCCGCCCATCTAAATGGCGGCCTCACTCAAATGAATTATTTATTTTGTCGATTGGCGATATTCAATCCGATGCGGCAAGACGACGATGTTTTCAGAGACTTTTTCTTTATTCATCAGCTTCGTTAATAATCGCATTGAGACAGCGCCAATATCATATAGAGGCTGGACGACCGTTGTCAGCTGCGGGCGCACCATAAGCGACAGTCTAGTGTTATCGGAAGTAATGACTTCAAAATCAGCCGGAATACTATATCCTCGGTCTTGTGCCCCATGAACGACACCAAGTGCCATCTCATCAGCACCGACAAAAATCGCTGTTGGCTTTATCTCACCATCTAACAACTTTTCAACAGCTTCAATACCTGAATCGTAAGTATAATCTCCCTCTACCACAAGCTCTTCATTAAAAGGTATCCCAGCCTCCTGCAGCGCCCGCTTATAACCATCCAATTTTTTATTGGAAATATCCGGCTCATAAATCGGACCCATCACAATTGCAATATGTTTATGGCCTTTTTCGATAAACTCTTTTACGGAATCATATGCCGCCTGTTCATAATCAATATTGACGGAAGGGATTTTTTCAGATTCCTCCATGGAACCAGCAAGCACAATCGGCACCGGTGACTTCTCGAATTCCTCGACATGTTCAGGTGTAATTTGCCCGCTCATAAAAACGATTCCATCCACCTGCTTGCCAAGCATGGTATTGAGCAAGTGCAATTCTTTTTCTTTATTTTGGTCGGAATTGCTTAGGATGATATTGTACTTATACATTGTTGCAATATCTTCAATCCCACGAGCCAGTTCAGCAAAAAGAATATTTGAGATATCAGGGATGATCACCCCAACGGTTGTCGTCTTCTTGCTCGCAAGTCCTCTCGCTACTGCATTTGGGCGATAGCCAAGTCTCTCAATTACTTCCAGCACTTTTTTCCGGGTAACCGGTTTTACATTCGGGTTCCCGTTTACTACACGCGAAACTGTTGCCATCGATACATTCGCTTCCCGGGCAACATCATAAATCGTTATATTATTCACTGTAACACTCTCCTAAAACGTTCCTTGTTTTCTTTATTTTACAGCAGTTAATAAAAATATACTCATTTTATTTCCGCTTTTTCTTATGTGATAAAGTAAACAATCTAAATTATGTATTTAATGATACGATAATAAGTTAAAAGCCGCAATCGTTTCAGCCTATTTTTTTGCCAAAAGAAAAACCTTCTGCAAAAAATGCAGAAGATTTAATGTTGTGACTATTAAACCCTGATAAAATTTGATGCAAGGAGTTCATTGTAGAACTCGTCAAATTGCCCTAAATCCATTTGCTGCTGAGCATCAGATAAGGCAACCGCAGGATCCGGGTGAACTTCAGCCATAACTCCGTCTGCGCCGATCGCAATGGCTGCTTTTGCTGTTGGAAGCAGCAAATCTCTCCGGCCGGTAGAGTGAGTGACATCTACCATGACAGGCAGGTGGGTCTCCATTTTTAAAATTGGCACGGCGGAAATATCCAGCGTATTTCTTGTAGCCTTTTCGTACGTACGAATTCCCCGCTCACAAAGAATAATTTGGCCATTTCCTTGTGACATAATATATTCAGCAGCGTTGATAAACTCTTCAATAGTTGCAGAAAGGCCGCGCTTCAATAATACGGGTTTATTGACAGCACCGGCAGCTTTGAGCAATTCAAAGTTTTGCATATTGCGTGCGCCAATTTGGATCACATCAATATAGTCACATGCCATTTCAATATCCGCTGGGTTCACGATTTCGCTGATAACTGCCATATCATATTCCACGGCAACACGTTTTAAAATTTTTAAACCTTCGACTCCTAAACCTTGGAAATCATATGGGGACGTTCTTGGTTTAAAAGCGCCGCCTCGCAATAGCTTTAAGCCCTTCTCCTTCATTGCTTTGGCAACAGTAGCTACTTGCTCATAAGATTCTACCGAACATGGGCCGAAAACAAAGTGCGGTTTGCCATCGCCAATATTCTCGCCTTTTAACGAAACAATAGTATCTTCCGGTTTCTTTTTTCTTGAAACCAAGAGCGCTTTTTTATGGTCATCCTTTTGTAAGTCAAGGCCGGCCTTGAAAATTTCCTTAAACAAATGATCGATGACGGCATTATCGAATGGCCCATCATTATGCTCCTTGATTTTATCAAGCATCATTCTTTCACGGACCGGATCGAAACGGTATACCCCCTGGCTTTCTTTTACCCGTCCAATCTCTTGGACGAGCTGAGCTCTTTCATTAATGAGCCTCAACAATTCCAAGTTTACTTCATCGACACGAGCCCGTAATTGGTCCAAATTATCATTGCTCATCCTAGTCCCGTCCTTTCTTTGTAAATCAGTAAAGTTATCCTTTGAAGGAACACTTCCTGTTATACAATCTTAGAATTTTTTAAAATTTATAATAATTAGGCTTAATTATAGCTGAAAAAGATTCCTTTGTCACCACTTTTTTCTTTAATAATTAAACGCTTTTAAGCGTTAAAGCGTTTAATTATATATATTATACTATTTTATTCAAAATAACCAGAATTTGTTCAACTCCATTACTTTTCGGTTACTGCGGCCTGCAAAGTTTTATTCGTAATTTTCCAATGGGAGGCATTCCATAAAGCCTCTCCGTTTGAAAATAGGATGGCTTGCGGGGATTCATGCTTAATCGAAAACTTTTCCGCCACTTCATTTGATAATGGCCGGGCCTCTTGTACCGCTAAATAGTAAGTAGAGAGATGTTGGTTTTCCTCGGAAAATTTTTCATATTCCTTGTAAGCTGCCTGGCTGATAGGACAAGTCAAGCTATGTTTTAAAAGAAAAAAAGAAGGTTTATTGTTTATAATTTGATCAAATTCTTCAACGGTTTCGATTTTTTTCAGCATTTTTTTTTGCCTCCTAAAAAAAAATAAACGGTGAAGTAATTTTAACACTTCACCGAAAGGTATACAAACAAACAGTCTTTCTTATATTTTTACTCTGCTTTCCTCTTCTTCAAAGGCTTTCTGAGCTTCCTCTAGTTTTTTCTTAATTGCTACACTGTCCATATTATTTGGGGCTGTGATTTTCTTCTCGTTCTGGACTTCTCTTGTACCTTTAATAGGTATATAATTAATTTCGTTTTCCTGCTCTGTTTCTTCCTGTTTGCTTGTTACTTTATTTATAAATTCCGCTGATTGCTGGACAATTGGCAAGGAGGTTGTTTTAGATTTTACAGTTTCTCTTAGCGGAGCGGTTTTATCCATCACCAGCCCAGCTTGGCCCACGATGGCATCCCGCCATTCTTTTCCTGTTTTAGTTGTTAATAACAGGGCCGTGGCAGCCCCGACTACACCCCCAATTAGTGCACCTAAAAGAAACGTCCCCGAAGAATCTTCTGTACGATTTTGATTATTATCACGTGTTTCATACTCTCGTTTTGACATAATCTAACCACCTCAATAAAAAATATATTCTCATCTATGATTGCAAACAAAGCTATCTGTTCCTTGTGCTAATGTGACCTTGCTCTTTGCAGCTCCTTTACATCCGATTCTTTTTTGGCTTGCCGTTTTTCCTGCCACTTATCCTTCAGTTCAAGGAATACATTGCTCCATTGAACGATTTGAGAGATTTTATCCTTATTCTCTTCGATTTGCCTGTCGACCGTATGTGTTATATTTTGCAAGGATCCATTAAATTTGCTGACTGTGGTGCCGACATCTTTCACAGCCTCGACAACCGTATTGAGCCGTTCTGATTTTTGCTGGAGATCTTCAGCAAGGGCGTTTGTTTTTTGCAATAGCAAGGTGGTCTCACTTGTAACTCCCTCCAACTGTGTTTCTAAGCCTTTTAATGTGTCTGAAACACTATCAAGTGTACCCCGCAGTGATTTTAATGTGGATGCCAAATAGATCACCAGCACAAAAAATGCTATGGCCGCTATGGCAGCGCTTAAGTATAAAATAATTTCCATCCTAATACCTCCGCCTTTATCCTATCATTATGTATTACCTATCTGCTAACGATATAAACCTTCACTCTAATCTTATACTACATCGTTTTATTTGTCTTGTCTTCCTGCTATTTGATTCTGTTTTGCTTCATCTGGATCAAAGAGCTTTTAAGCTGCATGCAACAAAGGGGCTGTCCAAAAGGCAAGGGGCCAGACACCACACCACAATTTATAGACGTATTAAAAAAAACGTTCTATAGATTGGTCTAGGTGTGGAATCAGCCCCCTTAATGGACAGCCCCATGTCTTTTATTGTACTAATTGTTTCTCATAAGCTTCTTGGAACTTTTGAATGTCTCCAGCACCCATAAAAAGAATCACGCTGTTCTCATATTGTTTTAACGTGTCAGTGGATTCTTCCGACAAAATTTCCGCCCCAGCAATTTTATCCTGCAAATCTTTGATGGTGAGCTTTCCTTGCTTTTCGCGTGCCGACCCAAAAATCTCACATAGATAGGTTTTATCTGCAAGTCTTAAACTTTCAGCAAAATCCTCAAGAAATGCTTGCGTTCGCGAAAAAGTGTGCGGCTGAAAGACCGCCACAATATTCCGGTCCGGATATTTTTGTCTGGCCGCTTCAATGGTCGCTTTAATTTCCGTCGGGTGATGGGCATAATCATCAACCAATATTTGCGTGCCTGCAGTTTTTTCGGTAAATCTTCTTTTTACTCCTTGGAAGGTGGTTAACCGCTCTTTAACGATTTCTTTATTGATGTCTTCATAGTGGCACAAACCGATAACCGCCAAGGCATTTAACACATTATGGTCTCCAAACGCAGGAATGGAAAATGTATCATATAAGTTATTGCGGATAAATACATCGAAGGTTGTGCCTTCTGTCGTTTTTACAATATTGGCCGCCTGATAATCATTTTCTTCACCGAATCCATAAAATAATACAGGGACCTTTGCCTGAATTCTTTGAAGCTTTTCATCATCGCCATATGCAAAAATCCCTTTTTTCACTTGCAGGGCCAATTCTTGAAACGCAGAAAAAACATCATCAATATTGGCAAAATAATCAGGGTGATCAAAATCAATATTCGTCATGACCGCATAGTCCGGAAAATAAGAAAGGAAATGCCGCCTGTATTCACATGCCTCAAAGACGAAATACTCGGCATCCTCTTCTCCTTTTCCTGTGCCGTCCCCGATTAAATAAGAAGTAGGCTTGGCACCTGAAATGACGTGGGACATCAGCCCTGTAGTCGATGTTTTCCCATGTGCCCCAGTGATGGCAACACTCGTGAATTTTTGCATAAAATCACCCAAAAAGCGATGATACCGTACAATAGGAAGTCCGAGTCTCATGGCTTCTTGAATTTCTTCATGCGTGTCAGGAAAAGCATTTCCTGCAATAATCGTCATACCTGGCTGTATATTTTCCTTTTGAAACGGAAGGATTGTAATCCCCGATTTTTCAAGGGCCAGCTGTGTGAAAAAGCGCTTTTCGACATCGGATCCTTGCACCTGAAATTTCATATCGTGAAGAACTTGTGCGAGTGCACTCATTCCAGACCCCTTTATACCTACAAAATGGTAAATAGTCATAGAAGAACCTCCAACCAACGTCTATCTGTAAAACAGTATATGACATCTGTCTGTAATTGCTAACATGAAAACGAGTCATGTCCGATAGCTGATTTTTATTACTTTAAAAATACAATTCAATATTATAGCACTGTTTACTTATAAAAACTATTTTGTTAATTAGAAAAGCGTAATCGCCTTGTGGTTTGGTCTCCTAAAGAAAACTACGAATGAAGCATCGAATCTTGGATCGATTCCAACTCCGCCTCAGTGATCAGCACCTCGCGCGGCTTGCTCCCGTTTGCTCCGGAAATATATCCGTTATCCTCCAGCATATCCATTAATCTTGCTGCCCGATTATAACCAATTTTAAACCGCCGCTGCAAACTGGAGGTAGATGCTCCCCCTTGGTCAATGATAAACTCACAGGCATCATAGAACAGTTCATCTTCATCCGAAGTGGCTTGTGTTTTTTTCAACAATTCCTCCTGTTCAAATAAGTAATCGGGTTCCCTTTGACCTCTGGCATGATCCGTTATCCGGTCAATTTCCTCATCTGATACGAAGGTTCCCTGGAGCCGGACTGGTTTCGAGGAGCCATTCTCTAAGAACAGCATATCTCCCCGGCCAAGCAGCTTTTCAGCGCCGCTTATATCAATAATCGTCCGGGAGTCCACCTGTGATGAAACAGAGAAAGCAATCCTTGTCGGAATATTAGCCTTAATTAAACCCGTTATAACATCAACAGACGGCCTTTGTGTGGCGACAATCAAGTGAATGCCGCAAGCTCTGGCTTTTTGGGCAATGCGGCAGATGGCTTCTTCCACATCTGCCGGCGACATCATCATTAAGTCCGCCAGCTCGTCAATGACAATAACGATATAAGGCAATTTATCCGCATATTGCTTGTGCTCGACAGCCAGTTCATTAAATCGATTAATATCCCGGACCCCTGTATGGGCAAAAAGCTCATAGCGCCTTTCCATCTCATCAACTGCCCATTTTAATGCAGCAGTGGCCGCCTTGACGTCGGTAATGACCGGGCTGACCAGGTGAGGTATTCTATTATACGGGGCCAATTCCACCATTTTAGGATCAATTAGCAGCAGTTTCAATTCATCGGGAGTGGCTTTATATAACAGGCTGACTAAAATAGAGTTAATGCAAACACTTTTTCCCGACCCGGTTGCACCCGCGATTAAACCATGCGGCATTTTTTTCAGATCCGTTACAATTGGGCTGCCTGCAATATCGAGCCCAAGGACAGCTGTTAATGGTGACGGTGAGTTTCTGAATGCACTGCTTTCAATAATTTCACTGATGAATACAGGCCTAGCCTTTTTATTAGGCACTTCAATCCCAATTGTATGCTTGCCCGGAATCGGTGCCTCCATACGAATATCCCTTGCTGCAAGGCTTAATTTAATATCATCACTTAAATTCGTGATCTTGTTTACTTTCACTCCCGGTTCGGGCTGAACCTCGAAACGGGTAACGGAAGGCCCCTGCGTTACATTTACAACGCTGGCACCCACATTAAAATTCTGCAACGTTTGATTTAAAATATCCTGTTGATACGCCAGCCACTCTGTATCACCCGGTTTCATGATAGGCGGTGTAAGCAAGGAGGGCTCAGGAAATTGAAATAATCCCGGATTGGATTTTTGCTCCAAATGCCGGATCATATCCGGTTGAGATTTAGATACCGGTACGCCCGCCGAATGATTACTAGCAGCAGCCGGTTCCTTTTTTACATCCTGAAGTTGTTTATCCTTTCTAACGGCCCATGATTCCCTATCCTGCTTTAGCATTAAAACATTAAATGGCAGATGGGACCGGCGCGGCTTTTTCTCCGCTTCATCAGGCTGCTCCTGATGCTGGCCGGAGTGTTCAGGGGCATCTTCCTTTTCTTCAGGAACTTCAGGCGTTTCCACAAAGTATGTATGGTTTTCGGCCGGAACAGTTTCAGCTGCAGCATGGGCTGTATCTGTTTCAACAGACTGAATAGGACTTTCCATAATCGTTTTTATTATCGCCCTCGCATCTATATGTTCTTCATTTCTGTCAGCTTTCAAATCATTTTCCATCGATGCGATGCTATTGGCAGGCTCCATGTCATTCTCTATAGCAACGATGTTATTTGCAATGGTCTTTTCCTTGGCCATACCGCTATCGCCAGAGTCCAGTGCAGCTGCCAAGATCACACTGTCATGATTGGCAGTAACTGCTGCACTATCTGCTTCGGCATGTCTTTTTGAAGGGCTATTGCTTACAACTGGCTCCCTTTCATCTGCCTTTCTAAGCCTTTCAGGTTTTAATAATGATTCCTCGATACGGCTGGTATCCTTTTTTAAAAAATCCCCCAGCTCATGCTCAATAACGGGAGCCTGTTTTTTCGGGCGATTGAACCCAAACACAGGGGAAGGGATTTCCGTCGGATGGAACGGGCCGCGGCGTTTGGAAACGGGCTCCTTTTCAATTGTTTTTTCCTTCTGCGGAGTTGGCTCCTTATGAGAAACAGGTTCTTTTTTGGAACTAGTCTCCATTGGGAAAATAGGCTCCTGAACGATTTCTATAGCTGCCAGATCAAGGCTTTTCCTTCTTGAAAGTCTTTCCTGTCTTGCACTTGGTATTCTTGGTTCACTTGTTTGATCGATTGGACTTGAGCGAAGGGACGTTTTTGGATATTGGTAGGATATTCTCGCGTCCATATCCTTTACGCTGCTGCTGTTATTATGAATCAGCAGGCCTTCCGGTTTATCATTATGTAAAAATGGTTCGTCAAATTCGATTTCATCTTCTTTTTTTAATTTTTGAATCAAGTCTTGGATCCAGCTCAAAACTATCACTCTTTCTTCCTCATCTATCTTTCTATTTTAGCAGTATTTCTTATTTTTTCGACAGGATTCTTTAGAAACAGCCGATTTTATTTATGAAATGACAATTGTTTGGAAAAAGCCCATGAAAAAAGACCACTTTTTTAGAAGTGATCTGTCAGGTTTAAAACAGAAATCATTTATTCTTCCCTAAGATAAAAATCGGTTCTAATTCTCCGTTTTCATATAAGAAGGATAAGGCTGTAATCGGAGTCCGGCCGCTCGTAAAGAAACTCATTGCCATTTGGGCCAATACATCGTATCCTCTGTCATTCCGGATATCACCGATAATTAACACATCCTGATGGGGAACTGCCACAACCATGGTCCCTTCAATCTTTTTTTCCATGTCGTTCAGGAATCCCTTATTTAGGATTCTGGAGGCATCATATCCATCATTGGTATTTAAGAAATAAAAAATATTCCCGGCGACTTGGTCTTCTTTTAAAGGTGTTGGCAATGACCTGGCATTAAACAAGGCAATTTCCTTTATTCGTCCCGGTTCCCAGGCTTCCTGCTCCATAATGCGCGAATCAATCAGCCGATAGGTATTCCCCATGTCATATGCATAGTATACCTTAGTCTCTGCGGTATGGTCATCAGTTAGAAACGGGACACCCTCCGCTGCTTCAGCAGGAAAAGAGGTTGAGCGGATGACCGGAAAAATGTTTTTTTCATGATCGGTTAATTGGACCTGGCTTTCCATTGCCCGAAGCCCTTCCTCGACATAATAAACAACCTCATCAATAGCCTTCTCTTTTTCTGTATTCCATTTCGCGGCGATTCCCGGCAAAGAAACCGAAATTCCTTTTCCGGTTCGTTCACTTTCAATCCGGAGCTGGTCTTTTTCTCGATCGTAGGTTATCCGCCTGCTCTCCCCCTGCAAACGGGATTCTAACTCACGCCGCATTTTTTGGCTGTCCATTTTCACTTTAGCTCAATCCCTTGATAAAGGATTCTACTTCTTCTTGGGTTTTGCGGTCCTTGCTGACAAAACGGCCTAGTTCCTTCCCATGATCGAATGCTACAAAGCTTGGAATGCCAAACACATCAAGCTGCTGGCATAAATCAATAAATTGGTCGCGGTCTATATGGACAAAGGTATACTCAGGGAAGTTTGCTTCGATTTCTGGCATGACTGGTTCAATAAAACGGCAATCCGGGCACCATCCTGCGGAAAACATAAAAATCGCCTTACCTTGGCTTTGTATTTGTTCAAATTGTTCCATTGACTCTAAATTTTTCATCAGAAAGTCAACCTCCATTTTTCTTTTTTTTCATCATAACAATCTTACAGCTATACAGTCCAACTAAATGCAATCAGCTGTTTTTGTATTATAGTTTTATTATATACATAAAAAAGTTGGAAATAAAAAAAGGAGGATCCCTCCTCCGCTTTCCCTAGCTAGTATTGAACAGACCGTACAATCTGCATCATGGTTTCAGCCTCTTCGGCCATACTGCTTGTTTTCACTTGCGTAGTCATTTTAGCCCCGCCGACACCGACAGTGACTTCATTTAAATTCTTTTCAGCCTGTTTAATGGCCAAGAATCCAAACCTCTCGTCTCCTGTAAATTTTTCCTTCGCATCCCAGTTTTTGTATTGGTCGATTGTAGCCTGATAAACCACTTCACTGGAGGAATCCTCCTTAGGATTCACAAATAGGATATACGTTTTTGAACCATTTTTTAGAATAATATTATTGGGAGTTTTATCTTTTATTTCATAACCGAATGGTACATAAAACTCAATATTTCCGCTTTTTTTATTCGGCTTTTTGGCCTTTTCTTCAAAGGCACCTTTTACAGACTTTTCAGCTGTTTTACTTTCTGATTTGAAAGATGCATGACTGCAAGCGCTTAAAATAAAAATAAATAGGATAAACATGGAGATAGATTTAAAGAATTTCAGACACTTTCGCCTCCTAAAATAAATGCTACCTCCATCATACCTGCCAAATTATTCAAATGACAAGAGTTTTGTCGAAAATCGCTGTCGAAAAAATATTATTTTTGTGAAACTTTCTGCTGATAGGCAAACTGGCCAACTAACAATGACATCACATGAGTAAACATGTCAGCACGATTGACCATGCCATTTGTAAAAATTCCTACGGCTCCTTCTTGCTTGCTCACATTCTGTTTTTTGGCGTAATCGTCCATTACAGGTCCAAGTTCCTCACCTGCACGCAGCCGTTCGGCGATTTCCTCCGGGAGCAGGAACCTTGCTCCACCGGCAACAATAGGATTGATGTCGTTCGTGACGATGGCCCCCCAATTGCATAAAAGCAGCCCAAGACTGGTCTCCTGAACTCCCCCTTCAAGTCCGACACCTATATCCCCGTTTCCTTCAGTTAATGCGGCTTTAGCCCGGTTGATCGCGCCCCTAATCGTTTCCTCATCAGAAAACGGCTGATCGCTTACACCAGATGACACGTCAAGCGAGACAAACTCTGCTTCAAAACTGGCGAAACCTCTGTTTACAGCCGCGATTTTTGTTGGGTTTTTCGATCCGATGACTATCTTCATTTGAACATCTCCTTAAATAATGGAAACGAGGCATGAGCGTGTGTCATCATGCCTCGTTTTAAGAATCAGCTGTTCGCTTTAATGGATTCTACAGTGGTTTTGTCACAGGCCTTCACAAGCTTTGTCACTAGTTCTTTTGCCGCCGCATAATCATCCACATGAATGATGGATGCGTGCGAATGTATATAACGGGAGCAGATTCCGATCACAGCACTAGGAACACCCTCATTTGACTGGTGGACGCGCCCCGCATCCGTGCCTCCTGGAGAGATAAAGTATTGGTACGGGATATTATGGGTCTCCGCTGTATCAAGAATAAATTCGCGCATCCCTCGATGTGTTACCATGGTCCGGTCAAATATGCGAAGAAGCGCCCCTTTGCCCAATTGGCCGAACTGATTTTTATCCCCCGTCATATCATTTGCCGGACTGGCATCAAGGGCAAAAAAGATATCGGGCTTAATCATGCTGGCAGCAGTTTGTGCGCCTCGCAATCCAACTTCTTCCTGAACGGTGGCACCAGAGTAAAGTATGTTTGGCAATGTCTCGTTTTGCAATTCCTGTAAGAGCTCGATGGCTAATCCGCATCCATAACGGTTATCCCATGCCTTGGCCATGATTTTTTTACTATTGGCCATCGGAGTGAACGGACAAATCGGCAATACAGCCTGGCCAGGTTTAATGCCGATTTTTTCAGCATCCTCCCTGTCATCTGCCCCGATATCGATAAGCATATCTTTGATCTCAGGAAGTTTGTTCTTCTTGGAATCGTCTAAGAGATGCGGCGGAATGGATCCGACTACCCCGATTACCGGGCCCATTTTCGTCAGGATTTGAACACGCTGGGCAAGGAGCACCTGGGCAGACCAGCCTCCAAGCGGTTGGAAACGAAGCATGCCATTGTCAGTGATGGCGGTAATCATAAAGCCAACCTCGTCCATATGGCCGGCTACCATGACGGTTGGGCCGTCACCGTTTCCTTTTTTCACACCAAAAATACTGCCTAGTTTATCTTGGACGATTTCGTCGGCATACTTGGATAATTGTTCCCTCATAAATTTTCGAACCAGATGTTCATTTCCTGGTGCTCCTGGAAGTTCCGTCAGGGTTTGGAAAAGCTTTAGCGTTTGTTCGTTCATTTTTCGTTCTCCTTACCATGCTTTTTAGCATCAATCTATATGTATATATTATTTATTTTAGCTAAACTTTATGGCTGTTACCAATTTTTCAATTAATAAATGTAATATTACCTATTTCCGGTTAAATACGATATACTGAGAGAGAAACTATCATGTATATTTTTCCAAAATAAATTTTGGAGGTCCTGCCAAATGAACTGGAAATCGTCGTTTATCCTGGGTGCCGTTATCGGTGTGATTGGGGGATATGCAGCTAAGGAATTCATTTCAAAGAAAACTAAGGTTTCACCCGAAAAAGTGCTGGAATATGTAAAAAAGCAATTTAAAGAATCCGGCCCCATCAGCGGTTCTTGGATACATATGGAAGCTGTGCCTTATGAAAAGCATCAATTTCACTATGAAGTATATAAAGGCGGAATTTCCAAAAATAATAATGGAACGAACGAGCAATACGAATTTATTGCGGACGCCTACACTGGAACTTTATTAGATTTACGGCGTTTGCCTGAAGAATTGGCGTCTTAAAAAACCAAGCCGAGCTGACACGGCTTGGTTTTTTTGTTCCTTCCGGCCGCCTCATCAAGCCGATGTGAGGACAAAAACCCAGAGGAATCCTAAATTTCTACGTTTTTATGCACCTGTTTCTTCCACTTTTATGGAATCCGTGATTTGACCGGGCTCCGTTCCCCATTTCACCGCTCGAAAATATGCATCATGATAAAAGGTAAACCAAGCCTGTTTACTCATAGCATAAGGCAGCCATTTTTCTTTTGCGGCAATCGAATTCATGGGGTAATCATCGTAAGCCATCACCCATAATACATTTTGATGGGCATGTGTTGGCATCAGGTCTGCCATATGAATGGCCATCTCGCCCTGGTCCTCGATGATGATAATGCTGTGACCATCACTGTGGCCGCCAGTGTGGATCATTTGGATTGGGCCAAATCTCCAGGTTTCTTCAAACGTGACAACCTGTGATTCAATCGCTTGCCAATTTTCTCTCCAATATGTACTTTTCGAACGAATATTGGGATTCCTCATTTCATCCCATTCAATCTTGGAGACAATAATTTGTGCATTGGGGAAAGAGGATTGATATCCGTTCCCTGCAGGATTAGTTAAACCGCAGGCATGGTCAAAATGCAGATGGGTCATTAGGACATAGTCAATGGAGTCGGGGGTTAACCTTAATTTCTCTAAAGAGGCGACAATCTCCGATTCTCTTGTCACTCCGAAATTTCGTTTTTGTTTTTCCGTCATTTTGCCGTTACCCAATCCGGATTCAATTAATAAATTTTTCCCGTCCGCCTGGACCAAAATTGGATCCGTCATCAATTTAATTTGATTCTTGTCATTAGACGGATATTTCTTCGACCATAAAGGTTTCGGAACCACCCCAAACATCGCTCCCCCATCTAAATGGGTAACCCCGCCGGATAGCCACGTCATGGATATCTTGCCGATTTTCAGTTTTTCCATATTTTCCAACCTCCTTAAGTAAAGTGTACCATTGACTGACTTTTTCGAAAACTAAAAAGGATTCATTAAGAGGTTTCTTGAAGAATAATGTGGGCAGATAAAAAATTCCCATCAAAAAAAGGCAGTTCAGCGACTGCCCTATTGTTCGTTCTGGTATTTAACTTCGCATCGGTAAATCCGGTTTCCTTTTTCTGAAAACTTTTGTTCGTATTCCGTCATGATATTGCCTTCATAGTCACTCTTATGCAAATCAAGGCTAAGAAATTTTAACAATAATCCATATTGGGAAAAACTCATGAGCGAATATTCAAATAAGCTCTGATTATCCGTCTTAAAATGAATTTCCCCTCCGTCCATCATGATGTCTTCATAAAGTTTTAAAAAATCTTTGTAGGTTAACCTTCTCTTTTCATGGCGGACTTTTGGCCAAGGATCTGAGAAATTCAAATAAACACGCGCCACATCATTCTTGGCAAAATACTTGGCTAAGTCTGCAGCATTCACGTTAAGAAGTTTGAGATTTGGCAGATCCGCCTCAATTAATCTGTCCAAAGCCGCAACAATGACACTATCATACAATTCAATACCGATGTAATTAATATCCGGATGCGCTTTGGCCATTTCAGTAATGAAGCGGCCTTTCCCTGTGCCTACTTCAATATGCAGCGGCTGGGCCTTTTCAAATGCCTCATGCCACCTGCCTTTAAAATCTACAGGATTTGGTACGATGTATTGCGGATGCTGCTCTATTTTATCCTTTGCCCAAGGTTTATTTCTAAGTCGCATTTTTGACACTCCTAAATTTTCTCTCGTTTTAAAAACATATCATGCCATGAACTATGTGTGCAAGTCCCACTTTCATATTGCCATGAATAAATAAAAAAAGAATTCACAACCTAACTGTGAATTCCTTTTTAATCCCACTTGAAAGGGTGTGCTGTTATGCCTTTAAGCCATAATGACCAAGTGAACCTGCTTACAGACATATTAACTAATCACCAAACCGATTGCTGCGGATCGGTTGCCGAATGCGAGCAGCTAGAGCGGCTCGTAAAATCGCTAATGGTCAATGCACAAATCGATCAAAACGTAAAAAACATTTTGCAAGAAGTGTACAACTACAGCCAAAAGGGAGCACAAACTGCAGATTTGGACCAGCATATCTCAGCAAACCAAGCGAATTTATCCCAATGGGTAAATGATATTGGTCAGTTTTCTTGAGACATGATGTCACACAGGAATAAGATCCATTTGTTCATCTCTTCTGTACTGTCTTTATCTTTGTACCATTGGATGGACGATATTGCTTGAAGGGCCACATACCATTTCATTCTAAGCTTAAGATGGTCATCTAGCTCTTGCCCGTATACTTGCAGCCAATCTTCCCAATTTTCTTCAGGAATGTACCAATAGAGGAGCATCCCTAAATCCATGGCGGGGTCGGCAATGGATGCCCCGTCCCAATCAATTAAATACAACTGGTTGTTTTCTGCAAGCAGCCAGTTGTTATGATTTACATCCCCATGGCATACCACTTTTTCATCACAATAGACATTTTTTGCCTCTTTTATTAAAAAGCTGACCGCCTTTTGCACCTCCGGCAAGTAACGCACATCATCATCAATATTCTCCATCACGTTTTGAAAATGGTCCTCAGGATTAATTGGCGTTTTCTCCAACCGGCTTAGCATCCCAAGCATCGGCTCCGAACGGTGTATTTTCTTAAGCAGCTTCGCAACAAGATCATGGTTCATCTCAGAAGGCTTTAGTTCTCTGCCTTCAAGCCATTGCTGTGCTGTTATGACATCTCCGTTTTCCAATCGTTTTGTCCAAACAAGCTTAGGGACGATGCCCTCTGCCGACAGTACAGCAAGAAACGGAGAAGAATTCCGCTTTAAAAAAAGCCTTTGATCTTCTCTCTGTGCGTAAAAGGCCTCACCTGTTGCGCCTCCAGCAGGGGTGATTTCCCATTCTTGTCCAAAAATATGTTCCAAAACTGTTCACCTTCAACTTATGCCGTTCTATGGGAGGGGTAGCCCCATATTTATTCAGACTTAAAAAACTCGTTATTATTGTTTTTAACAATAAAAAAAAAGCTATTGAAAGCATTCTACAATAGCTATCCTTTATAAATTTTATCTCCAATAGCTGAGTCTCGTCAAGTAACCTTGAACAACTATTTTTTTAGGAAAACATTCAGAGAAATAGGCTCGATGGCAATCTCTCCCCCAGCAACAGCAGTTTTGGGTGTTATCCCCGCATTTGCATGATCAGCCAGAACCAGCCAATCACCCATGGGAATGTCCACTGCCTGTTTACTTGAAAGGGGATTGACCAATAGAATGAGTTCAGTGTCTCTCTCTTTAAACAACAGTCCTAACAATGATTCAGGCATAGGCAGCGAGGTGATCGTACCTCGGATTTTTTCTGCGGTGGGAAGGCGAAAACATGGAAAGACTTTTCGGATCTCAATAAGCCCCTTGACATACTCTACATATGGAAGAAACTCGGATTTGCGTTTCCAATCAAGTTGATTGATCCTATCAGGGGAGCAATAGCTGTTAGCTTCGCCATACTTTGTGCGGAAAAATTCCTGGCCGCTGTGCAGAAATGGGATCCCCTGAGAAAGAATGACCAGCCCTGTCGCTAAACGGTGATATTTTCTTCGAAGCGAATCATCCATATTCGGAAAACATGCAAGCAGTTTATCCCACAAAGTGTGATTGTCATGGCATTCAACATAATTGACCGTTTGGCTTGGTTCATTAAAGACCCTATTGCCTATTTGCGTAAAACCAATGCTGCCGGTTATGGCTTCCAAGGCGGCATCCCGGTATTGAATGTTTCCGAGCGCATAGCCCTGATCAAGCAATTCAAACGTACTCCCTTTAATCGTATCTCTAAATTTATCATTAAAATGGGCAATGGAGGCTAATTTGTCCTGATTGGCAATAGTGGCCTTTTGATCACTAGACAGAGGCGTATCAAGATCCCAGCCTTCGCCGATGATAATGGCATCATTGGAAATTGAATCGCAAACCGCTCTGACTTGTTTCATGGTTTCCACATCTAAAATCCCCATTAAATCAAACCGAAATCCATCCATGTGGTACTCTTCCATCCAAAAACGGATGGAATCCAAAATAAACTTTCTGGCCATCCGGCGTTCAGAGGCCAAATCATTGCCAACACCGGTGCCATTGGAAGGAATACCTAATTCATTATATCGAAAATAATACCCTGGAACGATTTTTTCAAATGAAGATTCTTCACGGATAAATACATGATTATAGACCACATCCATAATGACCCGAAGGCCTGACTGATGGATCCGGTCAATCAACTGTTTAAGCTCGCGTATTCTCGAATAAGGACAGGCAGGATCAGAAGAATAGCTCCCTTCAGGCACATTAAAATGCAAGGGATTATATCCCCAGTTATAATCCTTCTGCCATTCCCTTTCGTCCACCCCAGCAAAATCATGAAGCGGCATCAACTGCAGATGGGTAATTCCCAAGTCTTTCACGTAGGATAAACCCGTTGACATACCATCGTTCCCTGTTGTGTCCAGTTCCGCGGCTCCCAAATAAAGGCCTTTATGCTTGGCCCCGCTGGCCGGGTGAATCGTAAAATCGCGAATATGCGTTTCATAAATGACAGCATCAACTGGGTTTTCAATAAAAGGCAGGGCAATCTTAGGCCGGTCGGTTTTGGCAAGGTCCACAATAACGCCCGCCTCTCCATTCTCCGTTACAGCATTAACATATGGATCGACTGCTTCCCGCCATTCTTGATTGATTTGAACCAGGAAACTATATTGGTATCGTTCTAAATCCCCTCTGACGGCGACCGACCATACACCCAAGTCACCTCGTTTCATTTTCACAATTTCTGAGTAATGGCTGTTGGGAGGGCGCAATTTCAATTTCACTTGGGAGGAGGTGGGAGCCCATACCTTGAAACAGGTCTCTGTAGGCTGGTAGCTGGCACCCAAGTCATTACCAGGATAATAGAACTTTTGGTCAAAGGCCTCCGTTCGAACCACAGCTCCCATTTGCAAATCCGTTTTGAGCCCATACTCATCGACAATCCAATAAGGCCGGCCAAAATAGATTTCCTGCGAACACTCACATACGTATTTATAATAGTCCTCAATCAGCAGCTTTTCCTTCAATTTTAACGGATGAATCATCGGTCCATCCGTAATATAAAAAGAAGATGAGACCCTTTGCTGACTAGTCCTCGGGAGGAGAATCGTTATGATATTCATTTCATCCAAATAAGCCAGGAAACTCCTCTCAGCGGCTATCATTCGCTTCCTCCTCAATCATGGCAAATTTTTCGTTCTTCGGTCTTCTTGTTAACACCTGCAATCCTTTATGCTGGATCTCTATTTTTAAAGGCGTGTATCCAATATGCTCTCCATCACCGTGAACATATAAAGCTTCACTGGAATGAATGGAGATCTGTTTCCCTTGAAACATTTTTACTTCCTTAAAATGAGTGTGCTTTCCCCAGAAAACGCTGACAAAAATCACCAGTAATTTCCATTTTGAAAGTTGATGGGCTATTGTAATATCCAAAAGCCCATCATCTGGCACAGCCTGCGGCGCTATTTTCATTCCTCCTCCATAGAAGGCTTGATTGGAGACTGTCACAAACCATGTTGATTCAAATTTATGCTCGCTCCCATCAATTAATAATTGGATGTCGGCTGTTTTATACGTAAATAATTCTTTGATCAGAATATATACATACGCTAACCGCCCGAGCGACAGCTTATTTAACCATGCTTTTATTTTGGAATGATTGACCTCATAAGCAATTAAAGCATCAAACCCGGCACCCATGTTGTTTATAAAATAGTGATTTGTTTGGCCGGACATCGCCATGTGCCCATAGTCAATAAGAGCAGGCTCTCCCTTCATAAGACGAAGAATCACTTTTAGGGCAGCTTTCGGGTCTTTAGGAATTTGAAATCCCCGTGAGAAATCATTTCCGGACCCGCCTGGAATAAAGCCAAGCGTAACATGGCCAAAATCCACAATCCCATTCATGACTTCATGCAATGTCCCATCACCGCCAACAGCCACTACGATCACTTCATGTTCGGCTGCGGCAGCCATTTGATAAGCCAGTTTTTTTGCATGTCCGGGATATTCCGTAAAAACAGCCATATAAGAGACTTCCTCAGCCATAAGCGTGGCTTCAATTCTTCTCCATATAGCAAGACAATGGCCATTTCTTGCTTTAGGATTGATAATAAAATAAATATGTTTCATACAACCAACCTTTATCTCGATATTCTAAGATTGTAACGGAAATGCTTTTATTATTTCATACTTCGGTGTAGATTGAAGATTTGTCCGGTATAGCACGACTTCCTTTACAAGAAAAGGCAATGGCTCCGGCTGCACTTGCTGCCAAATGTCCAGCATACTCACTCGGAATGGCCCTTCTCCCCTCCACTTTCTGGCCAGTGTGATATGGGGATGGAACGGCCGAGTCTCGAGCTGAAATCCAGCTTGTTCACAGGCTGTAAAAACGATTCGCCTAATCATATGAAGCTCAGGGCTTTCTTCAGTATCCGCCCAAAAAACACGGGGACTTTCCGATTTTCCAAAAATTCCAAGCTTGTTTATCTTTAATAGAAATTTTTGTTCATCTATTAATGAATCGTTTACATTTTTATATGCGGCAGCTAACTTTTCCTCTTCAGCAGATCCCAAGAATGCTAAGGTTATATGAAGGTCTTGGTGATGGATCCAGCTGCTGAATGGAAACGATTGCTTTAATGTTTCCATATGATCTTTCATGAATAATTTAGTTTCATCTGGAATTTTAGCAGCAAAAAAATAATGAGATTTTGTTTCCATTTTAAATGCCTCTCTTTTACTCAATTTTAGTCTATTTTTTCCCAATTGTATCTATTTAGTGATCAAGATTTTTTTACAAATATCTTTAATTTCTTTATGATTAAGGTGGCATTTAAAATACATAGAACGAAATGGAGGATCCCTTATGAAATTCGTCAACAACATTGCAGAACTAATCGGGGAAACACCACTGGTGAAGTTAAATCGCATGGCTCCTGAAAACGGGGCCTCTGTTTATTTGAAGCTCGAATACTTTAATCCTAGCAAGAGTGTAAAAGACCGGGCGGCCTTTAATATGATCATCGAGGCTGAAAAAGCTGGTCTCCTGAAGCCTGGCGGTACCATTATAGAACCAACCAGCGGAAATACCGGAATTGGCCTTTGCATGAATGCAGCCGCAAGAGGCTATAAAGCGATTATTGTCATGCCGGATACGATGACGAAGGAACGTATCCGTATAATGGAAGCATATGGGGCAAAAGTAGTTTTGACTCCAGGCGCCGAGAAAATGCCAGGTGCCATCAAAAAGGCTCAGGAACTGGCAAAAGAAATACCCAACAGTTTCATTCCTATGCAATTCGAAAATAAAGCGAATCCCGATGCGCACCGGCACACAACTGCTGTTGAAATTATCGAAGCCATGAAGGAAATTGGCAAGCCGCTGTCCGCATTTGTGGCAACTGCCGGAACAGGAGGCACGATAACGGGAACAGGAGAAACCCTAAAAGTACATTACAAAAATCTTGCCATTCATGTGGCGGAGCCTAAAGGTTCACCTGTGTTGTCAGGCGGAAAACCAGGTCCGCACAAGCTGGTCGGGACCAGTCCTGGTTTTATCCCGGATATTCTTAACACACATGTATACGATGAAATTCATCAGATTGACGATGAAGACGCTTATACTATTGCACGGAGATTGGCTAAGGAGGAAGGAATCCTCGTTGGTCCCTCTTCAGGCGGTGCCTGCTTTGCTGCAATAGAAGTAGCCAAACGGTTAACACCGGATGACGTGGTCGTCTGCATTGCCTGTGATACAGGAGAAAGATATCTTTCCAGTGATTTGTTTTAATATGATCAAGAGGCTGCCTTATCTCAAGACAGCCTCCTTTTTTATGCCAAAGTGGATTCTATTAAATTGCCGCATTGGCTTACTATTTCCTGCTCAAATGCTTGTTGCAGCTTTCGTGTAACAGTGCCAGGCTGCCCATCGCTTACGGTGCTGCCGCTTATCTCGATGACAGGCATTACTTCACTAGTCGTACTTGACAGGAATACCTCATCTGCAGCAGTTAATTCCTTTAACGAAAATACTCGTTCCTCTACTGGAATGGACAAATTTCTGCAATGTTGAAGGATGACATCCTTTGTTATTCCTTTTAAAATCAGTTCGTTAGATGGATGCGTGATCACCACTCCGTTTTTGACCATAAAAATATTGGAAGAGCTTCCTTCAGTAACATCCTGCCCGCGATGCTGAATAGCCTCGTAGCAGTTGTTTTCTCCCGCTTTTTGCTTCGCCAGGATATTGGCCAATAAGTTTAGGCTTTTAATATCACAGCGCAGCCAGCGGATATCCTCGGCTAAAATGGTATTCACTCCTGATTTTAATTTAGCCAGCGGTCTTGGCATTTCCTTTGTATAAGCAGTTAAGCACGGTGATACAACTTCAGAAGGAAATGCGTGATTTCGCGGTGATGCCCCTCTTGTTATTTGCATATAAATGATCCCCGTATGAAGGTTATTTTTTTCTATAAGCTGCTTGATCATTTCGGTTAACTCTTGGGTGGAAAAGGGCAAATTGATGCGAATGCTGGCCAGGCTTTTTTCAAAACGGGCCAAATGCTCCTTAAGCGTAAACAATTTTCCGTTATAAACACGAATAACCTCATATACCCCATCACCAAATTGATAACCGCGATCCTCAATATCAACTTTGGCTTCTGAACGATCCATCAGTTTCCCATTTACTATTGCATATGCCATGCTCACTATCCCCTTTGCAAAAATGTAGCTTTATTTTTAACAATAGCACTATTGCAAATTATGAATCAATCTTTTGATGTATTTATGGCTTATTTTTTATTAAAAACTAAATATTCAAAAAAATGTCATAAAATTGATCCCTTTCCCCATAACTTATAGTAAGAAAAAAAGGAGGTAACATAATCTGCCATAAAAAATTATGTATATTATGTAAATTTTCGCTTATTGGTAGAAATTTTCAGACATTATGGGTACAATAAGGTTAGATGTATGACATCTTAGTACCTCCTTCACCTATCTTTTAAAAGGAGTTGTCTGCGCGGAAAAGAAGATTACATATACTTGAAGATTTTTCTTCAAAGAGGCTGTCGGTAGAGGGATTAAGCCATAGGTTTGAAATTAGGATAGGGAGTGGTTCTTTGAAACCTTCAACTAACCGGATGTTAAACCGCATCAAATGTATCTACATGTTTATCCGTGATAACGGAACGGTAACGACTCAAGAACTTGTAGAGGAATTTGGTATCACTCCTCGCACCATACAACGAGATTTGAATGTTTTAGCCTATAATGACTTGGTCATAAGCCCAAGCCGCGGAAAGTGGACAACTACACAAAAAAAAGTGAAGATGTCATCCTAAAAACAAGGAATACTGAAACAAGATTTTAATAGCACACGCTAATAGCGTGTGCTATTAGTGTTTTTATCACCTGCTGCGTACATCGTCCCGTATGAAGGTATGAAATTGACAAAGACTATAATTATGTTATATTAGTATAAAAAACTTTAATGCATAAAAGCGTTTAAGCGAAAAAGGAAAAGGGAGCATCATGGAGAAAAAACAACAGGATTTAAAAAAAGGGCTATTGCCCAGACATGTTCAGTTTATTGCTTTAGCCGGGATGATCGGCACCGGTATTTTTAAGGGAAGCTCCGATACGCTGCATATAGCCGGTCCAAGTGTAGTGGTTACCTATTTAATTGGCGGCCTTTTGCTGTTTATTGTCATGGCTGCGTTAGGGGAAATGGCAATCGCCAACCCTGACCACAATGTCCAGCATCTGATTCACAAAGCTTTTGGGTTTCGAATTTCGTTTATTACTGGATGGCTTTATTGGATTAACTGGATTCTTGTCACCGTCGTTGAGCTGTTAGCTGCGGGAAGTTTCCTTCAGTTCTGGTTTCCGCAGACTCCTTTATGGTTGTTAAGCTTCATATGTGCCGCCATCATTGTGGGAATCAATCTATTTCAAGTAAAGGCCTATGGCGAACTGGAATTTTGGTTTGCAGGAATTAAAATTTTCGCGCTAATCGTGTTTATTATTCTTGGCATTTTCCTGTTACTCGGAATCATTCCCAGTGACGTTCAGGAGCCTTTCAAAAATTATACAGCACATGGGGGATTTTTTCCTAACGGGCTGGGCGGAACGTTCAGCGCCTTTCTAGTGGTCATGTTTTCATATGGGGGAGCAGAATTAATTGGGGTGGCGGTAACCGAAACTCAGGATAGTGAGCGGGTCATGCCCAAGATTGTCAAAGGAGTAATAGTAAGAGTCATCATTTTTTATATTTTGCCAATCCTGATTATTTGCGGTATGATGCCTTGGAATACAGTCACCGGCGCGGACAGCCCCTTTGTGCAGGTATTTAGCTCAGCCGGTCTGCCGGGTGCTGCCCATATCATGAACTTTGTATTATTAACTGCCGTGCTTTCCGCTGCCAATTCCGGGATCTATGCCACATCAAGAACCTTATTTTCAATGGCTCAAAGCGGTTCTGCCGCCAAAAGCCTGGCAAAAACCTCAGCAAAAGGGATTCCCCTTGCAGGAATCGCTATTACTAGTCTTTGTATCGCAATAGGTATTTATTTTGCCTATGTAACACCAAGCAAGGTCATAAACTATTTGATGACAATACCAGGATTCACGGTTATGGTGGTTTGGATCTTTATTTGTCTTGCACAATTAAAGCTCCGTGCCGCCTATAAAACCAAACCTGGTTTCCTGGTAAAAGGGTTCCCTTATACAACTATTCTAGCTGTTATAGGTTTAAGCATTATCTTTATCGGCTTTCTAATTAGTCCTAGCAATTTAATGGGTTCGTCCATTAGTATACTGATCCTTGCCGTCTTAACTATAGTTTCCTTTATCATGAAAAAAACTGTTTAAAAAAGAAGTCAGCATACGAGCTGACTTCTTCTTTTTTTTGGTTTCCCCCCTATTCCACTATATTTTTCCCATAGAAGATTTCATCCATTTCCAATTTGATCCTCTCGGTTATTTCGATATGCTCATCAGGACTCAATTTGTCTTTCGTATAGCCAAACAGGTAATTATTTAAATCAAATTCCTTTAGCTTGCATTTAGTATGAAAAATATGCTCTTGATAGACATTGACATCAATCATGTCAAATTGTTCACCGACATCCTCCGGAATGTAGTTTTGAATGGAGCTGATATCATGGTCGATAAATAACTTATACCCGTCTTTATTGCGGGTAAAGCCCCGGACTCGGTAATCAATAATCATCACGTCCGTCTCGAAGGAGCGGATGAGGTGATTGAGTGCTTTTAATGGAGAAATTTCACCGCAGGTCGAAACATCAATATCTGCTCGAAAGGTACTGATTCCTTCATCAGGGTGGTATTCCGGATATGTATGAACAGTGATATGGCTTTTATCCAATTGGAACACAACATTCTCCACTACTGGGCCTGGTGATTCCTCGAAATATTCCGAAGGAGCATGTTCCACAGGAGCCTCAGACACTAAAAGAGTCACACTCGCCCCTGCAGGCTCAAAGTCTTGGCTGGCAATATTTAAGACATGTGCCCCAATAATATCGGCGACATCTTTTAATATTTTCGTCAGCCTTTCCGCACTATACTGTTCATCGATATAATTTAAATATGCCTCCCTCTCCTCTTTTGTACGTGTAAAACAAATGTCATACATATTAAAGCTTAAGGACTTCGTCAAATTATTAAAGCCATGCAACTCAATCCGTTCTTTTTGAGTCAGCTTCATAAACACATCCCCCTTCTTTGCTGCCATCTGCCTTTCTTGGTTTGGACTGATAGTTATAAGTTACCCATAGTTTCACATTTTTATGGATGATTTATGGAAACCTCATGTTTGCTCACTATTATTTATAATTATTATTATTTAATATTTACTTTTATTTAATATGTGTTATAATTAATTCATACAAAAGATTAGGAGGAAGATCAAATGACAGTAGAACAAGTATTAAATCAGCAAATTGCAAACTGGAGTGTGTTGTATACGAAACTGCATCAGTTTCACTGGTATGTAAAAGGCCCTCAGTTCTTCACATTGCATGCCAAATTTGAGGAATTATATGAAGAAGCCGCATCCGTGGTAGACGAGCTGGCCGAGCAGCTGCTAAGTATAAATGGAAAACCTGTTTCAACTTTAAAAGAGTTTTTGGAAATGGCATCGATCAAGGAATCAACTGAAGCATTAACCGCAGAGGAAATGGTACAAGCTATCATTCATGACTTCTCTTTACTAATTGATGAGTTAAAGGCTAGTATGGAAGTGGCAGAACAAAACAACGATGAAGTAACAAGTGATATGTTCGTGGATCTGATTGGCAAGCTTCAAAAACATAATTGGATGTTAAAATCCTTTTTGGCATAGCAAAAGACAGGGCTTGAACCCTGCCTTTTTTATTTTACTTGATAGTCTTTCAATAACTCGACTTCTTCCTCGGTTAATTCCCGGTATTCGCCAAGTTCGAGGGTTTCATCCAGCTTAAGCGGCCCCATAGAAATTCGTTTAAGGTAGACGACTTTTTTTCCCACCGATTCGAACATTCTTTTTACTTGGTGAAATTTTCCTTCTGTAATCGTCAATTCGATATCAGAGCGGATTCCTGATTTTAAGATAACCAGCTCACCGGGCTTAGTTTCATACCCATCATCTAATATGACCCCTTTGCCAAAGGCCAGAATATCTTCCTCCGTTACCTCACCGTCAATCACGGCAAAGTAGGTTTTGGGGACATGCTTTTTGGGAGACAACAGCCGATGTGCCAGCTGCCCGTCATTGGTAATAAGCAGCAGGCCCTCCGTATCCTTATCAAGCCGCCCGACAGGAAAGGGCTCATAAACCTGATCCTCGAGCTCCAATAAATCAATAACGGTCTCTCCGGAGGGATCCTCTGTTGCCGATAACACTCCAGGCGGTTTGTTCATCATTAAATAAATAAACTCTTTGTATTCGACCTGTTCTCCATATAATGTAACGGTTTGCGCAGCGGGATCCACATGCCTTTTCGCATCCTTTATGACTTCACCCTCTACTTGAACTGCACCGTTCTTAAGGAGCTGCTTGACTTCCTTACGGCTGCCATAGCCAAGATTGGCCAGCAATTTATCTAGTCTCACCTGTACTCCTCCTTCTAGGCAGCATTAGTTTGTCCATCATCCGATCGATCCTATTGCCGAATAATCGGCGGGCAAGCCCAGACCTTAAACCTAGGTAAAAATAAATGCCGGCGCCGATAAGGGCACATACCACAATGATAATCACTGAATTAAACTTTGATGCCGGTGACAGGAATAACAATAAAAATTTATAAGAAAGTTTCGTCCCAATCCACATTATGCCAGCAAAAATGACAATCAATAAGCTTCTGCGCCAAACAAACCGAAATGGGTAACGGGCATACATTTTTATCACAATAATATTAAGAGCGATGGCAGCAATATAACCAAGGGCAGTGGCTAAAACGGCGCCCTTAATTTCCATTGCTTTAATTAATGGAACATTTAAGGACAGCTTAATTAATAATCCCACCAGCAAACTCAGAACGGTAAACCGCTGCTCATTAATCCCTTGCAAGATTGCCGCTGTAACAGAATACAAAGAAAATAAGATCGCTACTGGAGCATAGGCGCTGAGTACGCTTGCCCCCAGCAAATCATGCTGATAAAAAGCCGTATAGACCGGTTCGGCTAATAAGGATAATCCAATAGAAGCTGGAAGCGTCAAAAATAACAGCACCTGAAACGTTTGATTTAATTGGTGATTCAGGCTGTTTCTTTCTCCTTCAACAAACGCCTTAGTAATACTTGGAACGAGTGTTAGCGAGAAGGCAGTTGCAAGTGATACCGGAATAATAACGATTTTATGAGATTCGAAATTCAGGATTGAAAAATAATTATTGGCTGCCTTGGCTTTGATGCCAATCTCCGCCATAGCCTTGCCGAAAGTAAACTGGTCCACCGCTTGAAATAACGGATTCGCAATTCCTACTAAAACAAAAGGAAAGGCGTAGATAAAAATTTCTTTATAAATTTCTTTCAGCGAGACATCCATCGTCCCCTTATCATGGGCCAGCAGTTCGTCCAAATGCGGCTTTCTTCTATACCAATACCAAAATAAAACAAGCAGTCCGCCTATTGCCCCGATAAATGCAGCAAATGTCGCAACACTTACAGCGGTGACCATCTTTCCTTTGAAAAAATGAATGACGACGTATGCCCCAAGCAGGGTAAAGCTGATCCTGACAATTTGTTCAACTACTTGTGAAACAGCTGACGGCCCCATCGACTGATGTCCTTGGAAAAAACCGCGAATTAAACTCATAAACGGAACAATAATCAACGCAAAACTAACTGCACGCATGACTGTTGTAACATCCTCTAGGTTTGCCTTTTTACCTTGAGTGCTCATCTCCGCCAATGTTGGCGCAGCAAAATACATGATTAAAAAGGCCATGAACCCCGTTACCAGCATAATCAAAATACCGGATTTAAATAGTTTCCGGCCAACTGCATATTCTTCCAATGCATTATATTTGGAAATAAACTTCGATACGGCAAGCGGCACACCGGCAGTGGCTACACTGATAAAAATGGTATAGGGAACATAGGAAAATTGATAAAGAGTTGTCCCCTCCCTGCCGACAATTTGGAAAAATGGAATCACGTAAATTAGACCAAGTACTTTAGATAAAATGGTACCTATCGTTAATATAAAAGTTCCTCTTAAAAGCTTAGACTGCATATAATCCCTTCCTGACCGAAGAATACGGTTCGCTATGAATAAATAGCGCCTCATGATACGATTGCAAATAAAATTCGACTTTTTTTGCGGACTATTAGTAGTTTACAACTTCTTTTGCGCGGATGCTACTCACAACCCATGTTATTTTTCTTAAAATGTACAGCAATTCGTTTTAATTTCATAATTTATGTTTATAATGAAATGAATCTGTTTTAAAGTTGGTGAAATGATGAATGTTGATGTAATCGTAATTGGCGGCGGTCCATCCGGGTTAATGGCCGCCATTGCCGCTGGTGAAAAAGGTGCAAAAGTCCTGTTGATTGATAAAGGGGAAAAGCTTGGCAGAAAGCTGGCCATTTCCGGAGGCGGACGCTGCAATGTAACCAACCGGCTGCCTGTGGAGGAGATTATTAAGCATATTCCAGGCAACGGCAAGTTTTTATATAGCGCTTTTTCCATTTTTAACAACGAAGATATAATTCGGTTCTTTGAAAACTTGGGCATTGCCTTAAAGGAAGAAGATCACGGCCGGATGTTCCCGGTTTCCAATAAGGCCCAATCCGTTGTAAATGCTCTGTTAGATCAATTAGAAAAGCTCAAAGTCAAAGTTTTCAAGAATAGCCCCGTAGAGGATTTGATCTATGAAAATGACAAGGTCTCTGGTGTTTTGCTAAAAGACGGGCAAACCATTTCAGCCAACTCCATTGTCGTAGCAGTAGGAGGCAAATCAGTCCCCCACACCGGCTCTACTGGCGATGGTTATGCCTGGGCCAAAAAAGCAGGGCACACAATTACTGACCTGTTCCCGACTGAAGTGCCCGTGACGTCCAATGAGCCATTTATCCAAAATAAAACGCTGCAGGGTTTATCCTTAAGGGACATTGAATTAAGTGTGTTAAACCCCAAAGGGAAACCTCTCATCACTCATCGAATGGACATGCTGTTTACTCACTTTGGCATCAGCGGTCCAGCTGTATTAAGATGCAGCCAGTTTGTCGTTAAGGCCCTGAGGAAGTGGAACTTAAAAGAAGTGATTTTGAGTCTGGACGCCTTGCCGGATTCCAAGGAAGAAGAGCTATTTCAAGAAATCGTCAAGCTAGTCAAAAGTGAGCCAAAGAAAAGTATCAAAAATACGTTAAAGGGTTTTTTGCCCGAACGGTATCTTTTGTTTTTACTGGACTATAATGGAATATCTGCAGCTGAACAGGGAGGCACGATACCCAATGAAAAGCTGCGCAGCTTTGCCAAAAGCTGCAAACAATTCCCGATCAAGGCGAATGGGACTCTTTCGCTAGAAAAGGCGTTTGTGACGGGCGGCGGTGTTTCTGTAAAAGAGATAGAACCGCAAACGATGGCTTCCAAACTCATGAAGGGTCTCTATTTTTCCGGTGAAATTTTGGATATCCACGGATATACAGGAGGCTATAATATTACTTCTGCCTTCGTTACAGGAAGACTGGCAGGAACCAATGCCGCCCTGTTTGCAAAAACAGCGGAAAAGTCAGTTTAGATCGATAGTCATCCAAGCCTCCATTCATTGGGGGCTTTTCATATGCAAAAACCATTCATTCACATGCTGGCCGATTTTGATTGTTTCAGCTTCTTACGAAAGATGAACCCCAGAACCAGCACCATCAATGGAATGCCGATGGCAATCGACATGGCCAGTGTGACCCAATAGGTTTCAATATAATCAATCGCCCGGTGATGATCTAACACCACCCAATAGCCAAAGCCACTGAGAATGAGACTTGCCGGCAAAATCGCTGGTTTATGGCTTTTCATGCCAATCAGATTTTGGATGGAAACAGCGGCACAAAAAAAGGTCATAATGATTTGTGTCAAGGCTGAAAGTGAAAAAAAGGCAATCATAATCATTTCATACCGATGAAAAAACAAACCAATTTGTGCGCTTCTCGCCATTTGCATGCAAGAAACGATATATTGCCCGGCAACCTCCGCCGTTAAGACGCCTGTCTCCAGAATCGGCCAAATGATGACAAAAGCACCTCCAAGTACAATTCCAAGCGCGCCTGACCTCTTCCATGTATTTTTTTCTTTTACCATTGGCAGGATAACAGCTGCCATCATTGTCGCCATCGCCCAATCGGTATTGTTATGCCTGCTTGCCCAAAGATCGGGAAGAACGCCATATTGAAAAAGCGGCATTAACTCCCTAATATCAAAGTCTCTGATCGAGCCAAATATAATCAAGATATTCAGCATCAAGATAGAAAATACTCCAATCAAGGCCATCCTGCCTATCACCTCGATGCCATGGTAAAGGGCAAAAACCGCAATAATAAAACCTGCAATGACAAAAATGATTGTCGGGGCTTCAGGTAAAAAGTAATCCTTTAAATGGTAAACAAAGGTAGTATACACCGCCCCGGCAGCGCCAACAAAGAAGAGGAATAAGATTAAACTTATGATTTTTCCAAACCATTTTCCTAACAAGAGTTCACTTTGCCCCAATATATTTGATTCTGGTGATTGACGGATCACATAAATGGTCAGCAACATCATCAGACAGCCTTGAATGGAAGAAAAAAAAGTAGAGATCCACATATCGCCCCCAACTTCACGCGCTATTGATCCTTGAGTTAGGCCAATCGCTTTGGCATAGACCATATTAATAATTAACGCCATAAACATCCCATTAGAAATTCTTACTTTTTGCATCTACTTATTTATCCTTCCTGACTTTGTTTGATTTTTTAACAAGACTGTATCCTTCACTTTTGCCATCGTTTTAACTTTTATCTCAACGGTGGGAAAAATCGTTTCCCACTGTGAATGGATTCTTCTCCATTCAACCGGATATCGATTATGAAAAACCTTCCCCAGCTCCAAAAAATCAGAATTAAGTTCTTTTTGTGCCCGCCTGACCAGTTTTTCAAATTCTTTCTTTTTCTCTTGCTCCATCTCTCTTTCAATGGCATCCACTTTCGCTCTTTCTTCTAAGGAAAATGGGCAGGCGGCTTCTACTACACTGCCATCTGTTTGATAAGAAACGGTGAAGGCTGGTTTGTTATTTTTAAAGGAAGGGATCACCTTAAATTTTTGATTTCTCAGTTCAACTGTGATTTTCTTTTGTTTATCATCCGGGCAGTGCAAAATTAACATGCCGGTATCCATTGCTTCAAGAAAGGGAAGAACGGATCTTACTTCAAAAGGTTTTAATGTCCCTACAAGCTTGTCCCCTTTAAAAACTCCTGCACCGGCTAATTCAACCTGTTTGTATCCGCCTTCTTGGCCAGGTTTCTTATTAGAAACACCTCGATTTACCAGCCGAAGGCGGGCTAATATGGGCTCCGTGCTTTCGCTTAAATAGGAGGCCTGAAGGTCAAGAATTTGTGTGCGGGGTGCCTGAACCGATATCGGTGTGTAGCGGAATAATTTGTCCAGAGCTTCTCCAGGCACGACTTCCAGTCCTGTTACCGTACTCACCACTTCACTGGCCTTATTCGGTGTCACCGCGACCCATGTCCTCATTCTAAGTTCAGGATTTCTTGTAAAAAAATCGATGATCTCCCTGATCCCTTCTTTGGCTAACTTCTCATTGATGACAATGATAAGATTATGGGCCCAAAACACACGCCTAGAGGAAAACGTAGATAAATTACGAATCGCTTGAAAAATCGTTTCCCCTTCTGCAGAAGCCGACCATATTGGATCTCCCGTTTGGCCGGATGGGGCCCCGGTCTGCCCCCTTGCATCCGACGGCCTGGCAATTTGAGTAGTCACCTTAATTAATCCTTCAGAACTTCCTTTATCTAATCCAACTGCCATGACCAGCGCTAAATCGTTTAATTCCCTTTTTCCTGTTTTACAGCCACTTAAAATGAGGATCAATACACAAACCAATACGCAAATTTTGAATTTAGCCGCCATGCTGTACCTCCTTCATTCTGGGCCATCTCCCCATTAAAGTTGGTATGATTAATCCTCATTCTCATTCGCTTTCGGTTTTTGGATATTGGCGGATCTTCCTTTACCTGCCGCCAGAGACGGAAGCCGCTCCATTTTCCACCACGGCATGCGAAAGAAGGAGTCCTTCTGGTCAGATGGCTGGAAAGGGGAAGCAGGAGACAAATAAGATTCTCCAAATGATCTTAAGGAAAGGGCATGAATGGCGATCAAGGCAAATACAACCGAAAACCCAAGCAAACCGAGCATACCTGAGGCAATTAACAGTGGAAATCGGATCAGCCTGATCGAATAAGAAGCCGCGTAATTTGGAATGACAAAGGAAGCTATCCCCGTAATTGCCACGATAATCACCATGAACGGGGAGATGAGGCCAGCTTGCACAGCTGCCTGCCCTATCACTAACGATCCCACAATGCTTACCGCCTGACCGACTGGTTTAGGCATCCTCAGCCCCGCCTCGCGCATCAATTCAAAACTGGTTTCCATAATTAAGGCCTCAAGCAATACCGGGAAAGGCGTCACATCCCTGCCCGAAGCTATCGTTAACGCTAAGGCCGTTGGAATCATTTCCTGGTGAAAGCTGATTAACATGACATAGACAGAAGTAAGAACAAGGCTGATGATAAAAGCAAAATAACGGATAATACGAAAAAAGGAACCGGTCAAGTATTTGGAATAATAATCATCACTCGCTTGTAAAAACTGCCAAAAATAGGCAGGTACAATTAATACAAAGGGAGAATTGTCGACAAAAATGGCTACTCGTCCTTCCAGGATTGAAGCCGCCACTTTATCCGGCCGCTCAGTGCTTTGCACAGTAGTAAACGGTGAAAACGGTGAATCCTCAATTAATTCCGTAATGTAGCCGGAATCGATGACCCCGTCAATTTCAATTTTATTGATTCTATTCATGACTTCTTCAACAAGACCTTCTTTGACAGTTCCTTCTAAAAAGGCAATATTGATCGTGGTCTTCGTCCTCTTTCCAACGGTTGTTGATTTTATTGAAAATAAAGGATCCCTGATTCTTCTTCTAACGAGTGCCGTATTCGTCCGCAAATTTTCTGTAAAACCATCCCGCGGACCTATTACCACTTGTTCGGCCTGCGGTTCACTAACCGATCTCTCATTCCATCCCCTAGTCGAAACGAGGATGGCCTGATCACATTTATCGATAATAAAAACGGTGTCTCCCGATAAGATACCGTCAATAATGTCTTGGATTTTAGTAACCTGTTTTACGTTGTGAGCATGAAGAATATGTTTATTTATTTTTTCAGGCAGCTTTTTATAAAGGGTAGTAAGATCAATGTCTTTTAATAGTCTTGGTGCCTGATAAATAAATGAATCGATAACCGAGCTGATCAGGTCGCTTTTCACCAAACCGTCAAAATAAAAACAAACAATGGCAATATTCTTCTCTTCGTGAAAAAAAAATTCTCTCGTAACCAGATCCGCATGGTCTGGAAGGATTGATTGAACCATTACTTTATTATTCTCGTAACTTGAGGTTAAATTCTGCTTCAACAATTCCTCGACATTTCTTTCCATTCAGCACCTCTCCATGACTAAGCAATGTCTCTACTCTCTTTTATTCCCATACGAATCTAAAAATAATCAAAAATACGGGTATGATTGTTTCCGGCGATGACGAGAATGCTAAAGAGAGGTGATAGGATGGACTTTTATCATAATTGGTTTTACCGGCAGTTTTTGAATACGGAATGGTTCCTGTGGGCGATTGTCACTCTTATCCTCTTCATCAATATTTTAGGGCCAGCCATTATTTGGATCACTATGAGGTCCAATAAAAAAAGCGGCATAAAAAATAACCATTAATGTTATTTTTTATGCCGTTTTTCTAATCAGGTTTAACGTTTCAGGCCCGGTAAATAATCATCGCAGAAAAACAATAGATTTGTTCCTCTTCCTCTTCCTCAGTCATTGCAGCAACGTTGTATTTAATATCGAGCAGGCTTTTTTCATCGATGCCTCTTAAAAACCGGTTCATTTCCTTTTCCAAATCCTTTTCATGCTCCCGATCAAATAACTTTACCTGTATCACTGAATTCTCCCTCACTTTTTTTATCATTATTGCCCCCTTTTCTGAATTTTAAAAATTAAAAGGATAAAAAAAATAACCAATTCCATTTGGAATCAGTTATTCGACGTCTCCAGCCCAGTTCAGCATGCCGCCAATCATGTTACGGACCTTATAGCCTTGTTCTTGCAGATAGTAACACACATTTTCACTGCGGCGGCTGGAACGGCATATGAAGATATATTCTTTGTCCTTGTCAAAATAATCGAGATGGGCGGGAATATCCCCCATACGGATATGTTTGGCACCAGGAATCATTCCTTCAGCTACCTCTTCGTTCTCCCTTACATCCACGAGCTCAAGCTTTTCCCCTTTTTCAAGCTTTTCCTTTAATTCCTCAGGTGTAATGATCTTGATTTCTTCCATGTTAACCATCCCTTCAAAACGAGGCTGACTTCTTTCATCTGAAGTCAGCCTGTGTCTTTTTAATTTGCTACAATGTTAACCAATTTACCCGGTACCGTGATGACCTTCCGGATCGTTTTTCCTTCAATTTGCTCCTTGACGCGGTCGTCACCCATGGCAATGCCTTCTAATGCCTCTTTGCTGGCATCTGTTGGAACCATGACTTTTGTCTTCACTTTGCCATTCACTTGAATGACAATTTCCACTTCATTTTCGACCAGCTTTGCCTCATCATAGGCTGGCCAAGCTTCGTAGGAAATAGTGCCTTCATGGCCAAGTCTTTCCCAAAGCTCTTCGGCAATATGCGGAGCAACCGGTGAAAGCAGTTTTACAAAGCCCTCTATAAAATGCTTTGGAAGCACTTCTGCTTTATAAGCTTCGTTAATGAATACCATCAATTGGGAAATCGCCGTATTGAATCGTAATCCTTCATAGTCCTCGGTCACCTTTTTCACAGTCTGATGGTATACCTTTTCTAAGCTGGACACTTCTTCACTGACATGAATTTTTGGATTTAAGTCACCATTTTCTTCGACGATTAAGCGCCAAATTCGATCCAGAAAGCGGCGGGAGCCGTCCAATCCGTTTGTAGACCAGGCAATTGAAGCATCCAGTGGTCCCATGAACATTTCATACATGCGGAGGGTATCTGCACCATGTGTTTGGACGATTTCATCTGGGTTTACCACATTACCTTTTGATTTGCTCATTTTTTCATTATTCTCACCCAAAATCATGCCTTGGTTGAACAGCTTTTGGAACGGTTCCTTCGTTGGCACAACTCCAATATCATATAAGAACTTATGCCAGAAACGGGCATACAGCAAATGGAGCACCGCATGCTCGGCACCGCCAATGTAAATATCGACAGGGAGCCAATGGTTTAATTTTTCCTGTGAAGCCAGCTCCTTTGAATTCTTCGGATCAATATAACGCAGATAATACCAGCAGCTTCCAGCCCATTGCGGCATCGTATTCGTTTCACGGCGGCCTTTTTTGCCAGTTGCCGGATCGACTACATTCACCCATTCTTCGATATTGGCTAGTGGTGATTCTCCAGTCCCGGAAGGTTTGATATCTGTAGTCTTGGGCAGTGTCAATGGAAGCTGGTCTTCCGGAACAGCCGTCATCGTGCCATCTTCCCAGTGAATGATTGGAATCGGCTCACCCCAATAGCGCTGGCGGCTGAACAGCCAATCGCGCAGCCGGTAGGTTACTTTCTTTGTTCCGATTCCCTTTTCTTCCAGCCAAGAGATCATTTTTTTGATAGCATCCACTTTATTTAAGCCATTTAAGAAATCGGAATTGATGTGTTCTCCGTCGCCCGTATAGGCTTCTTTCTCTACATCGCCTCCGGCCACAACCGCTTTAATCGGCAAGCCAAATACTTTGGCAAATTCATAGTCGCGCTCATCATGAGCAGGAACGGCCATAATCGCTCCGGTACCGTAGGTGGCTAATACGTAGTCCGCAATCCAAATGGGCATTTTTTCGCCATTTGCAGGATTAATCGCATAAGCCCCAGTAAAGACACCCGTTTTTTCTTTCGCAAGATCAGTACGCTCAAGATCGCTCTTGGTTTTTACTTTTTCCAGATAAGCATCGACTTCTGCGCGCTGTCCAGAAGTGGTAATTTTGTCCACAAGAGCATGCTCCGGAGCCAGAACGGCATACGTAGCGCCAAAAAGCGTATCAGGGCGGGTAGTAAACACGGTAAATGTTTCTCCATGGCCGTCAATTTCAAAATTAACCTCTGCCCCTTCAGAGCGCCCAATCCAGTTACGCTGCATCTCTTTCAAGCTTTCCGGCCAGTCGAGTTCTTCTAGGTCTTCAAGCAGACGGTCAGCATAGGCCGTAATTTTTAGCATCCATTGACGCATTGGACGGCGTTCAACCGGGTGACCGCCGCGCTCACTTTTTCCATCGATGACTTCCTCATTGGCGAGTACGGTTCCAAGTGCAGGACACCAGTTGACAGGCACTTCATCAATATAGGCAAGGCCTTTTTCCCAAAGCTTCAAGAAAATCCACTGTGTCCATTTATAATATTCTGGATCCGTTGTATTCACTTCACGGTCCCAATCATAGGAAAAGCCCAGTGATTTTATCTGTCTGCGAAAGGTGTTGATGTTTTTCTCAGTAAATTCAGCCGGGTCGTTGCCAGTATCTAGTGCATATTGTTCCGCTGGAAGTCCGAAGGCATCCCAGCCCATCGGATGAAGGACATTGTATCCTTGCATCCGCTTCAGCCGTGAAAGAATGTCTGTTGCGGTATATCCCTCTGGATGGCCGACGTGAAGGCCGACACCGGATGGATATGGAAACATATCTAACGCATAAAATTTGCGCTTATTATATTCTTCGTTTGTTTTGAATGTCTTTTCTTGCTCCCATTTTTGCTGCCATTTTTTTTCGATTTGCTGATGATCGAAACTCATTTTCCTTAATCCTCCTATTGAAAAATAAAAAACCCCTCATCCCAGACAGGGACGAGAGGCTATATGTAATCTCCCGCGGTACCACCCACATTAGTGCTTAAACACTCGCTTCATTCATCCTTAACGCGGAAAACGGCAAATCTTACTTTATTTTCACATTTGCAACTCATAGGCGAGTTCATGATGTTCCCGGTTGACTTTCACCAGCCGTCAACTCTCTAAATAGCGGGCATTAACCATTACTACTCCTATTCACTGTTTTTTCATTATTTCGTAATACGGTTATTGTAATCAATTTTTCGCCTGTATGCAAGTGACCTAATCCCAGCTTCGCCAAATTTATTACACATTAAACCAAAAAAGAGGGATATTCGGCTCCCTCTTTAAACTTGCCCTTGTACAGCATTGGTCACCGCAGTCTTCAGTTTACGATCGTAGACAAGAATTGCCAGGATAGCCATCATAAACAAAACAATCAGGATGATAAATAAAGTGCCCATGCTATACAAATCAACAATCACTCCGCCGAGCAGCGGACCAATCATTCTTCCGCCGGTCGCAGTACTATTAATAATCCCCTGGTAGAAGCCTTCCCGGCCTTTTGGCGCCAAATCGAAGGCAATGGTCGGAACTGCCGGCCATACAAACATCTCAGCAATGGTTAAAATAGCCATGGCAGCCAAAAACCCTGAAAAAGATTCCGCTTGGCTTAAGACCCAAAATGAAACAATAAATATCCCAATACCAATGATAATTTGCTGTTTTATAGACTTAAGCACAAGCTTTAACATACCATTTAATAACGGCTGTCCCAAAACAATAAGAGCCCCGTTTATGGTCCACAATAAACTGTACTTGGAAAGTGATATGCCAATTTCCTGCGTAAATGAAGCAACCGTGGTGCTCCATTGGCTGTATGGGATCCAGCAAAGCAGGTAACTCATGCTGAGGATTAACAAAGCGTGGAAATTTGCACGGCTTTTTATCCCTATGACAGTTTCATCATGACCTTTCGACTGTTTCGTGTCAGCTGTAATTCTCTTATAGCCCAAAACAGCTATCACTAAAAAGATCAAGTACATAATGGTATTGGCGAGAAAAATCAGCTGGAACGAGTAGTCGGCCACCACACCTGCAGAAGCGGTCCCGATGGCTACCCCGAGGTTGGAGGCAACATACAAAGCATTAAAGGTTTTCCGGCCCCCCTCTTTCCAGACAGAACCAGCCATCGCATACATGGCGGGAAAAATCATTCCTGCTCCAAACCCAGCAATAATCAGAAAAAAGACATATTGCGGCCATCCATGCCAGAAGGTTAACCCGGAAAGGGAGAACAAAGAAATGAGGATCCCCGAAAGAATCGTTTTATAACCCCCGATTTTATCAAATAAATAACCTCCAGCGAGGTTTCCAATAACATTAGCCCCCGAGTTAAGCATTAACACAAGTCCTGCAACAGATAGGGACTTTCCTAATTGATTGTGAATATAAATCGTATTTAAAGGCCATAAAAAAGAAGAGCCTATAGTATTCACTGCCATCCCGATAATTAAAAGCCATAAGGCACGCGGCATGAAAAACGCTCCTTTATCCAAAAAAATATTCAATTCCTTTGGTCATTTTATTCCTTTTTATCAGGCGTTGCAATTCTTTTTAGCTCTACTTTGATTTGTCATAATTAAGTGTATTTTCGAAACGCAAAAAGGGCTGTCCGGAAGGCTAAGGACAGCCCTTTTCTGAGGATTGCTGTTATTCCTGATGAAATTTCGATTTAACCGGCTGGCCGCCTGACTGTTCATATTTCTTTTTGGCCAATTTCACTACATCATCTTCCTTCCCCAATTCAAGGTCTTGGTTATTCATCCCATTGCGTGTTTTTTGCTCAGGATTTTGTTGTTTAGACCGTTTTTTCAAAACTGTTCTCCTCCTCTTGTCTCTTGCAATATCATGTTATTTTGCATTTGCTGGATTTGCAGTCTCATTCGGTGAAGCTGCTCCCGTTGCTGGGCACTGGCGCTATGAGCAATTTTAGCGACATCCTGATAAGCGGCTTCCAGCTTCTGCAAAGCTTGTGTATATTCCTCGTTATTATAATGCTGCTGGAGGCTGCTTTGTTTGTACTGCTCCTCTGCATAGCGAATCGTATCTGAAACTTCCTGCCTTAATTCATCCATTGATTCACGAGTAGCCATATTTGAACCCTCCCGGAACTAGTGCCATAAATTGAAGCAACGGACTGCTTCAATTCTTATTGTGTTCTCCCTATGCTTTCCTATGACAGCAAACCAATGATAAATGCTGGCAATTCTGCAAATAACAATCGTTGGATAAGGCTTGTCCATCATGCTAAAATAAACTGATTGCATATAAGCAGAAAAATTTAACAAGGAGATTCATTAGACATGCTTGAAATAAAACCGTTTCCTTATGCTCTTGATGATAAGCGTTATCATACATGGAATTATCATCTTCGTCAGCAATTTGGGCATAAGGTATTTAAAGTGGCTCTAGATGGCGGATTTGATTGTCCAAACCGTGACGGTACTGCAGCCTACGGCGGCTGCACTTTTTGCAGTGCGGCGGGTTCCGGTGATTTTGCCGGCAATCGCGTCGATGACTTAATTACCCAATTTAATGACATAAAAAATAAGATGCATACAAAATGGAAAGATGGCAAATACATGGCCTATTTTCAGGCCTATACCAATACGCATGCCCCTTTAGAAGTTCTTCGGGAAAAATTTGAGACTGTCCTGAACCTGGAGGGAGTTGTTGGCTTATCCATTGCCACACGGCCGGACTGCCTGCCTGATGATGTGGTTGAATACCTTGCTGACTTAAACAAAAGAACTTATTTGTGGGTGGAATTGGGTCTGCAAACGGTTCATGAACAGACCGCACAGTTAATCAATCGCGCCCACGATTTTCAATGCTATATAGAAGGTGTAAATAAATTAAGAAAACATAACATTCGAGTCTGCTCCCATATTATTAATGGACTGCCGCTTGAGAGCTATGACATGATGATGGAAACAGCACGTGAGGTCGCTAAGCTGGATGTGCAGGGAATTAAAATTCATCTGCTTCATTTGTTAAAGGGCACACCAATGGTCAAACAATATGAAAAGGGCATGCTGGAGTTCCTGTCAAAAGAGGACTATGTCCATTTAGTTTGTGACCAATTGGAAATTTTGCCTCCGAAAATGATTGTCCACCGCATTACCGGTGACGGGCCAATTGATTTAATGGTCGGCCCAATGTGGAGTGTCAATAAATGGGAGGTCTTAAATAGCATTAATGCCGAATTAACCAGAAGAGACAGCTGGCAGGGAAAATATTATCAGGTGGAGCAGCCGGAACAATGAAATTAGACCGTATTCTCTCATATGCTAAAATTTTATTGACTAAAGCTGTCAGTCCCGGTGATATTGCGGTGGATGCGACTTTAGGAAATGGGCATGACACTGTGTTCCTTGCTGGACTGGTTGGAGACACTGGGAAAGTATATGGTTTTGATATACAGGACACGGCTGTTCAAGCAGCAAAAGACAGATTAACACAGCATGGCCTGTTGGCTCGTACTGAACTTTTTAATCAAGGCCATGAAAACATTTTAGAAGTGATACCTGCAAACCTGCGCGGCAAGGTAACTGGAGCGATTTTTAACCTTGGCTATTTGCCAGGCAGCGACAAGATGATTGTGACAAAAGCAGATACGACCATCGCCGCCATTGAACAGCTGCTGCAATTGATGGCACCTGAAGGGATTATCGTCCTTGTTATTTATCATGGCCACCCTGGAGGAGCAGAGGAACGTGACGCCCTGCTGGACTATTGCCAAAGCCTTGATCAAAAAACCGCCCATGTCTTGCAATACCAATTTATAAATCAGCAAAACAATCCGCCTTTTATTGTCGCGATTGAAAAAAAATGAGGATGACCATTGGTCATCCTCAGATTGTCGAGAAAGGGTATTTTTCTCGGCAATTTTTTATTATCACAGAATCTAAATACCAAATTTATTGATTGTCCATGCAAATGGGCCTGTTGATTTCCGTTCCGGGCACTCGCTTTCCGCGGGGAGCTCCTGGAGCCTCCTCGGCGCTTTGGCGCCTGCGGGGTCTCCAGTGACCTCTACTTCCCGCAGGAGTCGAGTGCCCTCCACTCCAATCAACAGGGTGCAAAGTCAACCTAAGTATTGCAACACACATTTTCTAACCTTGCTAAGTGTGTTGCAATCTTTTTTATATTTTGGCAGGCTGCAGTAAGAAGAGCCTGTTCACTTACACTTTTCAATCCACGTAACCGGCAGTAGCGAAGCCCGTGCAGCTCTTTTGAGTCTGCGAAGCTCCGCTCAATTTTTTCCTTTCTAAATTTATAAAGCATTTTTCCCGATTTAGTTAAACGATTTAACCTTACCTTTTCCTTGTGCTCCTCCCACACATGTCGTGTTACTACTTTCACTTTATTTTTTGAACGTGTACATTGGGATAGTAATGGGCAGTTTTTACACTCCTTTGAATCAGACTTATACTCCCTATAACCCTCACGGGTTGTTGTTTTATATATTAATTCTTGGCCATTGGGGCAAGTGTATAGGTCACGTTCTTTATCATATTCAAATTTCCATTTAGGAAATAACCCTTTTGTCGGGTGATACCTTCTATGAGCAATTACACCAAAGACTTTTCGATCAGAGAGTCCCTTACATATTGGGTTTGTGAGGTAACCGGAATCGAGTGCTACCGCCTCCACCTTAAATCCAAATCGTTGGACCTGACGGTCCAACCGACTCAAATAAGGAACAGAATCATGAACATTTCCGGGTGTGACATAAACATCCGTAATAATATTGAACTTCATGTCTGTAGTTCGATGGTCAAGAT
>NZ_CALPDF010000004.1 GCF_943193175.1 Neobacillus muris
GCATCGGTTTCCCGATGTTATCCCAGTCTTACAGGCAGGTTGCCCACGTGTTACTCACCCGTCCGCCGCTAATCTTCGGGAGCAAGCTCCTAAAGATCCGCTCGACTTGCATGTATTAGGCACGCCGCCAGCGTTCGTCCTGAGCCAGGATCAAACTCTCCAAGAAAGTTGATATAGCTCATAAAAAATAACGTTGGCTTCATTTCAAAAAGAAACGAATATTTTATTGTTGACGTTTTTGTTTGTTTAGTTTTCAAAGAACAATTATTGCTTGTCCAACATTTTTTGTCGTTCAAAGGCGACCTCATTAATATATCATATCGCTCGTTAGAAAGTCAATAACATTTTTAAATAATTTTTATCGTTTCTGACGTTCCAAAAGAGGACGAAAACTAATATAACACGATTAAAAAATGATTGCAATATAATTTCAAAAAAGTTTTGTAGAACAAACATTAATTTTCCCCATTTCTTCGGATCAGGAAGCAAAGCATATAATGAAATCATGATAAAAAATCATAAACAAACCTCTGTCTGTATATGAATAAGATATTATTATTTAAATTAGTTATATTGTTTCTTTCTTAGTACACTCATTTGTGTAAGAATTTAATTTAATATTGATAAAAGATAGGCGTGAGGAAATATGACAGGCATAGAAGAAAATATTTTAATTAAACTAGGGATTTCCGCTATATTCGGACTGGTTATCGGGCTGGAACGAGAATTAAAAAGGAAACCGGTTGGACTTAAGACCAGTTTGGTCATTTCAGTGGTAAGCTGCTTACTAACAATTGTCTCTATAGAGTCAGCCTATACGTTTCCTGCTCCAGAGAATGTCACCATTACGATGGATCCGCTTCGTTTAGCTGCTCAAATTATTTCGGGAATTGGTTTTTTGGGTGCAGGTGTCATCCTTAGGCGTGGTAATGACAGCATTTCAGGTTTAACGACTGCCGCCATGATTTGGGGGGCAGCGGGAATTGGCGTCGCAGTAGGAGCTGGATTTTATATAGAAGCTTTCGCCGGCGTCGCATTACTGATTATTAGTGTCGAGTTTGTCCCATTCTTAATGAAAGTCTTTGGCCCTAAACAATTGCGCGAAAAAGAAATCATGCTGCACCTGCACATTAGAGATAAAGAGCAAATTGAAAAAGCCATTTCTTATTTGATGGAAAAACAGTATATAATCCGCCGTTTAAAAATTAAAGATTTGGATAATGGCGATCATCTAGTTCAAATACTTGTGGCTGTGGATTATCGCGAAAAGCCAACAGAGGTTTATGCAGCGGTTTCCAGTCTGGATGGGGTTCAAAAAGTTGAAATCGAAAGTATCGGATAATTTGGGATTATATTTTTTAAAAATTCCTCTTGCAATCTCAAAATAATCGTTATATAATTTCGAATGTACTCAATTGGGGGCTTAGCTCAGCTGGGAGAGCGCTTGCATGGCATGCAAGAGGTCGTCGGTTCGATCCCGATAGTCTCCATAATAAAAAAACCTTTGCGGCTGCAAAGGTTTTTTTATTTTTAAGTCTCTATTATAACTGAACGGTGATTTACAGTCCTTGAAAAATAAACGGAAAAATTCCGCTTAAATTAGGAAATATGGGTATTTCCTTAAAAATAAGAGAGCATTTTCCGTTTATTGTATCGAAAACAATGAATTTTGGCTTATTTAAAGTCGTTAAGCGGAAATTCTCCGCCTATTAATTCCTATACCTACACGACAATCAACACTGAACCCTAACAGAGCCATTTTTAAAAGCCGCCTATTACCTTCCTATAAAAATTTTTCTGTTTTATTAACATTTCCTCTTGCAACCAATATCCACTTAAAACTATAATTAAAATCGTAAAATTCCAAATTTTAACAACAACAAATGAAAGGAGGGTATCTAAAAAGCCAGTATCCACATTTTCTACACTCGCGATTCTCCAGCATTTATTTTTTCTTTTTTTAATATGGGTTTATTTGAAAGGGGGAACTTCAGCATGGAAGCTGAAGAAATGAACAAAAGTTTTGAAAACGATTACAATTCTATTGTACAGTCCGCTTCGTTCCAGACATTACTCTCAGAAAAGAAAAAATTTATTATCCCTTTTACCATCTTCTTCTTTTGTTTCTACTTTGCATTGCCAATTCTAACTTCCTATTCTAAGGTGCTAAATACAAAATTTATAGGTGAAATCACTTGGGCATGGGTGTTTGCCTTTCTACAATTCATTATGACATGGGGATTATGCATGCTTTATTCTAAAAAAGCGGCAAAATTTGATGACTTAACCAAACAAATTAAATCCGAAAGGGGGATGGAATAATTGAACACCCCTGCGTTCCTCATGTTCCTTGCCATCGTATTCGTTACACTCATCATCACCTACTATGCTTCGAAAAAAACGAAAAATGCAAGCGAGTTTTACACGGCTGGCGGAGGCCTGACCGGCTGGCAAAACGGTTTAGCCATTGCCGGTGACTACATGTCGGCTGCTTCCTTTCTTGGTATCGCAGGAGCAGTTGCCTTAACAGGCTTTGACGGTTTCTTTTACAGCATCGGCTTTCTGGTGGCCTACCTCGTTGTTCTCTATTTAGTCGCTGAGCCTCTTCGGAATCTTGGAAAATACACATTTGCTGATATGATTGCTGCGCGTTTTAATGCTAAAAAAATCCGGGGTTTTGCTGCCATGAATACAGTAGCCATCTCCATCTTTTATATGATTGCACAGCTTGTCGGTGCAGGTGCGCTTATCAAATTATTATTGGGTCTGGAATATACTACATCCGTTTTAATTGTAGGGGTTTTAATGACTGTTTATGTCATTTTTGGCGGAATGCACGCAACAAGCTGGGTACAAATTATTAAAGCAATCCTGTTAATGGGAGGCACGCTGGTTATTTCCATTATTGTATTTGCCAAATTCAACTTCAGTGTTACGGATATGTTTGCCCAAATGAAGACAGCCACTCCGTTAAAGAATGCGTTTCTAAATCCGGGAGTTAAGTATAAAGATGGCATTGATACACTGTCCCTAAATATGGGGCTGGTTCTTGGAACTGCTGGTTTGCCGCATATCTTAGTCCGGTTCTTTACTGTAAAAGATGCAAAAATGGCACGTTCCTCGGTCGTATATGCTACATGGATCATCGGTATTTTTTACGTTATGACCATTTTTCTAGGCTTTGGCGCTGCGGCATTTGTTGGGACAGACAAAATTGTGGCAGCCAACCCGGCCGGCAACATGGCTGCACCACTGCTCGCGAAAGCACTGGGAGGCAATATGTTATTTGCCTTTATTTCGGCAGTTGCTTTTGCGACAATCTTAGCTGTGGTAGCCGGCCTTGTTTTAACGGCGGCTTCTGCTTTCGCCCATGATTTTTATAACGAAATCCTGAAGAAAGGCAAAGCAACAGAAAAACAGCAGGTCAATATGGCACGCTGGGCTGCGATTGGCGTTTCTGTCCTTTCGATTATCCTGGCATTAGGAGCACAAACCTTGAATGTGGCTTTCCTTGTTTCCCTTGCTTTTGCAGTGGCTGCAAGTGCTAATTTACCGGTTATCATTTATACGATTTACTGGAAGCGCTTTAATACAACTGGAGCCGTCTGGGCAATGATTATTGGATTGATTTCTTCTGTTGGTTTAGTTATTTTCAGCCCCAATGTTTTCAGTCCCGAGGCTGGTGCCGCCATATTTGTCGGAGAACCATTATTCCCATATACGACTCCTGGCATCGTTTCGATTCCGCTCGGATTTATTGCCGGATACCTAGGAACCATTTTCTCCCGCCAAAGGGCTGATGTGAAAAAATACGAGGAGGTTCTTGTAAAATCGAACACAGGAATAAGTTTATCTGATAACTCCTAAAGTAAAGAGAGGGTGACTCCATAGCAGATGTCCCCCTCTCTCATTTATTTCTTGGTTATTTTCCGATTACTTCCTAAAGTTTGCTTGCCTTTCATAGAGCTTTTTTGAGGCCGGCCTTGGGATACTTGCCCCCTTTTTCCCTCCTGTTTTTTACCCGCCGGCTTCTGATTTTTATTGTTCCTGCTTTGGAAAGCACGATTAGAGGAAGTCTGTTTTTTCTTTGCTGCAGCTTTATTTTGTGTCCTGCCGACCCCTTCGCTGTTCTCCTGACTCCCTTCACGTTCCTTTTTTGTATTTCCTAAATTCTGTTTTTGGATGGTGGTTTGGGTGGATTTTTCGATTAAATCCAATGCGGCGCGGTCAGCGGAGGAGTATAGTGTAATCGCTAACCCTCTCATTCCAGCCCTGCCTGTACGCCCAATCCGGTGAATATAGCTCTCCGCATCCTGAGGGATATCATAATTAAACACATGCGTAACTCCCTCAACATCCAGTCCTCTTGCTGCAACATCTGTCGCAATTAACAACTGGGTTTTAGCCTCTCTAAATCGCTTGATTGCCTGTTCCCTCTTTGCCTGAGACAAATCGCCATGCAGCTCGTCACAAGAATATCCTTGGGCTTTCAGCGCATCATAAAGTTTACTGACCCTCCGTTTTGTCCGGCAGAAAATCACGGCTAAAAATGGACGGTACATTTCAATTAATTCAATTAATGTGGCTTGTTTTGCCCGGTCAGTAGTGTGAATGGCAATCTGTTTAACATTTTCGGCTGGTCTTTGTACGCTTTCAATTTGAATATTTTTCGGTTCCTGCATATACCTCGTTGCTAAATTTCGTATCTCAGAAGGAAGGGTGGCTGAGAATAACATTGTCTGCCGGCTTTCAGGAGTCACCTTGATGATGTCCTCTACCTCAGCTAAAAAGCCAATATGCAGCATTTGATCCGCTTCATCCAGTACAAGAAAGGAAATTTCCGATAAATCGATTGTTCCTCTTCTAATATGGTCTAACAGCCGTCCCGGTGTCCCTACCACAATTTTCCTGCCTGCTTTCAATTTATTTAACTGCTTATCAAAATCCTGTCCCCCATAAACAGCTAAAACATTTACATCTTCCCATTTTTCAATTAATTTATTAAATTCATGTGTGATCTGAATCGCCAATTCTCTTGTGGGAGTTACGATCAGTGCTTGTACAGCATCTATATTTCGGTTTATTTTTTCTAATAGCGGAAGGACGAATGCAAATGTTTTTCCTGTACCGGTCTGTGCCTGGGCCATGATATCTTTCCCTGCCAGAATAGCAGGAATCGCCTGTTCTTGTATAGGTGTGGGGCTGGCTACTCCAAACTTTCGCAGATCCTCCGTAACTGTTTGTGAAATGCCTAAGGATAAAAAGTCTGACATGGGATCTCCAACTTTCATTATATTTTTTATTGATAAAAACTAACAATTGCCTTTTTTATTCATTAACGCTATAATTCCTATAAAACCAATTAAATTAATCGGAATTAGAAAGAAGGGATAAACGTTGATCAAGCAAAGTTTCCTCATCCTTCATGGATTAGGCGGGAGCGGACTAGACCATTGGCAAACCTGGTTAGCGCATGAACTGCAAATAAGAAATGGTGATGTTTTTTACCCTGCTTTTTCAAACTTTGATTCACCAAATAAGCAGGTTTGGCTAGAAGAACTGGATACTGTCATGAATACGATACCTAAGAATCAGCCGTTAACTGTTATTGCTCATAGCTTAGGCTGCATTCTATGGCTTCATTATACTGCCAGCCAAAATCGAAAATTGGCAAATCGTGTCATTCTTGTTGCCCCTCCTTCTCCAAACATCGTCCTTAATGCTGCAATAACTTTCTACCCAGTTCCGTTAAGTGGCACAAATCTAACACGCACCGCTGAAGATACCTTATTTGTCCATTCAACCAATGATCCTTATTGCAGTATGGAAGATGCAAAGTGCTTTAAAAAATTAGGTCTTCCTTCCATGATTTTTCCTCAATCGGGCCATATCAATACTGAATCTGGACATGGAAAATGGCCGTGGATCCTGCAACAATGTCTGGCAGAAGATAGTCAGACTGTTATTATATAACATTTTAGCTGAAGAGTAAGGGAAACCTTGCTCTTTTTTGATTGTTATTTCTAATCATTGCATGTATGATTATTTCATCGATTTTAGCGATAGTGATCAATCCATTTTATCTATAATGAGAGGGGAAAGACATTGGATTTACACCAACTTTACGTGTTCACGAAAGTAGTGGAGCATAAAAGCTTTTCAAAAGCAGCAGAAGATATTTACTTGAGCCAATCAACGGTGAGTTCGCATATACAAGCATTAGAAAAAACATTGGAAACCAAACTGTTTGACCGGATTGGCAGAGAACCCGTTTTAACCCCCCAAGGAGAAAGGCTCTATCAATGGGCCCTCAAATTATTGTATATTAAAGACCAAGCATTATTTGATTTAAAAAAAGGAATGACAGACCTTCGGGGTATCATTCGAATTGCGGCAAGCTCTGTTCCAGGACAATTTATGATTCCCAAAATGGTCAAACAGTTTCGGGAAAAGTATCCCTCTGCTATCTTTCATATCGACCAATCTTCATCGAAATTAGCTGTTGAAAAAGTGCTTAAAGGCACAGCAGATTTAGGTGTTATTGGTGAAAAATTCGAAAGCGACAAACTTAACTATATCCCATTATTGAAAGAAAAGCTCGTTCTCATTACATCCAGCCAAACAAATTTGCCAGACGAAGTGAATATGAACGATATTCTGCAGTACCCGTTTATCATGAGGAATTCCGATTCGGGGACAAACGCCTTGTTGGAAAAATTATTAAGGAAAAACGGCATTAAGAAAGAGCAAATGAATATCATTGCCTACACAGATTCATCCCAAAGTCTCATGCAATTTGTCATGGAGGGTATCGGAATCTCCATCATATCTGAATTAGCGGCAAAGAGCTATACAAACTTAAATCTGCTAAAACTGCACAACATCAGTGGGTTTGATGAAGAAAGATTCTTTTATCTTGTCTATAACACTGAGAAAACTCATTCTATGATTGCCAAGTTATTCATCGACACCGCATCAAATCAAAATAATGCATAAGAAAAGCAGAAGCTCCCTGGTCAGCGCCGTATGGTCGCCTCCAAAAAGCTGACGCTTTCAAAGTCTTTAACTTTATGCTTATCTAAAAATAAAAAACCCAACATCGTTGGGCATCCCTTTTATTCATCATACATCATTTTTCTGGTCATTCCGCCGTCAATCACTAAATTAATCCCTGTGACAAAATTATTATCCGGTGCGGTTAAATACAGGCAGGCTTGGGCAATGTCATTCGGCTTCCCCACCCTCTTTGAAAAATGCTGCTCATGGTCGGCGTCTGTCAGCTTTGTATAGTCTCCCGTATGGATCCAACCCGGTGAAATGGCATTAACCGTAATCCGATCCTCACTTAATGTGGCAGCCAATGCATGGGTAATCGCCACAATCCCCCCCTTAGCTGCCGCATAGCTTTCCGAGTTCGGTTCAGACATGATCGCCCTTGTGGAAGCAATATTTACAATCGAACCTCCTGCTGGATTCCCGCGCATAAGCTTTGCCGCTTCTCTCGAACAAAGGAACACGCTTCTTAAGTTGGTTTGGATGACATCGTCCCATTGCTCAACGGTCAATTCATAAAATGGAAAGAATCCGCCTTTCCCTGCATTGTTAATTAAAATGTCGACTGTTCCGAAGCGCTGTTTTACCTCCTTAAATAAAAGAACAATGTCCTGTTCCCTTCGGACATCTGTTTTGATGAATACTGAATCTCCTCCAAGCTCCTTAATTTGGCGCCGGGTTTTTTCTCCTGCGTCAGCATCTATATCGGCAATGACGACCTTTCCTCCACTATAGGCAAAAGCTTCCGCTATCCCGCGGCCAATTCCATTTCCTGCCCCTGTTACCACGATGACCTTACCTGTAAATTTCATCTTTCACGCTCCTTAAAGGTAATGACATAAATATAGATTCATTTTATCAAGGCTAGGATTGGAATAAAAGGCTGCCCCCTAGAAAAAACTAAAGAGTAATGTAGCCCGTCGATTCCTCTTGCCTTTAGCTGGGATTAATTCGGTATATTGGAGTGTGGATTCATTGTCCATTAAGAAAAAGCTCCCGCTTATTTTTTGCCTGATCGTTTTTTTTATATTAGTGGTAAACAATGCGATTCATTATGTTCGATCCAAGAGTCAACTATTAAAATACAATAATCAAGAAATTTCCATCATCATCAAGGAAGTTTCCCTGGAAGTTGAGAATACCAGAAATGGGGCACTTTTTGTTGAGGACATTCTTGCCAGGGACTTGCGAACGGCAGCAATTGCCGCTAAACAGTTTCTTCCGGCGGACTATCATGATGTCACAAATGAACAACTGAAGCAGCTAGCAAAAGAAACAGGAGTTGCGCATATTACCTTGTTAGCAAAAACTGAGGATGACATCATAGGCGTCAAATCCTCCGACCCTGAGGAAATCAATATGGGAACAAAAGATTGGGGATACTGGTTTGATGCCTATCAACAGCTTTTCCAATTAACTCCCGTATCAGTTGGCGAGGGGTTGACCCTGCCCCATTATTGGTCCGGCCCGATTGAAGTGGCCTCTTCTAATCCTGACCATATAGATAAATGGGGTTATTACTATGATGGAACGACGAACTATATTATTGACCCTTACTTTCGGGATAAAGTATTAGAGTATGAAAAAAAGTTCGGACCCATGAAGATTATCGAGGATTTTACAAGTCAACGTGAAATTCTCGAGCTATCCGTTTTTAATCCACAAAAGTTTGGAAAGAAAAAAGAAGTCGTTCATCTAAACGGGAATACCTATACCCGGATTTCAGCAGAACCCATATGGTATGGCACTTATAATTACACAAATAGTAATCAGGATGCAAGCTATATAGCCAAAGCAATCCAAACAAAAAAACAGCAAAGCTATATTGCTGACCTCAATAATAAAAGTGTCATGAAGACCTTTGTTCCGGTCTTCCCGGCCAATCAAGAACCCTATGTCATTGGCCTTGTGTATAACTATGGATTAATTAAACAGGAACTCGCCCAAGAATTAAAGGAGCATATTTTGCTTTCCATTGCCATTATGATCATCGTACTGATCATCAGCTTTGTGTTTTCTCAATCAATCACAAAGCCGATTGGATATATTGTTGATCAGGTAAATGATATTGCTAAGGGCAATTTTGGAAAAAAACTAGTAGTTAAGCGAAAAGATGAATTAGGGCGGCTCGCTGATAACGTGAATGCACTCTCTAGTGATTTACAAAATTATGTAAACGACATTGAGCAAAGCCGCAAGGTCATTGAATATCAAGCCTATCATGATTCACTGACCGGTCTGACGAATCGAAGATTTTTCCATGAACGTTTGGATTCCATGATCAACGGTCGCACCCCCAAAAAAGAACGGCTATCGATTATTTTTATTGACATCGATCGGTTTAAGCAGGTCAATGATACTTTTGGCCATAACAAAGGGGATGAAATCCTAAAAGTGATAGCAGACCGGCTGAGGGAATGTTTCCCTGATAGCAATCATCCGCTTATCACTAGGCAGGGCGGCGATGAATTTCTGCTTTTATTCATCCAATATAGCTTAGAGGAAACAAAGGCAGCAGCCGAACAAATTATCAATAAATTACGGCACCCCTACTGCATTGGCGGGAACGAGATTTTTCTAGGAGCGAGCTGCGGCATCAGTCTATATCCAGAACACAACCAAGACCTTGATACGCTTATCTCTTATGCCGACATGGCTATGTATGAGGCTAAGAAAGCAGGTGGAAACAGGGCGGTTGTCTATTCCAACCAACTATTAAAAGCGAATCTTAAAAGAACCCAAATCGAGTCACGATTAAGAAAGGCATTAGAATTTAAAAAATTGGAGGTATTCTTTCAGCCTCTCATGAATGCTGCCTCCCAATCCATATACGGGGCCGAAGCCTTAATCAGGTGGAATGATGAGGAACTAGGGCTGGTATCTCCAGAAATATTTATTCCCATTGCGGAGGAGGCGGGCTTAATTCAGCCATTATGGCAGTTTGTGATGAAGCAGGCCTGCCGCCAGGTAAGTCAATGGAATAAGGGCCTAACCCGTCCATTAACGGTTTCGGTCAATTTTTCGGCACGCCAATTCGAGGATGCAGGCCTTATGGTCCAGCAAGTAAAGGAGATTTTATCAGAATGCCAGCTTTCGCCGCATCAATTTGAAATAGAAATTACTGAAAGTATACTCATGAATTATTCAAAGGAGATCTTGGAATCATTGTCTACGTTTCAAGCTTTAGGGATTTCGATTTCAATTGACGATTTTGGAACCGGTTTTTCTTCTTTAAGTTATTTGAAAAATCTCCCTATTTCTACTTTAAAGATTGATAAATCCTTTATACAGGATATACAAGAGAATTTGGCCAATTCAGAAATTGTGGAGGCGATCATTAATTTAGCAAAAAGTCTTCGTTTGAATGTGATTGCCGAAGGGGTAGAAAAGGAACATCAGAAAGAATTCCTGCTTTCAAAAAATTGCTGGCAAATGCAGGGGTATTTGTTTAGCAAGCCGCTAAACAAGGATGAATTTGAAGAGTTTTTAAAAAAAGGATAACCAGTTTAAGAAGCTGGTTATCCTTTTTTAGGCTGCTCATTAGCCAACGATGCTGTCTATTTTTACACAGCTCCCGTGTGGGGCTATATTTAGGTGCTTTACCATCATATCTGGAAATTCTTTTTGCAAGGATTGAGCGAGCTGCTTTCCGTTTCCCTTTTCCGTGAAGCAGATAATCGTTGGGCCGGCTCCGCTTAGTGCAGCTCCAAAAGCACCATTGTCCTTAGCTGCTTTTTCAATTTCCTGATAGTTCCGTATAAGCGGTTTACGGTATGGCTGATGGAATAAATCGCTGCTCATCATCTTTCCAGCCGTTTCCCAATCTTGGCTGAGCAGAGCGGCAACAAGCAGATTGCCTGCTGCGGAAGCCTGAACCGCCTCTTCTCTTGAAAAGGACTTTGGCAGCACTTCGCGTGCATCCTTAGTAAACAGAACCTCGTTAGGGATTACCACAGCCAAATCAAAGTTAAGATTGGCAAAGGAAAGCATATCGACTTCATTTTGCTGATAACAGCCAATCACGAGTCCACCCAGCAGGGAGGCGCCAACATTATCTGGATGCCCCTCCCACTCTGTTGCCAGCTGCAGTTTCTCCTGCTTGGATAACTCGAGTCTGCCAATGGCATCTGCCAGTTCAATTCCTGCAATAATCGCAGAAGCACTCGAACCTAAACCACGAGCCAAAGGAATCTCACTGTCGATGGCTACCTTGCATGGCGGTAAAACTTTTCCATACCTTTTGGCAGTCGAAATGGCAACCTGTCCGATGAAATGCTTTTCATCAGCAGGAAATTCCTGCAATTCATCATTAAGGGCCGAAAACGCCCAGTGGCTGCTTTGTTCCACCTCTAATGTCAAAAACAAATCCACCGCCAATCCCACCGAATCAAATCCAGGACCAAGATTGGCCGTGCTTGCCGGTACTTTTATGATAAAGCGATTATTTAGCGGCATGGAGCATGACTCCCCTAATATGATCCGCAACAGCCCCTTCATCATTCGGCAATTGGACGGGCTTAACCAAACTGCTTTGGATCGCTGTATCTGGATCTTTTAGGCCATTGCCAGTGAGAACAGCCACAATTTTTGTTCCTTTTTTGATTTTTCCATTTTGAAGGGCTTTATACACTCCAGCAATCGAGGCACAAGAAGCCGGTTCGGCAAAAACACCTTCAGACGAAGCCAGTTTTTTATAGGCAGCAACAATTTCCTCATCAGTGAGTTCATCAAATTGCCCATTCGATTCCTCGACGGCAGCTACTGCCAAATTCCAGCTTGCCGGATTGCCAATTCGGATCGCTGTCGCAATCGTTTCTGGATTCTCAAATACTCGCTTATGGACAAGGGCGGCAGCACCGGCAGCTTCAAAGCCAAACATTCTTGGCAATCCTGTCCCTAATTTATCTGCATACTCTTTAAACCCTTTCCAATAGGCACTGATATTCCCTGCATTTCCAACCGGAATGGCCAAGACCTCCGGTGCTTCGCCTAATTGGTCACATACTTCGAACGCAGCCGTTTTTTGCCCTTCAAGCCGGAAGGGATTGACTGAATTGACAAGGGTAATTGGCTCCGTTTCACTGATATTACGGACCATTTGTAACGCTTGGTCGAAATTGCCCTCAATGGAGATGATTTCTGCACCATACATCATCGCCTGAGCCAGCTTTCCTAGAGCAATTTTTCCTTCTGGAATCACGATGATGCATTTTATGCCGGCACGCGCGGCATAGGCGGCGGCGGAAGCTGACGTATTTCCGGTCGAAGCGCAAATGACCGTTTTACTTCCTTCTTCTATGGCTTTTGCCACAGCCATGACCATCCCGCGGTCCTTAAAGGAACCCGTTGGATTGGCTCCTTCAACTTTCACATATAGTTCAACATCCCACTCCTTGGAAAGCTGTTCCAGCTTGATTAATGGAGTGTTTCCTTCATTTAAAGTTAATTTAGGAGTTTCTTGATTGATTGGTAAATACTCTTTATATGCTTCTAATAATCCTGGCCATCTTTTCATGATTTTCTCACAACCCTATACGCACTTTTTACTTCCTTCACTGCTGATAAATCATATAATTCTTGGATAATTCGATCATAACTTGTCAATGACGCTTCATGGGTGACTAATACAATTTCCGATGTTTCATTTTTCTTAATCGGCAGCTGTAAAATCTTTTCAAAGCTGACTCCATTCTTAGCAAAAATACTGGTAATATCAGCAAACACACCAATTTCATCCTGAACATGGATCCGAAGAAAATACTTGGAGTATTTTTCGCCATCGCCTTTTAGCTGTTTTGGAAATTGGGGTGTAACCGCACTCTTGCCGTTTACACCAAGCCGTAAATTTTTTATGACAGCGGCAAGGTCCGAAACAACCGAAGTGGCAGTCGGGAGGCTGCCGGCGCCGGGGCCGTAGAACATGGTCTCGCCAACGGCTTCCCCATATACATAAACGGCATTATACTCATTTTGCACAGAGGCAAGCGGATGGCTATTCGATAAGAATGTCGGTGCCACGCTTACTTCTACTTTATCCCCATCCCGATGCGCATAGCCGATCAGTTTCATGGTATAATCCAACTGTTTTCCATAATTGATGTCTTCTTCGGACACATTCGAAATGCCAGTCACTAGCACATCTTCTAAATCAATATGCATTGAAAAGCCTAAAGTGGCTAAAATGGCCATCTTCCTGGCTGCATCGAGACCTTCCACATCTGCCGTTGGGTCAGACTCAGCAAAGCCCAGCTCCTGCGCTTCCTTCAGAACTTCCTCATAGGACCGGCCCTCATTCGTCATTTTGGTTAAAATATAGTTGGTTGTTCCGTTAACAATACCCATCATTTGGGTAATTCGGTCTGAGGCAAGTCCATCTACTAAACTCCTTAAAATCGGAATTCCTCCAGCCACACTGGCTTCATAAAATAAATCACAGCCATATTCTGAAGCGACAGTCAATAGCTCGGATCCATGCAAAGCCATCAAATCCTTATTTGCTGTTACAACATGCTTGCCTTGACGAAGGGCAGTTATCAGATAATCTTTTGTATCTTCAACGCCGCCCATTACCTCAATGATGACGTCAATCTCCTCGTCAAAAAGGATTTCATCAGCGTTGTCCGTCAACGATTCAGTTTCAAGGCTAATCGGTCTTAGTTTATTCAAATCCCGCACAAGGATTTTTTTGATCACCACCGGACAGCCCACTTGATGCATTAATTTATCCTGATTTCTCTTGATGATTTGCACGACACCAGAACCAACGGTGCCCATACCCAATAACCCAATCGAGATTGCTTTCACATACTTCCCCTCCTGTCGATGTCCTCACAGGGTAAACATTTGTATTTGTATTGTAGACATTATATGACTCTCTTCGTTTTTTTACAATAGAAAAATTTTTCAGTCTTCTAAATTGTAAACGTTTAACCCTGCGTCACTCAAGGAATTTTTTATAAATAAAAAATTTTTGATAAAGACAGAAAATAAGCAATATAAGAATGGCCGGAACAAATTTCTCTGGTTCCAGCCAATAGGTTTATACAATATCCTTTAAATGAATAACAGAATCCAAAATAAAATCCGCCTGATGCTCTTCAAATTCCTTCCTGGCCGCCTTTCCAGAAAGACCGGTTAACACAGCAGCAAATTTTGCTCCCAAGCTTCTGGCAGCCAGCAGGTCTGCCAATGAATCACCGACAATCAACACCTGTTCGGCCCCTGCCATTGGCAATGACAGACTTACACATTCTTCTGCAGATATTGCCTTTTTATGAATAGCCATGATGTATGTAAATGGATGCGGTTTGGACAGGGACATTTTTTCAGCCAGACAGTTTTCTGCTGCCAATACATCATCTGCCGTTACTATTCGCTTCACATCAAAATATTTCAACCAATCTAAATGCCTGAACGGCTGAATCGTCTCCAATTCTGGGCGCCCCGTGCCAATACCTATTTGGTACTGGGCATGAACAAGATATTGAAACAGATCAGCTATTTCACTCTGGGGGGCCAAAGTAGTTTCGTTTGCTAAAAATCCCTGTTTCCCTGTTTGGACAGAAGGCCTTCCGGTAGAAGCCAGAACATGCTCATCCCCCACATACCATTCCTGGCAGACATGCTCACAGACTGACCAAAGTTCCCCCTTGCTGAAAGCATGGGTCTTCATCCCGAGTTTCTCATTCGCCAGCTCGTTTAAGTACTCCAGCATTTCTTGTTTTACGGCAGATGACCCTTGGAAGTCTTTTCTAAAAGTTGAAAAATCCATTTTGACAGGATAATTGTTCAATATCCTCCCAATGTCTAATAGTGTTTCTCGAGTAATCGGGGTTTGCAGCCATTGGCTGATTCTTTCATTTTCCACGTCTTTTATTTGTGCTAATAAATGGATTAGCTGGTGGCTGAAAACTAAATAAATCATATCCCAGTTGGCATTTAGGCCGCGTGATTTTTGAAACTTAAGAATGCGGTCCTCCTCAAATACCCGATTTCTTATTTGCTTGATTTCAAATTCAGAATAATCCGGTTTGAATAATTCGGGTGAAAGGCCTAAATAGTTATAACTAATCAACATCTCCCAGACGGACAAAGCCGAAGCATCAAAATAATGCTCCTCACTTAACAAGACTCCATCCACATCAAATAAAATCGTTTTAACCAATGATGACAACCTCATTTCCGTACCACTTTTGTACGTTATCGTAACATATCAAACGTTAGGATAGGAAGGATATTTTCCCGATTGAACATAAAAAAGCGGAAAATTCCAATCAGGAATCTCCCGCTTTTTTCATATAAACCTTTTATTTGGAGATAATAAAATTATCTTGCGAAAACATGATTGCCAATTCTGACTGTCACTTGGCGTGATAGGATCCATGAGCTTGTCGAGATTTTCGGATTATAGAAAAATAGTGAACCATTTCCTTTACCCATTAGCGCTATAGCTTCATTAACGGCTTTTTTAGATTCAGCATCTGCAGGCTGATTAATCTGGCCATTGGCAACAGGCGTAAAGGCATAATATCCATTAGAAATTTGATAAATCACTTCACGGACAGTATTGGGGAAATCAGGACTCTTTACCCGGTTTAAAATAACCGCCGCAACGGCTACTTTCCCTGCATAAGGTTCCCCGACTGCTTCAGCCCGGACAAGACGTGCCATAAGGTCTTCATCTGCTGCTGAAATAGGTGAGTTTGGCAGTGTAATAGTTTGCCCTGCAATAAGGGGTTTATTGTTATTTGCATTCATTAAGCTATTAATGGGGATACCGAATCCTTTTGCTATTTTCCAATAGGTTTCACCATATTGTACGGTATGGGCTGTTGCAGCCTCTGTTTGATTGGTTAAAGTAAATGCTGAAATAGAAATCATTAGTCCAGCGGCTACTATTAGTTTTTTTAATTTGTTCATGTATAGAACCTCCTAGTAGTCGTTTTGTTTGACAACTATAAGGCTATCAAATGTAATCTCTCTATTCATGGGACAAAATTTGCCAGATTGCTATAATCCTTGCTGGCAAACTATTAAAACCGAATCAGTAAAATTTATCCATTCTGAAATCAGCATCAAATCTATCCATTATTGGAAAAACCATGTTGTTCTTTTACAAAAAGTTTCAATAGTGTAACACGGTTTGACCTGAGCCAATAAGACTGCAAATGATGGGAGAGAACAAGTCATCAAGACAGTTTTCACGAAATTGACAACAAATCCCCCAAATCCGGCAGGAATATCGCAAAATAAATGGGTAAAATATATATGTACAATAAAGGAGGCTATTAAAATGAACACTCAGTTAGTGAATGTACTTAACAAGCAAATCGCAAACTGGTCGGTGCTGTATATTAAGTTACATAACTATCACTGGTATGTGAAGGGCGATCAATTCTTCACTTTACATGCAAAATTTGAAGAACTTTATAACGAAGCAGGCCTGCACGTAGACGAATTGGCGGAGCGCCTGCTGGCTGTTGGCGGACAGCCTGTAGCCACAATGAAAGCATGTTTGGAACTTTCCTCTATTGAAGAAGCTGCCGGTACTGAAACAGCGCAGGAAATGGTGCAGTCCGTTGTTAATGACTTCTCCCTTATCATTGGTGAACTGAAAGAAGGAATGAGCTTTACTGATGAAATCAATGATGAAACAACTGGGGATATGCTTTTGGCCATCCATTCTGCTTTAGAAAAGCATGTTTGGATGCTAAAAGCCTTTCTGGGAAAAACAGTTTAAATTCCTAAGTCCAACGAACTTCAACGTTGGACTTTTTTTATTGATATGATTACAATATTCCCAAACAGATCGGTCCATTGAATGAAAGAAATTAGGAGGAGCAATGTCTAAACCTGAAGTTATAGTTTATAGCAGCACGGGCTGCACCTACTGTGAACAAGTAAAAGCCTACTTAAAGGGGCATGGGGTAGGATTTGAGGAGCGGAATGTGTCCTTAAATAAGGATGATCTCAGCTACTTAAAGGAACGGAAAATTTGTGCGACACCTGCTACATTTATCAACGGCTCCTTGGTTCTAGGCTTTCAAGAAAAAAAGCTAAATAGGCTGCTCGAAATCTCCGAAAATTAGCAGCGTAGCGTATGTAAAAAGGCTGAGCCAGCAGTTTGGTTCAGCCTTTTTACATTATTTAATGGTCCGTGGTAAACGGCGGTTTTGGATGCGGTCTCCTCCGTTTGACTTCAGATTTTCGAATCGCTTGAAAAAGCGTGATAACTCCCCCAGCCGTCATCATGGTAAGTCCTGGGTTATGGTACAGCTGCAAAATTTGCGAACCTGCAATGAATAGCCCGGTTCCGAATATTGCAAGGATAATTTTGTTGGTTTGCCGGGACTGGCGCATCATCAGTTTCCGTTCATACGCCTTTGATGGCTGGAAACGAATGTCTCCTGATTCAAACTGATCTACTAATTGCACCATTTTCCGTGCGATTGGGATCATTTTTACTATCGTTTCTTTTGCTTGATTCAAAATGGTATCTTTTGCCGGATTGATCGTTTCACTTGCAATTACATCTTCCACAAACGGCTTCGTACTTGTAATTACATCAAACTCACTATCAAGTCCATTGCAAATGCTAATAACGGTCATAACTGCCTTGCCCAAAAAAGTCATCCGGGACGGAATTTGAAAAGGCTGCTCGTATAGAAATTCCCGCATGCCTTCTAAAAACGCTTCATTATTGATCTCTTCAAAATGAAATTGGCCTGCTGAAAATCCCGAAAGAATGACACGAACACTTTTCTTTAATGCGGACATATCAGCATGTTTACGCAAGAAGCCAAGCTGGGCTAATGCTTCCACGATTCCCCCGGCATCTTTCAGGTAAATATCCAGAGCTAATTTCACCATATTTGCCCGCATCCCATCCGAAACAGTTCCCACCATTCCAAAATCAATGAAGCAAAGAGTCCCATCCTGTTTTACTAACAAATTCCCGGGGTGCGGGTCGGCATGGAAAAATCCATCCTCTAAAAATTGTTTCAAATACGCGATGAAAAGAATCGATGCCAGCTTTTTCTTATCGACAGCAGTGGCTTTCAATTTGTGTATTTCATTAATTTTCACCCCGTCAATGTATTCCATCACCAAAACCTTACTAGTGGTCAGCTCCCAATAAACAGAGGGTACTGCCACACCGGGGAAATCCTGAAACGAGGTTTGAAACCTTTGTAAATTTTTTGCTTCGGTAAGATAGTTTAGTTCATCTGTGATGACTTCCTCAAACTCATCATATACATCTTTTAAATCAACAAATTTCCCGATTTTGGTCAATCGTCTGGCGAGAGACGTTAACACCTTCAAGGCCGCTAAATCCAATGTAACAATTTCTTCAATCCCTGGGCGCATGACCTTAACAGCTGCCTTGTCCCCGTTCGTTAAGATGGCTTTATGAACCTGCCCTAAAGAGGCGGCTGCAACAGGCGTTTCGTCAAAATGTGCAAATACTTCCGTTACCTTGCCGGAAAGCTCTTGTTCCAATCTGTTGATGACCAATTCTCCAGAAACCGGGGCAGCAGCATCCTGCAGCTCAGATAAAATATCGGTGTATTCCTTCGGTAAAATATCCACCCGGGAGCTGACGAATTGGCCGAGCTTGATAATCAGGCCGCCAAGTTCTTCTGCTGTTCTGATAAACTTTCTAGCCTGAGAAGAATAAAGATCTTTAGCCTTTTTAGCTGCTGTTTCTTTAGACAGATGTTTTTTGGTTTTACCCAGCCACCATAACTGGATAAAAAAACTGATAAACATAAAAAAGATAGTTCGAAATCGTTTGTTTCCCATTAGACGGGCCAATTCACGCATCCTTGTCCACTCCTTTTATCGCTTACACAGGACAAGCCTGCGTGCTGCCATTGTTAATCCTCTTGTTCCTTGTCTTCCTCTGCCTCAGTCTCGGTTTTCTCAAAGATGTCGCGCGCCATTTTCTCAAACCGCTTTGATTTGTTAAAGAAGAAATTTGCGAATTTATTGACGATTTCTGATTTAACAAGGATGACGGTGCCTTTTCTTTCATCACCAAATACCACAAATTTTTCTCCTGCTTTAATGCCTAATTCTTCTCTTGCTTCCGCTGGAATGACAACCTGGCCCCTTTCGCCCATGCTGGTTGTCCCGAAAATCTTTCCATGATTCATCATGGTTCATCACCTCACTTGTATGATAATTCCTACTTTTCATACGAACCATACATTTCACACAATATACATATGACATTATTGTGTCATAGAAAAAGAGGATGACCATGAGTCACCCTCTTTTATGAGTGCGTGCCAAGACTGCCAAACTAATTGTGATAATTGTGAAAGCGGCAAAAGCAAGTATCGGGATGGTAATAAAGCCGAGCCAATTGATATAATCCTGGGAACACGGAACTCCTGATGTGCACATTTCAAATTGCCGTAAATAAGGAATTTTTTGCAGAAGTGTATGGTAACCGGAAATCATCATGCCAATGATGGACAACGGCAGCACATACCGATAAATCCCTGTATCATTCCGATAGGCAGCAATACCAAGTATGATTGCTAATGGATACATAAAGATTCGCTGGTACCAGCAAAGAGTGCACGGGATAAAATGCATGACTTCACTAAAGTACAAACTGCCTAATGTTGCAGCAATTGAAGCAATCCAAGCTAGAAGTAAAGATTTATTCATGTTATTTCTCCTTAGCTGCTGATTCAACCATTTCTTTTAAATCGTCAATGGTTTGGCCAGTAAACTTCTCTCCGTTGACAAACAAGGTAGGCGTTCCTGTTACATTAAGCTCCTTAGCTAAATCCATATCCTTTTTCCAGGCATCCGTTGATTTTTCTGCGTTAAAATGTTTGACCACCTTGTCCACTTCTTCGTCACTGGCCACTTCCTTTAACGTATCCGTTAAAAATTGTTCCGTAAAGTAATCCATTTTTTCATATTTGGTATCTTCCGGCTGTTTTTCATAAAGAAGCTCGTGGAATTTCCAAAACGTTTCATTCCCCAGCTCATGAAAAACGGATTCAGCAAATTTAGCTGAACGTTCCGAATCGACATTAATAAACGAATCATTCATAAAATACAGTTTTGCTTTGCCGGTATCAACCAGCTCTTTTTGTATAACTGGAATGGCTGTTTCAGCTAAACTTTTGCAGGCAGGGCATTTATAATCCCCAAACTCGAGGATGGAGACGGGGGCTGACTTATCCCCTAAAAATGGCTGACTGCTATAATCAATTTCCGATGCTTCTTGGTCTGACTCTTGTTCTTGCTTGTCCGAAAGATTGCCGAAAAGAATTAAGGCTAAGACCCCAACTGCAATCAAACCAATAACCCAAAAAATAAATTTCGAAGACGAACCATTGTTTTCCTTCTTCACACTGTTCTTTCGATTTGCCATAATCAGACTCCTTCTATCATAAACTATTGGAAAATGGAATAACCTTGTATTCTGTATCCAGTTAGTTTAAATATCACTTATCCTGCAAAATATTGCAAATAAAAGGTTCTTATCCATTTTAGAACACTTCAGTCAGGAAAAAAGCACCAGTTTTTTCCCCCTTAGTTCTAGTATAGATCTACCATTTAGCTTTCCTTCATTGCATAAAATTACAATCAACTTGACTGAAATTATCCAATCAACTATCCTTAAGTTTAATGGGAATATTCTGAAAATAATATAATTAAGGGAGTGGCAGGTTTGGTTGTTTCCATTAAAGATCAAATGAATCAGCTAATCCGGCTGGCTGGTTTAGAGATTTATAACCATCGAAAAGAGATTAGGCAGGAGTGGGAGGACCTGATAAACGGGCTCAACCGCCGAAGAACGATGATTGACGTTAGCTCTGAGGAACAGCGGATTCTCCTCCAATTTAATCAGTTATTTTGGAGCTTAATCCCCAAATTTAATACAGAAGAGGATATAAATGAAGTCCTTCGCCAGCTCCAATCAGATTGGGAAACCATTAACCGCAGCATACTTCAGCCGCATAAACTAATGCTTCTGATCACTTTGTTGGAGCAGCTGGCTCAAAAAACAATTAACGTGCATGGAAAAAATGACATCCATGTCCATCAATCAATTCAACAATTCTTCTCGCTGGTCCTCCAGCACCTGCTTGTTGAAAGCAGCAGCCATTATCTTACAATTGAAGACTTTTTCAACAAAATGATTGATACGGAAGACAGCCCCTTCCTTTGGTTTGCAAAAATACTTAGTACAGACAAAGGAATTTTAATCAGTCGTTTCGTGGCCAATTTACGTTTGGAAATTGATGAAACCTATCAAAAAATGGTCGCCTCGCTTCAAGGCCCATCCATCGAACTGTTATCAGAAGCTATTCTGCGATTATTATCCGATTCATTGCCAGAAGCTGACCTGGAAGTTGTCCCAGTGGCATCTGATAAGGAAAGCTATATATACTGCCTTACAAAATCGGAAAGCGAAAAATTCAAACCAGTCCTTTCCCTATTGCTCCATATGTTCGAAGAGAATGAAAAGATATCCGAGGTTCTTGAAATTAAGAATGATTGGAAAGACTCCCTAATATTATTTGATGAGTGGATTATGCTTGCCCGTAATTTTCAAGAAGCAATCGAAAATGTTGTAAGCGGATTCACAAAATACCTTCCCTTTGAGCGGGCCGCCTTGTTTTATTATACAAAAACAGAGACCGGCGAAGATATTGGTTTGGGTGTTATGGGGCACAAAATTGCAACGAAGGAAATTCGCAGTATCCGTGAAAACCTGGTTAACTTGCCGCAAATAACAAAAACGCTGCTGCATATCCAGCCATTATATCTTCCCAATGCAGAGGCTGTGCTGCCAAAGCGGTTTGTCCAGCAATTCCGTTTAGAGTCATTGGTGATTGTTCCGATTTATAGCGCCTTTACCCAGCAAATCCTTGGCGCTGTCTTTTTAGACCAGGGAGAAGGAGAAAAATTCGCCATATCGACTGCCATGCTGTCTGTCATCACGAAATTTGGCCAGCATGCCGGAGAAATCCTCGCGAAATATTCCACAGCTAAAGAAAATATTTGGTCTGTAACGAACAAAACGCTGCTTTCAAATCGGGAAATTGAAATTCTCAAATTAATGGCTGAAGGGAAAACGATCGATGAAGCAGCTGAGCTGTTATTTTTAAGCAAATACACCGTCCGTGATTATATTACCATCATCAAGAAAAAGCTCAATGCCCAAAATCGGACTCAAGCGATTGCCGAGGCGATTCGGCAGGGATTTATTTGATCAATAGGGCTGACTTATAAGGGGACTGCCCCCTTATAAGTCAGCCCCTTTTCCAAAATTACGAAGAACTGTTCATTGGATTTTGCTGTACATGTTCCAAAATAGTTTGCAGCTTCTCCTCTATCGCTGCCATCCGGTATTCGAGCTTTTCTAATCTTTGGATTTCTCCGGAATTGTCATGGCCAGCCGCGATTTGGCCGTTAACTGACCGCACACTGATCAGTTCCTCCCACCGGTCTTTCATATCGTATTTAGTTTTTAACAGCCACATGACCATATCCTTTGTTGAAAAATCGTCCAGAAATACGTCCATAATGGCATCCTTAAAGGTTTCCCGTTTCCCCTGAGCGCCGTGATCTTTTCCATAGAGCAAATGTTTTTCTATGATTTGATTAATTTGGGGATTATTAGGTCCTCCGCTTTGCGCATAGAATGCTTTGATTCGCTCGTTCATCGTCTTTTTCTCTTCATCCTGATTATGCATACCGGACCTCCCTTCGCAAAGTATTTTAGGTTAAAAAAGGGATCGTGATTTTCGGGTCCTCCATATTCGCCACAGTAGGAAAATCGATAAAAATCCCCCGGCGATCAGCCCGATACTGGCAATGGATTGTTTGTTCAGCCCCCATATCTTTATTTCCGGCATATTGCTCATCATTAAGCCGACTGCAATCAAAAGCGCTGAAACCAGCATCGCCAACGCTAGCCGGTTAACCATTTGGCTGGCGATGTTGGCCGTTTGCTTTTCCAGCTTTACATGTGCTGTCATCCGAAAATCATTATAGTATAAATGCTCTAAAACTTTATTGATTCTTCTTGGCACCGTTCCGGCCAGTTTGACAATTTCCGTAATCCAGGCGGCATTCGCCCGGTAATTAAACCTTCTGCCGACTACTCCCTTCATAACGGCAGCATCCGCCGATTCCACCACATGGTGATAGGAAACCTCAGGGCAAATCCATCTTGCCGTTCCTTCTGTTGCGGAAAATGCTTTGGCCCATAGAGCGAGACCGTTAGGGATTTTGCAGTAATTCATCATGCCTATATTAATAATCTCAAGCACCAGCCTCCCCCAGTTATACTTGTCGGCCTGGTTACTGTTCACATAATTTAAAAACATCGCCCGATATTGGTCTCTTAATTTGACCGTATCTGTATAGATGGTTGGAATGACAACATCCATCGCACATTCCGCTGCGTCCTCTGCCTGATTTAACCTTGTATGCATCAAAAAGCGGAAAATAGCCTGGGTATGCATCGTATCCATTTTTCCGACCATTCCAAAATCAATCGGCACTGCTTTTCTCGTTTTCTTGCAAATTAAAATATTAGAGCCATGGGCATCTGCATGATAATTGCCATTCATGAATGACTCGATATAATAATGGGCCAAATCAAGCATAATCATCATGCGTTCTTCAAAGGTATAAAAATCAACCGGAAAATCCTTGATCGTCCAGCCATCGATAAATTCCATCACTAATACATTTTGGGTTGCATGATACACTTCTGGGACACGGAGCCACTCAAACCGGTCACCAGCGGCTTTTTCATGCTCCTTCATCGTCCTTGCCTCTCTCTCTAAATTCAATTCATTCATCGAACCGCTATAGTAGTCATTGACAAGTTCAATCAAGTCAAGCGAAGCGGCAACTTCCACTGGAAGCTTTTTCTGCAGGCGGCCGGCCCATTTCTTGATGATGGAAATATCGGTTTGAAATAATTTTTCAACGGTTGGGCGCAGCACCTTTACGGCGGCCTCCTGACCCGTCCGCAATTTTGCCCGATAAACCTGTGCGAGAGAAGCTGAACCGATTGGCTCAGGGTCTACCCAATCAAATATGGACAAACCGCCATGAAGATCGGTCTCTATGATATATTTAATGAAATCGAAATCAATTGGAGGCACTTTATCGAGCAGCTGCTCCAGCTCCAGTGTAATTTCCTCAGGCAGCACATCATTTCTGGTAACAAGCACCTGTCCAAGCTTAATAAAGGCCGGACCTAATTCTTCAAAGGCCAGCCGCAGCCGGCGCCCGATTCTCCGCAGCTTTTCGCTTTCTTCATGGGACCGTGATGCATTGCGCAAATAGCGGAATGCGTTTGAATCCTTTATCAAATACCCCAAACCATGCTTGGTAATGACACTGACAATTTTCCTCTGGCGTTTATCCTTTGTTATGGCAGCCCGCTCCATTTGAATCTTGTCCCGAACTCTATCCATCTCTGATTCTAGCAGCTCTGCTTTTTTCACTTCCGCAAATGCCATGATTATGGCCTCCTTTCCAAAGCCTTCTTAACCTATTACCAGCTCATTTCTGCCCGTATTCAGCAAGTATTCACGATATTTTGGATACCAGATTTTTAATTGTGGGACTACCTTTAAAGCCTTTGATAGCGGGCCCTTTGATTCTATTTGTTTTCGGGCAAGCGCTGGGGTCAATTCTATCTCCCCCAGCCAGAACTTATGGCCAATATCGACATCCATCTCAAAAATTAGTTCAGGGTTCAGATCCGTTTCGCCAAAAACGACATCAATCCCGCCATCATCGCTTTCCATCCAAGTCATCTTTGCCTCTGGCTTATGATAAATGTATTGGACAAGTGCATTATGAGTATCTGATTTCATATAAGATCTCATAATCGATTTCGCTTCTTCTGAGCCCTTGACTAGCTTAAAAAATTCATCATAAATCTCATATAATTCATCCGCTGATTGAAATACTGGCATTTCTATTTCCTCCTAAATATCTTTTTAATTCTGGCACCTGTTAGAATTAATATCCATATCACTATTTTAATTTTCAGACAATTATAGATAAATAACGTAAAAATTCGGGTAGGCAACCCGATACTAGACGGGGATCCCCATTTAAAAACCGATTCTTTACGGATTTTGCAAACCCTTTCAAAGCATTATAGTAAGACCATAATCATGTATGCAGAATGGAGGCAATGGAATGGAAATGAAGGGTTTAAAAAAAAGCCATGAACAATTTCAATCTTCTTCAGACAAGCTATTAGACTGGGACCACCCCATGTATAAGCTATATGAAAAAGCTAAAAAATTCGGCGGCTGGAATCCAAAGGATATCGATTTTTCTGTTGACCGTGAGAACTTCGCTAAGGCCTCCCCAAAAGAGCAGGCGCTTATTGCCCAACTTGTGGCCATGTTTGGTGCCGGGGAAGAAGCGGTCACACTAGACTTTCTGCCAGTTATGTACACAATGGCCAATGAAGGGCGCTTAGAGGACACAATCTACTTAACCACATTTTTATATGAAGAAGCCAAGCATACGGAATTTTTTGCGAGATGGCGCCAGGAGGTTGGACTGACCGAGGATTTGACGAAATATCACTCTGATAACTATAAAAAGGTATTTTATGAAAAATTGCCTGAAGCCATGAATGCCTTATATACGGATAATTCTCCTCAAGCTCAAATCCGGGCGCTCACTACGTATCATATGGTAGTGGAAGGCATGCTTGCTGAATCCGGTTATCATTCGTTCCGGCTTGGATTCCAGGCAAGCGGGCTGATACCAGGAATCATTGCAGGAATTAAAAATTTAAGCCGGGATGAGGGCCGTCACATTGGCTTCGGAACCTACAGCATCCAACGGTTGATTGCACAGGACCCTAAACTATATGATGTGTTTTCACAGACAATGGATGATCTTTTGCCTTATGCAATCGGATTGATTAATGATACATTGGAAATAACAGAAGGCGAGCATATGTATGGAGTGGATTGGTCACAAATGACGGATTATGCGGTATCCCAATACACACGCCGGGAAGCAGCCATTTCCCGCGCCATGAAGCATTGGGATGAATATAAGGAAATTGAGGAAGATGCATGAAACGTGCTATTTATGTGCGGCAGTTGAAGTGGCTATTCGACAGTTTGGGTGAATTATCCGACAGTAAAAGTCGTTTACGACAGTTACAGTGGTTTATCCAACAGTTAATGAAGTTTATCCGACTGTAAAATACGCTTATCCGACAGTTAATGAGGTTTATCCGACTGTAAAATACGCTTATCCGACAGTTAGTTTCACTTAGCCGATAACTTGTATAAAAGGGTGCCTAAAACTTTAGGACACCCTCCAATCATGTTTATATGGAAAAACTTTTTTAGCGAAACACCAAACCGGTATTTGGTGACAGTTGAATATTCTTCTCCCTCGTTTAAGATGACAGAAGGAAAATCAGAATGATGGACGGCATCGGGAAGGCACTGGGTCTCCAAGCAAATTCCCAAATGCTTTTTCAGTTGAATTCCCCTTACCTCTCCCTTTTCCCCTAAAGAATTGCCTGAATAAACGGCCACTCCAGCCTCATCGGTTTCCACTGTTAATGTTCTTCCGCTTTCAGGATCAGATAACACAATTTCAGCATCATGATTGGTTTTTTACAAAAACGGATGGTCATAACCATTCCCCACAAGCTGATTTCGCGGGTGGCTGGATGTCACACCTGTTTGAATGAGCCGGCCCGTCCTAAAATCAAAAGGAGTTTCATCAACATCCAAAAGTGTTCCGGTAGGCAAAAGCTCATCATTCAACTCCAAAAATTGGTCGCTTTTGATTGTTAACGAATGATTTAAAATATATTGAGATTTCTATTCCATTATCGTTTGCCAATGTGTAGGAATAAACCGATTTTTAATCTATTTGTCCAAATTTTTCTTGAATGGCCTTCATATCGATCTTCCTTTCCTTCAGTCCTTTAATCGCTCCCAATTAAAGCCGATTGCATTTAAAAATGACTTTGCCAGTATCATATGGCCTGCAGTGGATGGGTGCACACGGTCCCAAGCCAGCGCAGCAGGATAAAGATGGTTTAATATATGTTTGAATGCCGATTGAGTATCCACCACTGGACTATTAGTTTCTTCAGCAATCTTCCTGACAATCTGGCCATATTGATCCATTGTCCGGCGCATTGGATCCTGCTCGTTGCTTTCTAAATAAAACGGAGTCATGAGGACAAGTCCCTTGACGAAAGGCTTGGTCTCAGTAACCAGCTTTCGAAGCGTTTCCTCGTATTCCTCCAAGTAAACATGCTTTTCTTTAATGAAGGGGATATCATATTGACGCCATACATCATTGATCCCAATCATGATTGACAGCCAATCGGGCTTTTGGTCAATAACGTCCTCCTGCCATCTTCCCTTTAAATGCCGAACCGTATGGCCGCTTATCCCCTTATTGACCACCCGGATTCCCAGCTCTGGATAAGCGGCTTGCAAAAAGGCATCGACTAATGACACATATCCTTTTCCCAATCCCCCAAACGAGCCTTCTCCTTCTGGTTTAGTACGCTCACAATCCGTTATGGAATCACCAATAAATAATAGTTTTTGTCCTTTTTCAATTTGCATTTTTTGGCCTCCTTTTGATTTTCCAATCATAAATGAGAGTGGCTGACCTCCTGCCGTTTGAAACAAAACCAGCCAAAATCAAAGTTGCTTCCCGGCAGGAAGATAAAGGTCACCTTATTCATTCCTGTGATTTTTTCCAATTCGAATACCCGCTCTTCATATCCTTGCGACTGTGTAAATTCGATGATTTGATTGCTGTCACCATTATCATTGCCAAATCGGATATGAATGGTATTTTTATCAATCGGCGAACGTCCATAAATCAGCAGTTTTGTTGTTCCTTCACTCGTAAAATCCATCTGTTCAAAATCGAGAGAAACATTATTTCCAATGCCTTCAACGAAATTCTCTTTAATCGTAAACGTATCCCCATAAATGCGGTCACAATCCGCAGCACTATTTTGTGCAAAGGCCCGGTTCTGTTTTTCAAATGAAAATCCTTTGATATGGACCTTCTTTTGAAGGACAAAACATATTGACGTGATCCCTTGAAGCCGTTTTGTCAGGCGATAAGTCTCTTCTTGATAGACATTCCATTGGGATGGTTTCTGATAAATGACATCTGCCAATAATTCACTTCCGTCTTCATCCGGCATCCCTTCCCAAATTTGTAAAGAATACTCTTCACTTGATAGGGCAAAAATCGGGATGGTTATCATATCGGAGCCATACGATCCGAAATCAATATCCCGGAATCCAACCTGGGTTTCCCCGTCCCTCGCAGTTGCAACTCCTCTTTCATTTCCGTTTGTCACTTCACCTTTGCTATAATCATAGAGTCCCGCAGAGATAAAACCATAAGGATCTTTATATGCCGTACCAAGTCCCTCAACTTTAAATTCCAGTTCAGAAATGAGCTTTGTCTTATCCGTGCCATTTTTGCTCGTACAGCGTACGCGAAAATCGCCATCCCCTAAAGCAATGACCTTCGCTTCATGCCCGAACGGTTCCACTCTGGCTATTGACGAAGCAATGCCGCCATCCGTCACAACACTCCACTCGACTTCTTGATAGCTCGTATTCTCAGGCCATAATTTTGCGCGGACCACCATCTCTTGATTTGATTGATTAAACCATTGTCCTGAATCGCTGATAATTTCAATCTTGCGAAGCGGGATTTCCTCCATGCTTCCCATCACAACCGGCATGTCCTGATTCTCCATCAGTGCGGAAATTCCTGCCATATCTCCATTCTCTGCCGGAAGTGACTCTAATTCTATGACCTGACCGTTTAACCCTTTGGAATTTACTTCTATTTTAATCTTTCCAGGCTGCAGGGCCGCTCCAATAATCGCCATCAGCTTGCCGCTGAATAATCTTCTGCTCGTCCCTTTATATGGATCATAATCGGTGCTGTCCCCATTATCCAGGCCAAGAAGGCGGCCGGCTCCAGTCACTTGAACCTGCACTCGATTATTCGCATTCTCAACTGGATTTCCCTTCTCGTCCACTGTGGTTATTTCGACAAAAATTAAGTCTTTACCATCCGCAATAAGTTTTTCTTTATCGGCAGCCAAACGAATTTTCTTCGCATCGCCAAAGGATTTTTTACTATCTGAAGCGATCATTTTGCCCGTTTCATCATAGGCAATGGCTTTTACTTCCCCTTCTTGATAAGGAATTTGCCACCAGCCGACAAGCTCGGTTCCATGTTCATGGTCGATATCATGGGTGCCAATGGTGACGCCGTTAAACTGCAATTCAATTTTAGGGGCATTCGAGCATACCCGTACATCAATCATTTGACCCGGACTAAAATCCCAGAAAGGGAAAATATGCACCATTGGCTTCGTTTTATAATCGGTCCATTCTGCTTGATAAATGTAATAGGAATCCTTCTTAAATGTTGCTGTATCAATTTGGCCTAAATAGGCGTTCTTCGTATGATAGGGTGTGGGTTCCCCAATATAATCGAAACCCGTCCAGATAAATTGGCCCAGGGAGAAGGGCGTATCCCGATCAGCAATAATGCAGGCCTCTGTTGACTTTGCCCCCCAGCTCGTCGAACTGTTTCCAAGGGCCGAGCATTGCTCGTCATCATCGGCAAGGATGGATTTATGAAACGGAAAATGATAGATCCCCCTGCTTTGCACCACAGAGGCCGTTTCACTGCCATATATCATCCAATCTGGATGTTTCTCATGATGTTTTTGATAGTATTTTTCTGCATAATTGTATCCTGCCACTCTCACGATATCAGCACATTTTTGCGCATTTTCCCATGGCATATAATTTGATCCGATGGTTACGCTGGCATTTCCTTTCGGATCATACTTCCGGACCTCATTCAGGAGCATGCGTGTAACCTCCTGCCCCCGTTCATCTGCATGAGTATCATAAATTTCATTCCCGATGCTCCACATCAGTAAACTCGGATGGTTCCGATCGCGCATGACCCAGCTTTTTACATCCTTGGCGGCCCAGTCTTTAAAAAATCTTGCATAATCATAGGGAGTTTTCGGCCGTTCCCACATATCAAAAGCCTCCGAAATGATAAGAAATCCCATTTCATCCGCAAGGTCCATCAATTCTTTTGCCGGCATGTTGTGAGCAGTTCTGATCGCGTTGACGCCCATTTCTTTCAATATGGCAAATCTTCTTTTCAAAGCAGTTTTATTGAATGCAGACCCTAAGGCACCCAAATCATGATGTTCACAAACCCCATTTAATTTCATCTTCCTGCCATTAAGCGCAAGACCCTCCTGCGGGTCAAGATCAATGGTACGAAACCCGAGATTCTGGGATATGGTTTCTATTATTTCACCTGTTGCAGCCAGCGTTAATTGTGAAATGATCTGATAAAGATTTGGTTCGTCCGTGCTCCAAAGATACGGATTTACGATCCATAATGATTGGCTATTCATGCTAAGAGTATTTCCGGCGGTTACCTGCTGTGTTGCATCGGCAATAATCTGCCCCTTATATAGGACCTTATGGGAAAGCAAAACGTCGGCATGAATGCTAAGCTCTGTGTCCACTTCTACCTGCCAGCTTTCACCTATCTTTTTCGTATTTATATAAATTCCATTTGTAACAATATGATTCCTGCTTCTCGCCTTTAGCCACACATTGCGATAAATGCCGGCACCCGAGTACCATCTGCTATTTGGGCTTTGATGGACCACTTTTACAAGAATTTCATTTTCCCCTTTGATGAGCATATCAGTGATCTCATGTTCAAAGGCGGAATAACCATATTTCCATTCACCTGCAAACTGCCCATTTACATAAAGGGAGGAATCCATGTAGACTCCGTCAAAATTCAAAAGGATCTGCTCCGCATCTTTTGAATAGGAAAATCTTTTTCGATACCAGCCGATACTGTTTTCATAAAGATCCAAGGTATTATAGATCAACCAATCGTGGGGCAGATCAACAGGCCCGAATTTTAAATTCTTATAATCTGCCATTTCAAGGCTGCTTTTGGCAAATTCCCAGCCATCATTAAAAAGGATTTTCTTGTTCATGTATAAGGTATTCTCCCTTCTGCTTTATAAGGACAACAGCAGTGCCTGTCGTGACAAAATTGAAAATAAGGATACAGAAAAATACAAGTTGGTTTGCCACACCTACCACCGCAACCGCATTATCAGATATATGGGACAACATAATGGTATCTGTGCTGTCCATAATAATTTGAAGAAACAATTCGATGAAAATCGGCCAAGTAATGGTAAGAAGCCTCATTTCGGGATTTCCGGATGGATTTGTCTTTTTCATGTGTAACTCCTCTAGTGCATGTTAAAAAGGACGCCCCCAAAGGGTCTGACCTCGCCTAACCACTCAATATTTTGCCATCTCGTAACGCGATTAGCGAATATTGCAGGTTATTGGGCCTGACACCTTGCCTGGGGACGTCCTCCTTATCGTATCTCTTAATAGATTTTTCTATTTAACTCATCCTGAATGCCGGATTTTCTATAAAAATAGGTATTGATGATGTCACGCCATTCCTTGGCATGCTCAGCCTGTTCTTGTAATCTCTTTAAAATATCCTCGTACCGCTCACCGTCAATCTTATCCTTTAATTCTGTCCAGTTTTGGACTAACCTTTTAGCTTGTTCCACCCCTTCAAAATGGGTATTGTAAATATGCTGAATGACTGTTTCGCCTGATTTCAAAACATGCGTATACGGGACATGGTGGAAAAATAGCAGCAATTCATCTGGACATGTTTCCAGCGATTCGTACATCGCTTCATTTTCTTTAAAATATTGGGATGTATATCCTGTTCCTGTCTTAACTGTCCTATCTACGCCAATCCCATGGCAATCGGCGAAATGATAAGTGCCCCAGACGGAATATTCATAGCCATCGACATTCGGGCCATAATGATGATGTGGGTTCACCATCCAGCCTACGCCAAGCGGGGATGTATAATTTTCATAGATCCGCCAAGAATCGAGAAGCATTTGGCTGACAGTCTCCATTACTGCTTCATCATGCCCAAAAGTCTGCTCAATCCATTCGGACGTGATAGCCTCTGCAGAAAGGTCAGGATTCCAAGTCAACCGGCCATATCCATAAAGATTTGCCTGTGCCAATGTATGTCCAGTCCAATTATAGTCATTGCCAATATTCGATACGGCTGCGATTCCGCTAAATTTATTATTAAATAAAGAGCCATCAACCACCCGTTTTACTGGGGAACCTTCCCCTTTTGCGTAAGTCTCAAAATCAAGGACTTCCTTCCATTGTGGAACTAAATAACACAAATGCCGCTGCTGCCCCGTGTATTCCTGAGCAATTTGAAACTCGAGCATTTGGTTTGTTTTTTCCATCGCCCCAAATAATGGAGAAACGGCTTCACGAACTTGGAAGTCCATCGGCCCGTTTTTAATTTGTAAAATGACATTGGTATGAAATTGCCCATCCAACGGTTTAAAGTGGTCATATGCTGCTCTTGCCCTGTCAGTAGAACGGTCACGCCAATCCTGCAAGCAGTTATAGACAAAGCAGCGCCAAATGACGATGCCGCCAAATGGTTCAAGTGCCTCGGCAAGCATATTCGATCCATCAGCATGATTACGGTTATAAGTAAACGGTCCTGGACGGTGCTCCGAATCCGCTTTCACCAAGAATCCTCCGAAATCTGGAATATACTGATAAATTTCCTTCGCCTTAGTTTTCCACCATTCACGCACACTAGGATCAAGCGGGTCAGCTGTCGTCAAATCCCCTAGGGAAATCGGACTCGCATAATTAATGCTTAAGAATGTTTTGATTCCATAGGCTCTGAAAATGCCTGCTGTTTCCGCAACTTTCGGAAGGAATTCGCTAGTGATAAGATTTGTCTCCACCTTATGAACGTTTACATTATTGATGGAAACTCCATTAATGCCAACAGACGCTAACAGTCTTGCATAGTCCTCAATTCTGTTCCACTCATTTGTAAATTGATTGTCTTTGTAAAAAATGGATAGGCCAGCATAGCCGCGTTCAATACTGTTATCCATATTATCCCAATGGTTAATCATCCGCAATTGGTTTTTCGGGTTTTCAAGAATGTCCAGCTTTTTTATATTCTCTCTATTTTGCAGCAATCTTAATAGATGGAAAGAAGCATATAAAACCCCGGCATCCTTTTTCCCTACAAGGTAAATATGTTTTTGTCCAGCTTCTTCTACAGCTTTTATGACATAGCCATCATCATTTAGCTGATTAAAATCAACAATGATCCTGCCGCCCAGCGACTCCATTGTCGCTAACACAAGACCAGATGGGGAGGTGGTTTCAGCAAAAATGTCCGGTTCACTGCCGATCATCGAAGAAATCCCCCGCAATAGCTCTTTTTGTGCCGAATCCATTACCAATGACACTGTTAAAATCTCAAGATTTCCGCACCAATTGCGATATTCCTCAACAAGAGCCGCATCCTCAATCTTGTGATATTGAAGCCAACAGGCGTAACTTTCTTTATGTTCTGCTCTATGCCTATCAGTTGTGTTCATTAAAGTTCCTTCTGCTAAACTAGTCATGATTCATCCTCCATCAAGCAGATAATATTAAAAAGTTTTAAGTTCCAGATTGTTACTAGATGTTTTGGCTTTGGATAATTCGAGTGAATCCCAAATTCCCAATAAATACATAATTCCAAGTGCCCGGTCATACAAGCCATAACCAGGACGGCATTGTTCATCCCATATATGCCTTCCATGGTCTGGCCTGATATATCCTGTAAATCCGGCTTCATGGTAGGCTGCCATTACCCCAGCCACATCAACCGAACCATCCTGCTGCCAGTGGGAGGTTTCGATAAAATCACCATTTTCATAGACTTTCACATTGCGGACATGGGCAAATGGAATCCGCTCGGCAAATTCCTTCACCATTTCTACTAAATTATTGCCAGGATTGGAACCTAACGATCCAGTACATAGTGTTACACCATTGTATGGGCTTTCAACAAGCTTTAAAATCCTTCGTATATTTTCCTGATTGGTCACAATTCGAGGGAGACCAAAAATGGAAAATGGAGGATCATCTGGATGGATAGCCATTTTAATGTCATTTTCTGCAGCGACAGGAACAATCTCCTTTAAGAAATATTCCAGATTGTTAAATAAATCTTCTTCAGTGACGCCCTTATAGGCTTCAAATAATTTCGAGAGATTTTCCAAGCGTTCCGGTTCCCAGCCAGGCATTGTATAGTCAGGATTTTTAGCAATTTTATCCACCAATTCCATCGGGTCGATGTTATCAACCTTTGCCTTTTCAAAGAAAAGGGCTGTTGAACCATCTTCATGTTCCTTATACAAATCCGTTCTCAACCAGTCAAACACAGGCATAAAATTATAGCAGATTACCTTTACTCCAACTTTTGCAAGCTTTTCAATAGTCCGTTTATAATTTTCGATGTATTGATCTCTTGTTGGGAGTCCAAGCTTAATATCTTCATGAACATTGACGCTTTCGACAACATCAATATTAAATCCATATTGTTCTGCCTGCTGTTTCACCTCAAGAATTTTGTCCATCGGCCATTCTTCCCCAGCCTGCCTATCATGCAGGGCCCAAACAATGGTTTCAACCCCGGGAATTTGTTTGATTTGTCTTAAGCTAACAGAGTCATTGCCTTCTCCGTACCATCTAAACCCCATCTTCATCAGCTGTTCCCTCGCTTTATTAAAATTTATCATCTATCAAAATTATACCACTTTTTATAAGTTTGTTGTCTAAACAAACAAAGATTTTTTTATTTATATGAGGAGTGCCGGAAGAAGTTCCTAGAAACGACTTCCAGCGTTTGCCCCATCCTTCATTTTTTCAAACTGTTTTCTGCTTTAATCCATCTTCAGGCTTACAAAAATTCTGCTGGATGTCCTCAAGTAAATCTTTGCTGTTTACCAGAAAAACATACCCGATAAGACTGGCGGCCAAAACAACCAGAAAATCGGTAGTGACTGCTGATAGAAACAGCGTAATAATGACAATGCCTATATTTCCAAAAGTCACTTTTCGTTTTTTAAAGCTATAGTAAACCGATAGTTTCCAAAGGTCTTTTGTTCGAAACACAAAACCGGCGTTGATTAAAAAAGCATTTAACGTTAAGACCAATAACACAATAATGGCTACTAAAAATACAACCGATAATATAAGGTAAAGGATTGAACCTTTAGAATTGAAGTAATGCAAGTCTACTAAAAGAATAAAAAGGACGGCGAGAAATGGAAGCCAAAATTTAAGAGTGTCCTTAAAGTTTATTTTATATCCGTAAAAAAAGTCCCTTAACGGAGAAAGTTCCTTTTCACGGATTAATTTCCCAAGTGAATAAAACAATGCCGAGATCGCAGGACCCGTCGGAATAAGAGCCAAAAAATAGATTGTGAGATTCGAGATGCTTGGCTGTAAAGCCATGAAAAAAAACAAAAATAGGATATTGCTAAAAACAAAATAGATATTCGTCATTAATAGCCCATAAATCAGATTGGCTATGCCAAAGAATTTTCCCTCGCCAAACATGTTAGTTTGCTTCATTTCCATCTTCCTTTAATCATTTAGTTTTTGTCTTGCATCTAGATGTATTTAGAACTTTTCTGTATTTTGATTAAAGTTTAGTAGTTATCCAGCTTCATGTAAAGAGCTGGTGCTGCCCGATATGAAAACTGCCTGCAACTGTATTCATTCCATCATTGCAGGCAGTCCATTATTCAACGAGCTTATTTCTTCATTTTCTTTTCATAATCTTCATGGGCTTTATTAATCATATCGATATATTTATCCATGCCTTTAGCATTTAATTCATCGACATACTTATCCCATTCAGAGAGTGAACGAGAGCCTAAAATAAACTTGGCAGTATTTTCTCGTACCGTATCCACTAATGGTGTAACAAGAAGTGTGGCTTGTTCTTGGTCCATTGCTTCCATTGGATATGGAGGAGCTACAGGCAGCGCTTTCTTTTTAGCCATTTCGTTTTGGAATTTAATTTCCTCTTCACTCATGGTTGATTGAAGTAATTCAGTTGTTCCGCCATATGCAAATGTTCCAGTTCCAAATCCATAGTCTACACGTAAATCCTTCGTTCCAGCTGGATTTAGGCCAAGATAGTTAACATCTGGCATAAGAGTGTATTTGCCGTTTTCCTTCTTATATGTGGTGCCTTCAACACCCCATTTAGCCAATTCTTCGCCTTCGTCGCTATACCATAACCAGTCAACGAATTGCAGCAAGGCAATAAAGTTTGGATCATCTTTCGCTTTAGCATTGATCACGATTCCGTTTTCCAATCTGGAACCAGACATTACTTGTCCATTAGGTCCGCCAGGTACGGCAATTTTTGCGATTGAGTAGTTGCCCTTGCCAAGGTTTTGGTCCATTGCAGTACGCATTACTTCTAGCTCTTGAGCATTTGTGCTGATGACAAATGATTTTCCTGTGACAAATTTTTCTTTTGCCTGATCATCACTTTGGGATAGACTTTCTTTATCCATCAAACCTTCTTTAATAAGTTTGTTAAAATAGGTAAGCATTTCTTTGTATTCTTTTGTAGCTCCAGCAAATTCAAACTTCTCTTTATCTTCGTTATACGTAACATAGTTCTGTGTGCCAAATCCACCTACAGTCCCGAATGTAGGGGCTGCGTAGTTTAACAATGCGCCTAATGCTCCGCCATTTCCTGAAGTGCTCCAGCGATCAGAGAATGGTGTAATATCAGGATAAGCTTCCTTTAATTTTTTCAAAGCTGCTTCGAATTCATCCCATGTTTTTGGAACGGCAATATTATTCTTTTCAAAAATATCTGTTCTAATTGCTAATGTGTAATCAGGCCATACTTCTTCATGTAATCCTGGAAGCAGATAATATTTTCCATCAGCTTGTCTTAAATTATCAATTTCAGGCTGCAGATTCCATTTTTTTACTTTATCTAAAAAGTTTGGCATGTATTTCACGTAATCACTAATTGGCAAAATAGCGCCAGAAGCAACGTATGGAGTTTCTTGACCAGGATATGTCTTAGGGATAATTAATGGGGCATCCCCAGAACTAATCAATAAACTTCTTTTTTGGTTGTAATCACTCATTGGAACAATGGTAAGATCTAGAGATACATTGGTTCTCTTGGTAATTTCTGACCATAATAGCCAATCCTTTTTATAAGCATACCATGAAGCATCATTGTACATTGATGTAAAAGTAAGCGGTTTTGTTGCTTTAAATGTTTTGCCAACTGCGTAATCTTTCATCGCCGCTCCCTGAACTTCAGAAGAAGACTTGGAAGAGGATTCAGACGAGCTCGTGCTTTTGTCACTGCACGCTGTCAAAAAACTGGTGGCAGCGGTTACAATCGCAACTAGAAAAGCCAGCTTTTTAAAGATTTTTGCCATTGCATTTTCCCCCATTTTGGTGTTTTTATAATGAACTTATTAAAAAATAAGTTACATCCAGATTATTGTTTAACAGATCCAAGCATGATGCCGGTAACAAAATGTTTTTGAACAAACGGATATACCATTAAAATTGGCAGCACGGTCAATACCATCGTCACTGCCTTGATATTGGCTGCAATTTGAGTCAAATCATCAGCTGAAGTGGCCCCGGCCGATTGGCCTGATGATGCTCCTGCAAGCAGGTTTCTTAAATAAATCGTCACTGGAAACAATTCTTGCTTATCCAAATATAGAAACGCTGAGAACCATGAATTCCAGCTCCCAACCGCATAGAACAATACCATTGTTGCCAAAATCGGTTTGGAGAGCGGCAATATGATCGTCAAAAGTGTTCTGTAAGTAGAGGACCCGTCAATCGATGCAGCTTCTTCAAGCTCCTCCGGCAAAGACTCGAAAAACGTTTTCATTATGATCATATTAAAAATACTGATAGCCCCAGGAATAACAATCGCCCAAATGGTGTTTGTCCACCCAAGTGATTTTATAAGGATATAGTTCGGAATTAATCCTCCATTAAAAAACATGGTGAAAATTGCAAAAGATGTAAAAAACTTACGGCCAATAAGGCGCTTCTTTGACAAAACATAAGCAAACATGGTTGTCATAACCACAGAAATCAAGGTGGCTACAATCGTGTATACAACTGTATTCTTGTAATTGATCCAGAAGGTTTTGTCATGGATAATCGTTTTATAGGTATCAACATTAAACCCTTTTGGTATTAGGTTAACTTTTCCTGCTGCAATTTCAGCCTGTCCACTAAATGACTGGGCAACCACATTCAAAAAGGGAAATAATGTTACGTATACTACGAGTAACAATATAATGACATTAATAACTTTAAAAATCTTGTACTGTAAGGATTCCTTCATCATTCCATCCTCCCTTACCACAATCCATTGTCAGTAAATTTCTTAGATAGATAATTGGCAGAAAAGACTAGAATCAAACCAATTATGGACTCAAATAAACCAATTGCAGTGGCATAACTAAAGTTGCTGGATTGCAAACCTACCCGGTAAAGATATGTAGATATTACATCCGAAGTTGCATAGTTTAGCGGGTTATAGATTAATAAGATTTTTTCGAATCCCACTGCCAGCAAGTTTCCGATATTCAATATCAACAGGGTAACAATTGTTGGAAGTATGCCAGGAATCGTAATATGGATGGTTTGTTTCCAACGGTTAGCTCCATCTATCTTAGCTGCCTCATATAATGAATCATCTATATTGGTAAGTGCCGCCAAATAAAGGATTGTCCCCCAACCCATGGTTTGCCAAACCTCTGAGATAACATAAACTGGTCTGAACCAGTTTTGGTCTTGCATAAATAGGATCGGTTTCCCGCCAAAAAATTGAATGAGCGAGTTTATGGCACCATTGCCGGCAGTGATTTGCAAAATCATTCCACTGATAATAACCACTGACAAAAAGTGCGGCAAATAGGAAGTAGTTTGCACAAATTTTTTGAACTTTTGTGATGTTAATTCGTTTAATAATAACGCAATAATTATTGGTGCTGGGAAAACAAATAGTAAGGTTATGCTGCTCAGTAAAAGAGTGTTTTTAAATACATGCCAGAAATTCGCATCATGGATAAACATTTCAAAGTAATGAAGTCCTACCCACTCTTCACCAAAAATACTTCCTCCAGGCATAAACCTTCTAAAAGCAATAATATTGCCAAGCATAGGAACATACTTGAAAATCACCAAGTAAATAATTGGTAATATAAGCAGGGAGTATAGCTGCCAATCCTTCCTGATCAAATTAAGATTTCGAATCAACCGATTTCCCTTTACTTCTGGTATGCCAATCTCTTGCGGGGTTTTCTTCGAAACCTCTGCGACTGGTTCCATTTGGATCGCCTCCTTGAGTGCTGTTATATGGTAAAATTATCACATCAACTTGATTAACTGGACGACCTTTTTGAGATCAAAATAGTATATTTGATTTTTTTAAGCTTGATAGATAGTTTGTTTATCCTACAAACTATCTATTATCATTTTAACACAGCTTTCAACTATTGCAACCGTTTTCACATGAAATCCTTAATTATTTTTTTCATTTTACAGCTGTCAGTTATATTACCTTTATGAAAAATTAGATTACTTGAAATATAGGCTTTTCTGGAACATAACTTACAGGAAGATCCGAATAGATCGTTTTGATCCATTCTGCCAGAGCCTTCATGCCTGACTCTTCACTTTCTGCATGGCCGATCATGATCAAGGCCTTTTGTTTTCCTTGGTATACTGCATCTCTCACATACTCTGGTGTCTCCCACTCCGGACCTTCCCCGGCAATAATCATATCAAGATTTTCCTTTTCAAACAGGGGGATCGCTAATGCGCCGCCTCCTCTGTAGCCTGCCAGCAGCCCTATTCGTGTACACGTGATAGACAAATCGCCGGCAGCCCGGACATAACTGATACCTAGCTTTTCCTTAATATATCCGGCAATTTCCCTTCCTGTCATCGAAGGTATAGCGAGGATAGTTGCAGCAGGCTGGTGTTCCTCAACAAATGATGACCAGCCCAAAGCCTGAATCAATCCGGCGGTGATCCCGTCAGGACGGTATCGGTGAATATAGTCATGCAATCGAAAAATCGCTATGCCGGATTCTTCAATCAATCTGCGTTTTTCGATATATACAGAATTATTTTCCAAAGAATCTTTCTGGTCATGATGGCTGAAAAATTCGCCTTCATGGGTGATCAGCAGATTTGCCCCCATGGCTATTGCCTGCTTGATCACTAGATGCGTAGGCATGAACGCAACCGCAATACCTTTGACCTCCGCATCGGGATTCCCCCACTTGAGTGTGTCCACTGTCTTTTGCAGATGGCCCGCTGGTTCCATTAATGTACCGATAACTTGTTGAATAGTCACTGCCATTGATTACATTCCTTCCACAGGAATTTTTATTTCTCTCTTTCTTGCAAAACCAATCAAGTCAAAACCTGTATTAAAATACCTCAGTACTTTACCAACGCTTTAAACGCTTTCAAATATTGACTTAATTACTATCGAAACGTCTAAAACCGTGCTACCCTCCAAAAAGAGTCCTTAGTATGGTGATTTTGATCAAAAAGGAATGGCCAATTTTTACGGCCCTTTACAGGGAAATCATTCAACCAAGTATAATCATCCGCAGCACCCCAGAAGGTTACTGCCGAGATAACCTCACGATATTCCCGGATCAGCTGAAACAATTGCTCATATCGTTCTGCTTGCTGTTCAAGCATTGCTGAAGTCGGCTCAGTCAAGTCCGTCCTTCTGTCATCATGTTGAAAAACAGAAATATCCAGTTCTGTCAATTGCAGTTGCAATCCGAGAGAGGCATATCTTTCAATCGCTGTGCGGATATCCGCCAAGCTGGGATTTGTCAGATTCCAGTGTGCTTGGAGACCAATCCCATGAATGGGTGTACCTTTGTCCACTAACGATTTGACAAGCTGATAAACTTTTTCGCGTTTTTCAGGAACGGACTCGTTATAGTCATTGTAAAATAGCAGTGCATCAGGGTCGGCCAAATGTGCGTATTCAAATGCTTTTTCAATATAATCTTCACCGATAATTTCCAGCCATTTAGTCTTTCTGTACAAATCCGGCCCCTCATCGGCCACTGCCTCATTGACAACATCCCAGCCATAAATTTGCCCTTTATATCGGTGCATGACGGCCTCTATATGTTCCTTCATTCGTAGCAGCAACTGTTCTCTTGCAGCGGGTGAGCCATTGGAATTCTGGAAGAACCATTCTGGTGTCTGATTGTGCCATACCAATGTATGACCCCGCATTTTCAGCCCGTTTTTCTTTGCGAATGATACTAAATGATCAGCTTTTTCAAAAGTAAATTGACCTTCGATTGGCTGTACTTCTGCAGGCTTCATATCATTTTCAGCTGTAATGCTATTAAAATGTTTTTCTAAAACTTCCTGCTGTGATTCTATTGTTTTGAGATTTACTGCGGCGCCAATGTCAAAAAAATGGGCATATTTTTCTTTCAGGGAAGGGATCTCCTCCCCAATTTCTGTTATCATGGAACCACTCCTTTTATAAAGGTAACAATAATAGTTTGTTTATTTAACCAATAAACAAACTATAGTCCTATCATATTAAATTTTTCGCTGATTTACAATCAAGGTTTGTTAAAAAATCCATTTTTCTATTATGAAATAAAAAGTACAAGAGAAATGCCCCTCTGCCAATCGGCAAAAGGGGCATTTCTTTTTGCATATTCTTATTTCGGCATCCAAATCTTGTAGTTTCCGCTTAGCGCAAGCAGACTGAAAAAATACAGGCAGTTATCATAGTACCGCCTTCCCCCGGTCCTTACAGTTGTGTTCCAAAACAATTCTACCCATTTTAACTGGTCTGGACCATCTGCAGCTAATGATGCCATTGCATTGGCGGCAAGCAGGCCCACTGGATGAAGCGATTTTTCATCAAAAGATTCGCCGGAAATGGCATAACGGCGATAATCGGCAGGATCCTTATCAGAAAAAAACTCCTGAAGCTTGTTAGCCTCTTGTATTTCCCATTCATCCCTTCTAAACCACTCATAATCAAGACCAATATTGCCGGCTACACGATACGCATCACTGAAGAAGTGCCCATAGCCTTTTTCGTTATTGGGCGTACCGTCATAGTAAGCATATTCAGGTGCAAGTCCTGTTTCAGGATGACAGGAAATTTTTAAGTATTCCATGCTGGCCCTGCTTGCTTCCTTCCAAAATTGCCTGTCTTCCTCATTTGCCCATAGTGCAAATAATTCATAAAAATGCGGCAAGTGATAGGATGGGTCGGTGAACTCACAATTGGGTATAAATCTAATTAATTTATTTTCTGGATTCCACATGGGAAAACCAACGCCGTCCTCCCCTTTATGGAGACAGGTATGAAGGATATTCCGGGCTTGGACACTGTAATTGAAAGGCACAGGACCATCCCCCCAGCGGTGGGAAGCAAAAAATAAGGCCATCGCGAAGAATTCCTCACCATCCGGCGCTGGACCATAGGCTCTTTTTGTACCATCTACATTGCAAGACCAGGCAAAGTAGCCGGCGTTCTCACCTGTTGTCATGTACATATACTTCATCGTCCAGTTCCAGAGCCGGTCAAACACTTCCTTGTTATCCATTTGCACGGCCATCATCATTCCATATGACATGCCCTCTGTTCTGACATCCAGGTTTCCCGTATCCAGCATGTATCCTAAATCTTCGCCAACTGGATAATAGATTCTGGTATCCTCATCACCGTTAAAAAGCTGCTCCCAATTCTCCCTGATTCGGCTGATGATTTCTTCATCCGTTTTGCCAATTTCTTTAAAGAGATTACGATAGGTCCCTGTGTAAAAAGACCCTTCCTGCGTTTCTGCCAGCTTTTCCATTTCGGCCTCCCATTGATCCAATTTCGATATTAGTAAGAAGTTATTAAGCTATCATCGAGTCCGATATATGTGTCTGTTTCATCCTTAACGGGGCTGATTTCAATCAAAGTGACTTCATTTTTTGTTAAAACAGCATTCAGAGTAACTTTGCCATTTTTCGACTTCACTCTGGAAGTTCGGACTAACGGCTGGGCTGTCTGTCTTAATGTCTCGACTGCAGATCTATCAGGGAATCTTGGACGCCCCATCTCTTGCCAGGTCCGCCATGGGTTGGCATGGTCTTCATCCACTGTTTGCCGTTTAATAAACACCGAATCTTCGGATATTGGAAGTTCTATCTCCACTTCCTTTTCAAATCCCGCACCTTTTGCCATCACCAAATTCCATGCAACGAGGGCAATCGTGCCATCCTTCCTTCGAGTGATTAAGCAATTTTCATCACGATATAACTGCTCTTCTCCAAGTTGATGAAAGAAAGAGAAGAGATGGAAAGTCGGCTTTGGTATACCGTTTAAAGCGATTAAGCCAAAACCCCCATGGAATTGGGCTTTCGGAACGCCCGCCTCCTCAAATACATCGCTGAATGTCCAATAGGAGAACGAGTCAGCAAAATCTGCTCCCTCGCTTAGAATCCGGGCCAGGTAGGCGGCATTTAATACTGTATCATGGACCGGATTGGTCGGGCTGTAGGATGTATTGTATTCCGTTATATGAAATGGCAAATTCGGGATCGGTGATTCATCAATTAAACCGCGAACGGTCTCAAATTCACCCAGCATTTTTGTGTTTTCATCCAATTCTTGATAATAATAATCAAAGGTTACTTTGTTTGGCTGCCTGGACGTATATGCATGCCTTGATACAAAATCCACCGGCACCTTTTCTTGATGGCAGAATTCAAGGAATTCCACAATCCATTCATCTGCTCCGCCGCAAATGGCCGGGCCGCCTACTTGAAGTCCAGGATGAACAGATTTAACCGCATTAGCAGTAATCTTATATAATGTAAAGTATTCTTGTTTGTCAGCATCTTTCCAGAAGTTTACTAGATTAGGCTCATTCCAGATTTCAAATGGCCATTTTAAAACCTCATCCAATCCGTATCGCTCGATAAAATGGGAAACCGCCGCTTTTACTAAATCAGACCATTTCTCATAATCCTTTGGAGGTGTAACGTTTCCCTTCCAGTCAAAAATGGTCTGGTCTCCGGAAGCCAAAAGCTCTGGCATAAAGCCAATCTCAATAAAGGGGCGAATCCCTAACTCCAAGAAGGAATCGAAAATACGGTCAATATAAGTAAAGTTGTAAAAGGGACGAATTTCTCCGTCTACTTCCATCTCGCGATAAATGCCAATATCGGCATGCAATAAGCCGTGACCGCGAATATATTCGAAACCAATTGCATCCTTGGCCATTTTTAAGTGCTCCAAGTATTCCTTCTGCAGGGCAAGGCCAAGCCTGCCTGTTCCAACACAAAATTTCCAATTCTTCTTGAATGCAGCCTGTGAATTTTCACTAACAACTATTTTAGACATCATGATCCTCCAAATAGAGTAAGAAGCTTTTACTTTCTAAATTCTGATAATTGATCATTAAGAAGCTTTGTTTGTGCATATACTTGCTGATAAATGGCAAAAAGCTTTTTATAGGTTTCTACATTTTCCTTAATAGGATAGTAGGTTTTAGAAGTTTTAATAAATTCCTTCGCGCATTCTTTTAATGAAGGGAACCAGCCGCAGCCATATGCTGCCAGCATGGCCGCCCCCATTCCGGGTCCTTGTTCACTTGTAAGTTTTTCGATTTTTGCATCGAAAATATCTGCCTGCATTTGCAGCCATGTTTCATTTTTGGCACCGCCGCCAATAGAAACGATGGTATCAATGGCTTTGCCATTTTTTCTGAAAATCTCAATTGATTCATTTAATGAGAACGTAATCCCTTCCAAAACTGCCCTGGCAAAATGCTTACGCTCATGTGAGGCATCAATGCCCACAAAGCTGCCGCGAATATTGGAATCGGCATGGGGCGTTCTTTCTCCAACAATGTAAGGGGTAAACAGCAGCCCGTTACTGCCGGCAGGCACAGAACCGACACCTTCTAAAAACTGGTCAAACGCTTCCTGATTGGCAAAGGTTTCTTTAAACCAGCTTAAACTAAAACCCGCAGCAAGGGTGACCCCCATCGTATAATAAGCATTTTCCTCACCATGGTTAAAATAGTGGACCTTCCCCTCAAAGTCGAGGTCGCTTCTTTCCTCATAGGAAAGGACAACACCAGAGGTTCCAATGCTGCTTAACGTTTTCCCCTCTGATAAAATGCCTGAACCGATGGCACCACAGGCATTGTCCGCACCGCCGGCAAACACCTTAGTCGCTTCCGATAATCCTGTTGTGCGGGCAAACTCAGCTGTAATCGTCCCAACACATGCATGGGACTCAATTAAAGGAGGGCAAAAATCCGCCGAAATGCCGAACACCTTCAAAATTTCTTCGCTCCATTCCCGCTTTGCCACGTTTAGCATTAATGTACCGGCAGCATCCGAATATTCCATATGGATATTGCCGGTCATCCGATAACGCAGATAATCCTTTGGAAGCATGAACACATGCGCCCGTTCAAAAATGTCAGGCTCCTGCTCTTTTACCCAAAGAATTTTTGGCAAAGTAAACCCTTCCAATGCAGGATTTTTCGTAACGTCCAATAAACGTTTTTTGCCGACAGCATCATAAATTTCCTGGCATTGATTAGTCGTTCTTGTGTCATTCCAAAGAATCGCATTTCTTAATACGTTATTTCCTTCGTCCAATAAGACAAGGCCATGCATCTGTCCAGAAAAGCTGATTCCCTCAATATCCCTGATATCGCCATCAAATTGCTGAACCAGTTCTGCCAATCCCTCGGTTGTCTTTTCCACCCATTCTTCCGGATCTTGCTCACTATATCCTGATTTTTCGATAATTAATGGATATGGCTTGGATACTTCCTGGCATACTTCTCCCAATTGATTCACAAGCAGTATCTTTACTGCGCTTGTTCCCAGATCGACACCAATTACGTATTTCATCTCTATCATCCTTTTCTATAAAAAAGGAGGCTGCCGGAGGAGCCTCATTTTAAGTTTATTATTTTAAGAGACTATTAAACACCAACAGTTGATAGCGTTTCAAGCATGTATTGGTTAATTAATGCCTTTAATCTTTCTGTTCTGCCTGATTGATTTTTAATTTCTGTTAATTGAAGAGCATAGGCTTCCAATTCACGGAAGTTCGTTCTGCCTTCCACGATATCCAGGCCGATTCCCTTCGTGTAGCTGCTGTAGCGCTCTTCGATAAAGCTATCAAGAACTTTGTCTTCAATAAGCTTGTTGGCAACTTTTAGTCCAATTGCATATGCGTCCATACCTGCAATATGTGCATGGAACAGATCTTCTGGTTCAAACGAGCCCCTTCTTACCTTTGCATCGAAGTTTAATCCGCCGCTGCCTAAGCCGCCGTTTTTCAAAATTTCATACATGGCTAGTATATTGGTGTATAAGTCTGTCGGGAATTCATCTGTGTCCCATCCAAGCAAAACATCACCTTGGTTAGCATCCACAGAACCAAGCATTCCGTTAATGCGGGCTACACGAAGCTCGTGCTCAAACGTATGACCAGCAAGAGTCGCATGGTTAGCTTCAATATTAAACTTGAAGTAGTCTGTTAAATCATATTTCTGCAAGAATGCCAGTCCAGTAGCCACGTCGAAATCATATTGGTGCTTAGTAGGCTCTTTTGGCTTCGGCTCAATTAGGAATGGAACATTTAGGCCGATTTCTTTGGCATAGTCTACAGCCATGTGGAAGAAACGGGCCAAATTATCCTGCTCAAGCTTCATGTCCGTGTTAAGCAGTGTTTCATAGCCTTCGCGGCCGCCCCAGAATACATAGTTTTGGGCTCCAAGTTCTTTCGCAACCTCTAATGCTTTTTTCACCTTTGCAGCAGAGTAAGCAAAAACATCAGCATTGCAAGAAGTTGCAGCACCATGAACATAGCGTGGATTTGTAAACATATTGGCGGTGTTCCAGAGCAATTTTGCTTTGCTTGTCTTCATGTATTCTTTAATCATTACCACAATTGCATCCTGGTTAGCATTTGTCTCACTTAAAGTGCTGCCTTCTGGAGCGATGTCTACATCATGGAAAGCAAAGAATGGAACATTTAATTTCTCAAAAAGTTCAAATGCTGCCTCCACTCGTGCTTTAGCTAAATCAAGTCCAGTTAAGTGATTCCAAGGGCGAATGGCGGTACCGACGCCAAATGGATCTGTTCCATCTGCAGTAAATGTGTGCCAGTAAGCAACTGAAAAACGGAGCCACTCTTCCATTGTTTTTCCATTTATTAATTCTTGCGGATTGTAATACTTAAATGATAAAGGATTTTTCGATGAAGCTCCTTCATACTGAATTTGATTAACGTTTTCGAAATATGCCATGAGTAAGTTCCTCCTAAACTTTTTGTTAACGCTTTCAGTATATCACCCTTTTCTTAGTTTGTATAGCAAATAAACTAAGTTTTTATTGATATTTTAATAGGCATTACTTTTTAACTAATAAAGGCTGCCCAGATATTAGCCGGACAGCCATAATCCTTTTTATGCATTTAGTGAGACTTTTTCTAACGGTGATGTTTTCAGGCTCTCTTCCAGCCACAAAATACTGGTTACGCCGCGTGGATAATACTTGCTTCCTGTGATCTCGCCAGAAATAATTTGGTCGCTCCAGCTCCAAATCGATAAGACCGGATGGGTCAACCATTTTACGTGGGCAGCATCCGCACTTGCTCCCTTCTCATCCCACTTCCAGCCAAGAATATGGCGGGCAATAAATTGGCACAAATAAATTTTGCTTAACCATGAATTATTGCTGGTGGATGAAATTTTCCATCCCCCATCTTCAAATAAACAAACCCCATCAACTAATACTGTTTCAAGGTGCTGTTTCAACGCTTGGATATAAGAGCCAAAACGGCCGTTGGGATCAAGGGCATCATGATTATTTGTATAATATGGGAAGATGAGGCCTTCTATAGCTGGGATAATTTTTGAATCATTGCCTTCTTTAATTACTGCTGGAATATAACCCTCAGGCGTTACATGGCTGACGATTGTCTTCGCACATTTTTCAGCTTGGTCTCCGGCTAATTTTGCCTGCTCCGCTAATCCTTGTTCTGAAAAAATTTTTTCCAAAGCAACATAGGAAGCCCATGTTTTCCCTGCGAGATAAATATTATTTCTAGCCTGGCCAAGCGAAACATCCAAACTGTCATAAGTAGTAATCTCAGCACCGCCCATGACGCGGGAAGAGTCAAGGCCCATTATTCCATTCCGCTTGTCCGCTTTCGGATGATCGCGATTCACTAAGCTTTCCAAACAACGGACTAGAGTTTCCATGTTTTCCGTTAACCACTGGGTATCTCCAGTCTGCTCCACATACACCGCCGCACACAATATCCAATTTACCAGCTGCTCATGGGTCATATGAGAAAAACATCCTTCAATTCCATATACCTCATAGGTGGAATAATGCGGACGGGAAATGGTATTGGCAACTCCCATATCATGTGTAAAACTTATTCCGCCCGGATATTCCTTTTCATCTCCTGGAAAACGGACACGATCGTTATAGCTAAACCGTTTTACGAACATATCCAGTTCGTTTTTCACTGTCCATGGATTCATTTTTAATTCAAAAAATAGCTGGTCAACGGTTAAATCGAAGGTATTCATCATTCGATATTCCCCTTCATTTACCACCCAGAAAGGCTCTCCATCCACATCAAGCATTTGCGTGCATCCATAATAGCTGCGAATGGAATGCGCTAACATAAACTTCTGGTCCTCAGACAGATGGGAATCACTGATCAACTGATTTGCCGCTTTTGAACGGTCCATAAACGAATCAGCATGATCAAGCGCAAAAGCAGCTACCGATTCGATATTTGGAAAATAGTTCGTATAATAATAGGAAGCATCCATCCCCGCAGTCACGATACCTCCGCGATGGAAGCAAACAGCAAATTTATACGACCGCTTCTCCCCTGCCGGAACATCCATGATCAATGCCCCAATTTTCCCTAACCCAAATGTCCAGTTTTCTTTAAGGGTAGTGGTTAAAATATTCTCCAAGGAAAAGTGTAAAGCAGATGTTACATCAGGATCATTGGCCGCAATAGCAGTCAGGCGGCCTTGCCCCACCCCCGCCAAACCGGCGCAGGTATCATCAAGGCGGCGCATCGATGTGTAAGGATCGGTACCTTGATAACCAAAAAAGGCGCGCCTGCTTTTGGTGCCTTTCCTATTATCAATCGTCAGCTCAGCCCAAACGGCCGGCACTAAGGCTTGCTTCAATTCCTCATCGGAGGCAGAAGCAGGGTCCGGAACAGATGCGGCTTGGGAAAAAATTGTAAAGGTTAAATCGCCTGCTTTCCAAGTATCCGTCCCTAATTGGAAATTCCTCTCGATTTCCTCTTTGGCATAAGGAAAAATAATTTGCGGCTTATCGGGTTCTGGATCCATATTTTCGATATCATAGCGTTTGCTTTCATCCTCGATGATTTCAAAAAACGGAAGCGCCTCATAAATTCCATCACGGTCTCGAGACTCTACACCCACATAGACATTTTGCCTTGGGGGACGTCCCAGTTCTAAATCCAATCCGCCGCCGTTTCCGCTAAATCCAAGTGTAAAGCTTGAAAAAGCGCCTATCGGTGCATGGTGCGCATTGTAGAAGATATTTTTTGCCATCTGTATCCCTCGCATTCTAGAATGATGAAACTATATAATTTTCGCCTTGCTTACTAATGTGAATCCTTTATCCATTTACCCTTACTGTTGATTGCTGTTCGATAGATTGATAGCAGGCATCAATGATACGCATATTTTGTATCGTATTTTCTATTGAATAAAAAGGCTCGAAGTCTTCTAAAATAGCTCGGGAGAAATGTTCGATTTGGTTTTTATATTGATCTCCAACTATTTTTTCCATCCGAAACCCTTGCCCTGAGTGTACGATAATCAGTCCTTCTCCATCAGTTGCATCCGGGCGGAATGCTCTAGGAACCTTTAAATGCCCCTTCGTCCCGACTATCTCATACTCATGCCGGAAATCCATGTCCATGCTGCATTCAATAACTGCATTTACGCCATTCTCAAGTCTTAGATGGACAATGGCGGAAGTATCCACTCCGGATTGCCGATCTTTTTCAGCAAATACCTTAACCTGAGCAGGCTCTGATTTGAGGATATTTCTGATGGAATGGATTCCATAGCAGCCGATGTCATAAATGCTGCCGCCTCCCATTTCTTTCCTCATCCTAATATTGGAATCTCTATTTTCCAAGAAAAACGAAAAGCTGGCTCTCATGTACTTGAGCTCTCCGATTTCACCCGATTCAATAATGTCTCGAACTCGCTGGTGCTGCGGATGAAATTGATACATGAATGCTTCCATAAACTTAACCTGATTTCTACCGCAAATGTCAGCTATTTCCTTGGACTCTTCGGCCGTTAGTGATGCTGGCTTTTCACATAGGATATGCTTTCCATACTTAGCCGCCTGGATCACCCACTCTTTATGCAAATGATTCGGAAGAGGAATGTAAACGGATTCAATTTCTTCGCTTTGAAGAAGACTCTCGTAGCTTTCATAGTATTTCGGAATGGAAAATTTCGTTAAAAGATCCTTCGATTGAATTCCCCTGCTTGCAATCCCAACAATTTCAGCATTCGATGAACGTAAAATGGCCGGGATCACCTGTGTAAGAGCAATATTCGCTGTACCCAAAACTCCCCAACGGACTTTTTTCATATTACAATCGCACCTTCTTTCCATCTTATATAAATTAAGGTAATTATAGCACAATCTTATAAGTTTGTATATTCAACAAACTAAGTATATGGTAAAATATGAATAACAATTAATAAGAGGGGATTTTTAATGTGCCATTTATTACATGGAACCAGCAGGTTGTGAAAAAGAATAATAAATTACTTGTTTTGCAAATGATTATTGACAAAGAGCCTATATCACGTGCCGATATTGCTCAAGTTACAGGATTAAATAAGGCTACCGTTTCTTCTTTAGTCAATGAGTTATTAGAAGAAGAGCTTATTTTTGAATCAGGCCCTGGAGAATCCAGCGGCGGACGGCGGCCAGTGCTGCTCCATTTCAATAAAGTTGCCGGATTCGCCATTGGCATTGATATTGGGGTCAATTATATTTTAGGGATTTTAACAGATTTAAAAGGAGAAATCCTGTTTGAGCAAAATCAATTCATTCAAGATACCTCCTATCCCACTGTCATGGAACTTGTTCAAAAGATGATCAACAGCCTTATAGATGGGATGCCTGAATGTAGATATGGGGCTGTCGGAATTGGAATTGGCGTTCCCGGAATCGTCGATAAAGAAGGCATTACGTTACTTGCACCCAATTTAGGCTGGAAAAATATTAATTTTAAATCAGAGCTGGAGAACGAATTTCAACTCCCCGTCATCATTGAAAATGAGGCAAATGCGGGAGCTTACGGTGAAAAGCGATTTGGTGCAGGCCAAAGTGTCCAAAATATCGTTTATGTTAGTGCAGGAATTGGAATTGGTGTCGGGATCATCTTGAACGGGGAGCTGTATCAAGGCAAAAACGGTTTCTCTGGAGAAATGGGCCATATGATTATTAAAGTGGACGGAAAACAATGCAGTTGTGGAAGCAGAGGCTGTTGGGAGGCATATGCTTCAGAACATGCATTACTCAAAATGGCTGACAAAGATGAAACCTTGGAATCTTTAATTGATTTGGCTGAAGAACACGACCAAAATGTCTTGAGCCTGATCGAAGAAATTGGCAGCTATTTGGGATATGGGATTAGTAACATCATCAATACATTTAATCCCGACCAAGTCATAATTGGCAACCGCTTGGCTAAAGCAAAAAACTGGCTGGAACAGCCCATACGAAAAACAATCGAAGCCCATACGCTGCCCTTTCACCAAAAGGAAACTGAATTGCACTTTTCCAAATTGACAAAGTATCCCACTGCATTAGGCGTATCGGCTTTTGTTGTTGAAAATTTTATCAACGGGGAAGTCAGACAAGAAATTGTGCTTTAATTGCGATTCACGAATCGCGGGGCTGTCCAAAAGCAAATTGGGCAGCCCCTTTATTTTAACCGTTGAGAATCGCATCAATATTTGCTAATTCCACATCGGAAAAATCCAGCTTGTTTAACGCCCCCACATTATCTTCAATCTGGCTGACTTTACTTGCACCAATTAGGACAGAGGTGACCCTGCCGCCGCGCAAGACCCAGGCAAGAGCCATTTGCGACAGACTCTGGCCGCGGTCCGCTGCTATATCATTTAATTTTTTCATCCGCTCCACCACATCTGGCGTAATTTGCTCCTTGCTCAAAAATCTGGATGAGCCTGCGGCACGGGAATCAGCTGGAATCCCTGATATGTACTTATCGGTCAACAGACCTTGTGACAAAGGACTAAAAGCAATCGTACCAACTCCGTTTTCCTGCAGCACATCCTGCAGCCCATCCTCGATCCAGCGATTTAGCATTGAATACCTTGGCTGATGAATGACCAGCGGTGTGCCCAATTGATTCAAGATTCTCACTGCTTCAGCTGTTTGCTCTGCACTGTAATTAGATATTCCAACATACAATGCTTTCCCCTGACGGACAATGCTGTCTAACGCACCCATGGTTTCCTCCAGCGGAGTATTCGGGTCTGGACGATGGTGATAGAAAAAATCGACATACTCCAAGCCCATACGTTTTAGACTTTGATCAAGGCTAGAGACCAAGTATTTTTTAGAACCCCAGTCCCCATATGGACCAGGCCACATATAGTAGCCTGCCTTGGTAGAGATAATCATTTCATCCCTATACGGAGCAAAGTCGGTTTTTAACATTTTCCCAAACATTTCCTCAGCTGATCCAGCAGGAGGACCGTAATTGTTGGCTAAATCAAAGTGGGTAATCCCCGAATCAAAAGCTTTTCTTAACAAGGTCCGGCCATTTTCAAATGGGTCGGTTCCGCCGAAATTATGCCATAATCCAAGAGAAATGGCCGGCAGCAGCAGGCCTGACCGGCCAGAGCGATTATATTTCATTGAATCGTATCGATTTTCAGCTGCTTGATAAATCAATTGACATCCCTCACTTTATACAAATGGAAGCCGGTTCAAGATTAAACTTGAGACAGGAGCCAGCTTCTGATCGTAACCTATCTTACCAGCAAACAGAAGAAAATGGAAATAAATGCGGATGGAGTCCATTACAAGGCGAATCAAATGAAAATAATACTCTGTTTGGGTTATCATAAATACGATGCTTACCTATAAACTGCAAGGAGAATGAATGATGGCAGAAAACGAAAAGTACATAGGTTTTATTGGAACTTATACAAAAGGAGAAAGTAAGGGGATCTATTCTTTCACCTTAAATCCTGCGGAAAAAACGTTGACCGATATTAAAGCAGCGGCAGCACTGGAGAATCCGACTTATTTGAATATCAGTAAAGACAACCGCTGCCTTTATTCAGTCGCCAAACAAGGAGAAAATGGCGGAGTTGCCGCTTTTTCCATCCAACCAGGAGGGGAACTGCAGGAAATGAATCGGGTCATGGATGCCGGTTCACCACCTTGTTATGTCAGTATCGACAGCAGCAATAAATTTGCCTTCAGCGCCAATTACCATAAGGGTACTGTTGAATCTTATTCAGTAAGCCAAGAGGATGGCTCCATTCAAGCTGCTGTTTCCGTGATTAAGCACGAAGGGCGGGGGCCGGACCCACGCCAGGAAAAAGCCCATACCCATTATGCCGATGTCACTCCAGATGAGAAATATGTTGTCGTTTGTGAGTTGGGAATTGATGCGGTGATTACCTACAAGGCAGGGGAGGATGGGAGATTGGAAAAAGTAAGCCTGCTGCCGGTTAAGGCTGGAAGCGGCCCTCGCCACATCACCTTCCATCCAAACGGAAAATTTGCCTATGTGATGACAGAGTTCAGCTCAGAAGTGATTGTGCTATCTTATAATGAAGAAAACGGACATTTTACGGAGCAGCAATATATTTCAACTCTTCCTGAGGATTTCACGGAGAACAATCAGGGCAGTGCGATTCATATTTCTTCTGATGGCCGATATGTTTATGCAGGCAATCGCGGGCATAATAGTATCGCAGTATTTAGTGTGGATCAGGGGACAGGGGAGCTCACCTTTGTCGAGCATACTTCAACAGAAGGCGATTGGCCGAGGGATTTCTCATTAGATCCTACTGAAAAATTTATGGTCGCCTCCAATCAGGAGTCAAACAATCTTGTCCTGTTTGCCAGAGATGAATTTTCCGGTCGTCTCTCCTTAGTCCAGTCTGATATCAAAGTGCCAAATCCGGTTTGCGTGAAGTTTTTGCATAGTTGAAATGAAAAGCAGGATAAGCAGAATTGCTTATCCTTTATTTGTGTATTCCATCCCATTCTTTTATAATGTTCTTAAAAGAGAACGACATTCAATCAAACAGCATACTTTATGCAGCTTGAAAGGAGTAATAAATGAATGAAATAAATCGGACTACTCATCGTATTACTCGCCGCACTTTTATTAAACATTGTGGAAAAATCTATTTTGGACTGGTTACGACCTCCATTATGGGAGCCTATTCCTATAAAATAGAACGATTTTGGTATGAAGTTAAGCATATCCATTTAAAGGTAAAAAGACTTCCTGAATCGTTTAATGGCTGGAGAATTGTACAATTCAGCGACATTCATTTTGGTTTTTTTTATGGAATTAACGATTTCAAACCGGTAGTAAAAATGATTAATAGCTTAAATCCAGATATTATTTTCTTTACTGGTGATCTGATTGAGGCCGGAAATATGAAGCCCGAACGGTATTGGTCATTATTGCAGGAGTTAAGGGCTTTACGCGGAGGAAAGTGGGCAGTTATCGGAAATCATGACATGTCCATTAAAGATCGTGTTGCTCGTGTGTTACAGCACTCTGAGTTTACGGTTCTAGATAATAGCCATCGTTTTGTTGAATCTGGCCAACACCGACTATATATTGCAGGCATTGATGATGTAATGTATGGATTACCAAATATTCAAAAGGCAGTTGAAGGGATTTCGGAAGAGGCATGTGTGTTCTTGCTTGTACATGAACCTGACATAGCGGATGAAAGCAGCAAATATTCTATAGGCGCCCAGTTCTCGGGGCATTCACATGGGGGGCAGATTCGTTTTCCATTCTTCGGACCTCTTATAAAACAAGGACTGGCAAATAATTATAATGATGGACTCTATCATGTTGGTGAAAGCAAAATGCCCTTATACGTCAATCGTGGCATTGGGACAACACATTTACCCTTCCGCTGGTTTTGCAGACCAGAAATAACGGTTTTTCATTTATCTTCTTAAATGGCAATGAACTTATGAAAGAGCGGGAAACCAATACCCCACTCTTTCATACTTTTAAACCATGATATTCTTTTGCAGCATTTTAATTAGAGGCACTTTTGAGCAGATTACAAATTTGCTCTCTATTTGGATAGTTCGATTCAAGAAGCTTTTCTATCGTTTTGTTCACGTCATAATTAACTCTGACAATCGTCGTTTGCCAGCTTTCGTCACTTACTTCAAGCAAACCATAAGATGATTTTCTTACACCATCAAACGGCAATCCAACACTGCCAATATTCATGATACATTTTCCGTTGATAAACCTAATATAAGGCTTATGAATGTGGGCATAAATGTATAGATCCGCCTGATTTTTCATCATTTTTCCCATTAAACTTTCATCGGCTTCAAAGGGATAAACAATGTCGAATAGATTATCAGGAGTTGCATGAAATGCTTGAACTTTTATATGGCCAAATTCAGCCTCTAAAGCAGACGGTAGATTCTGCAAATAGTCTAAACTGTCTTGATCTAACTGAGAGACTGTCCAATCGCGTTCCCTATTCATTATTTCTAGAGACTGTTCTGGTACCTCACCAGGTTTTACACCACGAACAACCCATTCATCCGCATTCCCTTTAATGACATCGGTATCCAATTGCCTCACCAATTCGATAGATCGTTTAGGTTCAGGTCCTCTAAAACATAAATCGCCAAGGACATAAATTTTGTCCACTTCTTTTTTTTCAATATCTTTCAACACCGCTTCTAACGCTGCTGCATTTCCATGTATATCGGAAATAAAAGCAATCTTCATATACAACCACCTCTTTCCTACATCCTCACTTGCTCAGAAAAATAATCAATAACTAATTGGTCTATACTTTCATCAAACTTTCTTGCAAAATATTCATTTGATTTTTTTATTATCTCTACATGTTCCATTGTTAAGGTAATAGGATTATTTCGGGTTTTTATTGACTCGCCAAATTTTATATACATTAAATTGTCATTAACTACATTTTCTTTATATTTTGAATTCATGATTAAGGTTTGAAAAAAGAATTCATCTGGTACTAAACTATCCTTGTAAGCATCATAGTACCATTGATTTTTATCTAAAAAGTTTAAAAGATATTTAGCTGCATTTAGAGGGATGCAAAACCAATTGGAACCATTATATATGGAATAATCCTTAGGTAAGGAATTCCTGTTTGGCTTGATATTCCAGCCCAAGCTATATAAAGCTGCCATGCCTCTTCTTAAAAGCCGTAATGGATGATAAGGCTGCACGTACAATCTTCTAGCCCATTCTGGCCATTTTAAATCTACAAAAGAGGCATGAGGCTCCCTTCTCTTAACACGATAAGCATTCATAAAAATTTTGTTTTTATTTTTTCCAAGGAATTCTCCAAATCCATTTTTGACCAATAAGTCCTGGCCGCTGCGAAAACATATAAAGTCGTAATTAATTCCAGATGCTAAAACTTCTTTTAAAAGGAGTAGGGTTGCATCAACCTGAGTGATGTCGCCCCATTTTACATCAATCCTCTGTTTTAAAATTTTCACATTTGGACTTTTAATTATTTGGTTTTTCAACTCATCCTGTTTTTTATCAATATGAACAAAAACATCTGCGTGTTCTTCATAAATTAGCTGCTTAATAAACTTATTTACTTGGCATGGGTTTTTATGAATTTGCAGAATATAGGCGACCTTCGCAACAGTCATATCCAAATTATCCCCTTTAATTAAATAATATTATTCTTTTACTACTATTTAAGTATTTCATTTCTATTATTAATATCATTCGTTTTTAATTTTAGGGTTGCATTATATAATGTATTTTCTTCTATCACATAGGCTGGAGCACCAATCCCCCCATTAATGGTATCTATTCCAACCCGGTTAATATTGGTCGATAGCTTATTCTCTTTGATAGCAGCTCCTAATATTTTTGTCTGATCCCGCTCAGAAGCATCACGGCCTATTTGAATAATTGGACTTTCCTCACCCTTGTCTGTTTTGATATCGAATGTATTATTTAGCACTTTTATATTTTTTGCTTCCAGTGCTAAAATTGCAGGACCATTTGAGCTTTTTTCATTTTTAAAAGTGGACTGTTGAATGGTCACATTTGTCTTTTGGTTATAAGTGTAGAGAGTAGAATTTTTAAATTCGCAATGATTCAGCACATATTTTCCTGGACTGCTAAGTTCAAATTCTCCTCCACTTGCAGAACAATCATTATAAGAACCCGGAGTTAGTTTCATCTCAGAAATATTTTTAAAAGTGACTTGGTCATAGATATTTTGACTGTTTCCTTCGCCAGTGAATTCATTATTATCTTGGATCGTAATGGCTTTTAAGTGGATTGGCTCTCCATATACAGCTATCCCGCCTCTTTTTTTCTTGTTCTTTGACGACTTAAGGCTTACATTGGAAACTTGAATTCCGCCTTCTTCAGTTTGTGTAAACCCCAAATAAGCGTCCACACCGTTTACTTGATCAACGATGACCTCTGAGCCTCCTTCAAAACTGGCAGAACTGGATATTAACCTATTATTAATGAATTTGGTGTTGCCCCATGTGACAAAGTTGGTACGGTCAAACTCATTATTTACCACAGTTGCACCATAATAATTGGGATTTATCGAAAACCCCACCCCATCCTTACGATTAGGTCCAAAATAATTATCCTCTACCGTTGCATTTCCCCCATAAGAAAATACCATTTGAATGACGTTTTCCAAAAAACGGTTACCCTTTATTAGAGTATTAATGGCAGGGTAAAAACCTGGCTCAATATCGATGCCGCTTTCAGGAGCCGTTCCTTTGGTATGATGGATTTTATTATTAAGTATTTGAATGTTTTCTGATGCCCCAACCGTAATTCCCTGCCTGCGGTTATAACCAATATCGCAATTCTGAATGGTCATATTTTCTGTTATTGCCACCGTCATCCGATTGACTTTAACACCTTTAGTAGAATGAGCATTAAAAACCACCTTGAAATAATCTGCATCCTCTGGTATATGAGAATACCCCCAAGTGGAATTATATCGCTGATTGCCATCCTTTTTGATAAAGGTATGATCCTTTCGGTAATAAAATAAGTCATATGTCCCCTCTACACCTTCTGGGATCCACATCATTAGATTCCGGAAATGGGGGTCTTGGTAGACAGAATGGTTAAAATTCGATACTTCATAATTATTGGAGCGAATTTTACCATCTTGCGGAATGGGCTGGCCATTTTCGTTTATACCTCCCAGTTCAAGATCCTCTTCTGTAATATATTGGCCAAAGACTGTATTACCTCCAATTTCTATACCGTCTCCTGTGAATTTTTCAATTTTTACACCTTCTATAACCACATCACTGGGCCCAGCTGTTGTAATGCCGTTGCCCCATTCATGTGTACCATCTGTTGCTTCACCTTTTTGAGTATAATCATGGGTATCCCTGTCTCCACGTAATGTACCACCTTTAATTGTCACATTCTTTATATCAGGACCGAGGTAAAGTGTAGAGTAAATTTCAAATCCATTTGTTTCTTTTTGAATCACTGCTTTATCATCCAGCAAGAATGTCATATTCGATACTAGATTTATTCGAGCGCTGGCATCAAAATCTGACTTTCCTTTTGTAATCAGATAGATGCCTTCTGGAACATAAAAGGCCGTATACCCCTGATTACTGGCCCATTGCAACGCTTTGTTGATTCCTTCTGTTGTCTCCTTTGAATGGGTCCCATCATTGTGAACACCCCATCTATGTAATTCTAATGAATATTGGTTTCCTTTTTTAGGAATTGATTTTTCCTTTTCTACTGATTTTTGTGCAGGAACCCGTTCTGACTGTTCTTTATCTTTGGTTATTTTCGGAAATTTACATGCACTCAGAATGAGAAGAAATCCTAAGACGATGATGAGGTATGCAAGATTTTTATTCATTTTAATCATATCATCATCCTTTTTATTAAATAGTCGACCTGCACCATCACCTTATGCCTGAAACCTGTTCCGATACCGGAGGATTTTTAAAATCATCACTTTAAAAATGGATGGAATTTCCTTCATAATCACATACCTTAGCCCATTGCTAAAATTTTGCGCAACTAAATAATAATAATGGGATACGATAAAAATAATTAGTGTGAGTACTAAATTAAATACAAGATGGCTGCGCAGCTTCTGTAAATCAAAAAAATGTAAAGTTAAATAAGACATACTGATAAAAAGGATATGTGTAACATAAATACCAAAAGTATTAGCCCCAATACTAGCCATAATGGTACTTTTTCCGAAGTTTTTGTTTTTTAGAAGTAACGTAAATAAACTAACTGTTAATGGAATAGTGGAAAGATAATAACCGATTCCTCCTTGTGTTCCATTAAGCATTTTTACAGTTACATAGCTTTCAATCATTTGTAATACACAAGAGAATAAGAAAAGATAGAGTAAAGTCATCGATTTTACTTTATCTATAATTGGCTTTATTCGTTCGAAATGTTTCGAGATATAAGAACCCAAAGATACGTAAAATACCCCAAAAAAAAGCGCATCTCTAGTATCTATCGGCAAATGAAATATTCCAGAATAAGTCTGGCCAAAGAGCCCTAGTAAATTTAGGACAAAGCTGATAAATAGCAAAAGATGCAGTTTATTTATGGAAATAAATAAAAATAAGATTCCTATTGACCATATGAGTGCGGTTAAAAACCATAAATGATAAGCAGTATCACCAACTCCGTAATAAATCACACTTAAATCTGGAAGTGATTTTATATAGTCTACTGCCGCCGCTTTAACAGAGTTTCCTCTCACCAAGGCAAAAACGATCCCAATTACAAGGTCGTAAAAAAGATAAAAGATGTACCAGCCAACAAATAATCTTATTAGGTTAAACGTATAGGATTTAAAATAATTAAATTTCTTTAAATTTGTCTTTACCTTTTCTCCAAATAAAAATCCTGAAACAATAAAAAAATAGGGAATAACAAACCTAGGAAAAGCTAATAACGAAAAACTTATCTCCTCAGATTGTGCGGCATTAAAAGTGACAGTGTGAAAATAGACAACTATTAATATTGCAATACATTTCATTGAATCTATGGAGTAGATTCTTCCCAAGCCTTTATCCTCCTTTAGGATGTGTTTAGAATTGGAGTTAGTGTGAAGATGTGTTTGATTTCATACTCTTCACTTATTGAATAAAGCCTATTTTTTCTCTTATATAGTTTTCTAAAAAATTTTTGTAGTCAACCTGCTGTGACAAAAGATGATCTATTGCTTCTCTTACAGCTCCCATTCCTCCCTTAGATTTACACACTAAGTTTACAGTTTGTTTAACAATTTCTGCACTATCATTTGGTGCAGCTGAATATCCTACTTTTTTTATGATGGGCAGATCATTAATATCATCCCCCATATAAAATACATCAGTTAAATGAATACCCAGTGAGATAAGGATTTCATTTAACACTTCCTCCTTATTTCTAATTCCTTGATAAACATAATCAATATTCAACTCGCGGCACCGAATATCGACTGATTCTGATTGTCTCCCTGTAATAATTGCTACCTTTAATCCACAATATCGGGCAAGACTTATTCCCATTCCATCCTTTACATGAAAACTTTTAAACTCTACTCCATTTGAACCAATTATTAATCTTCCATCTGTCAGCACACCATCTACATCGAGTACTATTAATTTAATTTGAGGTATGGCTGTCATACTAAAAACCTAACTTCGTAATATCGTGTAAGTGGATCATCGCGATTGGTTCATATTGCTCATTAATCACAGGCAAAACATTTATCTTTAAATTTTCCATCTTATTTAATGCCTCCACAGCTAGAGTAGCAGGGGTCACAGTAACAGGCTGCCTATTATATAGCTCCTGAACAGTAAGGTCCATTATGTTATCGCCTTTAGCTAACATTCTCCTAATATCGCCATCTGTAATAATGCCAACAAGTTTGCCGGTATCATCAATAATACTGGTGGCCCCTAAACCGGATTCTGTCATTGTAAAAATGATATCTTTAACGGTACTTGTGTAGACTGACTTCGGATTTCTCTGAGTAATATCAATAATCGTTTCAACAGAGAGCAATAATCTTTTACCTAGCGATCCCCCCGGATGATAAACCGCAAAATGTTCTGAGGAAAATTTCCGTGCCTTTAACAGCGCAATGGCTATTGCATCTCCTAAAGCAAGCATTAACGTAGTACTTGTGGTAGGTGCCAACCCAAGCGGACAAGCCTCTTTCACCTTTCCTATACAAATGATTTGGTCAGCTTTATTCCCTAGAGTAGAGGTTTGATTTCCAACCAATGCAATAAGCTTTGCACCAATACGTTTAATCGATGGTATTAATTTGATGACCTCCTCTGACTCTCCACTATTTGAAAGTGCTAAAATGATATCTAAATCTGTAACCATCCCCAAGTCTCCATGAAGCCCCTCCGCAGGGTGCAAAAACAAAGATGGAGTTCCTGTACTGGCGAGGGTAGCAGTTATTTTTCTGGCAACGATCCCTGATTTTCCAACGCCAGTTAAAATCACTCGTCCTTTACACTGAAGAATAGTCTCAATTACCTCAGAAATTTCATTATCTAAATATACAATTAAATCAAAGATAGCCTGACCTTCTTGCTTTAATACCTCTTTGACAGTGGTGATATGGTTATTAACCTTAAATAAACTTTTAGCCATGTAATAACCCCCAGTTTTTTTAGTCAAAAACTCTTCACAACTCGATCAATTTCAATGATGGGTTTTAAGAATTCCTCAAGTTCATCAAGTTTTATCATATTAGGACCGTCTGACATTGCGTGGTCGGGATCAGGATGGGTCTCGATAAACAATGCATCAATCCCAACTGCTGCCGCCGCCCGGGCTAAATAAGGAGCAAACTCCCTTTTACCACCGGTGGTTGTACCCAAGCCTCCTGGTATTTGAACACTATGGGTTGCATCGAATACTACTGGTATATCCAATTCTCTCATTATTGGGAGGGAACGCATATCCACAACTAAATTGTTATAGCCAAATGTAGTGCCTCTTTCGGTTAACAAAATTTTATTATTTCCAGATTCCTTAATTTTCACCACCACATTCTTCATATCCCCTGGGGCTATAAATTGGCCTTTCTTTACATTGACAATTTTATTTGTTTTTGCAGCACTTACTAATAAGTCAGTCTGTCTACACAAAAACGCTGGAATTTGAATAATATCGACAACTTCTCCAACAATCTCGGCTTGACTTGGCTCATGGATATCGGTTGTAATAGGCAGTTGAAATTCCTCTTTTACTTTATTTAATAGTTCAAGGCCTTTATTAATTCCAGGACCTCTTTCTGAATAAATGGAAGAACGATTCGCTTTATCAAAGGAGCCTTTAAAAACTAAAGACAGATTATGTTTTAAGGAGATTTCTTTAAGTACATAAGCAGTTTCCATGACAAGTGATTCACTTTCCAACATACATGGTCCTGCAATCAAGACAAATGGGCGGTTCCCCCCCAATTTAATCCTATCGTTTAAAACTAGTTCATTCGCCATAACATTCAGCTCCTATAAATATCCTAAATTTCTTGCAGCCTCTTTTTGTTGTCCAATATTTGTTGTGCGAAGTCGTAATCTTCTCTTGTATCAATATCAATCGCTTCAGTATCGTCTAATTCTTGAAAGTATGGTTTGAATCCGATTCTTCTTCCATATGTCAAGAAATGCTCCTTCTTAAAGATGTAAAATCCACTTGTCTCAATATATACGGGTTCAATATCTTGCGTCCTCGGAACATCATGAAGGTTATAATTCAATGTTTCTCCTTTGTACCAGACAAAGGTTTGTTTTTTCTGCACGCTTAATGCAGAATCGTAACTTTGGTTTAATACATTACTTAGGGCATTATCTACTGAGTGTCTTGTCATGAATGGTGATGTTGTATGTGCCAGCAAATAAATATCACTATCCACAGTCTCAATAAAAGATTGATAGATTTCACTTCCTTTTACCAAGTCCCCATCAAGACAACTATCTCTTTTAACAAATTTGACTCCTTTTGGCAAATAGCTCATAATCTGTTCATCACTACAGAACACACACACCTCATCGATCTGATTAATTTGCAATAGAGTATGAAAGATGTACCAACTAAGCGAATATTCTCCTAATGGCAGAATATTTTTATGAGGTAATCGTTGGCTATTTAATTTTATAGGCACAAAAGCAACTACTCTCATTCATTTACACCCCAATTCCGTTCGCAATAAAGAACTTTAGAATAAAAAAAATGTTGATACCTGTTTTATTTATCCAATTAATTTTGTGCTTACCTTTTTAAAAGATTCAAGTATGCTATTGATTTTGTGCATTAGTAAACTGAAATGCTTGTGTTGATATGCCTCAATCAAATTTTTATAAAGCATTGACTTCAAAGAATGGTTATAGAAATCAAATTTGACATTAAACCTTTCTTGTGTCGCCCAGTTTTCTTTATAACCTTCATCCCCACGGAGAAAATCTACTGCTTCATACCCTTCCTTACATGCATCTTGTATCAGATAATATGCTAATAAACTCCCTGGTGAATATTTTCGATAATGAATATTCATGGCATGAAGATATAAATAACTCCGCTTCCCGTCTGTCATTCCTATATGAACGACAACAATTTCATTATCATGGCTAATATACGCCAAGTATAAAGAGTTATTTTCAAACAAGTTTTTAGCTGCCTCTAGAACCTGCTCTTTTTCTTCCTCAAAGCGAAATTTGCTGGGTGTATCCGTATACGACCATCTTTCACAATGAAGATCAAAAAATTTATTCAAGATAGGCTCAATTTCTTGTTCCTTAGAAACCCTCCTAAAAACAAGCTTCCCTTCACTATTTAGTTTTCTTTCTTTATATAGAATCTCTTTTAAAAACCTTTTATTAAATTTATTTTTTAATTCTTCAAAATCAGAACTTAAAGGTAAATAGGGACAAACATCTGTCCTTTCTCCTTTTATCAGTGAAGACCTTGATTGCTTTTGTTTTCGAATAAAGTTTGCAAAGAAGGAGTATTCCGGAATATCCCCCCACTCTATTCGGTCCCAGCTAGATTTATCCCTATATAACTTGTTAAAAGCGACATTTAATATTTCATCGGTTTGATAGTTTTTTGAAATAATCGGGAGGATGTAATCAGATAATTCAGAACCAATCGGTTTCAAAGTTCGAAATATTATTTTCGCTAGTCTTGTACGGAAAATATAAAATGGAACAACGCCTACAGTTTTATTCTGATCTTTTATTTCAATAATATAAGGAGTTATTTCCATTTTTTTACTTTTGTAATTCCACCAGCTTTTAAACCATCCAACATCCTGAAAAACTGTAACCTCATAAAATTCATTTTTTAAGATATCCCACTCCGGTATTATTTTTTCAAGACAATTTATATCCCGATGAATTATTGCTTCCATATCATTCACCCAGCCCTTGATTTAATTTAAAGTAAAAGAATTATAGTAAGGTGGTCACACCTGCTGAAGTAAAAGGCTGTTCACTGCCGCTCTCTTTCAACAAATCATCTAAATTGACTCGTTCAAATACCTCGAGCATTCCTCCCCTCGTTGCATTATAAATTTTAATATTATTTCGATCCGCATATTTTTTTGCTACTTTATAAGCACTAATCATCATCTCTCCTGCTGACAAATAAGTTGGATCAACATGGCCATACTCCTTAAAGTGGTGTTTCATATCATTTGAATAGTTACAGTCTGTACCAATTAAATAAATTTCTTTAAATCCCATGTAAACGGCTATTTGTATGAGAGAGTATGTAACCGTATAACCATTATAAACAACCGCAAATGCATTATTGCTAAACCTTGTATTATACTTATGATTTTCAATATGATGGTTTAACATATCCATCGGAAAAATATAGTCATTATTAGTTACTGCAATATTGAGCCTTTCTAGGATCGTATGACTAATAAATTTACATTCAACATCAAGGCTTTCAATTTGCCCACGAAGTCGAGCATAAACATTTTCGTCTTGTATTCCATAATATGTCGGCCGCCAATCCGTTTCATCGAACGCTAAACAGATAGAGTTCATTCCAATTGTGATTTCATCCTTTAATTTTTCCAGATCTTCAATCGTCAGACTTGGTCCAGTGGCAATAATGAAGCATCGCTCACCTTTATGTTTATCTTTTATTTTCTTCAATCTTTTATATGGATTTTTCCGGTCAATTCCAAAAATCCGGAAATATTTCTTCATATTAAAAACAAAAGTTGTTTGCAGGTAAGGATAATAGGAGAATTGAAATTTTCTGATTTTTTTAATACCTGAATAAATAAAGGGATTAGCTTTTAATTTTTCTTTAAATTCCATTCTGCTCACCTAGGTTTTAAGGATAATAGCTCTTTAATATATGGGCCGATTTTATCAGCTATGATGAAAATTAGTGCCGCCATTCTTAAAATCTTCTTCAAGCAGTAAGAATGGACAAATAACTGATTTTTCATTTTCTATTAGTTTGACAGAACCTTTATTCAAAAAATTGGCAAACAAAGAGTCCCCAGGAACATCATCCCATTCTATAACCCACTTCGTCCCTTCCCTTAAAATTTGTTATCTTGGACGTGAAATTGATGATTAAGAGCCAGCATATACAATTTTCATATGTTTGTTCCCACACAATACTTGATCAAGTTCCACTCTTTCAAATACCTCAAGCATGCCTCCTCTAGTCGCATTGTATATTTTAATATTGTGTTCATCGGCAAATTTCTTCGCTTCTTTGTAAGCACATATCATTTTATCTCCAGCCATTAAAAAGGCTGGATCTACATGATTATAATTTTTAAAATGATGATTCATGTTACTGGAATAGTTACAATCAGCACCAAGCAGATAGATTTCTTTAAATCCCATATAAACTGCTATTTGGATGAGGGAGTAAGTTATAGAATAACCATCATAAACAACATAAAAGGGATTCTTGCTAAATTTTGTTCTATACTTTTTATGCACAAAATTATGGTTTAACAAATTAAGCGGATAACTAAAACAATTTTCAAAATGCTTTAATGGCATTGTTATTGTATCACCAATAAACTTACCTTCACATTTTAAGTCAAAGATATGATTTTCAAGTTTTTTAAATACCCCTTTATCTTGTATTCCAAAATAGGTAGGTCTCCAATCAGTTTCACCAAATGCAAGACAGATAGAATTCATACTGAATGTAATCTCATTTTTTAATTTATTCAAGTCTTCAATAGTTAAACTTGGACCTGTTGCAACAATGAAACACCTTTCTCCCAAATGTTTATTTTTTAATGATTTCAGTTTTTCATATTGACTATTCCTTACCAGTCTCGTTACTCTCAATATTTTTTTTATTTGGAAAACAACATGAATAAATAATAAGGGAATATAAACATATTGAACATTTCTTATCAGTAAAATCAAAAAATGAATCCCTTTATATTTTTTTAACGAATTTTTCACACTCAAAATATTCACCGCTTATTAATGGAATAAATTAATTAACATCCAAAAAGAGATATTCTTTTTTTAGTCCCTTTTTCGTTCTATTTAAAGAACAAACCATAACAAAAAAATAACACTAAATACTAAGAGTGTCAATCAGAAATTCTAACCCAATAAAAAGATTGCCTTTCAATCCTATTAAGAAAGAAAGTGCGGTAATTTTCTTAGAATACCCATTATTATTTTTGAAATTTTTAATGAATGGCTGAAGTCTTTTCTTTGAAATTTGACAGTATTCCTTTAATTCATTGTCCATTTGGGATGTATCTGCTTGACGGATAGCCTCACCCATCATATAGTATTGTTCTACATCCTGCGATTGGTGGCACTTTAACATTTTTCTTTTTAAACTTCTCTCCTCTTCAGAAATATCAATACTTATTTCTTCAGAACTAGTGTTGTCTGTAGACAAAAATCTTACGTCACTCGTACCAATGGGCTGTATAGGATTATATTCAGTCCATTCAAAAACATTTTGATAACCTATCTTATGACACACAGACTTAACAACATAACTAGTTAAATCATGATCTCCATGTCCGCCTTCAATACAATGAACATATACACGTCCCGGATTTAATTCTTGGAGAAATGTATGAACGTCTTTTGATATATGCTTTAAGTAGCGTTGAGTTCCGCCATCAGGAAAGCCCAAGCTAAAAATATTTTCTTTAGGTATATTAATGATCGATAGAGCTTGGATAGCCTCAAAGTATCTTATATCAAATTTCTTTTTTGCCTGATCAGCTTTAATATACCAACTTTCAGAATCCCTTCCAGTACCATTTGTAATAAACACTATTTTTATGCTTTCTCCATTTAAACTGTGACGAAGTAAAGTTGTCCCCAACCCAAGTACATCATCATCAGGGTGAGCAGCAAAAACCAATACGTCTGTTTTTTGATTTTTACTATATATTGGGCAATGCCGTCCCAACATTTTGGGATATCTATATAAACCTCTTGTGTATTCCACCGTTTTAATTAACTGATCATTTTTTTGAATATGACTTATGATATGGGACAGCAAGAACAGCTTGATTTTCATAATAGTCCTTTGAAGTGTCTTTTTTTTAGATTCCATTAACCTCGATCCCTTCCAACAAAAATAATTTAACCTACACAGTCAAACAACTTCTTTATTTCATTAGTCGTCGTTACATTGCTGCGTTTTAGGTTACTTTCAAATTTCAAGCGTAAATCTTGATGATAAATAAGCGTCTTAACGGCTCGATATATTTCATTTGCATCAAATTTGACAATAAATCCATTCTCACCTGTTTCAATCTGCTCCCTTGCTCCAACAAAATCAGTTGTTACAATGGGTTTGTTAAAAGCCCTTGCTTCTGCCAATGAAATACAATATCCTTCGTGCCTTGATGATTGAACATAAATATCACATTGCCTAATAAAGTTGTATGGATTATTTTTTGTTCCTAAGAGAATGAGGTCATCCTGCAAACCATACTCTGTGATTAATTCTTCTATTTTTGGCCGGCTGTCACCATCTCCCAAGCAGTACCACCTGACATGCATTCCTTCAGACTTTAGTTTCTGTAGAACTTCAGGAATTATATCTTGGCCTTTTTCTGGACTTAATCTCCCAACAGTGAGAATCCGTAACCCGTTATAATGATCAGTGAATCCTTCAACCCTTTTTGAAAGTAAATCCATTTGGTTTTTATCAACAATATTATAGAAAACGGATGTTTTTTCTTTTAGGTGTGGAAAAAGTTCATTAAAGTGTTTCATTGCATACTTGGAAACACAAAATACTTTGTCATATACGTCATAAAAGTCTTTAAATGGCTCCAATTGTTTAACGTAATTAAATACATCTGAATGAATCCAGGCAATTTTTGTTTTTGCCTTAATATTTTCATTTACAAAGACAACAGGTAACGAAGCTGGTACATGGTAAGCGATTGCAAGGTCATATTCAGTTTCAATCGGCGGCACCCTTTTTGCATAATACCATTCTTTTTTAAACTTGCTTTTTGTCATGTTGGCCAAGGCTGTATACCAACATATTTTCATTACTTGAATAAATTTTCCACTCTTTGCAGCATTCCAAAGCCTTTCTTTGACTGTTTTTTCACAGCCATAAAGGGGCAATATTTTTACATGTTTCGGAATTTCTGATTCAAGCTCACCGCCTGTTCCCATTAATAGAACAGTGATTTCATACTGATCCTTTGGAATAGCCTCAAGCATGGAAATAAGCGCTTTTTCAATCCCTCCCATCACCATTTTCCGCGTAACAATTATAATTTTTTTCAATTATTCCTCACCCTTTTTAATCAATAATGAGAATTAGAGGTATTACTTTGAATATCTCATTGATAAAATGGAAAACTGCTTTATTTAGTTGTAGTGATCTGTATGGCAACTTTCTTTTCTCTATGTAAAGATAAAATTCATCAATTAAATAACTCCAGTCTTCTTTAGGTACCCGAGAATAGGCAATAAGCTCTTCCTTAAGATGTTTTACTTTTAGCCCGCCTGATGATTTCTCCTTGCGTATACGCACCTTCTACATTTTGTGATTGATGGCAAGCTAACATTCTCTTTTTTTGTTTGCGTTCTTCATCTGTTAACTCAATAACATATTCTTTACTATGATGATGTTCAAGAGGCGATAAAAATTTCATTTTCTCTGTTCCTATCGGGTACAATGGACTATACTCAGCCCATTCAATAACATTTTGGAACTGTAAATAATTACAAACAGATTTAACCACCAAACTTACAAGGTCATGATCATTATGCCCGCCTTCAATGCAATGAACATAGATTTTTTGGGGCACCGCTTGATTAATTACGAAATGTATATCATTTGCCATTTCCTTTAAATATCGATGTGTTCCACCATCGGGAAATCCCAAACTTAAAACATTTTTTTCAGGTATATTCAAAATTGATAAGCCTTGAGTCCCCTCTTTATATCTTGTTTCTGCAATTTTTTGTGAGAGATGTTTTTTTCTTCTCCAACTATCCTCCCCCCTTTTAGAACCATCCGTAACATACACAACTGTCACCTTTTCCCCATGTGCTAGATGTCTACTCATCATCGCGCTTAAACCTAAAACCTCATCATCTGGGTGAGCAGCAAAAACTAAAACATCCGTTGGATGAATTGATACTTTTCTTCCAATCATCGCGGTTGGATATCTGTATAGTCCTTTCATATATTCTTTGAATTTAATCGTCTTCTGGACACCGACAAATAATTGAAATAACTCTGTTATTTTCTTTTTTACTAAATGCAAAATTATCACCCGCCTATATGATAAATAACGTTACTCCCCTGAAATCTAATAAAAAACTGCTTCTTACAGAACGAAATATCAGCTTATTTTTTCGACAATACGATAAAACTTTTCCATTTCATTTATTGTGTCGACAGTTTCAGCACTTAGATTTTTTATTAATTTTTCTTTTAATAGTTGATCATCTAACAACCGTTTTATTGCTTCATATATTTGATTATCATCGAATCCGACAATTAACCCTGTTTTTTTATTTGCAATCTGTTCGCTTGCCCCAGTATTCGTAATTATTATAGGTTTGCAAAATGCCCTTGCTTCAGCAACTGTTATACAATATGCTTCATGCCGGGATGGTTGAATATATAGGTCACATTCTTTTATATAAGGGAATGGATTATCTTTTGTCCCTAGCAAAATCAAATTATTTACAAGGTTATACTCCTTGATGTTCTCTTCCAGCTGCAGGCGAATAGGTCCTTCTCCAATACAGTACCAACGAACATTATATCCATTGGACAATAATTTAGATAAAACACTTGGAATTATATCTTGACCTTTCTCCTTAGATAATCTTCCGACAGTTAGTATTCGAATCCCTTTAAATTGGTCATTATAACTTCCATCTTCCATTGACATAAGCTCCATTTTCTTTTTATCTAGAATATTATAAAAAACGGAAATATCATTAGGAAGATCTTGAAAAACTCCCGTGAATTTTCTAAATGCATGGTGAGATACACAAAAAATATAGTCATAAATCTCGAAATATTTTCTAAGCTTCCTTACAAGTCTAGAATGTATCGGATTAGCTAAGTCACTCACATCATTATGAATCCAGGCAATCTTTTTTTTGGCGTTTATATTATTGGCTACAAAGACTAGCGGAAGTGTGATGGGACTAGAATATGAAATTGCCAAATCATAATGGGCTTCATCGATATTTCTTATTTTAGAGTAGTATCCAAATTTTTCAAATTCGGATATTGATCCCCACTTAAGCAGCACCGAACTTAAAATGACATTGAAAGCTGAAAGAAATTTACCCCTTTTTGTATAATTCCAAACCATACTTGCAATCCGCTCACGATTATCAAATATACTCTTTACATGAACATGACTAGGTATTTTATCAATAAGTTCCCCCTTTGGATGCACTACAAAAAGACTCACATCATATCTATCTTTTGGAATTTGTTCCAGCATTGAAATTAATGCTTTCTCTATTCCTCCCATTATCATTTTATTTGTTACAAAGACAACTTTTGTTTTCATCAACCACACCAACCACTCATTTATTATGGCGAACGATAAGCTTTGGAAAATTAACTTTCATTGATTTTTCTTCCAGCGATGTATTCATTTACATAACCGACCGCTTTACTTTATTCTCGAAACCCACTAATCTACCTTTATTTAATTTAAAAACAATGTCACAGTTCTCAATTGTGCTTAATCTATGAGCAATAATAATCATAGTTTTTTCTCCTCTCAACCCATCTATTGCCTTCATGATTTCCTTTTCTGTCTCGTTATCTAATGCCGATGTTGCTTCATCCATAAATAATATTTCAGGATTATGATATAATGCTCTGGCAATTCCAATACGTTGACGTTGGCCGCCAGAAAGCCTAACTCCTCTTTCACCTACCTTTGTTTCTAACAGATCAGGTAAAGATTCAACAAAATCCTTTAACTGTGCCTGCTCTAAGGCTCTCCACACTTCATCATCGTCAATCTTTCCCTCTTCAATCCCAAAAGCAACATTACTTCGGATTGTATCGTCCGATAAATAGATAGTTTGTGGGATATAACCTATTTTTCGCTGCCACATGGCTTTTTGCTCAAATAAGTTTTTGCCATCAACCAAAACACATCCATTTTCAGGTTGAAAAAGCCCAAGGATAATATCAACGAGTGTCGTTTTGCCAGCCCCTGATTCTCCAATAATAGCAACAGATTGACCAATTGGGATTGTTAATGATACATCAGCCACTGAATATTCCCTTTGATTCGGGTATCGGAATGATACCCCCTGCAATTTAATGGAATCAGTAAAAACTCTCCTATTCGTATCTAATAATTTGGCACCAAGTCTTGTATTACCTTTATAAAGAGCAGTTCCTTTATTTTCGAATAAATCCTCATAAACAACTACTAATGCCGGTTTACTATAACGTATAGTTGTAATTAATCCGATCACACGATTAATGGACGGCATTAATCGGAAAGCTGCCATTGCAAATAATGCCATGGTAGAAACCAATTGGGTTGTATTTAATCCTTCAAAAACAATAATTAACATTGTAACCAAAACGACAGTTACCATTAGGGTTTCTATAAAGAGCCTTGGCAAAAGGTCTAACATGCTCATATATCTACTATTGTTTGCACTTATTTGGCTCTGCCGTGTGTATGCCTTTATAAAAAAATCTTCTTTTCCAGATACAATGACCTCTTTACTTGCACCTAAACCTTGATTTACCCATTTAATCATTTCACTGCTTACCTTTTGTTGTTCTTTTCCTAAATAATTTATCTTTTTGCGGAAAAATTTAAAAAACAAAAGAACACTCCCACCCAGCAGAATAGTTGCAGTCATTGTTGCTAGTGGAGCCTGCGTTAGTAATAGAACCAAAATAAATGTTATGGCTAATAATTCCGTAAACAATTGGAATCCAGCTATTACAAGACCATTAAATACTCTTGATACTTCATTATTTACATTTCTAAGTAATTGTGCTGAATTTCGTTGAATATGAAAGGTAAATGGCTTTGTTAAATATTCTTTAAAAAGGCGACTCGACAATTTTACTTTTTGGTTTAAATTTACCTTCATCTGAACAAAGTTATAAAAAAACAAATAAAGGTTCTTCAACACAAAAACCAGCAATAGAAAAATAACTGAAAAGACGATAAAAATAGAAGTGGATGGGAAGTTAAACATCCTATAGATAAAGGATAATACCGGCTGTTCATGGATTATCTTAGGATTGGTTAATATCCCTACAATCGGAATGATTAAACCAATTCCAATTGTTTCAAATAACGCTGCTACTATCATCATTGCAAATATTAAGATTAATTTTTTTTTATCTTTTTTATCAAATAGCTTTAAAAGCTTTTTTATTGTGTCCATTATGTTCCACAACCTTTCCTGGATTACCATTTAAAACCACTTCTTTTAATAGAGGAATTTTCTCTAAAAGGCGGAAATCAGTAATATTGTTATTTGCAAGGTTTAGCTTTTCTAAACTCAGAAAATACTGTATGCCATCCAAGTGGGAAATGCCACAGTTGCTTAAATCCAACTCTTTAATCATAATTAGGTCTGAGATTTTTAACCATTTGCTTTCTGTAGATTTAAAAATTATTTTTCTAACTGCTGCTTCCAAATTCTCATCCAAAAAATTGGCAACTCCAGCTAATTCTGATGTAGTGTAAAATTCCATATCACTATTCCTTGCTTCATTTATTATCGTTTGGATTAGTTTTGTTGTTACGGCCCATTTTCCCCACCTATCAGCCTTCGCTCCTTTTGTAACTCTCGCATCTTTAACCTTTTCTGGGATTATGGAGTGGCAAGTAAAAATGACATTTTTTCCATTTTTCTTGGCTAATTTAATTATTTTCTTTAAATAATGAACATTGCATGAGTAAAATCCATCTAAACAAATAGATGGAGCAAATCCTTCATGATTAAATGAGATTAAATTATCCTTATCAAGGTGACCTCTAGTGATTTTAAAATAATGGGGCGTTATTTTTCTAATATGTTCTTCATCATAACAAAAATGAGGAAAGGCAAATGAAACTGTTTTTTTAAATTTTTCTTTTGTCAGTGAATGTGATTGCTTATCCATCCAATGTAAAAGCCTTTCTATCTCATCTTCAATCCAACGATTCAAGCCATATTTTGTTGAATAATCTGTTGCTCTCACATGCTTAAATCCATGGTGGGCAATTTCATGTCCATTTGCCTGCAAGTCTAACAATTTATCAACTTCTTCTTGCGTATGTTTACGATCTTCTAAAGGATGAATACAGTTGATATTGAAGGTTGCTTTAACATCATAGAAACCTAACAGATTTTTTCCATATCTATGCCATTCATCGATTCTATAGCTATCGTCAAATGAAAGTGCAATCCCTGGTTTATTAATAAAAGGAATAAGTTCTTGACTTGTTTTTTGATTGTTTTCCCCCAAATGCTTAACCATTTTACGGTATAAATACGACCAATACCTCCATTGGTAGAATGTTTTTTTTAGGGAGGAAAAACCATTAAACTTCATATTGATACCACCTTAAATTTTCCTGTTAACTAAAATAGGATCGTTATGATGTAAAGTATTTATGCCTTCTTTCGAATAAATACTTTGACCATATACGATCCAGTTTCCAAACAAGGTAACTCTTTTTTATTAATTTATGCCCATCTACTGCTACAATCCAATCATGATCTTCTAATTTTAATTGATCGATTGTGTGCATGCCATCCTTATTCCACTCTTTATTTTTATTGGAACCGTTTAAAACCAAACCCATTGGTTCTTCTTCATACTCAAATTCTGTTAGCTTTGTAATATTAAATACTCTTACGGCACTTCCATAATTCGGTTTAGTTTCTTGAGTGTAACGGTAAATTTTATCGGTATCAACGATCACTCTTCCCCCAGGTCTGGTAATATTATAATTATTCATAATAAGTGGACTCTGGGGATGTTCCTTCCAATTACTGTCAAGCGTATCAGAATAAAATAAATGTAATTTCCCGCTCTTTCCTGCATATAACCACCATTTATCATTGAAATAAAAAATACTGGAATCAACATAATTGCCTTCAACTAAAACAGAAACCTTTTCCCATTCATAGGGAAAGCTTTTTGCCCTATACAAAATGACTTGGTTTGCTTCACTTGACTCCGGTATCATAAAAAAATGATTTTTAAACTTAAATACATATGGATAAGATAAGTGAAATTTTTCCTTTAAAATCGCTCGATCGTACTTCCAATTTTCCCCATCTTTACTTCTGGCAACACCTACTATCCCTTTGCCTGTCGTTTTATCTAGTATTTCAAAAAACATATAAAAAAGTGATTTATGAGAAAGAATGAACGGATCAGCAATAAACTCTGCAGGTACATCTGTAACATCAGCAGCCTGTAAACTAGGTTTTTTTAGAATTTTTTGGTCAGGCGTTTTGTTAATCAATGAATTAGATCGAAATACTGTAATGGCCCAAATCCCCACAAGCATTTTTTTCTAAGTGTCATCGCTATTGAGACAAAAAACATTAGTAAAGCTAAGGAAAGAAAAAAATACATATAATCACCTATTTTGAGTTTAAATTCATGAATTTGCATATTTAAGGATTTTATTTATTTCAGGATTGCCCATCATGCTTGTGTCTTGTAAATTCTCAGTAAACTTCTTTTGCATCGCTTTATTATTTATTAATTTCACGATCCCATGGTAAAGTTCTACTTCATCAATCCCCACTATTAATCCGTTTTCTCCATTTCTTATTTGTTCTTTAGCAGCTGTAAATTCTGTTGTAACAATTGGCTTTCCTAAACATCTTGCTTCTGCGAGAGTAATGCAAAACCCTTCATGTTTAGAGGGCTGTACATATATGTCACATTGGTCAATGTATGGATATGGATTAGCTGTGGCTCCTAACAGGATAAATCGATCTTGTAAATGAAATTTTGTTATTAAATGCTCATAATGTTCTCGTGCATTGCCTTCTCCAATACAATACCATTTCGCATTATATCCATCTTTCACTATACGTTTAAATGCATGGATAGCTAAGTCTTGGCCTTTTTCTATAGACAATCTTCCTACTGTTAGGATTCTTATTCCATTAAATTGGTCTAAAAAGCCGGTCCCTTTTTTGGCGTGGGCCTTTATTATTTTGGGTGAAGATATATTGAAAAAAACATTGGTATTTTTTTTAAGTTTTGGTACCAATTCAATTAACTTGTTTTTTGCCTCATATGATACAACAAAAATTTTATCAAATTGGCTGTATACCTTTTCAGCAAATGTTATATTGAATCCTATTTTAGTAATATCAAAATGAATCCATTGAATTTTCTTTTTAGCCTTTATCTTCTTCAAAACAAAATAGCTTATGAAATCCATTGGACCATCATAAGCTACCGCAACATCATATTCTTCATCAAGAATGGGATACTTTCTTAAAATATATTTAAAATACAAACTTCTGTTTTTTAATGTTCGTGTTAATATATGCAAAAAAATAATCATAAAAGCTTGTATAAATTTGCATTTTTTCAACAGGTTAATAGAACTTAATTGAGGAGGCTTGTTAAGGAGATCTTTAATATCCTTATAGCCCGAAAAATATTTGACATGGACTCCTTCAGGAATAAAAGTCAGAAAACCGCCATACTCTTCTAACATAAATATAGTTACGTTATATTTATTAAGGGGAAATTCATTTATCATATTAAGTAAAGCTTTTTCAGTTCCACCAATGTTCATATTTATTAACATGAATAACATATTTTTCTTCATATGCTTTACACTCTTTCCAAATATTTATCCAATTAACTCGTAAAATTTGGTTAACTCTTCAACATTCCCTTTTTTTTCTTCTTTTAAATATTTTATAATCTTGTTTCTGAGTTCGTTATCATTAATCAAATGAAGAATTCCTTCAAAAACAGCATTGTCATTCATTTCTACAACAAGCCCATTTTTCCCATCCAGCATTTGGGAATATACAGCATCAAATTTTGTTGTCACAACCGGCTTATTAAGCATGCGGGCTTCTGAAATCGCGAGCCCAAAGCCTTCAAATCTAGATGTTTGAACATAGATATTACAGTCTTTAATAAACGGGTATGGATTTGAAGTAACACCTAATAGAATAAAATGATTTTGAAGATCATTTTTTATTACATATTCGTTTATTTCCGCTTTAAGAGGCCCTTTTCCTAGTACATACCATCGAAAATCCACCCCTTTTTCCTTTAGTCTTTTGCAAGCTCTAAGAGCAATATCATAGCCTTTTTGATGGGCAAGACGTCCGATCGTAAGGATTCTTATTCCTTTGTAATCATCTTTAAAACTTTCACCTAGACCCGCCATATTTTCAATGAAATCAGGATCAGTAATATCATATATAACTTTAGATTTATTAAAGTATTGAGGAAATGTTTCTAAGAAAATATCTCGTGCGCTGTCAGAAACTGCCACAATGTTTTTGTAAGTGTCGTAATATTTTTTTTGGAAAGCAGCTTCTCTTTCATCTAATCGATAACTTACATTTACCCATGCAAATTTTTTATCAGAAATGATTTTTTCTGCTACATAAAATGTAGGCACTCCTTGAGCATAACTAATGGCAATATCATATTTTTTAGGATTTTCTTCAATTACACTTGAAACATTCTCCCAATATAACCGAGCTTTTTGCGCATTGCTGCATTTTTTCATTCGGATGTTTATGGAGTATTTTAATCGCGCCCTTAGCATGCTCATGTTGTGTTTTTTTATTGAATTAATCAAAGCCCCTTTTAAATTCAGTTTTGAAAAATTGGTAAATGATAGAGGGGTTAGAATATTCACTTCTTTCGGAACCAGCTCTTCCAGCAATTCTCCATGTGCAAACAACATTAAATCCACAGAATACCTTTTATAATCTAATAATGACAATAAAGTTATTAAACTTTTTTCTGCCCCTGCCCCTACTAATGAATCAATGACAAAAAGAAGTTTTGTTTTCTTCATATTAAATCTTCCTATCTTCAACATTTATTATTTAATGTTCCTATATGTTATTGGTTATAGACCCCAGATTTCTGATTAACAAGAAGTTCATAGATAATGGGGTTAATCATAAAGGCAAGCACCGCCAATTTTTGTTTCCAGCTAAAAAATGGATTGTTTAACAATGATTTAACACTACCATTTAATGTTTGTTTAAGTAACCTTAATTCCAATCTACTATTTGAAAGTTGATTTTTAGCTAAGTAGTAATTCCAAAAGAATGTATCTAAATAAGATTTATATGCTAAGGAATGCAGCTTCTTTTCCTTTATTTTCGAAAAAAAATCCACTCTATCCTTTAGTGCATATACTTTATCCAATCTCTTTATCGAGTATGAAGTATTCATAATACTATTGGGCCTTTGGACGTAATAATAGAGTTGATTAGAGACTGCGGTTATCTTTTTGCTATTGTATAATAATTTATGAATGATAAACTCATCCTCACAAATTCTTCCTTCATTAAATCTTGCACCTTGAAAAATCTGCCTTTTATATATCTTATTCCAGACTACCACCCACTTTGTATTATTGCCTGCATTGGTAATATAAGAATTTTCATCTCTAAAAAATAATTGATGCAACGCCTCAATATTAGAGTAATGTTTAACTCTTCCATTTTTGCAGGAGCTGTTTACATTTACATATTGATTCTCCTTCACTTTTATAAAGTCACAAACTACGATATCTGAAGAATGCTGCCGTGCATTTTCCAATAATATTTCAAACATCTTTTCATGTATATAGTCGTCGCTATCTATTAGTCCAATGTAATCACCTTTTGCCACATCTAATCCTGCATTTCTAGCTGACGATAAACCGCCATTTTTTTTGTGAATCACTTTCACTCTAATATCACGTTCAGCATAATGGTCACAAATAGCGCCACAATGATCAGGAGACCCATCATTTACTAATATCAATTCAAAATCTTTAAAAGTTTGGGACAGGATGGAATCGACACATTTATTTAAATAAGATTCCACGTTATAGACCGGAACGATAATGCTTAATTTTGGATTCATACAACTTTTCAAATCCTTTTTATTTCTTTTTTAAGAAAATTGTTTTTATTTCTTTAGAGATAATTAACAATCGAAAGTTTATCATTAACATAGTCATATAATATTTATAAAGCAGCGGAATTGAATTAATCCTTAAGATATACCTGTAATGACTTCTCATATTTTCTTGAATTTTACGCAGATAAGAATTCCTATCCTTGCTATCGTTTACTTGATGCAGAATATAAAAGACATTGTCAATAGACCAAAATACAAAGCATCGAACTACTTCCTCATAGATCTCAGGATAATATTTATTCATAAAAGGCAGAATTTCTTCCCAGCCAATAAAAGCATCCATTCTTCTTTTGTTAAAAGCAGAGGTTAATATACTGTTTTGTCTTTTTACATATATATAACCACTATAGTTTGTGTAAGTTGCCTTATTGGCGTTCGAAAAGAGTTTATATGCTGTAGATAAGTCCTCATGTATTCTTCCTTCTGGGAATGACACATTTTCAAAACAATGCTTCCTAAACAACTTGTTGCAGAGAGAGAAGCGATACAGTTTACCGATAAAAAGCTGTTTCATTGCTTCAATATTATTCATTTCTTTCATGAATATATTGGTATCCACGTTAATGATTTTGCCATCCACTTCTCTAGCCAATTTACATATGGCAATATCACTATTCGTTTCAATACAGATTCGATGCAGTTCTTTGTACATATTCTTATCAATATGATCATCACCGTCTACAAAGCCGATAAAATCACCTTGGGCCAAGCTGATACCTATGTTTCTAGCCGAACTAACTCCCTCAAAATGTTTGTGAATTACCTTGACTCTTGTATCTCTTTTTGCAAATTCATCGCATATCGCACCGCTCTTATCCGTTGAACCATCATTTACAAGCAACAATTCAAAATTTATAAAGTCCTGTGTAAGAATACTATTTATACAATCTTTAATATATGGTTCCACGTTATAAACAGGTACTATAATACTAATAACAGGATTCATAATTTAGGTTTTCATTCCCTATATATTTATTTTTTGTTTCACTAGCGTTGAAGATACTCCTGGGGTATAAGGGAAATAAACAATATTGACACCGACTTCATTTAATTTTTTCTCCACTTCATTAAAGAGGGCGTCTCCTTTCCAATCATCTCCCACAAACATTGCATCAAATTTAAATTTCTCCCAAGCCGCGAATTTGTCTCTGTTTATTTGAGGAACAACCCTATCAACATATTTAATCCCCTCCACAATCTCCACTCTCTCTTGAAAATTGATAACAGGATGTTTCTTTTTATACTCCATTACCAGTTCATCTGTACTTACACCAACAATCAAATATTCACATTGCTCTTTTGCTCTCTTCAAAATATTTAGATGACCAACGTGAAACAGGTCAAAAACACCAGTTGTATAACCAATATTATATGGCTTCTGTAGCATAGCTTCTTTTCCTCCTCTTATCGCTAAAGCAAACTTCATTAATTAGTTTTACTAAATCCTCACTTGCCTTTCCATTTTCGAAAGATCCGATTGTTGATAAGAAATCATTTAATGATTCCTCATATTGGGCATAATGAAAGCCGGCGATTTTGCCAGCTAAGTCCTTGTTGCTATAGGCACAAATAAAAGGAAGATCCTTAACATCAAAGTATAAATTCCGCTCATTTTTTTGATAATCTAAAATATCTGGAATATATAAAAAGCACGGACGTTTCGTAATGGAAAAGTCAAACATCAATGATGAATAATCTGAAATTAAAATATCCGAAATGCATAAGAGTTCTTGTATATCATCATAGGAAGTTACATCCAACACATTTTTCCCGAACTTTAATTGATCCGACTTTGACAATAAATGCGGATGTAATTTAATTAAGAAGATCCAATTCCCACCAAATCTTTTACTTAGCTCATCTGAGATCCATTCATAATCTAGGTCATAGACCTCCAGGCTGCCATCTTTTCTAAATGTAGGAGCATATAGTACCAGCTTTGAATCCAGAGAAATATTCAATTGTTTTAGAATTTTCATCCTAACTTCGGTATTGAGTTGAAAAAACACATCATTCCTTGGGCTCCCCTTCTGAAAAATATTGCCCTTATACCAAAATGCCCGTCTAAAAATATCTGTACTAACCTCACAACCTGATAATAGTAAATCGCACTTTTTGGAATCATTCTTTGCCAATTGTACATAGTCAGCAGTCAAAGAATCCTCCGCATCCTTTTCTATTTTTTTTAAACGCAATGAACTATGCCAGGTCTGAATATAAAATTGGTGCTTCCTTTTTATAAATAGGTCAGTAGTCCGAAAGTTAGTAACAATAACCTTTGAGGTGCATAATTCATAAAAGTATCTTAAAGACATCGTCTTAACTTTTCTAAAACCAGTTAAGTGCTTTTTACTTCCTAAATCATGAAAGGCCCATACAATATCAAAATAACCTTTAGGATAATTTTTCATTATATATTCAGAAATATACTTGGGATTGCATCCATACTGGCTGCCATAGTAACTAACCATAAAGATCTTATTATTTTTTATTGGCAAACAATTGAAAATCCATATAATGATCAGGGAAATGAATTTTTTAACTTTTTCTTTATTTAATAACATAAACACGGCTTCCCCTTTCTTTGGAAGAAGCATTGTAATAATGTATTCCGCCCATTTTGCTCCGATTTCATTACAAATTAATTTTCTCAAGCTCGAATGATTTGGTATTAACGGCTATTTTTCTCATTGCCTTTTGCAGTGCTAAATACGCTACATTTAAATATGGATGGATCGAAAATAACATAAGCTGTTTTCTTAAATGTCTGTCATTTTTTACTGCTTTTTTATATTTGATATAATTCTTCCGGATATCATTCCGCAGTTCCTTCCTGAGGACCCCTCGGTGATCCTTCTGTTTACTAATCAAAAGCAAATTGTAATGAATAAACATAGTTTTTAACAAAACCTTATAAGATTCATCTGTTAACTCTCGATAATATTCTTCAATGAAACATTGTCTTTCCTTTAACCCTTTTATAATATCTAAATTCTTGGCGGTATAGCTTGAAACAATGCTGTCGCCTCGTTGAAAATAATAGTACAGGGGCTGGTGGAGCATGACATATGTTCCGACCCTTTGCATGACTTTATGTGCCCAAAACACATCCTCATATAACACACCTATTTTAAAAGGGATATCTTTGACGATATTCGTTTTATACAATTTCCCCCACGCAAAGTTTTTCACCCGCTCGTTGATGACCAATTCAGCCATTAACTCTTTGTTATTCAGTACAACTGGAGGATCATCCTGTTGAAAATATCTATTATCAAATAACAAATAATCAACGTAAGCATAATAAAAAGCAGTTTGCACAATGTCTGCTTTAAATTTCAAACTATTTTCAACCAATTCCGCAATCATATGTTTTTCTAACCAATCATCACTATCCACAAATAGTGTATAATCTCCCGTAACATGCTGCACCCCAAAGTTTCTTGCATCCGATAGACCCCCGTTAGATTTATGAAATACTTTAATTCTATCGTCTATCTTTTCATATTCCTTTGCTATTTCTTGACATCTGTCAGGAGACCCATCATTGACTAATACTATTTCTAGGTTAGTGTATGTTTGACTAATTATTGATTCGATACACCTGCTAAGGTATTTCTCTACCTTATAAATAGGAACAACAATGCTAATTTTATAGGGTTCCATTTAATTTTTTTCTCCTAAATGTTCGTTCTTCCATTTAATAAATTCAATCAGTGTTCTGTATTCTTGTATCTGTTCTTTACCAGCGCCAGCTTCTTTCAATTCATTCACAAACTTGATCCACTCGCCGTCCAATTGAGTCTCAACAGCCTTAGTTTTTTTAAGATTTAATAAATCCCTAACATCTACTTCTAAAACCATTGCCAGTTTCTTAATGATGTGAATGGACGGATTATGATTAACATCACGTTCAATATTGCTCAGATAGGACTTAGAGATATTTGCCTTTTCAGCTACCTGTGTTAAAGTTAAGCCCTTCCTCTTTCTGATTTCCTTTATTTTTCTCCCTATCATAATTTTACCTATATTTATCCCTTCAACTAATATGGATAATATCCCTTTCATTCTTATTCTGATTGATTAAATCCTTTATGCAGCCAATAACTCTAAGTTGGTCTCTTTCATGAAGATTCGACCCTGACGGAAGGCATATTCCTTTCTCAAATAAATACTCAGAGTAACTGCCGTTATTTATATGAGAGAAAAACTTTACTCCTTTAAAGATCGGCTGTAAATGAAGCGGCTTCCAAACAGGACGAGCCTCTATATTCTCTCTTTCAAGGCAGCACAACACTTCCCCCGCTGATATCCCTAATTCCTTTTCATTTATAGTAATAGTTGTCAGCCATCTATTTGACTGGGTGCTTTCTAACTCTGGCATAAAGGATATTCCAGGGAAATGAGATAGTTCTTTGCAGTACCTTTCAAATATTAGTCTTCGTGCTTTTACCCGTTCATCTAAAATTTCTAATTGCCCTCTTCCAACACCTGCCAAAATATTGCTCATCCGGTAGTTATATCCTACTTGGCTATGCTGATAATAGGGTGCAGGATCACGTGCTTGGGCAGCTAAAAACCTTGCTTTTTTTAATGCTGCTGTATCGTTTGAAACAAGCATGCCTCCTCCTGAAGTTGTGATGATTTTATTCCCATTGAAGGAATAAATTCCAAATTTTCCAAACGTTCCGCTTGCCTTTCCATGGTAGGTAGCTCCCAGTGATTCTGCAGCGTCCTCAATAATCGGTACATGATATTCATTGCAAATAGAGAGAATTTCCTCCATCTTTGCACTTTGGCCATATAAATTGACCACAATCACTGCCTTTGGGAGTCTTCCTTCATTCAGAGCATCTCGAAATGCTTGTTCAAGCGCTGATGGCGACATATTCCATGTATCAGGTTCCGAGTCAATGAACACTGGCTGTGCTCCCTGATAGATGATGGGATTGGCACTTGCCACAAAGGTTAAGGTTGAGCAAAAGACAATATCACCTTTTTGAACATTTAATAAAGAAAGAGCCAAATGAATTGCTGCGGTTCCAGAACTGACCGCAACCGCTTCATTGACTCCGACATACTCAGCTATTTCCTTTTCAAAAGCATCCACGTTTGGCCCCAATGGAGCAACCCAATTGGTCTCGAAAGCTTCATCGATGTATTTCTTTTCGTTTCCACTTAAATGTGGAGGGGATAAAAATATCCTATTGGTTTTCAATATACTTCCCCCTCTTAGTAACATACAGTTTTCTTTTTCAAATCTCCGCGATAACTGGGAAAGTAATTCTCATCAAAAGTATATTGTAAACGCAAGCAATCAATTATTTCATTATATTTTTCTTCATTGTGAATCTTCTTGCCTAGGAAGTAATTATAATGATTATGATTCGTGAATGAGGACTTGAATTTAAATAATCCATCATCCTCCTGGTAGCCGCCTCCGAGATGCAGCATACTTGAGCCCTTACATTTACAAAATTCAATCATATAATCAAATAGCAAATTATTTGGTTTTAAATCCAAATACTCAGTTCTTGAAGCACCAAGATGATAGTGGGAAAATTCCTTGCCCACGAGTATTAATACTCCTGCAATTATCCGATTATTTAATTCTGTAAAAAGTAAATACGTTTCACTGATTTCCGTATTTTTTACTTGTTCAAAGAAATATTCATCATCGAAATAGTAATAACTAGATGCCTTATTCCGGTCCATCGTTTCTTTATATAAATCTATAAAATTTTTTATATTTTGCTCATTTTTTTCAGCTATAAAGCAGTGTAAATTGTTAGCCCTAGCTTTCCTTATATTTCGTTTATTCATGGAAGAATAGTTATTTCTTATTTCATGCATCGGAACAGTTAAGTCCACTCCCGTTGTCTTCCTGATGTATTCAATCTCAAATAATTCTTCGAAGACTTTATAATTGTCATAAAAAGGGTGGAATCTGATCGTTTCTGTAATGATGTGATGGGACTGACAATAAGAGCCAAACATTTCATAGAATTCATAAACCGATTGACAGCTTCCCTGAATGAATGGCCCGCCATAGCCATATGGTGTAACAATGTCGTATAATTCCTCTTCGATAAAGGGAACCTTCCTTTTTATAAATGGATAGAAAATTTTAGCGTTGTCATCCTCATAATATGCTGCATATAATTTCCCCATTTCGTTCTTAGCAAATAAATTCCCATACTCATAGGAATAGTAGCAATCAATCGTTTCGAAATTTTTCAATACCTCTGACCATATATCGTTTTGACTAATAATATAGAGCTGCTTCATCTCATCCACCACGACCTCTAATTAACATTCAAAGCCCCTGATTCCCCTGAATTTTCTCCGCTGCTTCCCTTAAACACCGGCATTGTAACAGAATCACTATTCTGGATTCCATCTGATTTTATTACCTTAATTAAGGTAATAAATAATATCTTAAGATCTAAGAAAAAACTTTGGTTCTCAACATACCAGACATCTAATTGGAATTTTTCTTCCCAAGTAATGGAATTACGGCCATTTATCTGAGCCCAGCCTGTTATTCCTGGCTTTACCAAGTGGCGTTTAAATTGCTCTGCATTATACAATGGCAAGTACTCCATAAGCAGCGGTCTCGGACCAACCAAGCTTAACTCACCCTTTATTACATTCCATAACTGGATCGATTCATCCAGGCTATATTTTCTGATAAATTTCCCAACAGGTGTCAGCCGCTGATCATCTGGCAATAATTCACCGCTGCTATCGCATTCATTAGTCATGGTGCGAAACTTATAAATATAAAAAGGGGTTCCATAAAGCCCTGGCCTCAGTTGTTTAAAAATAATTGGAGTTCCCAATTTCCATCGTACTAAGATAGCCGTGCAGACCATGATTGGGGAAAAACTTATGAATATAAGAATCCCTGTAAACAAATCAAATATTCGTTTCACCATATCCCCCCAATTCTTCTTTTGTAAAGTTGATTTTTCCTTTTTACTCATGCCCATTTTCATTTAAATTAATAATGGTTAAAACTTTATCCTTCATGTCCTCAATAATTTCTCCCATTTGGATATGGTCTTCTTCATTTCCTTTCGTATAGGCGGCCATTAAGATCTTCAATAGTTCTTGCTGAGACAGTTTCTCATAAATATCCATTGCACTAATCCCCTTTGTTCCCTATTTCAAAAAAATTTCCCTTTCATTTGAAGATACAAAGGGAAATTCTTGCTCCATTATTTGAGGAGCTTTCTCATATCCATTCGGGTTATTCGTTTGCCAATGCCAAGCATCAGCACACATTTGGTCAATTCCTCTTTCCGCCTCCCAATTCAGTTCCTTTTTAGCTTTCTCGGGATTGGCAAAGGATACTGCCACATCTCCAGGTCTACGCTCAGTAATCTTATAGTTTATTGATCTTCCAGATACTTTTTCAAACGCCTTAACGATTTCTAATACACTATAGCCTCTTCCAGTTCCAAGATTATAGGTATTAATTCCTTTCAATATCATATTTTGATTGAGCGCTTTTACATGTCCTTTTGCCAAGTCCACAACATGGATATAATCTCTCACACCTGTTCCATCCTTAGTTGGGTAGTCTACGCCAAAAATCTGCAGTTCCTTTAATTCACCAATTGCCACTTTAGAAATATATGGGATTAAATTATTGGGAATGCCGGCAGGATCCTCTCCCATCTTCCCGCTCTCATGTGCCCCAATAGGGTTAAAGTATCGTAGAATGGTAATACTCCATGAATTATCAGATTGATACAGGTCAGTAAGAATTTCTTCTATCATTAGTTTTGTTCTCCCATATGGATTGGTCGCATTCAGTGGAAAATCCTCAGAAATGGGAACTTTATCTGGTGCACCATAAACGGTTGCAGAAGAACTGAATATTAAGTTTTTTACGTTATGCCTTTGCATAGTTTGACAAAGGAGAAGTGTTCCAGAAACATTATTATGATAATATTCAAGCGGAAATAAAACCGATTCCCCCACAGCTTTGAAACCTGCAAAATGTATGACTGCCTGTATTTTATTATGTAAAAATACATCCTCCAGACCCTCACTATCCAGGAGACTCGTATTATAAACTTTTATTTCTCGACCGGTGATTTGAATTGCCCGGTTTATCGATTCGGGATTGCTGTTAGTAAAATTATCGATGACAATGACTTCAAATCCCTCATTCAGCAATTCTACAATGGTATGACTCCCTATATAACCTGCTCCTCCTGTAACTAAAATGGCCAAATTGCTCTCCTCCCTTTCATCCCAGTCAGGTCAGCCCTCTATCAATCGATAAAATTTACTTAATTGTTCACCGTGTCTTCCAGATGTCCTCTTTAAATTCATGGTTAATCTTCCCCTTAATTTTCTTGACTCGATTAGTCCCTTGATCCCTTCTGCAATTCCGCTCGGATTGGATTCTACAATTAGTCCATTCTCCATATGTTGAACCTGCCCTTGGAAAGCGGGTATATTCGTGACCACAATTGGACGGCATAATGCCATTGCCTCTTCTACAGCAACACAATGTGCTTCTGTTTTTGAGGGCTGGACATAAATATCACAGAGTTTCATATATGGGTATGGATTATCTTTTTCTCCCAGTAGAATAAAATGATCTTCGATGCTGAATTCACTGATTCTTTTCTCTAGCTCACGATACAACGGACCTTTGCCAATCAGAAACCATTTCAAATCTATTCCATGGTCAACCAGGATTTTGCATGCCTCCAACGCAAAAAAGACTCCTTTTTCATCGACAAGTCTAGCGACTGTTACTATTTTTATTTTTTGAATTTTTCTGATGACCCCATTTATTTCCTCTTCCCTCGCCATTGAACGAACGGTGTTTGAAGCAACCCAATTCTGAATAACACGCATCTTGTGTGAATATTCAGGAAAATGTTGTTCTAGCGATTTCTTCGAGGACTCAGCCACGGTAACAATATAATCTGATGAAGAAAAGCTTTTTCTTTCCAATCTGGGGCAAGGCCAGCCATTTTTTTTACTATAGGTATAATCCATGTGATTATAAACAATTTTTCGGTCGGCATTCACTTTTTCTGTTATATAGTAGTTACAAAAGAAATCAATATAACTGATTGCAACATCATAATATTTTGGTTGTCTAGGCAAAATTCTGCGATACACTTCCCATCTAATTCCCGTGCCAATTCCCGGTGTGAATTTCGACAAACCCGCGGCTAACAATTTTCCAATCAAAATATTATATTTTCCTGATTTTATTAATTCAGGAGCTGCTCTAAAAAACGAAGTAGAGAAAGTTTCAAATAACGGCGGCAGTATATTCACCTGTGGCGGAATCATTTTGTATAACATGCCGCTATGATCAAACAGCAGCAGATCCACTTCATATTGGCGGTAATCCAAATGAGAGAGAAGTGTTAATAAGCTTTTCTCTATACCACCTGTGTGAAGGTATTGAGTAACAAATAGCAATTTCTTTTTCACTTCTCAAACTCCTTCTTATAGATTAAGAGTCAACCTGTTTCCTTCTTCTGTATTATTTAGATTATATAAGGATAACCAGTAAGGAATATTGTCCTGAATGCTGAAGCCTCTCTTGATAATATTGGCACTTATCTCCTTTGCTGGGGGACGTTTTTTTAACGCAGCATGGAAAATGGCCTGAACCCATACATTTACATCCTCTTCCAAGTCAAGATAAGTTACTAAATTAAGTCCCATATCCGTTATGAATGGGACTCTGTCCGACACCACACAAGCTGTTCCCACGCATTGTGCTTCCAATGTGACAATCCCAAACCCCTCAAATAAAGAAGGAAAAATAAAGACATCAAAGGCTTTTATCAACCTCGGTATATCATCCCGTTTCCCCAGAAATCTGATATTTTTCATCAGACCCATTTTTTCGGCCTCGATTTCAATCTGTTTTCTTAATGGGCCTTCCCCTGCTAAGAGAGCGACAAAGTCCGGATCAAGCTCAATAATCTTCCTTAAAACCTTTAGGATAAACCTATGATTCTTAGACTTAGAAAAATGTCCCACGTGACCTATAATCTTGACCTTTTCCGGCAAATTCAACTCTTTGATCACGCTTTCTCTGCCATTCTGTTCATGTTGAAATGGGGTCAAATCAATTCCATTTTTTAAAATAATTACTTTTCCTCGGCTAATCATTTTTTTCCCAAACAAAAATTCAGCAGCTTCCATACTGCAGCTGCAAAAGTCAGTTGCCGCTGCCTTCATCAGTCTCTGCAGAATCTTTAAAGTGATCTGAGCCTTGAGATGATTGCCAAGAGGCCAATTATTGCTATGTGAATGGCAAATTCTCTTTTCAATTCCAGATATTTTTGCCGCTAATGCAGGAACCCCGCCTTGATAGTCGGTGTGTGAATGAACAGCTGCATATTTGCCCCGTTTCATTATTTTAACTAGCTCCTTTATGTAGCCAACTAGACCTGATTCGCCAAGACTGGGAATCTTGTAAATGACTCCCCCCAAGGAGTTGATTTCGTCATCAAAGTCACCTTTTTTGTTCGTGTGAGTGACAAAATCAAATTGAAGCAATGTCCTATCGATATTTCGATAAATATTCATTAAAAGGGTTTCTGCTCCGCCCCGATCCATGACACTGACAATATGCAAGACCCTTACAGGATGATCCATGTTTTTCACCTCCCATTATTGAAAGAATGGGTCCCAAAAATTACTCCGATAAATGATATTTAACGTTATGACACTATCGTAATAATGGTAAATGACATACAAAACGAGAACCCCAAAGTACACCAGTTTTTGGCTATTCTCTTTAAAAAGTTTCACTGCCCAGGAAAGCAATATAAATTGATATAAACTAAAATAAATAGAAAACCTGGCAAATATCCAGTTTTGGGTTGAAATAATCATAAAGACTAAACTAAGCAAAGCCATATTTACGATTATGTCACTATGCGGCATTATCGATCTAAGTTTCTCTCTTCCAAAGAACGCAATTATTAGAGGGGCCCCCTCAACTGCCACTCGAATGACATTTGCTCCGCCTTCAGAGAAATTTTGATAGTCTCCGTATTGAGTACCTTGAATGACAGTAAATAAAAGTTCGGAAAATATGTTAAACCCTAGGACAATCACGATCGCCAGCAAAATTAGTAATAAGGTTGCTTTCGTCCACGCTCTTCTCCTAACAATAAAATATATAGGAATCAGCAATAATGCTGTTTGATGGAAGGTGGAAGCTAAGACAACTGCTAAAAGATACTTCTTAAAGTTCCCCTCAATGAGAAACTTTGTTGCGCTAAAGGTAATTGCTGCCGCTAGACATTGCCTTATTCCATTCATAGTGGTAATAAAATATCCACTTGTAATATAGACAAATAGAGTCAGCTCAATCATTCTGGAATACTTATAAAACCCAATAATAATTAATAAATTGGTTATGAACGCGGTAACGAATAACATGGACTGGGGATCATTTGTATACTTTTTTAAAACCATTTGAACGATTCCAAATCCGATATCCTTTTGAGCAGCAATATAATCCCAAGTAAAATCATTTGTGATAAAAGCATATTTGTAGGCACCTGTGTCCCCTATATTTGATCTGAGTCCAGAAACTAATACCAAACAAAGGAATACACCCAAAATCAACATTTTATTGGGTTTTATAACAGGGATTGACTGAGGTGAATCGACTGCTAAAACAGCGTAGTACCTGGATAAAAAGGACAGGATAAAAACAAAGGCAAGATTAATCCAAAGTATCGTCATCTTTTATTCCTTTCCCCAAAATAAAAAGGACTTAAAAGTTAGGTTTTCGGTAACTTTAACAGTCCTTGTTTTTGCTGAATGAATAAATATAGCAATAACCCAAATGGGATGGCCAACATGGTTAGCGCTTTATTGGGTGTCTCATGTAAAAATCGCTTGTTATTGGATAAAAAACTGCTTGAAACATAGTGAATCGCCTGGCGAAATTTAAAAGACATACCTGCAAAGGGCAATTGCATTAATTCTTTCCGATAAAAAGCAAATCCCTTCGGATTATTTTTGTATTGATTGATCATATTTAATGATGAACCATCCGGCAGATATTCGACACAACAAAGGATTTCATTTAAAAGGAGCATTTCATATTGTTTATCCAGCATGTAATACTTATAAGCCAAACCAACATATCGTTCATTATTGATAATCGGGTATGGGAATAATCTTGTTAATTCCGTACGATATACTAACTTTTTATCCCCTTTTCCTCCATATTTATAATATAGATTATACAAGGTAGAGCTTTTTAGATTTTTCGGTAATTCCGTTCCAATGACGGTTTGATCATGATAAGAATCTAACCCGATAATTCCACTGTACCGGTCACTTCCATGCTTCTTCCAAAACTCAACAATCCTTTTTACAGCCTGTCGTGGCATGGTATCGTCTGAGTCAATACAAACGTTCAATTCAGTAGTTATCAGTTCATAGGCCGTATTATGGGCTCCATGCATTCCTTGATTCTCCTGGTAGTGATATCTAATTTCAATTAGCCCTTCCACCATCCACTTATCCACTAATTCTTTAGTGTGATCTGAAGATCCATCATCAATAATTAACCAGATAAAGTCTTTACATGATTGATTGAGGAGACTTTGATAGCAATTTTCTAAACAATAAGCTCGATTATAAGTTGGCGTAAAAACCGTTAATAATTTCAATCGATCATCACCCCGAAATGGAATAATAATATTCTTCAATGGAAGCGGCTATGTTCCGAATGTCAAAGCCCTTTTGAATCATTCGGCTAGTTACTTCATCCCTTTTAGCAGGCATGGAACGAATCTTTTTTATTTTTTTGATCCAAACGTCTATGCTTACTAACGAGGAATAATGAATGAGATTCAATCCCATATCCACTTCATTAGAAATATGGTCTGATATTAAACATGGCAATCCTGCTCCTTGAGCCTCAATAAGCGAGACAGGCAATCCTTCGTGTAAAGATGGAAAAATAAACAGGTCAAATGCTTGCAGCAGATCTGAAACATCACTTCGGACCCCAAGTAAAAGTACCTTATCCTCCAACTTTAAATCCCTTATCTTTTTTTGTATCCCAAGGCGAAGCTCGCCATCCCCTATCAGAATTAATACAGTCTCAGGAATCTCTTTGTTCACTTTTGAAAATACATCTAATAAAAAGAAATGGTTTTTTTGATGATTAAAACGGCCTACATGACCAAGGACAAATTTCGAACTGTCTATTTTTAATTTATTTCTAACTGTTTCTCTGACTTCCGGTGAATACTTAAATTTATCAACTTCAATCCCATTCCTTACTATATTTGAAGTTTGCCAACGGTCTTTAAACAACCATTTAGCGGCATCCATTGAACAGGCCACATGATGTGTGGAATTATGGCGGATTAAACTTCCAACAAAAGATTTATAAACTCTTGCGGCCATTCCTCCCTCACTTCTTGTATTATGGCTATGTGATATCCTTATGGAAATTCCAGCCTTTTTCGCTGCTAGAAGGACAATCCCGCTCATTTTATCAAGGTGAGAGTGGACTATTCGATAGTGATTGTTTTCCCTAAAAAAATGAAGTAATTGTTTCTCGAAATGAAAATGACCTACATCGCTAATGTAGGGGATCCGGTGCATAATTCCGCCTAACTGTTGAATTTCCATATCAAACTCTCCTTCCTTACAGGTAAGGAAATCGAATTGAATTTTTGAACGGTCTATATTTCGATAAAGATTCATAATCAGGGTCTCCGCCCCGCCACGATTCATATTGACCACAACATGCAATACTCTTAATGGACCGCCCACTCCCTTTCCTCCAATTCCTCCATTAACATGGAATACAAAAGTGATTTTTCTTTTAGCGTTTTTTCTATTGAATAGGTTTCTTCGATTATTTTCCGGGACATCTTTCCAAATCGGCTTCTCAATTCTTCATGTTGGACCAGGATTTTTATTTTTTCTGACATTTGTCCTACATGATCCGCTTTTATCAGCCAGCCATTTTTGTCATTGATAATTAGTTCCCTATGCCCCCTATTGTCAGAAGCTAGAACGGGCAGCCCACTTGCCATTGCTTCCATAATATTTACTGGCAGTCCTTCACGGTAACTGGATGCTACCGCTAGGTCACTAATTTTAAGAAATTCGTCAATATTCAATCTAAAGCCTAAAAAATGAACCATATCCTTTAATCCAAGTTTTAGTGCAAGCTTCTTGCAGTTTTCCAGCAAAGGTCCATCTCCTGCTAATAATAGCTTGGCATTAGGCACCTCTTGTTTTATATTTGCCACTGCTTTTATAAGCATTTGTTGATTTTTATTTTTATTAAATTCTGCTGCATAAAACAATAGGAAATCTTCCTGTTTATAACCGTGCTTCTGTCGTAAGACTGCTTTTTGAAGTGGTTCAATTCTTGAAAAGACTTCCGTGTTAATACCAACACCATGAACATGTTTTATATAGTCTGCTTTAAATTGGCGGTTGTTCGCCAGATAAAAATCTTCCTTATTTATAGTAATCAAACAGTCTGTATATTTAGCCAGCATTTTTTCAATTGGATAATATAATGCCCAGTTTATTAGTGGAGCTCCTTTAAAAAAGTGAAAACCGTGCGCAGTATATAGCACCTTGGAGCCAAATTTCCGCTGATTTCTTGCAGCAATCCTGGTTAAAACCCCACCCATTGGTGTATGGCAATGAATCATTTGGTATTGATTTTGATTGATAATCTCTTTTAGTTCTTTATACGCTTTAATATTCTTAAGACTAAACGGAGACCTCTGAATCGATAGATTAAATTTTTGGTCAACATAAGGCAATGAGACATTTCCATTTGCAGCGACATGGACTCTCCAGCCTTGTTCCTTAAACCACTTTAAATAAGGGATATGGAAAGATTCGAAGTGATGATCTACAGTTGCACAAAACAGTACCTTATTTTGCATTTTTATCGTCACCTTATATGTTTCAATTCTTTAATCCGTTCATTTCTGGCTTATATTTCTATCATTCTTTTAAACAGAGATAGACAATTTCGGTTTAGATAGTTTATTATTGGCAAGCTTAATTAGCCTGTCCCTAATCTCCTGTTTGTCTAAATTTGAATAGGTTGAAATAATATCCTCTATTTCATGGATGAACAAATCAGAGGTTTTTCCGATATAAATTTTCGGATAGATTTGTTCTTCATGAACTTCATCTTCCGTTAATAATTCTTCGAACAGCTTTTCACCTGGTCTTATCCCTGTAAATTCGATACCGATTTCCTCAATCGAGCAGCCTGATAATTTAATCAGGTTTTTTGCCAGATCAACGATTTTTACAGGATCTCCCATATCTAAAACAAATATTTCTCCTCCTTGTGCAAGTGCACCAGCTTGGAGGACTAACCTAGAGGCTTCAGGTATGGTCATAAAATAACGGACCATATCCGGATGGGTGACGGTGACTGGCCCCCCCTTTTCAATTTGCTTTTTAAATAAAGGAATGACACTGCCCCTGCTTCCCAAAACATTGCCAAAACGAACCGCAACAAATTTTGTATGGCTTACACTGTCCATATACTGGATGATCATTTCTGCCAGTCTTTTGGATGCTCCCATTACACTCGTAGGATTTACTGCTTTATCAGATGAAATCATGACGAACGTTTTTACGCCATACCAACTCGCAGCTTTTGCTGTATTCATCGTCCCTATTATATTATTTTTCACAGCTTCTTCTGGATTGGCTTCCATTAAAGGAACATGCTTATGTGCTGCTGCATGGTAGATAGTATCTGGTTGATACATCCCTATCACTTGCATCATTTTCTTTTCATCCTGAATATCTGCGATGACGGGAATAAAGTTAGTCTTCGAACCTTTAAAAGTTTCCTTTAACTCCATTTCTATCGAATAGATGCTATTCTCGCCATGTCCCACTAATATAAGGGTTTTGGGGTTAAATTTCATTATTTGACGGCATATTTCAGAGCCGATTGATCCCCCTGCTCCTGTAACTAAAACTGTTTTTTTAGAGATATTTCTCGAAATAGCTTTATTATCTAATTCAACAGGTTCTCTGCCGAGCAAATCTTCTACCTTAACATCACGAAATTGGTTAACCGAAATCTTGCCTGTCACAAGATCCTCAAGCAGCGGAAGAATTTGAGTTTTGGCATTCGTTTTCGCGCATTCTTGAAAGATTTTATTCAATTCTTTTTTGCTAAGTGAAGGAATCGCTATTACAATGTTATCAATTTGTTGATCTTTTACAGCCTTTTCAATCATCATGATCCCGCCTAGTACAGGGATTCCTAAAATATCTAGTCTCTTTTTTTTCTCATCATCATCAATAAAACCAACTGGCACTAACTCGGCTCCCTTATTTTTCATTAGCTGCCTGGCGACCATTACACCGGCTGCCCCTGCTCCAATAATAAGTGTCCGCTTTTTATTGCCTGCTTTATTAAGGACAGAATCTCGAAAAATTCTCCAGCAGAAACGGGAGCCGCCAACGAGGGACATATTTAATAACCACGTTACGATTAATAAGCGAAATTGTATTTCTTGAGTAATTATTTTCTGAACCAGCGCAGCAATGAGAATCGAAATGGTTACGGCCTTTAGTATGCTGATTAACTCCCCTACACTTGCATACTCCCAAGCCTTTTTATAAAGATGAAATAAAAATGAAAAGATATAATGACTAACCAATATAACGGCCGAAATTAAAATAATCGAAAAAGTTATCACATCCGTTGTGGCATAAACTAGAAACCTGCTAAAAAATATCGCGGTTAATAGAATACATGAATCAATTATGATAAATAGTGGTAATCTCTGTCGGTAAGTCATACGATCCCTCTTTTCAACATCTTAAATATGGCCAATTGCGATTGGATATTATTTCAACGTGATAGATCATCTCCCATAGGCCATTTTTATCTATTTTTTTGCAAAATATCACTTCCTTAAAAAAATTTAGCTATTTGTTCTTTATAAAGAACATATAGCTAAATTTTTTTATATAATATCGGGCATCTAACCCGCCCTCACATCACACTACCGACGACCTGCGTCTAAGGTCCTAAACCCACAGCATAACCGAGTGCCTCCATAGATAATGGCAAGGAGGCATCGCCTAAATATTAATAGATCCATTTATAACGAACATATTCATTATTGAGAACGAAACATGTAAAATTTTTTTGCTTGTTTCATTCCTGTATAATGACACCAATAAGATTAGCCTTGGCAAATTCTAATACTTTTTTCGCTTGGAGAGCTTCATCACTTAATGTCTTTCCACTTTGAATCACTAATACTACACCATCGCATTGATTTGCTAAAAGCTTTGTATCTGTCAGCTCTAATACCGAATGAGAGTCAATTAAAACTACATCATACGATTTCAAAGAGGAAACCAATAACTCATTCATCATCATGGATGACAGTAACTCAACTGGATTTATTGGAATTAAACCACTTGTTATTACATCCAATCTCCCTACGTCAGTATGATGAACTGCGTTGGATAATGATGATCTGCCAGTAAGAACATCTGTTAATCCTATAGAATTGGGAAGATTAAAAATGATATGCAAAGAAGGATTTCGTAAATTGGCATCTATTAATAAAACCTTTGTCTTCTGTTGAGCCATTGAGACAGCTAAATTTGCTGCTGTCGTCGATTTTCCTTCTCCTTTGTTTGGTGAGGTGATCAGATAAGTTTGTTTTTTGTTATCATCTACTGAGAATTTAATATTAGCTTGAATCATTCGATATTGTTCAGAAATGATAGACTCCGGATATGAGTAAGCAATTAAAGGTCCACGCCTATTTATTCTGCTTTGTCTTTTTTTAATTAAAACCACTAGTTTCCCCCCTTGCTTCCAATTTCACTTCCTTATTAACTCTCTTATTCAAATTTCTTTTACTTTGTTTTGGTACTCTTCCTAAAACAGGCAATTCTAATATTTCTTCAATTTCATTTTCGGTCCTTAATGAATCATCTAACGAATCTAAAAGGAATATGAAACCAACTCCAATGACGATGCCTGCTATTAAACCTATTAATGGCCAACGGTCGCCCTTTTGATTTATTGGCCAAGAATTAACTTTTGCATCAGATAATAACCGAACTCCATTAAATTCCATAATCGTTGGTATAACCTCTTTAAATACTCTTGCAGTGGTGTTGGCAATTTCTGCTGCACGCTCCGGATCTTTATCTGTGACACTAATGCTAACTACTTGGGAGTTTTCAATACTTCCCACTGTAATTTGGCCTGATAATTCTTCAGGAGACTGCGGCAAATCTAGTTCCTTTACCACCTTATCTAACACGGCAGTATCTTTAATAATTACCTGTAAAGTATTTCTGTTTTCTGTGGGAGCCTCGATAATTATTCTGGAGGATGCTTGATAAATGGGTGTATTATTTTTTTGACCATAGTAGGCACCTAGTCCGGTTGTAATAATAGCAATCACTATAATAATCCATAATCTCTTTTTAATTACTCGGATTATTCCTTTCAAATCTATATCATTTGCTCTTTTTTTCTTTTGAGTATCCAATTTGGTAAAACTGCTCAAATTAATCCCCCCTTTTAAAGGATTGTTATGTATATTGTAAATCTATCTTTAGTTTAGTTCTTTAAATAGAACAAGTCAATGTGTTTTTTTGCAATTAATAAAATTTTCAAATATCAATTTGGGCAAATCTGCTGAAAGGAACTCCTTTCATAGTAATCTAATTAGAAGTTTCAAAACATTAATCCAGCAGTATATGGATTATCATATGATAAATTATTAACAATTAGAATTAATAGTACAGAATAAAGCCTATAAAAAGTTCTTTATTAAGAACATTTTATATTAGCTATAATACTGCCCTTGACAATTAGTGTCAACTAAAGATAAAAAGAAAATATTGTACGGCGGATTATCTTATAAGTCCAAATTGACGAAAAACTAATTGACAACTTCATAAATTTATAGTAAATTTTATAAATAATTCAAAAAAATAAATTTCTTATCAAGAGAGGTTGAGGGAAGGGCCCGATGACACCTCAGCAACCTTCAATGGCATTCTCATTGAAAAGGTGCTAAGTCCTGCAAATTACTGAGTAGTTTGCAAGATAAGAAGAATGACAATTGGCCGTATACAAAAGTCTTCTTCTTATAGAAAGAAGACTTTTTTTATTGAGTAAAGCTTTACTGCCTTATAGCGTTAAAGCCTTTGGCTTTCTTAACAAAAATAACAAATTACTTACCAAGGAGTGTGCGTCATGTACAAAATTGATACCAAGCTTGCCCAAATAGGCAACCGCAGTGAAACAGCCACAGGAACCGTAAACCCGCCAGTGTATTTTTCCACAGCTTATCGACATGAGGGAATTGGACGTTCTTCCGGGTTTGACTATATTCGAACAGGAAATCCGACACGACAGCTCCTTGAAAAAACCATCGCTGACCTTGAGGGCGGCGACCAAGGATTTGCCTGCAGTTCAGGGATGGCAGCCATCCTTACCATCCTCTCGCTATTCGAATCAGGAGATGAATGGATTGTCAGCGAAGATTTGTATGGCGGTACCTACCGCCTGCTCGAGCAAGGCTTCAAAAAATGGGGCTTAACCAGCCATTATGTGAATACCTGTTTGCCTGACGAAGTGGAAAAGAAAATTAACGCAAACACCAAGGCGATTTTTCTTGAAACTCCAACCAACCCATTAATGCAGCAGGCTGATATCGCCGCCATCTCAAAGATTGCCAAACAGCACGGCATCTTGCTTATTGTTGACAATACTTTTTATACTCCCGTCCTGCAGCAGCCGATTCAGCTTGGAGCAGACATTGTGATCCATAGCGCCACCAAGTACTTGGGCGGCCACAATGATGTGTTAGCAGGGCTTGTGGTAGCTAAAGGAAAAGAACTTTGTGATGCTTTGGCGTTCCACCACAATGGAACAGGTGCCGTTTTAAGCCCATTTGATTCATGGCTGTTAATGCGCGGCATGAAAACATTATCGCTTCGCATGAAACAACATGAAAAAAATGCGAAAGCAATCGCAGAATTTCTCGGCAGCCATGATGCTGTTACGGATGTCCTCTATCCAGGGCAAGGCGGAATGCTCAGCTTCCGGCTTAAAGAAGAAGCTTGGGTAGATCCGTTTTTACAAAGCATTCAACTAGTTACTTTTGCAGAAAGTCTGGGAGGAACGGAAAGCTTCATCACCTATCCTGCCACTCAAACCCATGCCGATATCCCGGAAGAAAAACGAATTGCTTCAGGTGTCGATAATCGCTTATTGCGTTTCTCAGTCGGCATCGAAGATTCAGAAGATTTAATCAGCGATCTGGCGCAAGCTTTAGCCATCGTTAAAGAAGGAGTGATTGCGTAATGGCTTCTCAAGAGTACAGCTTTGAAACCAAACTGCTTCATAACCAGCATAAAATTGATCCGGTGACCGGTGCCGTCAGCGTCCCCATCCAGCACGCATCTACCTTTCATCAGTTCGATGTTGACAGCTTTGGCAAATATGATTATGCACGCAGCTTAAACCCGACAAGGGAAGCCTTAGAAGATGTCATTGCCGAATTAGAAGGAGGAGTTAAAGGTTTTGCATTTGCATCCGGCATGGCGGCGATTTCCACCGCTTTCCTTCTTCTTTCATCCGGAGATCATATCGTGATTACCGAGGATGTTTACGGTGGAACGTTCCGGATGGTAACGCAGGTACTGACCCGATTCGGAATTGAACATACGTTTGTTGACATGACCGACCTCGGCCAAGTCAGACAGGCCATTCAGCCAAATACAAAAGCATTTTATGCAGAGACACCGTCCAATCCGTTATTGAAGGTGACCGATATCAGGGCCATCAGCCAAATTGCCAAGGAAATTGGCGCCCTTACGTTTGTTGACAACACGTTTTTGACTCCTGAACTGCAAAAGCCGCTGGAGCTTGGGGCGGATATTGTGCTCCACAGTGCGACTAAGTTTTTGGCCGGCCACAGTGATGTCGTTGCCGGTTTAGCCGTCGTCAAGGATGAAGAATTAGCCAAAAGGCTCTATTTCCTGCAAATTTCATTTGGCGCTGTTCTTGGTCCCCAGGATGCTTGGCTTGTTCTTAGGGGAATTAAGACGCTTCATGTACGGTTGGAACAATCACAGAAATCCGCTTTAAAAATAGCTGAATTTTTGGCGGAGCATCCGCTGATTGAAAATGTGTATTATCCAGGATTAACCGGCCATCCACAGAAGGAGCTGCAGGAATCGCAGGCAAATGGGGCCGGAGCAGTATTGTCCTTTGAATTGAAGGATGAGACAGCACTTCGCGAGTTTGTCTCACATGTCGAGCTGCCTGTCTTTGCGGTCAGCCTAGGGGCTGTGGAATCGATTCTTTCCTATCCGGCAAAAATGTCACACGCGGCTATGCCGCAGGATGAGCGGGAGAAGCGCGGCATTAAAAACAGCCTGCTCCGCCTTTCCGTAGGACTTGAAAATCCGGATGATATAATCAACGATTTTTCTCAAAGCTTAGAAAAGCTTCAACATAATCAATTTGCCTTCCACCAAGGAGAATAAATAATGAGCTTTCTCGAAAAATTAAAAAATCAGATCCTAATCGCTGATGGTGCCATGGGCACCCTGCTTTATTCGTTTGGTGTGGATTCCTGCTCTGAAGAATTAAACTTATCCCATCCTGAGCAGATTCAAAATATTCACCGGGCTTACATTGACGCTGGAGCCGATGTGATTCAAACCAATACGTATGCAGCCAACTATTTAAAGCTGCAGCGCTACGGGCTGGAAGACTCGGTAAAAGACATAAACAGCGCGGCCGTACGTCATGCCAAACTGGCAGTGGAAAATAAGGCCTATATCCTCGGGACAATGGGCGGCAATCGCGGGGTGAAGCCCACTTCCATTTCTTTGGAAGAAATAAAACGAAGCTTCCGTGAACAATTATATTGCCTTCTTCTGGAAGGGGTTGATGGGATTCTGCTTGAAACCTTCTATGACTTTGAAGAGCTCGAAACAGTCCTTGCCATTGCCAGGAAGGAAACCGGACTGCCTATAGTCGCTCAGGTTTCCCTCCAAGAGCCGGGTCTTCTGCAGAACCACACTCCAGTAACGACCGCTTTGAAACGTCTGGAAGAGCTGGGTGCTGATGTGGTTGGACTTAATTGCCGGCTGGGACCGCATCATATGCTGCAGACTTTGGAGCAAATTGAACTGCCTAAACACGCCTATTTATCAGCGTATCCAAATGCCAGCCTTCCTGCCTATACGGACGGCAAGTTCCATTACGAAGGGGATCCTGAGTATTTTCGAAAATCAGCAGAAGAATTTCGAAATCAAGGAGTCCGGCTGCTGGGAGGCTGCTGCGGGACCACTCCTGACCATATTCGAGCATTCGCTTCCGAATTAAAAAATCGGAAACCGGTGACTGAAAAAATCATCAAGCAAACACGGGCAGCTGTGATCGTAAAACAGCATGAGCCAAAACGGGACTTTGTCCCCCTTCAAGACATTGCAAAGGAACGGCCATCCGTGATTGTTGAATTGGATACACCAAGAAAGCTGGATACAAGCAAATTTTTCGAGGGAGCCAAAGCTTTAAAAGAAGCCGGAATCGATGCCATAACCATGGCTGACAATTCATTGGCACAGGTTCGAATTTCCAATGAATCATTAGGATATTTAGTCAAAAAAGAACTAGGGATCAGGCCGCTGATTCATATTTCCTGCCGTGACCGCAATATTATCGGCCTGCAATCCCATTTGATGGGGCTGCACACTTTAGGTATGCATGATGTGCTGGCAATAACGGGTGACCCGGCCAGAGTCGGCGATTTCCCAGGAGCATCCTCCGTTTATGATGTGTCTTCCTTCGAGCTCATTCATATGATTAAACAATTGAATGAGGGCTTATCCTATTCTGGAAAGGACTTAGGGCAAAAAACGGCCTTTAGCATCGCGGCAGCGTTTAATCCAAATGTCCGCTCGGTAGAAAAAGCGGTAAAACGGCTGGAGAAAAAAATTGAACACGGTGCCGATTATTTTATCTCCCAGCCCGTCTATTCCGAAGAAAAGCTGATCGAAGTCTATGAAACTACGAAACATCTAAAAGTACCGATTTATATTGGCTTGATGCCGCTGACCGGAAGCCGGAATGCCGAATTTCTCCATAATGAAGTCCCGGGAATCAAAATTACCGATTCCATCAGGGAACGGATGGCCCAGCTAAAGGACAATCCCGTACAGGCCGCACGTGAAGGAGTGGCTATCACCAAATCCTTAATTGATGCAGCACTTGATTTATTCAATGGAATTTATTTAATTACACCATTTTTACGCTATGAGCTGACGGCGGAACTGGCGAATTATGCCCGTCAGCGTGCGCATGAACGGAGGGGAAACAGCTATGTCGAAACCACCATTTACTGAACAGCTGAAGAAGCGGATTCTCGTCATGGATGGAGCCATGGGAACCATGCTGCAGCAGGCTGGACTTTCTGCTGCAGACTTTGGCGGAGAGGCCTATGAGGGCTGCAACGAAAACCTAAATTTAACTGTGCCATCCGTTATTGCCAAGATTCACCGGGAATATCTAGAGGCTGGTGCTGATATCATTGAAACCAATACTTTCGGTGCCACCAGCATTGTTTTGGATGAATATAATCTTGGGTATAAAGCTTATGAAATCAATAAACAAGCAGCAGTCATTGCCGTGACCGAAGCTGAGAAGATATCGACAGAGGACTGGCCGCGTTATGTAGCCGGTTCTATGGGACCGACGACCAAAACCTTAAGTGTCACCGGTGGAACAACGTTTGATGCGCTGGCTGAGGCTTATGAGGAACAGGCACTTGGATTGATTGATGGCGGCGTGGATTTGCTTCTTCTCGAAACGAGCCAAGACATGCTGAATGTCAAAGCCGGCTTTACCGGGATTGAACGAGCCTTTGAAAAATCCGGAAAAAAACTGCCGTTATTTATTTCTGGTACAATTGAACCGATGGGCACCACGCTAGCCGGGCAGTCGATTGAAGCATTTTATATTTCTGTAGAGCATATGAACCCCATCGCAGTTGGCTTAAACTGCGCGACAGGACCTGAATTTATGCAGGACCATATCCGTTCCCTTGCCAGCTTATCCGGAACAGCTGTCAGCTGCTACCCAAATGCCGGTCTTCCCGACGAGGAAGGGCATTATCATGAAACACCAGAAACTTTATCGAAAAAATTAGCTGATTTTGCCGCCCATGGATGGTTGAATATTGTCGGAGGCTGCTGCGGGACCACACCAGCCCACATTCAGGCAATTAGTGCAGCTGTCAAACCCTATCCGCCAAGGGAATTCCATCACAAATCCATCCATATGGTCTCCGGTATTGAACCGTTTATTTACGATGATCCCACACTACGGCCAATCATGGTTGGTGAACGAACCAATGTCATCGGGTCGCGTAAATTCAAGCGGCTGATTGCCGAAGGGAAATTCGAGGAGGCGGCCGAAATTGCCAGAGCACAGGTTAAAGGCGGTGCCCATGTAATCGATATCTGCCTTGCTGACCCGGATCGCGATGAGCTTGCCGACATGGAGAATTTCATTAAAGAAGTAGTAAAAAAAGTAAAAGTCCCGCTTGTCATTGATTCCACAGATGACAAAGTGATTGAAACAGCACTTAAATATACCCAAGGGAAAGCGATCATTAACTCGATTAATCTGGAAGACGGCGAAGAACGATTTCAAGCTGTTGTTCCGCTAATCCATCGATACGGCGCAGCTGTTGTTGTTGGTACGATTGATGAAAAAGGCATGGGCGTTACGGCTGAGAGAAAATTAGAGATTGCCAAACGTTCCTATGATTTACTTGTAAATCATTACAAGTTGAAGCCTGAGGATTTAATTTTTGACCCATTAGTTTTCCCTGTAGGCACTGGTGATGAGCAATACATCGGATCAGCACAGGCAACTGTTGATGGCATTCGCCTGATTAAAGAACAGCTCCCGGGTGTCCAGACCATTCTCGGGATCAGCAATGTGTCTTTTGGCCTGCCGCCGGTGGGAAGGGAAATATTGAATTCGGTGTTCCTCTATCACTGTACACAGGCCGGTCTCGATTATGCGATTGTGAATACGGAAAAGCTTGAGCGATTTGCATCCATTTCGCAAGAGGAGGCTGAACTGGCCGAGAAGCTTTTATTTCACACCACTGATGAGACACTGGCTGTTTTTACAGATTTTTACCGTGATAAAAAGAAAGAAGCAAAAGTGGCCGTCTTGAATTTAAGCCTGGAAGAACGGCTTGCCTATTATGTTGTCGAAGGGACAAAGGAGGGACTGCTTCCTGATTTAGACCAGGCACTCTCCTCCTACTCTGACCCGCTGGATATCATTAATGGGCCGCTAATGGACGGGATGAAAGAAGTTGGACGGTTGTTTAATGATAACCAGCTGATTGTTGCAGAAGTCCTCCAAAGCGCGGAGGTTATGAAAGCAGCTGTTTCCCATTTGGAGCCCCATATGGAAAAAGGCAATAACGCTTCTGTCAAAGGCAAGGTCCTGTTGGCCACAGTGAAGGGGGATGTTCACGATATCGGAAAAAACCTTGTTGACATTATCCTTAGTAATAATGGTTACCAAGTCCACGACCTAGGAATCAAGGTTACTTCTGCCGAATTAATCAAAGCGATTCGCGAAGAACATCCTGACATGATTGGTTTATCAGGACTGCTTGTAAAATCTGCCCAACAAATGCTCTTGACAGCACAGGACATGAAGGAGGCCGGCATATCTCTGCCGATTTTGGTGGGCGGTGCGGCTCTTTCCCGCAAATTCACGGATACCAGAATTGCCAAAGAATATGACGGACTTGTGCTTTATGCGAAGGATGCGATGGCTGGTTTAGCCCTCGCCAATCAGCTGCAGACCCCTGAGGAACAGGAAAAGCTGCTTATCGAGAAGCAAGAAAAACTGGCTGCTGCCCAAATTCCAAGAGACCTGCCAAGCAGGACCACCAGCTCAGTAGCCGTGAAAGTGAAACCAACTGTTTCCATTAAAGTGCCCGTTTTTGTTCCGAAGGATACGAAAAGGCATGTATTAAAATCGTACTCCCTTTCCCATGTTGAACCCTATATCAATATGCAAATGCTGCTGGGCCACCATCTTGGGTTGAAGGGGAAAATCGCGAAACTAGTGGAAGAAAAGGATGAAAAGACTCTTAAGATTAAAGAAGTAGTTGATCAATTAATTAAGGATGCCGGCACGAATCATTGGATTACTCCAAGGGCCGTCTATCAATTTTTCCCTGCCCAATCGGATGGAAACAAAGTTTATATTTACGACCCAGTAGATCATAGTCAAGTGATTGAAACCTTTGATTTTCCGCGTCAGGAATCCGAACCATTTTTATGTCTGGCAGATTATTTGAAAACGGTCGGCAGCGGCGAGATGGACTATGTTGGCTTCTTTACCGTCACTGCCGGCCGTGGAATCCGGGAAAAAGCGGATGAATTCAAAAATCAAGGGAGATTTTTGGAAAGCCACGCACTTCAAGCATTGGCTCTTGAGAGTGCAGAAGGCTTAGCCGAATTAATCCATCGGCAGATGCGCGACCGCTGGGGGTTTCCGGACCCGATTGATTTTACGATGCAGGAGCGGTTTGCCGCGCATTACCAAGGACAGCGTTATTCCTTCGGATACCCGGCATGTCCGGATTTAGAGGACCAAAAGAAGCTATTTAAGCTCTTATCCCCTGAGGAAATCGGTGTCCAATTGACCGAGGGCTGCATGATGGAACCCGAGGCCTCTGTATCAGCCATGGTATTTGCCCATCCAGAAGCAAGATATTTTAACGTAATGAGATAGTCTTTTTAACAAAAAGCCGCGAAGGAATCAACAATCTTCACGGCTTTTTGCTGCGTTAAAAATGTGAATATTCCTTGACAGTTTCCTATTTTTGTCTTATAGTTACCTAGGTAACTATTTTATTATTTGGAGACATTTTATGATCATCCACGAACTATTTCATACTCTTCACCAACTTTCCCGCCATCTCACCAACAAACTGAACGAAGCCTTGAAACCTGCCGGACTGTACAGTTCCCAGTGGGCTGTTATATATGTTCTTAAAACAAAAGGTTCGATCACCCAAAAAGAACTGTGTGACTACCTTTCAGTGGAAGCACCGCCAATGACCCGGACCATACAGCGGCTCGTTAAACAAGGATATGTAAGGCAGCAGACCGGCCAGGATAAACGGGAGAAACATGTCCAACTAACGGATGAAGCCCTGGCTCAGTACCCAGAATGGGAAAAAATTGTATCTGAAGTGAATAACCGCTTATTAAGCCAGTTTCCTGAATCCTCTCAAAAAGAGCTATTATACTTACAAAAAAACTGGTTGAAACAACTTGATTAAAGGAGTGCATCGAATGAACAAACCAAAATTATGGACGAAAGATTTCATCAGTATTTCATTAAGTAACTTTTTTGTATTCTTATCATTTTATATTTTGCTGGTCACTCTTCCCAGCTATGCATTGGATGATTTGCACAGCAGCGCTTCACAAGCAGGATTAATGACGACTATCTTCCTATTATCCGCTATTATTTCCCGTCCTTTAGCAGGGCAATGGCTGGAACGTGCAGGCAATAAAAAAGTGCTGATGACCGCTTTAATTCTATTTGCTGCTGCATCGCCGCTTTACTTTATTCCAGAAAAAATGTTTGGATTTCTCCTGATTCGTTTGCTTCATGGAGTTGGTTTCGGAATGGCTACAACAGCTGTCGGGGCCATCGTTGCTGATATCATCCCTGCTTCACGCAGAGGTGAAGGAATGGGATATTTTGTTTTATCCACGAACATGGCAATGGTTTTAGGACCCTTTGTCGGCTTGATGACTATCCAGCAATGGGGGGCTAAAACAGTATTTGCTCTCAGTGTTGTGGTTGCTGTTGCTGCCATGTTTACGGGTTTAAGTGTAAAAATTCCAAAATCTGAAGCACCTGGCCAAATTGAAGTTCTTTCCACTTTTTCATTTCGCGGACTGTTTGAAGCATCAGCTGTACCTATCGCCATTGTCGGCAGTTTTTTTGCAATTGTCTATTCAGCTCTTCTTTCCTTCGTATCGATTTATGCGATTGAGATTCATGTAGAGCAAGTGTCCAGTCTATTCTTTGTTGTTTATGCAGTCATCCTATTATTGTCACGCCCGTTTACAGGAAAATGGCTGGATCAATATGGCCCTAACGTGCTCGCCTATCCGTGCATCATTTTGTTTGCCATCGGCATGCTATTGTTAAGCAAAAGCTCTGGCCCGGTGCTGTTTTTAGTCTCTGCCGGATTAATCGGCTTAGGCTGGGGAACCTTATTCCCAACCTTCCAAACTATCGCAATCCAGGATGCCGAACCTAGGAAAAGAGGATTGGCCACAGCCACCTTTTTATCGATCTATGATATTGGCGTCGCCTTAGGTTCCTTTTTAGTAGGGTTAATTGCTGCAAAAATGAGCTACAGCTCTTTATATTTCCTATTTGCTTTCTATATCCTTATTGGCATCATCCTTTTCTACTTTTTGCATACTCGAAAAAAAGCAGCCCCTGTCCAAGAAAAGGAGCAGCAGTCATCCAAAATGCAAGAAATATAATTTTTCCTCTTTCAATCTCCTTCAAATGGTATATAATGGAATGAAACCATATTGGAGGAGTGAAATCTAAATGGCAAAATCACAAGCCAAAAAACTTCGTGACAAACTCTCACGTGAAGGAAAACTAAACCCGGAAACTAAAAGAAGCCCCTTTGTTTTTACAGATATGCGAACCAGAACGACAAAAACGAAAAAAGATCAATTATACCGGCAAAAGCACAAGAACCGTCAAATCCCAGATGGAAATGATGGTTCTTTTTATTTTTTCCTAAATGTTATGTTTTGAATCTTCTGCCCCTTCTTCTTCCTGAATCTGGAATTGGAAACAGCCAAATCTATTTCGCCTTTCCAAAGTTTTGAATTAGGCATATCATTTTACTTTCTATTGCGGCAGGGAGATAATATTACTGTTAAACAATTATTTTAATGGAGGTAATCAGCATGTATGATGTAGTAATTGTTGGTGCCGGACCTGCCGGTGCAAGTGCAGCTATTTTTACAGCAAAGGCTGGTAAACAAACATTAGTTATCGACAATGACAAGAGCGTTACCAAACGGGCTTGGATTGAAAACCATTATGGAGTTAAAGAAGTGGCTGGACCTGATTTGGTTCAAACAGGCAAAGATCAAGCTGCCAAATTTGGTGCAGAATTTGTACAAGCTACCGTGACGAATATCAGCAAGACTGAAACCGGCTTAAAGGTTGAGACCGATCAAGCAGTATATGAAGCAAAACATGTTGTGATTGCTACAGGTATGCTGGCTGACTTAGCTGAAAAAGCTGGGTTAAATACTAAACCTGGCACTGAGCCAAGAGTGAAAACCATTCTTGACGTGGATGCCAATGGAAAAACGAATGTTGAAGGCATCTGGGCAGCTGGAACGATTGCTGGTGTCAGCATGCACACCATCATTACTGCCGGTGACGGTGCAAAAGTTGCCATCAACGTCATTAGCGAATTAAACGGCGAACGTTATGTTGACCACGATATTCTAAAAGCTTAACGTTATTTCAAGGCTGAATTTATGAAAATAAAGGCACTATGTCCTATTAGGACCAGTGCCTTTTGTTATTTTTCAACTTAAGTTATTTAGCCCCAAATCGGATTTAAACTTCGATATCTCGCCCCGCATCCACAACATGAAAAATCAGGTGGGCTAAATGATGGATGGGACCATATTCCGCTTCGTCTTCCTCGGTTTCCTCTTGATAATTGAGGTCCTGCAAGAACAAAGCCATAAATTCATAAAAGTCACTTAGCTGAAAGGCGTAGCAGCCTGCCGGATCCTCATTGCCTTCCTCATAATGGAGAATCATGTAGGAAATCGCTCCATCCTTGTCTGCACCATCAAAAAATACAAATAGCCCAATATTCGTATCAAGCTCAAATAGATGTCTTGTGCCGCCTTCAGTGGCTTTTTCGAAGTCATCCTCGCTTAATTTTTGGACTAGCATTGCATCGACATGATCTTCTTGATGAAAACTTACTGAAAATGATTGCATCGTATCCTCCTTAATCCTTTGCCATACATTATTATGGATAGTGTCTCCCTAAAAATCAATTCTCATGATCCTTCGTATCCTCTTGATCCTGCTCGTTTAAATAGGGATTTTCCGCAGCGGTGGCAAAGCTGACGGACAGCAGGCTCATTTCTGGGTCCAGTCCATACAGCCCCTTCACCCTATTATCTTCAAATTCGCCGCCCTGAAATTGCGGTTCCTTCTTAATCTCCATCATCTAATCACCTCATTCACAAAGTATTATGCACAAAAAAATCCCTGACATGAGTCAGAGATTTTTTTATTATACTGGAGGCAGTATAGGGATATTTACACCTTTAGTTGCAACAAATAATGCAAGGGCTGAAATAGCAAATAAAATGGCTGTTCTCTTTTTCATTATAAAATACCCTCCTAAATAATTTTATGTAAATATTTAACTGCAGCAAAAGCCATCCCTTTTTGGGTATAGTGTTCTGCTAGCAATTTGTAAAATTGGCTCATATATTCCTTTAATTCTTTATTCTCCTCAAAATAAGGAATAACTTTTGTTTCTAAATGCTTAATCGCCTTCTCCGGGGAGTTCATTTTTAGTAAATAAAAATCAGACAATAAAATAAATTTTCTAATTTTGCGTTCCCTGGAAATTAAATTAACTTCTTGAAAACACGACTCAGCCCTTTGAAATTCTTCGTTACTATAGTGGAGTTCTCCGATGGAGTAAAGCGTAAACAGATAGTGCTGATTCACTTCACTTTGTAACGAAAGGCTTTTTTCATAGTAGTACAAAGCTTCTTTGTAGTTGTTTAATTTAGTTTGCAAATGGCCCATATTATGATAAATCTGAGGAAGTAATTTTTCCTCCTTTAGTATCTCTGCATTACGGATCGAATGCTTATAGCATTCAAGTGCTTCTTCATAAATATTAGAATCGGTATAACTAATCCCTAGAAGCATTAATGTATGAAGCACCCTGATAAAATTGTACTGATTTGAATAGATTTCCAATGCCATTTTGCCAAAATGAATAGCATGACTGGATTCATCCAGTGACACTTTAACAAGTGCTCTGTGATAGAGGAATTCACCGCTGAGTGATTCATAATGAAAATCATTATAAAGACTTTCTAATAATTCATCAGCTTCCTTATATTGGTTCTTCAATATTAAAAATACCGCATTATAATAATGAAATAAATACTCTTCGTATTGGGAAAAATTTTTCTTTTGTTTATACAATAGGTCCTTTTGTACTTCGGCTTCAGCCAGAAATCCTTTGAATAATAGATACCTATATTTGTATAATTCATATGTATACATATATTTTGAGAACGGAATAATATGCTCTATTTCTTTAAGTTTAAAGTAAATGCCGTCTATTTCATCTATCAAGAAATAGTTAATTTTATCACTAAACTGTCCTAACAGTAATTGTATTTCTCCCTCTTTTTCTTCTATCTCTTCAAAGCTGATATTCAGTCTGTCAAGCAGCAGATCAATCGTATCTTTATTTGCTTCTTTCGAATTGTTCTCAATTTTGCTTAGATGCGGAACAGAGCATATCCCTTTAGCAAGCTCCGCCTGTGTCATTCCCTTTTGTGTCCGATAGAATTTTATCAAGGCTCCAAATTCCATGATTACCACCAGGCTTGCCTTTCTTTTTTCCTTAATTTTACTACAAAACCGCTTTCGTTGACATTATTTTGGCTGATTATTTTTAAAATAACGACAGTTCCAGCCATTAAGTATGGATATTGGGAAAATTTTCAGTTTTCCGTCGTATTTCATAAGAAAGGTGCAAATTTTTTTATGAAAAATAAGCAAAATTGACGATTGTCATCCTTAGATTTCATAAAAATACCAGCCTTTCAAAGGCTGGCATTCTAGAAATATTTCTTTTTCCAAAAAACAAATCCTGTTATCGAAGACAAGACCAAGCATATCAGCAAAGCGATAATAAACGCATGCGGACTATGCTGGAATGGCAGCTCCACGTTCATCCCATATAAGCTGAATACCATGGTTGGGAACGATAGAATAATAGTAATCGAGGTTAAGAATTTCATGACAATGTTCAGGTTATTAGAAACAATGGATGCGAAAGCATTCATCATCCCCGTTAAGATGGTATGATAGGTTTCCGCCATCTCAATGGCCTGGGTTTTCTCGATAATAACGTCCTCTAATAAATCCTTATCTTCCTCATACATTTTTAAATAGTTGAACCGCAAAATTTTATCAAGCACAACCTTGTTAGATTTTAAGGATGTTGTAAAATAGACCAAGCTCTTTTCTAACGACAGAAATGCATAAAGTTCTTTATTTTTTAATGATTCGTGAACAACGCGCTCAATTTCATTTGTTTTCTTATTAATTTGTTTCAAATAACGGAGATAGTAAGAAGAGATCACAAAAAGAAGCTGCAACGCGAAGCGTGTCTTCTTGAACGTAAAAAATTCTTTTACACGATTTTTTCTAAATTCATCAATAATCGGAGAATCTTTTAGTGAGACAGTAATAATGTTATCTTCCGTTTGAATAATGCCGATTGGAATTGTTTCATAAACCTCAAGTCCGTTTTCATCATGAACGATATAAGGAAAGTCAACGATGATATAGATCCTGCCCTCATCACGTTCAATCCTCGGGCGTTCTTCGTCGTCCAAAGCGTCTTTAATAATGTCGATATCGACTTGAGCATCTGATGATACTCTTGCAATTTCCTCTACTGTAGGTGCATACATATTAACCCAGCAGCCTTTTGAGATCACGTCCACTTTTTCCAATACCCTTGTTTCGGTACTTTTAAAAATTTCCAGCATTGCAAAAACCTCCTCACTTACTTTGTTCGAGGAAGCCAATTACCTTTTCTTAGAGTTGATATTATTGCAGTAACCAAATCCATCAATTGAAAGAAACTATTGACTTCCCCTTGACTACTGGGGTCCGGGTCCATAGAGTAACTCAACAATATCAACTCCTTTACGATATTATTTCCACTCCTATCATAAACCCTTATTTCGGAAAGTACAAACCAGTTTTTTTGGAAATTATTTTTCTTCCGGAAAATAAGGGTTCAAATGAATGAGCACTTCCCGGATATTATCATGCTGGTCCATCAGTTTTCGCTTGATGGTTCTTGCAAGGTCATGCCCTTGCTTAATCGTTTTAAAGTGATCAATGGCAATCCGCAAATCAACCAGAATGTAATGGCCATGCTCCCTTGCCCGGATACGGTCAATCCGTCTAACCTCAGGAAACTCACTTATAACAGCAATATATTCTTGAATTGTTTCGGTGTTAATATTCCGTTCCAGTAAAATGTCAAATGCCTCAGTCAACATTTCTTTGGCAATTTTAAAAATCAAATAGGCGACAAAAATACTAGCGGCTTTGTCTCCGTACAGTAGTATATGGATATCCAGCTGCCGGCCGATTATCGATAAAATGACACCGATACCGGCTGCGATGGAGGCAGCAATATCGGCTTTATGGTCAAACGCAATCGCTTCAATCGCCTTACTGTTATTTTGTTGAGCAACTTTTAATGAACTGCGGTATAAAAAAACTTTCGCGGCATAGGAAAATATCGCCACCCACATCGCAAGAATGCTCGGTGATTCCGGTCTTTGAAAGAACCCGATTAGTCCTTCATACACAACATAGAGGGAGACTAAGAAGAGCAGGATCCCCACAATCCCTGACACAATGACTTCTGCCTTGCCGTGCCCATAAGGATGTTCCTTGTCTGCGGGCTTATTGGCGATTTTAATGACAAGCAGGACGATGACCGATGCAAATACATCTGCTGCTGAGTGTATTCCATCGGCAAAGACAGCATCACTGTTGCCATACCAGCCAATGATGATTTTTCCTAATGTAAGGATGATATTGCTTATGACGCTAATCCAGGCAATCTTTTTTGCCAAAGCCTCTCTTGTTCCCATAAAGACCACCTTCACATTCAAACTGCCTTACTCTTCATTCCCTTGTTTCTCCAGTTTTAACCGTTCCACTTCCTCCACCACTGATATTCGATTAATTTGATCATGGAGGTAATGAAACGCCTGGTCTAATTGTTTGCGAGTGGGAAATCTTTTTTTACGATTCATTCTGTTCCTCAGCCTTTCAATAAAATTTTTAGAGTAATCCTTACGTAAATTGAAAAAAATAGCCTTGAATCACATTATAAAAGGAGTGGTAAAATTGGCCAAAAAAAATCAACCAAATGCTTCAGACATTGCCGGACGTGTTTATAATCATGAGGATTCCCAAAAAGGTGACGCTCTCGCCATCACGCATGAGCAGGTCATGGACTCCTATATGGAGGGTGAAATTGGCGGTGTCATGGATCAAGTAGCCGGCAAAGATATTCCGCTTGGGCAAGACGACGCCGAGTAAAGCAGTAAAATCAGAGAAAACAGCTCTCAAAGTGAAAGCTGTTTTCTTTTTTTAATGTGAATCTGAATTATGGCCTTTGATCCACTCTATTAGGATCATGAGGCTCTATATAATTGTCAGCCTCTTCCACGTATGGATCATGTTCAAAAGCGGGCAAGTCACCGAAACTGGTCATAATCCCTTCTTCATCAAGCGCCTCTTCATACCGTTCATGCTGCGGATTCGGATAAACAGTAATATTTTTTCCATACATATCATTTCCGACGAAATTTTCATAGTCCTCCACATAGCCTTCGCTTTCTTCCGCTTCAGTAGAAACATCGTTATAATGGTCTTTCGTATAAAAGAAGTCGGATGGAGATTCACTTGTGCCCCACTGGGAGACGACTTGCCAGGCATCCTCGGCATCAAAGGCGACATTTTCATCCTGTTCATCCATGTCAAATTTGCCAAATGGCGGCATCAACACGCCCTCTTCCAGCGGCCGTTCACGGGAAATCACTTGATCCGGGCTATGCTCGATACAATGAGTTGTGTTTGGAATGGCCTGCAGCCGTTCTAACGGAATCTCTTTCCCGCAAACCTCACATTTCCCATATGTGCCCTTTTCCATTGCCGCCAAGGCACGGTCCACATTTTTCAGCTCCAGTTCATAATGTTCCTTTAAGGCAATGTCTTTTTCCCTTTCATACAGCTCTGTTGCATCGTCAGCTGGGTGATTATCGTAACTGGATAATTCACCTGTTGATTCATGGGAATGCCCCCGTTCAAGACCGAAATAATCATTTTGGTCAAGCCTCGCCTCTATATCACTTTTTTCCTGCAATAATTGTATCCGCAAATCGGCCAATTGCTCAGTTGTTAACATTTTGCATACCCCTTTCATTTAGAAAAGCGCGGTTTGTCATCTTTAGGCTGATTTTTTATATAGTTCTTTTATATTGTCATTGTTTTTACGGATGAATATGTAATAAAGTGATATTTCAAAAAGTGGGAAGTTTTTCCCGTAACATGAAATAAAATCCCAATATTCACCTTTTCCATTCTGAATAAGTTTAGATTGTCCGTGTATCTTAAAAATGAACACAGAAGGAAATGAGGAGATATCGATGGTAAATGAAAACTTTGATAAATTCAGGCAAGTTCAGAGCAAGCATCAGTCAACGTATTTAGGAACTGGCCGCAAGCAGCAGCCCGGCTTGAATGATAGAGACTATAATAACCAAAGCAACACCGACAAATCAATCGGTGCTGCCGGAAGAGACCTGTAGTGGAACAAGGGTTGGGGTGCGCCTCAACCTTTTTTAACGACAAAGCTACTCAAAAAGGAGAATGTTGATGGGTCACTCAAAGACAGGGGCACAGGAGGGTCAATTAAAGTGGTGGCAGCTTTCTTTATTTGGTGTAGGCTGCACAATTGGCACCGGCTTTTTCCTTGGCTCCAGTTTAGCAATTAAGATGGCAGGGCCATCCATTTTGATTGGTTATATGATTGCTGCGCTTGGCACCTATTTTGTTTTCGATGCCCTTTCCAAAATGACAGCCAAGGAGCCTCTTGAGGGCGGTTTTCGTTCCTATGCCAAAAAAGCTTATGGAAAATGGGCAGGTTTCAGCAGCGGCTGGGTTTATTGGTGCTCCGAAGTGCTGATTATGGGAAGCCAAATGACAGCCCTTTCGATTTTTTCGCAGTTTTGGTTTCCAAAAGTGCCTCTTTGGCTATTTGCTGCGGGCTACGCGATCCTTGGGCTGGGAATCATTTTGATTGGTGTTGGCGTTCTAAATAAAATCGAAAATATTTTAGCTGTATTAAAAATATCGGCTATTCTGATGTTCATCGTGCTGGCCTTTCTTGCCATTTTTGGCGTGATTGATGGGGATCGCCCGATTCAATATCCGGATGAAACGCGGGACTTTTTCCCTGGGGGATTTACCGGGTTGTGGTCAGCTGTCCTATTTGCCTTTTATGCATTTGGCGGAATCGAAATTCTTGGATTAATGGCCAAAAATTTAAAAAACCCCAAGGAAGCACCGAAAGCAGGGAAGGTTATGCTGTTTTCCCTGATGATCATCTATGCCCTCTCGATTGGCCTGGCTGTGATGATGGTGCCCTGGGATCAATTCAATACGAAGAAAAGCCCGTTTGTGATTGCCTTAGATGCCTATCATCTTGCCTTCGTACCTCATTTTTTTAATGCTGCCTTAATTATTGCCGGATTTTCGACGATGACTGCCTCACTGTATGGGGTGACAAGCGTTCTTGTTACCCTGGCAAAAGAAGGAGATGCCCCGGCCAGCTTTGCAAAGGAGGGAAAGTTAAAGGTTCCGCTGCCAACTTTGCTGATTACCGTAGCAGGCATTACCTTCTCAGTGCTGGCAGCACTGTTGATGCCCAATCGGATATATGAATATATTACAACCGCTGCAGGTCTCATGCTGCTTTATAATTGGGTATTTATCCTGGCATCATCGAAAAAGCTTTTGGAACTAAAAGCTAAGGACAAAATCAAATATACCCTAGGTGCAGCCTTTATTTTTACAGCTGTGGCCGGCACCCTGTTCCACGCCACAAGCCGGCCAGGATTCTTCATTAGCCTGGCATTTGTCGCAATCATCGCACTCATCACCCTGCTAATGAACATAAAATGGAAAAAAACAGAAAAACAAAAAAGAAAAAGCATCCTTAAGCCATGGCCAACAGCATAGGGGACAGTCCCCCGGCACTTTACAGCATTAACGGAGTGGGGGACTGTCCCCATGTTTAAACGCCTTTGAAGTTAGGCGGGCGTTTTTCTTTGAAGGCTTTTAGGGCTTCGGTTCGGTCTTTTGTTGGAATGATGACTTCGTATGCTTTTGTTTCAATGGCAAGTGCTGTTTTGATGTCCACATTGGCGCCATGGTTGATGGCGTATTTGGCTTGGATCACAGCAAGGGGGGCATTCCGGGTAATTTCTTGTGCCAGTTCGATGGCAGCGTTCATCAATTCCTTCCGTTCCACCACTTTATTGAAGATTCCCAGTTCATATGCTTGAAAAGCGTCTATTTTTCTAGCAGTGAGGATTAATTCTTTCGCCTTAGAGGTGCCAATTAACCGAGTTAGCCGCTGTGTCCCCCCGGCTCCCGGGATAATTCCCCAGCTTACCTCCGTCAAGCCTACTACCGCTTCCTTTACGGCGATACGAAAGTCACAAACAAGAGCAAGCTCCAATCCGCCTCCAAGGGCATAACCATTGATGGCCGCAATCGTTGGCTGCGGCAGTTCTTCAATCAAAGTAAAAACATCCCGGATCATCCTGACATTTTTGAGGACTCCTTTTTCGTCTAAAGTGCTGCGTTCCTTTAAATCAGCACCTGCACTAAATGCTTTCTCACCCGCTCCAGTAATAATAACAGCCCGTACCTCTTTATCTAATTTCAGCCCTTCTACAATCTCTTTCAGCTGGCCCAAGCTGTCCGAATCAAAACAATTTAGTTGATTGGGACGGTTAATCGTAATAATGGCCAATGAATCATCAATGATCAACTGTACTTTACTCAAACTATTCCCTCCTCGTATTCTAGGAAACTTCAAGGATAAAAATGATTCGCAAGACAATGGTATTTTCTTACATATTAATAGGAGCGTTTTTTACCTGTCAAATAAAAGATTAAAAGCTTGGAAGCCAAAATAGATACCAAACCCGATTAAGGAAAGTCCGGAAAGAAACGAAATCACCACCAGCAGTTTAGAAGTTAAAAAATTGCGGAAGCTGCTTGCTACACTAGCCATCGTAATGTCCCAAATGAACAGCCCGATAAAAATAGCGCTGCTGTATAGCACTAATTGACTTGTTTCATAGGTCGCCGCTGTCTTAGCCAGAACAGACCCATAGATTCCCAGCCAAAACAAGATGGTCAGCGGATTGGAGATGGACATAAAAAATCCGGTGAAAAAGGATTTTATCAAGGGTTCTTTTCCCCTGGAATGCTCCAAAGATATTTTTCCGGCATTGATCAAAGTCTCCACTCCTGTATAGATGAGGACGAAAAACCCAAACAGCCAGAGAAAAGTCTGGACCATTTCTGCTTCTAGAAACCTAACGACCCCTATGTAAACCGCAAGCATATAAATGCCATCAGCCATCACTGCCCCCACTCCAATTAACCATGAATGCATAAAGCCGTTACGAATGCCTCGGTCAATTTGTGCTGCATTAATTGGTCCAATGGGAGCAGCCAGCGATAGCCCTAACAGGATATAACTTAAAAATACATTCATTTTCCTCTACTCCTCCCCTAAAAGCCTGTCTACCCATATTTATTCAGGCAGGGAGGGTTGTACGACAAAAAAATAAACAGGCTGACCTGGAAATCAGCCTGTTTATTAAAACCGAATCGAAGAATTATTGATTCGTTTCAGAAACTTTATGGTGATCAATTTGGTAGATTTCATCCTCTCCCATTGAATTTAATAAATGCCGCCTCGGCATTGGAAGATTTAATGTATCGATGTCGATGATATATTTAGGCCGCTGCTTGGCCTCCTTATAAATTTTGCCGATATATTCGCCGATCACCCCAATGGCAATTAATTGCAGACCTCCGATTAGCCATATTGAGATAATTAAGGACGTCCACCCCGTTTGGGTTGCTCCAAGAAACTTTAATGTGACAAAATAACTTCCGAATAGCAGGCTGGCCATGAAAGAGACCAATCCTATGACTAACACAAACCGGATCGGTGAAATCGAGAAAGACGTAATCCCGTCAAAGGCAAACGCAAGCATTTTCTTCAGCGGGTATTTTGTTTCACCAGCTTGTCTTTCCAAGCGGTCATAATAAACGATATCCGAACGGAAACCAAGTAATGGAACAATTCCTCTTAAAAATAAATTGACCTCCTTAAATCGTGCCAGTTCTTGCAATGCCCTTTTACTCATGAGACGGAAATCTGCATGGTTGTATACAAGGTCGACTCCTAACTTCTGCATCAATTGATAAAAGCCTTGAGCCGTGCTTCGTTTAAAGAATGTATCAGTCTCACGGCTTTTTCGGACACCATATACAATGTCACAGCCTTCCTGGAATTTTATGATAAAATCCCGGATGACGCAAATATCGTCCTGAAGGTCTGCATCAATTGAAATAGCACAGTCCGAAACATCCTTCGCTGCCATTAGTCCTGCAATCAAAGCGTTTTGGTGCCCCACATTTCGTGCTAATTTCAACCCGCGAACGATTGGGCTGTGTAACCCTTCCTTGTAAATCAAATTCCAGGTTTGGTCCTTGCTTCCGTCATCCACAAACAAGATTTTGCTTCTATCAGAAATCAGCCCTTCCTTCATCATTTCTCCCAGCAGCTGGCTAAGCTGGGCAAATGTTTCCGGCAATATGGCTTCCTCATTATAGCAGGGTACTACAATCGTAAGAATTGGTTCGATCATCTGCGTCTTTACCCCCGGTATCTAAAATGTCCTGTATAAGTAAATTTTCCAAGCTGAAGCTTTCGAATTAAACACCCTTTCCAGCTTCAATTGGTTCTGCTCCGCATTATCAATGGGCAATGCAGAAAAGATGTAACGGCCGCCCATTTCCTTAAAAACTCCAGTATTGAGTTCCAGGTTTTTCAAATGCCGTTTTGAATCTTTTTTAATCATGTACCGTTTACCGAGCTGGGCAGTAAACAAATAACAGCGCCCACCCCATTTATCAAAATATTTACGGATTGTGCTATTTTTCTCCAGCTCTTTTTCAATGATTTTTCTAAACTGATGTTTATAGCTCAGCGGATAAAAATTATTATAGGTATCAAGCGTATAAAACCCATTATATTGGGCAATCGCCGGATGAATCCCAATGCTGGCGACCCGGTAATTCTCTGGCGGCTGCCCAATATATGCCTTAATATCATGAAATAGCTCTTCGGCATAGAATTCTTTGACCGTTGGTTTATCCCGGTAAATGATTTCATCGTTAAATAAACAAAGAAGCAAAATCTGCAGGGCTGCCAGCCATTTCGCTGTTTGAGACCAACTGAATCCCTGCAGCGAAATTATCTTTAAGGCAAGAGCAAAACTCGCATAAATTACCATAGGCCTCAAAAAATGATAGCGGGCAAAGTTAAAGGTATTCATAAAATGGAATTTTTCCGTTAACGGCTGCCAGCCTTTGTAAAACCAAAACGCATACCACAACGACAAAAGAAAATTCAGCACGAAGAGGAACACGAAGGTTCGTTCCTGCCGCCATAATTTTTTGGAATATACAAAGTAGAGGGCCAGAAACGCTGCTGGAACAATAATAAATGTATGGACCGTCATGACATGCGTGTGGCCAAGAAAGTAATTTTTGAAGGTCAGCCGTACCGAATGCCAGAAAGACAGCTGGGCGTGAAAATATTCATCCCGGCTGTTGGGCTCTCCCTTGACGAAAAAGGAGTAAACCAGCCGATACTCGACTAGCATAAAAACAAAGGCCATATACATAATGGAAAATAAGAACCGGTAATTCCAGCCCTTTCGCCTCACTGCATCTGTTAGCCACAAGATTCCCATTGCAGATAGGAAAAAGAAAAATCCCAATACAATACTGGCATAGAACGGAAGGAAGGTCAGAACCGCATAATTTTTTAACGACTCCTCCCCCTTGCGTATGTTTAAGAATGCCCAAAGGGCGAGAGGCATCCCCAATGTGCTCAGCATTCCAGACGGCCAGAACGGGGTTAAGGCAAAAGCAAGGGAAGCAGCAATATTAAGGGAAATCCACTTTTCTCCTGAAAGAAAATGCTTTCTTAATAAGAGATACATGCCGAAAAATGCAACCACTCTGGTTAACGCCTGGTTAATCCCGTAGGCAACCATAGTCGGAAACAAGGAAAACAGCCAGACGATGATACTATATTCCGTTCCAAATGCATTCCTCGGGAGGTACCCGTTGATGATTTGCGGGATTACCCCTGAAATACCTCCAAACATCTGGCCGCTGTGTGATAGCACTTTGTACCATGCCAAATTGGAATCTAAATTGTCATGGACCCTGATATGGGCATTTTCCTGCAGGATAAACAATGGCAATAAGTAGATTGCCAGAACGAGCAGGGCAAAAAGGACATATCTTTTCTCTTTCTTTGATACCATCATCACTTATCTGCACCTCAAAAATGGCAATTAATGGGCTTATCCCCTCTTAAAGTCTGCATTAACACAAAAGTTTATTCCTTTTCCATATTTAATTGTTTTTCAAGAATGATAAGAACCCATTATTAGATGATAATTTTTCGTAAATAATAAGATGTGCGAATCGAAAAAGAGGTGAAAAGGATGCCCAACCGAATGTTTATCAGCTTTCTGCGAATGCCGCTGCTTGTACGAATTTTGTTCATTGCCTTGCTGGTGTTCTTTACATTTGGTGTCTCCATCCATCTTTTGGAGCCGGACACCTTTCCATCGGTCTTTGACGGCATTTGGTGGGCCATTATAACGGCTTCAACAGTAGGGTACGGTGATTATGTCCCACATTCCCTTTTGGGGAGAATTACCGCGTTAATTTTAATTTTATTGGGGGTGGGATTTGTCTCTTCCTATTTTGGAACGCTGGCTGCCGCAGCGGTAACAAAGCAGGATGCCTTTTTGGAGGGTAAAATCGCCTTTAAAGGGACAGGCCATATTATTATCATCGGGTGGAACGAAAGATCAAAAGAAATCATCCACAAGTTAGTCCAGATGAAGCAGTCAAAAATGATTGTCTTAATTGACGAAACCTTGGAGGAAAACCCAGTGCAGTCCCGGTATCTCCATTTTATTAAGGGAAAGGCCCATGTCGATGAGACGATTATAAAAAGTGATATTCAACATGCGGAGAAAGTGCTGATTACAGCCGACAGGGGACATGATGAACTACAGGCAGACATGAACAGTATCCTAACATTGCTGACAATCAAAGGGCTCTGTCCGGAGGTAAAATGCATCGTAGAAATTTTGACGGCAGAACAAGCCATAAACGCAAAACGGGCAGGTGCAGATGAAGTGATCCAATCCAATAAGCTTACCAGCATTGTGATGATGAACAGCATTCATGCTAATGAAGATGGACTTTTATCGACCATTGTTCACCTGCTGCAGGAAAATCGATTATCTACCTTTATTGCCTCCAATTCCGATATTGGAAAAACCTATCAAGAGCTTAGCCAAAATAAAGCCAATCACGGGTGCCTTTTGATTGGCATAAAAAGAGGAGAGGAAACGCTGCTGAACCCTCCCCGTTCCATACAAATTAAGGAAAACGACCTGCTATTGGCCTTGCAGTAAATTAATCTGGAAGCAGCAATGATTCCAATTTTGAGACAAGTGCTTTCCCATCCTCAACACATTGGCTTGGAATGCTGTCATCCTTATCCACCGGCTCTTGAAATTGATTAAACGAAGCAGAAAAGTTCCCCGCCTCACCTTGTACATCCACCCCTGCTTCATATTGGTGTGAAAGCAAGAACGGTCTCCCCAGCTTCACGGTACAATTGCTGGCATCTAACTGGCTGTCAACTGCTGTAAACGGCAGTCTAAGGAACTGATAGCCCTGTTCATCATTCAGTTTGTAGTCAAAACAGCCATGATCATAATCCCAATTCCCGCCAATCGAATATCCGATTGGTTTTAATTTTTGCTCCAGATCATACAAATCAAACTGCTTTCCCTCAACTTTTGATGGCAATTCAATCATCATCATTCCCCCTTTTATCCATTCCCTGTTAGTTTCTCCAATGAGGCAAATTCCATTAAAAAAGAGGCTGGCCAAAAAGCAAAGGGGTCAGAACACTTTATGGACAACCCCAAAATTCATTTTTTCTCCTGATTTCGGTCACGTAGAAGCTGCCCCCCCCAAAAAAACAAAAGCAGGCGGAGAAAAAAGACTGTTTTTTCTCCACCTGCTTTATTTTTTAGGACTTACTAGTCAGTCCCTTTAATCACATTATTTTAAGCGTTTTTCAAGTTCCGCTTTGATCTCTTCAAATCCAGGTTTTCCTAATAGGGCAAACATGTTCACCTTATACGCTTCAACACCTGGCTGATCAAATGGGTTAACTCCAAGCAAATAACCGCACATGGCGCAGGCCTTTTCAAAGAAGTAAACAAGATAGCCAAATGTATACTCGTCCATTTCAGGGATATTCACAATTAAATTTGGAACCCCGCCGTCGGTGTGGGCAAGCATCGTTCCTTGGAATGCTTTATTATTAACAAAGTCAACCGTTTGGCCCGCCAGGTAATTTAACCCGTCCAGGTCATTTTCAAATTCTTCAATCGTCAATTCATGGCGCGGCTTTTCCACTTTTATAATCGTTTCAAATAAATCACGGCGGCCTTCCTGAACATATTGGCCAAGCGAATGCAGGTCAGTTGAGAAATTGGCTGAGGAAGGATAAATCCCTTTTTGGTCTTTCCCTTCGCTTTCCCCAAACAGCTGTTTCCACCATTCTGAAAAATATTGCAGCCCTGGCTCATAGTTAATTAACATTTCAATGGTTTTTCCTTTATTGTAAAGGATATTTCGAACAGCAGCATATTGATAGGCGGCATTTTGTTCCAATTCCGAGCTGTTAAAATCATTTTGGGCCTGACGGGCTCCAGCCATCATATTTTCAATGTCTGCACCGCTCACAGCAATCGGCAGCAAACCAACAGCTGTCAGGACAGAATAACGGCCGCCAACATCGTCAGGAATCACAAATGTTTCATAGCCTTCTTCGTCAGAAAGGGTTTTTAGTGCCCCTCTTGCCTTATCCGTGGTGGCATAAATTCGTTTGCGGGCTTCCGCTGCACCGTATTTCTCTTCTAACAGCTTGCGGAAGATCCGGAAGGCGATAGCTGGCTCCGTTGTCGTGCCTGACTTGGAGATGACGTTGATGGAGAAATCTTTTCCATCAAGCAAATCCATCACATCTCTCATATAAGAGGAGCTAATATTGTTCCCAACAAAAATAATTTGCGGCGTTTTCCGCTTTTCTTTAGGCAGGGCATTGTAAAAACTGTGCTGCAGCATTTCAATGGCGGCTCTTGCCCCCAAGTACGAACCACCGATTCCAATGACAAGAAGAACATCTGAATCCGATTGAATCTTTGCCGCTGCTTTTTGAATCCGTGAAAATTCTTCTTTATCATAGTTGGTTGGCAGGTCGATCCAGCCGATAAAATCACTTCCTGCCCCCGTCTTTTCATGCAGGGAATGATGGGCAACCTTTACTAGGTCCCGTAGGTATGTAATTTCATGCTCTCCAAAGAAGGCAAGAGCTTTCGAGTAGTCAAAACGAACGTGTGTCATCGATACTCCTCCAAAATTTTATTTTCACTAATCACTTTAACGAATGATAACCAGAATATCAAGGTTGTGCTTATGATGTAAGCGTGCCCATTTTGGATAATTTTTTTGCACTCCGCAAAAATTGGATTTCTATTGGATGACAAATGAAGAACCCGGACCAATCGATCCGGGTTCTTGTTCATTATAATGAAGCCCGATAAATGGCTAAAACATCTTCATGATTCAACTTGGCAAATCGGCCAAATTCGCCATTTGCCATTGCCCGGTCCGCCATTACATCCAGTTTGCTGTCATCAATATCATAGTCTGCCAAGCGGGATGGTGCCCCTATGCTGTTCCAGAATTCACGAAGTTTCCGAATGCCCTCCATGCCTGCTTCTTCTGCTGTTTTTCCATCCGGATTGACTCCAAACACTCTTACAGCCAATTTTTTAAAGCGCTCCGGCTTCACACTTAGATTATGCTCCATCCAGTGCGGGAATAAAATGGCAAGTCCGCCGCCATGCGGGATATCATACACGGCTGAAACAGCATGCTCAAGATTATGCGTTGCCCAATCTCCGTTATAGCCCATGTTTAACATGCCATTTAATGCCATGGTCCCACAGTAAAGAATCGTGGCACGGTGCTCATAATTTTCAAGGTCCTCCACCAATTTTGGCGCAGTCTCCATCACTGTCAAAAGCAAGCCTTCACACATGCGGTCCTGAAAATCTGTGTTTTCTTCATGATGAAAATAGTGTTCGAACACGTGTGACATCATATCCACAATTCCGTAAATGGTTTGATTTTTTGGTACCGAAAAGGTATGTACCGGGTCCAAAATGGAAAATTGCGGGAAGGTAAATGGACTGCCCCAGCCGTATTTTTCATTTGTTTCCCAGTTGGTAATGACGGAACCTGAGTTCATTTCAGAACCAGTAGCAGCAAGCGTTAATACCGTACCAAATGGAAGCGCCTCTTTAGCGAATGCTTTTTTTGTCACAAGCTCCCAAGCATCGCCTTCATATTTTGCACCTGCAGCAATAAGTTTCGTGCAGTCAATGACGCTTCCGCCTCCCACTGCAAGCAATAATTCAATTCCTTCCTGCTTACAAATTTCTATCCCTTTGCGTGCTGTGGTGACGCGCGGATTCGGCTCCACACCGGAAAGTTCAAAAACCTCCGCCCCAATTTCCTTTAACAGGTTCATAACTTTGTCATATAAACCGGTCCGTTTAATACTGCCGCCTCCATAGACAAGCAAAACTTTTTTGCCAAAGCGGGGGACCTCTGTTTTTAATTGGTCAAGCTGGTCTTTTCCGAAAATTAATTTAGTCGGGTTATTAAAGGTAAAATTTTGCAAACTCCAGCACCTTCCTTTCCAGTTTCATTATAAATATAGTCTGTTATTTTGCCAAAAAAATTGGTTCATTCTCAGGGGGGGACCGATTTTTTCACCCCATTACTTTGCGAATCCGCTCAAGCGCCCAATCCAATTCTTCCTTCTTAATAACCAATGGCGGAGCAAACCGTATAACATTGTCGTGAGTCTCCTTGCATAACAAACCCAGCTCTTTTAATTGTTCACAATATTTTCGCGCAGGTTCATTGAGAACCATGCCGATAAACAATCCCCGTCCACGCACTTCTTTTATCAGCGGATTTTGTATTTCTTTTAGTTTCTCAATAAAATACTCTCCAAGCTCCAGTGACCGTTCAGCAAGCTTTTCCTCTTCCAACACCTGGAGCGAAGCCATAGAAACCGCACATGCCATTGGATTTCCCCCAAAGGTGGATCCATGTGAACCTGGATTAAATACACCTAAAATATCTTTGTCCGCCGCAACACAAGAAATAAGAAATACCCCGCCGCCCAGTGCTTTCCCCAAGATATACAGATCCGGCTCAATCCCTTCCCAGTCACAAGCAAACATTTTACCGGTTCTTCCTAGACCTGCTTGGATTTCATCAGCCATAAATAATACGTTATGCTGTTTACACAACTCATAAGCAGACTCTAAGTATCCTTCCGGCGGAATGACAATTCCGGCCTCCCCTTGAATAGGCTCTACTAAAAACGCCGCAGTATTCGGGGTTATCGCTGCTTTTAGCGCTTCCAAATCACCATAAGGGACAAGCTTGATTCCAGGAAGCATGGGTCCAAATCCGCGTTTATACTCTTCCTCTGAAGATAAGGATACCGCTGTCATTGTCCGGCCATGGAAATTGCCTGCACAGCCAATAATTTCGGCTTTGTTTTCTTTAATCCCTTTTACATCATACCCCCAGCGCCTTGCCGCTTTTACCGCTGTCTCTACCGCTTCGGCACCTGTATTCATGGGCAGTACCATTTCTTTATTCGTTAATTGGCAGATTTTCTCACACCATGGGCCTAGTTGATCATTATGGAAAGCACGTGATGTCAATGTTACCCGATCTGCTTGCTCCTTTAGTGCTTGAATGATTTTTGGATGGCGGTGTCCTTGATTGACTGCCGAGTAAGCACTTAGCATATCCATGTATTGGCTGCCTTCGGGGTCCTTTACCCATACCCCTTCGGCATAAGCAACCACAATCGGCAGCGGGTTATAATTTTTGGCCCCATACTTTTCAGTTACTTCAATAATTTCATTGGTTTTGTTTCTTACGGATGACATAGCCGTTCCTCCCCAAATCAATTAGTAAGTAAAAAAATAAGGACTAGTACAAACAAAGAATATGCAAGTCCTAGACCTTATTATGGTTATTTTTTTATTGCGCCTTCACGCTGGGACTGGTCAATCCACTCCTGCAGCTTCTCTTTTAATGTGTTGAATCCCTGTTGTCCCTCGACCTCTGGAATAATGGCGGCTGCTTGGCGCTTACGAGGCTTCTTGGCCTTTAGAGTTTGGGCAGGTGCTTCTTCAGTCGCTTTAATCGAAAGGCCGATTTTTCCAGCATTCTCATCAACGGATAACACTTTTACCTTAATTTCATCGCCAACCTTAAGGTGATCATTAATATCCTTTACATACCCGTGAGTAATTTCCGAAATATGAACAAGACCTTGTGTATTTTCGTCTAATGCCACAAATGCTCCATATGGTTGAATTCCTGTTACTTTTCCTGTTATGATACTACCTGGTTCAAATTTTTCACTCATGAAAACACTCCTAAATATACAATTTAATTTTCCTATTTATATGCAATAAATAATTATATCATAATTAGATCTCCGAATCAAAAAAGTATCCGCATCATTTGTGGGATTAACATTAAAATCCATGGATTTGTAACATAATTGTCAATTCAAAACTCAATATGAAGTTCATTCCATGGTAAACTAAGGTTGAATAACCATTCAAAAAAAAGAGGTGATCAGTATGAGCCGTTCAATGGGCCAAACCATTAAAGACGCACGGGAAATACGGAAGATGACTCTGGAGGAGCTTGCAAAAAAAATGAGAGTAGGGATCCATACGATTGAAAGATATGAATCCGGGGAGCAAATTCCTAGCAAGGAAACCATTTTAAAGCTGTCCACAGTATTGGATATCCCAGCTTCTGTCCTTAATGACAGCCAGAAACATCATACAGCCTCCTCACCAGAAGATTTTTATCAAATATAATAAATGAGAATAAGCTTGACCAAATATCCTAAGGATTCTCTGCATTCTCAATCATTTTTTCTTGGAAATAAGTATAAAGGCGGGAAGAACTGGATAACATGATTCTATAAGCTTTCTAGTATTCCCCCCCTTTTTGAGCGGACAACTTTTCAAAGTTGTCCGTTTTTTTTGGGGAAAGCGAATGCTAGATGGCTCTGAACCCTTTTCTCATTATATAGAACAGGATTGGTCCGCTTTAATTTCCAGCAGCTTCAAGGCAATATGACAGCAACTTTCCTGCGGAATGACCCTTTCAAACGAGAATTCATAAATAGATTGGATTTGTTTCGCAAGTTTGGCAGGATCATCCATTACATGAACAGCCTGAATAACATCTGCAATCTCTGTTTCATAACCTCCCGCACGTAAGCCGAAAGGATCCCATTCGTTTAAAACGTCCACATAATTTAAGTTGGTTTGAACTTCTTCTCTCATGTTTCCACCTATCGTTTTTCTTCTGTCATTTTTTTGCCAAAATGCCTTATTTCAGCACATAGGCTGCCAGGACACTTTGGAGTTCATATATATTTAAGTTCTTATTGAATTGCTTTTGCAGCGGAAGAGCGTTTCCCGAAATCCAAATTTTCAATTCGGCATCCAAATCAAAGTTTCCCGCCGTTTCGATACTAAAGTGGGTGATACTTTTATACGGGATGGAATGATACTCCACTTTTTTTCCGGTCACTCCCTGTTTATCGACTAAAATTAACCGTTTATTTGAAAAGAGAAACAGGTCGCGGATCAGCTTATACGCCTTTTCAATTCTTTCATTTGGCGCCAAAATTTTAGCATATTCTTTTTCCACTTCGGCCACATTGATTTCAGAGGCATTTCCCATTAAGCCGTCAAAAAAACCCATACACATTCTCCTCATGCTTTGATATTTTTTAGTATACCTATTGCCCTAGAGATAGAAAACGGAAAAGACTATTTTCCAATATTTATTTTAAATGTGGAGAGCTATTTGTTGGATCGAGTCCAGCAGCTTCTCACCTGTCATTATTGCTTCTCCTCCGCCCTGGGCAAAGCGGTCATTGCCTCCGCCTTTTCCATTAATAAGCCGGAGTGTTTTCTCTAGAATTTGTTTCATACTTTCATGTCTTGCTTCTCCTCGCGCGCATACTAGCTGGAGACGGTTTTCATTCTCTGATATGAGGAAAACTGCCGTTTGAGTATTTTCTGCCGTCACCTGTCGGGCCAATTGCTGAAGCTCTTGAATGGTACGGTTTTGAAAAACAGCTCCCACAAGGCGATGGCCGGATTTTTCGAGAAGTTCTCTTGCCTCATTCCTAAGCATAAGCTCCTGATGTTTTTCCAGCTGTTTTTCGGCTGCTTTTATACTTTCAAGCATCCTGATAACAGCTTGCTCCATATCCTGTTCAGGGGCATTTAATAATTTGGCCAATTTCAGAAGAACTTTTTGCTTTTGGCCAAACTGGACCAAAACCCGCTCCCCACAAATAAAGCTTAGGCGGACTTTTTTCTTTTGCCGTTCCCAATTCAATATTTTAATCGCGCGAACCTCTCCTGTAGCTTTAGGATGGGTTCCGCCGCAGCCATTGTAATCAAAGCCGGGAATAATCACTAACCGAATATTGTCCTTTACTTTCGTTTCTTTCCTAAGAGGGAAATCTAAAAGCTCAGCTTCCGTAATCCACTTCGTCTCAATATCCCTGTTCTCGAGGATGATTTGATTGGCCAAACGCTCAGCCTCTGCTGCCTGTTCATCAGACAGCTGTTCCGTCTCCAAATCAATAGTAACCGCCTCATTCCCAAGGTGAAAGCCAATTGTTTTATACTCAAATAAGTGATCAAAGGCAGCGGATAAAATATGCTGGCCTGCATGCTGCTGCATATGATCGAACCTGCGCTCCCAATTAATCGTGCATGGGACCGGCTCATTTAGATCATCTAAAGGTAAAGGGCTGTCAAGGTAATGAAAGATTTCCCCTTCCGCTTCTTCGACATTTAGGACCTGTTTATTGGCGATCATCCCGGTGTCGTTAGGCTGCCCTCCTCCTGTAGGATAAAAAGCGGTCTGATCCAGCACTGCCCGCCACTTGCCCTCCTTGTCCTGCTCCTGTCTTAAAACATGTGCTGTAAACGACGTTATGTATGGATCTTCGTAAAAAAGCTTAGTAGCCAATTTAAACACTCCTATTTTTTTCAAACCTGCTAACCACATATCCTCAGTATAGTAGAACAAGCCCAAAATGAAAACCTGCCCTTTCATGAAAGGCAGGCTTTTGGAATAGTAAAAGGAAAGGAAATGATATCCTTAACAAACACATGCGGTTGAATGTTTTTAGTTTTTGGTATCTTTGTCCTTTCTATATCCTCCAAATTGGCCGAACTGTGGATATCCCCCCATTTGCGGATAGCCTCCCATTTGCGGATGGCCTCCCATTTGCGGATGGCCTCCCATTTGCGGATAACCTCCCATTTGCGGGTAGCCTCCCATTTGCGGATAGCCTCCCATTTGCGGATAGCCTCCCATTTGCGGATGTCCTCCCATTTGCGGATAACCTCCCATTTGCGGGTAGCCTCCCATTTGCGGATAGCCTCCCATTTGTCCAAGAAGACTTTGCAGCCCACCGGAATATTGCCGTTTTGTCATCGTGATCGCCTCCTTTTTGCCTCAAGATAGAGTATGTCTTTCTATTTGGATTAGCTTAGATATTCACCTAATTCTTTTAGAATCAACACCCAATTCCAATAAAAATGGGTTATTTCCCCGCAAAAAAAGAACAGCACAGGTCAGCTGTTCTTTTGCTCGGTTTGATTATTTCTTAAGCGCTCTTCTAATATTTTCGCCTTCTGTTCTTCCCGTTTAGATATCTTTACAAAAATACGCATGGCAATAAGGGCTCCCGCCATAAAAATCACCAGCGATACAACTGCGGGAAAGTATTCGGATTTATCCTCCGGAAAATATAAAAACAACGACAAGACCAATGATTGAAACATTTGATATTCTCCCTTTCTGCAGAGAGCATGTACTAATACCTAATTATAGCAATATTACATGTTTCATTCCAATCATCAGCCTATTTAAGGACCTTAATTCCTTTTATGGTGACATCGTTTTGTGGTTTATCCTTTGCATCCACCGGCGTGCTGGCAATGGCATCGACCACATCCATTCCTTCAATGACCTGTCCAAAAACAGTATGCCGGCCATCCAGCCATGGGGTGCCGCCATTTTGGCCATAGGCATTGATTATTTCATCAGGGTAGCCCGCTTTTTTCATTTGTTCCTTCATCGAGGGGTCAAGCTTCGTGCTTTGGACGATGAAAAACTGGCTGCCATTTGTATTGGCACCTGCATTCGCCATCGATAACGCGCCGCGGATATTAAACAGATTTTGGGAGAATTCATCCTCAAACGGTTTCCCCCAGACACTTTCCCCTCCCGTGCCATTTCCATTTGGGTCGCCGCCTTGAATCATAAAATCCTTAATCACTCGATGGAAAATGAGCCCATTATAATATCCTTGTTCGCTATGTGTAATAAAATTTTCCACTGCTTTAGGAGCGTATTCCGGAAAAAGTTTGATTTTAATCGTTCCCATCGATGTCTCCATTTCCACAAGGCGCTCATTGTCCGAAACCTCATTTGTCAGCTGAGGATAAACGCGGTTTTCCACTTGGCTGTCTCCTTCCTTCTGCTCAGTCTTCGATTTGGAAGCTTCTTGCTTTGCTTTGTTATGACTTGTCCCACAGCCAGTGAGGCTTAGGAGCAGAACCAATGACAGGCATATTAGTATCATTTTCATATGGTTTCTCATACTAGCTTTCCTCCAATATTTCACTTTTATTAAAATAGGATTGCACTATATTTTTAATTTAGCTTTTTTCATAATAAAATGAAAGAAACAAATCTTGCTGGTTAAGGAGCGATCGTAGTGGAAAACATGAAGGAAGGCACTATTGTAACGGGAATCTACAAAACAGGGAAATATATCGGGGAAATTACAGAAGTCCGGCCACTGGATTATTTAGTAAGAGTGTTAGCCGTAATCAAACATCCTATGCAGGGTGATTTGCATCATCCAAAAGAGGCTGATGTAGCGTTTTTCCATGAACGGCGTGCCCTAAGCTATAGGGAGCAGGCCAAAATCCCTAAACAGATGGTCAAGCCTTTTGACGGGGAAGTGCCGGGTTACCGTGAATCCTTGATAGAGGCGATTCACAAAATGAAAGAGGAACTAAAGGAAAAACCATCCGAATGGGCTGAAAAAAGTCTGCAAATGATTAACTCATTAGAACAGGATTATTTCAAAAATTAATGATAAAAGGCCAAATCTGTTAAGAGGATTTGGCCTTTTACGCGAATTCATTTAATAGCTTGGAAAAATCAATGCGATCACCTATGGTGGTCGGTTGTGGCTTTTCTAAATATCGTTTATCCTTTTCTACCAGCTTAAAGATATTATAGGTCGTCAAAGCATCGTCCAAGGCCCGGTGATGCCGGCCAGTGCCCTCTTTGCCATATTCTTGAACAGCTTTCCAAAGTCCCGTTTGATTTTGGTCTCCAAAGAATCGCTTGTACTCCATAGACAAATCTAATTCATGCGCATGAAACGGGAAAGGAACTCCCGCTGCCAAACAATTTTGCCTTAGTACCTTCATATCCATATTGCCCCAAGTAACAATAGTGGTGTCCAGTTTATTTTTTGCAAAATCCTCCAGTTTACGAATGAATTCAAAAAAGGATAAGCCTGTGTCTACTTGCTCCTGCGATATATGTAAGAACGATTTGCAGCGTTCCGATAATTTGGGGAATTTTAGCGGAGTGACAAAGGATGAAAACTGCTCCATTATTTGATCATTGATCACAGCAACTATTCCAACCTCAATAATTTCTGCAAAGAAATCCTTCGACCGGACATTTCGCTCCGGCATAGTAAACTCAAAGTCAATAAATAGATACTGTTTCTTTATGGCCATTAAATTCACCACCTTTTCATTCATCTGTAATACATTATATAAAAAAACTGTACTAGATAATTGTGCTTATATCTTACATTATAGCATGAATTCCCATTAAATTTTTTAAATTTTGAATAAACAGAGCTAAAAAAAAGGATAGAAAAATCTATCCTTTTCCCATTTGCAGCATCAATCTTTCTTTTTAATAATGGCCATTGTACATCTGGAAACACAAATAAGCCTATCCTGTTCGTCCGTTATCTTAATATCCCAAACCATGGTTGTTTTCCCTTTATGCAATACGGTCCCCACGGCAGTGACCATTCCGTCCGGCTTTGGCCGGACATGGTTCGCATTAATTTCCAGCCCTGCCACGACTTCGGTTTCTTTGTCCACTAATTCATAAGCCCCTACACTTGCCACTGTTTCAGCCAATGCTACAGAGGCTCCCCCATGGAGAATGCCGAATGGCTGCCGGGTTCGGCCATCGACCGGCATGGCGGCGATTACTTTTCCTTTTTCAATTTGGACCAATTCAATCCCCAGTGCCGCAATTAACGTATCTTGCATGTTTTGTACTTCCTTTCTTAATATGTAATGGTTATTAAATCTAATTATTCTATCTATTCTGGTAATATCCTTTATATTTTTTGGAAATCCCTTTCGATCTCATGGAAAAACAGCCCATTTTACGAGCTGTTTCTACGATCCTAATAAAATCCCGGATATCCGAAGGCCGGGTTTCCAAAGCCTGGGTATCCCCCAAAACCAAAACCAGGATATCCGAAACCTCCATAAAACGGCCGTGCTGCAGCAGCTCCTAAACCGCCTCCAATGAGTCCTCCCAAAAAGCTAAGCCCGCCAATTGCTAATGGCAAGCCCCATCCCCAGCCGAGAAACCTTTGATCCTGAACTGGGTAGGGACTTCGATAATAAGGGTACATCGAGGACTTCCCTCCTTTTCTTTAAGGTTCTATTTTTTTCTATATTATTTCATATGCAATAAGGCAGGGAATGGAGTGGGCTGGCATAGTGCTGCCTTTTTCTCCTTAAAAAGGCTGACCCGTTTTTGAGTCAGCCCCCACTAATCATTTTTTAATAGGTTCAAAACGTTCAACAAATAAGGCAAGAGTCCGCGTCATGACGCCAGTTGCGCCAGCTGGCCCAAGATCATATTCTTTCTTGGATGTTGCTGTACCGGCGATATCCAAATGGACCCATGGCGTTCCTTCAGCAAACTCCCCAATAAAGGCTCCAGCTACAATAGCGTGGCCTTCACTCCCAGGAGAATTATTTAAATCCGCTACAGGACTGTTTCGAACCCGCGCTTTTTCCGACTCAAACAATGGCAGCTGCCACATTTGCTCTCCTGCTTCCATTGAAGCCTCCAGCACCTGTTCATATAATGGTTCATAATTCGTCATGGCTCCTGTGGTATTCACGCCCAGCGCGGTAATGACGCCTCCGGTCAATGTCGCTACATCCACAAGGTAGCTGGCACCATGATGTTTGGCATATGTAATCGCATCAGCTAAGACCAGACGCCCTTCGGCATCCGTATTTAAGACTTCTATGGTTTTTCCGCTCATTGATGTAATCACATCGTCTGGTTTAAAGGCTTTGCCGCTAATCATATTATCTGTAGAAGGAATTACCGCAACGACATTTTGTTCAGGTTTTAATTCACCGATAATCTCCATGGCGCCAAGGACTGCTGCTGCACCGCCCATGTCGGTTTTCATGCCGACAATTCCAGCCTTGGTCTTAATGGAATATCCGCCTGTATCAAAGGTAATTCCTTTACCGACTAAACCAATAACATCGGTCCATTCCTCTTTACCTTGATATTTTAAAACAATCATTTTGGGAGGTTCAACAGACCCTTGATTAACGGCCAGGAAAGCGCCCATGCCAAGCTTTTCAATTTCAGGTTTATCCAATATCTCCGCTTCAAATGGATACTTGGCAGCCAGATTTGCCGCATAATCGGCCAAATCCGTTGCCGTTAGCAGATTCCCTGGTGTATTGACAAGGCTTCTTGCCGAATTGGTTCCCTTGCCAAACGCATATCCAACTGTTAGCGAAGCGCGCACATCTTCTTCCACGGCCCCTTTACTATACAGGGTCAGTGTTTCTATTTTTCGTTCCGGCTCATTAGACTTTTGCCTATAGCCTTCGAATTGGTAGGAAGAAAGTGCAAACGCTTCACCTACTGCATGAGCGGCATCAAGACTGTCCAGCTCTTCTGTCAAAAAAGAATCCAAATAGACGGCAGCTTCGGTCAATTTACTTCCATTGATCTCTTTAAAAACCTTGCCAAGGACATTTCTTAATTGGTCAAAGGTTAACTCCTTTTCCTTGCCTAGTCCGACAAACCAAATTCGTTTTGCCCCCATTTTCCCTAAACTATGTAATTTACTGATTCGCTTTAGCTTGGCTGAGACATCCCCTGCTTTCACCAGATCAGTCAGCTGGCCATCAAACGATTCATCGACTATTTTCAGCGGTCCTGCAAATTTTTCTGGACGGTCAAACAATCCAATAATCAAACCTTCGTGTTTATCTGCTGCTGAAAACTCATTTTTATATTCAAACAATATTCTCCACCTCCACAAACTTCAAATTTTATTATATCTGAAAAAAATATTTATTTCGACTTTCTAATCATCCTCTAAGTACAAGAACAGCTGAGGCAGCTTAGGCAATTGATCCACTTTTTCAAACGAAACACGATCAATCTTTTGCGGAAAAACGGCTAATGCCTGTTCAATGAATGGATACACCTTCTCCAAGTCGAGCCCCCAAAACCTGGGACGGTAGGCTTGCAAATACTCGTAAGCCGTTCTCATCATCGCTCTTGCGCCTTTAACATTGCCATACTCATAATGGTAAATCGCCACACTCATTTGCAATAGTCCCTTTAAAAACAAATTATCCTTTTCCGTCATCCACATCTCTTCGAGCAGGTCATGGCATGTATAATAATCCCCCTCATTAAAACTGACAAAAAACTCATAGTACTCAATTGGGTAGTCCGCCATGTTCTCCTCCCTTTTTCCTTTCAGTCTTACCTATATTTTATGGAATAGAGGAAGGTTTTGTCATTTAACGAGCAAAAAAACAGGCTGGATCGGCCTGTTTATCGATTTTCCGAGTGAATATATTGCTGTCTAAAAACCTGCAGCGATTTATCTTCGTTTAAGGCTTGCAGTTCTTCCTCCGTTAATTTACCCGTCCCTTTTTGGACAATATAAACATCAACTGTCCTTTTGCCCCATTTCTGATAAACATCTTCTACTGTTTCGTAATAGAGATCCAACCGATTTCCTTTAATGGCTCCCCCTTTATCGGCTACCACGCCATATCCATAGTCGGGAATAAATAAAATTGTTCCAATCGGGAAAACCGATAAATCCGCTGCAATGGTCGAAAATAAATCCCGCTTTACTTTAACCCCTGAATAGGTTATTCCATATTCCGGGTGGCCTTGCTGTTTTCCTGTCGATTCCACTCCGGCCGTATAACCGGTAGCGGTTACTGTCTGTTTTGGATATTTAGACCAATCAAAAGCATCTTCCAATGATGATGATGAACTGGAAACGGCGCTGCTGTGAGACAAACCGTTGGCCATCTTTGTGATCAATGTATGGGCATCAACGCCTGATATCGCTTGGAATGTAACGAAGAATGCCATTAAGAAAAGGCAGGTCATAGTAAATCGTTTTATCCCATTTTTCATTTTTTTCATTAAAAATTTCACTCCTCCCAAAATATTCATTCCCAAGAAAAAAGGAATTATTCAGGAAGGAGGTGGAAATTTATAAAAATAGACCAATCCCATTGGGACGGCCTAAAACATTTGATATCCACTTTTTCGTAATTGCTTTATAGTAAAACCGGCCGCAATGGCCCCCGCCAGTCCGCTCATGAGGATGAGAATATCTGCTGTAGCTAGAGAACCCAGCCGCTCTCCCAACTCCTGAAATGAATGTCCACTGTTCGTAAAGTACTCAACAAACCGTACCTTGTCTACAATGAAAATCGCCACGATCGGATAAATGAACGCCATGATCCATGACATACGAAGCAGCATATTCAGAATAAAAGCGATTCCAAAAAATAACACAAAAAATAGTACAATCGATATAATTAAGACAACTATATTCATTTGTTGCATGGAAATTCCCCCTTTGCATCAACTTTTAGTGTACTGAATGTCAAAAAGGGAGTCAACAAAAACAGGCAGGTATTTTCAGATTGGTGATGAGAGAAAGAGGATTTTTTCATTCATCCTTTTTCTTGCCAGTCCCTTCACAGGAGGAACAAGTTTCCGATCCCCCCAGCAGTAATTGGAAATAGCCAGCACCCAAACAATATTCACACGGTTTTGTCTCCACAGCCTTCACTGTCATCTTACTCTTCCTCCTTTTATTATCTTAATTTTCTGATAATATATCATAAATGCTCAAAAAAGAAAAGTCCGAAATATTTTTCATAAACAGGTTTATAAAACAGAAAAGAACAGGTTTCCCTGTTCTTTCCACAGATTAAAATACTTTAAATTTTCCTTTTTTCAGAAGGAGTCCTGTGCCGCCAATCATGAATAAAGAGCGGTTATCAATTACCTTTTTCATAAAGGAAGCTTTGGCACCTGTTAATTTTTTGCCGAAAACGACGCCAATTGCATCATTTTCACCAAGCGAGCAAACGGTACCTTTGTTATCAAATTCGAACGGCTCCAGATCTTGATTGTTGCGGATCAATTTGGCTAAATTCTTTGCCACATTCTCACCTTGCTGCATAGAAATTTGTGCAGTTGGAGGATATGGACGGTTAATCTCTTCATTAATGACAAGAGAACTATCACCAATAACAAATACATCCTCGTAACCTGGAACGCGAAGTTCTGGAGTTACCTTCACCCGGCCTCGCATCGCTTCAAATCCTGATTTTTCAATAATGGCATTACCGCGGACACCTGCTGCCCATACGACCGTTCCTGCTTTAATTTCGTATGGCTCTTCATCACCTTTTGCAACGAAGATTCCCTCTGGCGTGCATTCCTTAATGGCTGTACCGATTAAGAATTCTACCCCTTTACGCTCTAATTGAGACACGGCATATTTCACCAATTCCGGATCAAATCCTGGCAGAACTGTTGGCGCAGCCTCTACGCAAACGATTTTTACTTTATGAGGATCGATGTCGTATTCACGGCATAGCTCAGGAATACGGTTAGTTAACTCCCCAAGAAACTCAATTCCGGTAAAGCCGGCACCACCGACTACAATGGTTAACCGGGTATCATTTTTCTCTGCTTCCATATTATAGGTAGCAAATTGATATTCAATATGCTCACGCAATTGGCGTGATGAATTTACATTGGTGATACCAAAAGCATATTCTTTTAAGCCTTGAATACCAAAAGTTTCAGGCTCGCCGCCAAGTGAAATGACTAGATAGTCATAGTCCACTTCACCATTTTCCAAAATGACCTTTTTCTCATCTTTTTTAATTTCCACTACCGTGTCTTGAATAAAATCAACTTTGCTTCGATCAATCACATCACGGATATCATAGCGGACCCTGTCATGATGAAGAGTACCAGCTGAAGCTTCATGGAGCCAAGTGGTTTCATAATGATAGTCATTTTTATTTACCAATACAATATCAGCTTCATTTACTCCAACTTGCTTTTGCAAGCGTACAGTTGTCATTAGCCCGCCGTATCCGGCACCGAGAATTACAATCTTTGGCTTTTTCAAAGTGATCACTTCCACCTTTTAAGTATATTTTTTACTCCTTACTAATTTGCGCACTTCTTGTGCTGCTATTATTCTTAATAATAAAAAGTATGTGATAAAATTCACGAACAAGAATATAAGAAAGGAGTATTTCTGAGCATTGGCTAGAAATTGAATACATTTTTAAATTGTCATAATAATGTACCTATTTTGTCACACAATGTTAACAATATATCCACATTACATGATATGCCAGTTGGTGCGGAATATCAAGTAATTTTCTTCAAATTCCTTTTCCCAAATTTTAATTTATTTGCAGTATGGATATATTATCAATAAAAGTTTAATTAGTATGGGTTTTTAGAAAAATGTGAGTAAATAATTAATTTATGATATGATAATGTGTGGAGTTGTTACTACTAGTTAGGGGGATATCGGAGTGCAAGAAGATCAAAAAGTTTTTGACATAACGATCATCGGTGGAGGTCCTGTCGGTCTCTTTACTGCCTTTTATGGAGGTATGAGACAAGCGTCCGTGAAAATAATTGAAAGCCTGCCCCAATTGGGCGGCCAATTGTCCGCACTATATCCAGAAAAATACATTTATGATGTGGCCGGATTTCCTAAAATTCGGGCACAGGAATTAGTAAATAACCTAAAAGAACAAATGGCTAAATTTGAACCAACCGTCGTCCTGGAGCAATCCGTGGAAAAATTGGAAAAACAGGAGGATGGCACATTCAAACTTACGACCGATAAGGAAGCGCATTATTCGAAAACCGTCATTATTACAGCCGGAAATGGCGCATTCCAGCCCCGCCGCTTGGAGCTCGAAGACGCAGCACAGTATGAGAAAAAAAATCTTTATTACTTCATTGAAGATTTAAATCAGTTTGCCGGGCAAAAAGTAGTAGTATTTGGCGGCGGAGACTCAGCCGTTGACTGGGCATTAATGCTTGAGCCCATTGCTGAAAAGGTAACGATTGTTCATAGACGGGATAAGTTCCGCGCCCACGAACACAGTGTGGAGAATTTAATTCATTCAAAGGTCGATGTCAAAACTCCATATGTTCCAGCACATTTAAATGGGGATGACACTGGAATTAGCCAAGTTGTCCTAAAGAGCGTTAATGGGGAAACGACGGAAACCCTTGATGTCGATGCGGTTATTTGCAATTACGGCTTTGTTTCCTCTTTGGGTCCAATTAAGGAATGGGGCCTAACGATTGAAAAGAATGCCATCGTCGTTAACTCCAAAATGGAGACCAACATTCCTGGAATCTACGCTGCTGGTGATATTTGCACCTATGATGGCAAAGTTAAATTAATCGCCTGCGGTTTCGGTGAAGCGCCTACTGCAGTAAACAACGCTAAGGCATTTATGGATCCAAAAGCACGAATTCAGCCATTACACAGTTCTTCTATGTTTGATAAATAAAAGAGGCGCATTTGAGCGCCTCTTTATTATTAGCATTCTTCTGGTGTTCCCGCTGCTATTGCGGTACGGAATGATGACCCGCAGCCGCAGGAAGCGATGGCATTGGGATTGTCAATGGTGAAGCCCCCGCCCATCATGGATTGCTTATAATCAATCTTTGTCCCTTGTAAAATAGGGGCACTTTCCTTATCAACAAGAACTTTTATGCCATACTGCTCAGATTGTAAATCGTCTTCCTTGACCTCGTGGTCGAAACCCATGCCGTAGGATAAGCCGGAACAGCCGCCGCCTTTTACCCCTACACGCAAAAAGGCTCCTTCTTCTTCATTATGCTTCATCATATCTTTAATTTGTAATGAAGCTGCTTCAGTCAAGATAATGACATTATTATTCATATGGTACTCCCTCCTTTGTATTGAGGTTTTATCTATAGTATATACACAGACTGGAAATGACTCAACTTTTTAAGCTCCATTCTATTATATGAACAATCTATCATAACGAACCGTACTAGTCCCGCTTTTCATAAACAGAATTTTTCTCCAGGTACTGATAAATGTGATCCACCAATTCATCTGGTGTGCCCCCCATTACAGCCTTGCCATCGACCAGTGCATACAGACATCGTGCACATTTGCCACAGTTACTGAGACAGCCATATTCAATAACATCCAAGTTAGGATCCTTTTTTAATTTTTCAAATGCCCGCTGTGCCCCATTTGCCAAATTGCTGACACAAAATTCGATGATTATCTGGATCATTGTTTCACCTTTCCGCAAAATATTCAGCCTGCTCCAAACAAATGGCCCAGTCTCCAGACAGGCAATGCAACAGCTGAATCTAAAGCGGCTGGCTCCAGCTGTGCCAGCTGCTTTTTCCAATTACTCTGCTTTGTATCCATGTTTTTCTAGTTCGCCAAATATGGTTTTTAGCCGTGGATTTCCTTCTCCAACAATTTTCCCCCCAATGACAACAACAGGATAAAACATCTCCTCATCAATCACTTTTTGGGCAAAATCTATCTTCTCTCTCTCACCTGCCGGCTGATAGATATCCACGTAAGTCATTTTGACGGCCTGGCCGGGAAACTTTCTGGCAACGGCTGCTTCCAGCCACTCAAATGTTTCTTTTGAGGACGGAAGGTTTACACAGCTCGGGCATAGTTGTTCAGCGCCATAAAGAACGATTTCAACCGGTTTACTTTCCATTCAACCATTCCTATCATTTTTCTTTCATTTTATCAATATGGTTCAAATGATGCCAAATGCCAAGCTCCCATTTGCCCCACTATTTCTGCTGAATCACCCATGAAAAAATTGTCCTTCCTTTGGCATTCCTCCGTTTCTAGGAATAGATTTTTAATGTAAATACCATTATAATATAATTAGGAAAGGAGTCGATTAGTTTGGAAGATAAAGAGATGTTTGAACAAGTTCAAGATGTACTGGATAAATTACGCCCATTTCTTCTTCGCGACGGTGGAGATTGTGAATTAGTTGATGTGGAGGACGGTATTGTAAAACTGCGTTTGCTTGGCGCATGCGGTTCCTGCCCAAGCTCGACGATTACACTTAAAGCCGGCATTGAAAGAGCTCTTTTAGAAGAAGTTCCTGGCGTAATGGAAGTAGAGCAAGTTTTTTAATATGATAAGGTTCAAGCGATTGCCACTTTTAGCAATCGCTTTTTTGTTTATTAACTGACCACGCCATAATATTTTTAAAAAGTGCCCATTTAATGATACAGCCATTCAAGCTGCGGCAGGTTCAGCATTTTGACTGGTGCACCTGTTAACTGGAAAAATTGGGCTAAAAACCGTTCATATTCAGAAGATTGCTTGAGGATTTTCCCCATTCGTTCCTCCAGTACCTTCTTCTCCTGCTCGGATTGAGTAATATAATAGCCTTCCACACACTCAAAATAATGAAGCGGAAAAATTAACCTTGAGTATAATAACCGCCATGTGAACGAAGACAACGGGGCGGCACTTTGATATTGTTCGAAAAAAAGCCTGACATCCATGTCATAGGTTTGAATATTGTGCAAATACCTCGCCCTTGTCCACTCTGCCAAATCACGGCTCCGATGATCAAATACCCAATCGAACGGAAATTTAATTGAGTAGCTCCCAGAAGAAGAGGCCCACGTATTTTGGGTAAATCGTTCATGGCAGACAGTCCCGCTGTCTATTTCTAAAGGATCATCATCAAGCTCGGTATCCACCAAGTATTGAATGGCATTCTCCGTTAATCCCATATAATAGGGGAACGATTCGATAAACATTCTTTCAAAATCATCTTCAGGTGTTTGGAACAGCAATCCATTCCAGACTTTCTCCATCTGCTCCAGCCGCTGTTCCCATAGGCGTTTCCATTGTCCGACCCGGCTAATCCGCTGAATCTGGAACGGCACCCTTCTGCCCCGTTCATGAAATTTGGCGAGCTTTCTGCCTAACCTCGGGCGTTTCCGATTTTCTTCCGTTTGCTGGCTGGCAAGGACACAATATTGCTTTTGTTCCCATTCAGCCATCCAGTTTCCATTTTTGTCAGGCAAGAAAATCGGGACACCTTGATCCCCTAATTGATATAAATGCTCCGCAATCTGGGCTAATTCTTGAATGTCTGCAGCCTCTCTTCTGCCGGGATTGGCAATTAAATAAATCCAGCCATTTCCTTTAAGGGCAGGGTAACGATTGACTTCGATCGGTTCCCCTTCTGCTTGTATCCCATATAGCTGCTCCAGCATATTTTGAAACATCCCTTCACCACCTCTTACATGTTTATTTACATCAAGTATATGTACCTACACCAAGAAACTTGTTTTCGGGTTGGTTTTGTTTGGCTGTATATGGTAAAATTGCATATATTATGGAAATCCAGTATATATATAGTGAAAATTGAAGAAACAGGTGATAAGATGGCAGAGAAAAATATGGACATTGTGGAAGAGACCGCCAGAAAATGGCTAAATCAAAGAGGAGTTACGATTCAAGACATCGCCGAGTTAGTATTTTACCTGCAAGAAAAATATCATGAAAACTTACAAATGGAAGACTGCATTCAAAACGTGGAACGGGTACTTTCCAAACGTGAAGTTCAAAACGCCATTATTACTGGCATTCAGCTCGATATGCTTGGAGAAAAGAAAATGCTGGAAGAACCGCTGCAAACGATTATTGCCACCGATGAAAGTCTCTATGGGGTAGATGAAATATTAGCATTCTCGATTGTAAATGTATACGGCTCGATCGGTTTTACCAATTATGGCTATATAGATAAACAGAAGCCTGGAATATTAGCCCGTTTAAATGATAAATCCACAGGTGAATGCCACACGTTCTTAGATGATATCGTCGGAGCCATTGCGGCTGCCGCCTCCAGCCGGCTGGCACATAGAGCTGAGGGGGTAAATAAGGATGACTAAAAGAAGGGATGGAATTTTTCCATCCCTTGTTACAGCTCCCATTGGTCGAGTGAATCAACTGAATAGGCAGGCTGCTGCTTATATCCTGACAGCATGTCTCTGGTGGTAACTCCCGTATGGACCAGCAAGGTATCGACTCCAGCATTCATGCCAGCCATTATGTCTGTATCATAATTGTCGCCGACCATTAACGTTTCTTCTTTTGGCGTCCCCAATACCTTTAATGCCTGTTCCATAATGATCGCTTCAGGCTTTCCAATAAACACTGGCTTTGTTTGCGTGGAAACGGAAATGACTGAGGTTAGAGCGCCATTTCCAGGCAGCAAGCCTCTTTCAGTGGGTAACGCAATATCGCCATTCGTTGAGATGAAAACGGCGCCATTGCGGACAGCCAAGCAGGCAGTTGCCAATTTTTCATAGCTGATTTCGCGGTCAATCCCGATGACAACAAAGTCAGCCGTTTCTCCAGCTGCTTGAAAACCTTTTTCTTTTAAAGCAGTGTGCAAACCCTCTTCACCTATGACATACACCGTGCCATTTGGTTTTTTTTCATAAATATAATTAGCTGTAGCCTGACTAGTAGTAAAGACTAAATTCTCGTCGGCAGGAATATCAAATTGGCGAAGTTTTTCTGCAACCTGTCCTGGTGTCCGGGACGAATTATTGGTTACAAACAAATAGGGAATTCCATTATCTTTCAATTTTTTCACAAAATCTGAAGCTGCCTCAATTTGTTCAGTGCCCCGGTACATTGTACCGTCTAAGTCAATTAAATAGCCTTTATATTTTTTCATTTGCCTACCTCCGATTATGTACATATAGTACCCAAATACTTCTTGTTAAAAAGAAAAGACCGTAACATATACGGCCGGTTCATCTAATTTTTAAAGGCTGATACAGGTCCTAATTCGCTTTGCAAATAGTCTCGGACATTTTTAGGAAAGACTTTTAATGCCGGCAGCTGCCGTGCGAATTGTTCTTGAAGCTCCAAATGGTCAATTTCGGTATAAAATTGAACGAGCTTTTTGCGGAATGGGATGAGTACTTTTAATCCGCTTCCTGTCTCAGCTGTAATGACCTTTTCATCGATTAAAATCTCAATAATATCCTCGTAGCTTCCCGGATCGCGCATAATAAAGCCATCAATCATGGCGTTTCCGACATCTAATACTGACTCAAGCATCATTTGTGCAACTCTTTCCAAGGCTGCTTTGCTTAACTCATCAAGCCAGTCATACTGCCCCTCAAACAGATTGATTTGTTTTTCTAGATAGGTTAATTTGTTTTCCATTTCATCGCGGTCAACGAAATACATGTACGCCACTTCCTTTAGGAATTTACTAGGTTGCAATTTCCGGCATTAAAACGGTCGGAGGAGAATAGAAAAAGCCTTGAGCCAAATCAACTCGATTCCGCGAGAGGACATAAGCTTCTGCTTCACTTTCGATTCCTTCCGCTACCACTAACGATCCCGCCTCTTTCGCCACTAACATTAACCCCTTTAATATTGATTCTTTCACCGTATTTTTGTCAATATTTTGGATAAGAGAGCGGTCAATTTTAATAACATCCGGCATAATTTCACTAATCGTATTCAAGTTGGAATATCCTGCTCCTGTATCATCTATGGCAATTCGAAATCCCATGATTCGCAGTTTCTTTATATTATAAATAAAATTCTTTAATCCATCGATCGAATCATTTTCAGTCACTTCTATCGTAATTTGTTTCGGTAAAATGGTGCTGAATTTTTGCATTAACTTTTGGATATCCCGTGTAAAGCGAATATTTGCCAGGGTAACGGGAGTGCAATTGATAAAAATGTCCTGCCTGCACCTTGTCGCCCGAATTTGCTCAAAGGTTTTTTCAATGACCATTAACTCCAATTTATATAATGTTCCAGTTTGTTTCGCAACAGTAAAGAGCGATAATGGACTTTCCAATGAGGTTCCTTTAGGGCCGCGGGTCAGCATTTCCCAAGCGCGGACTTCATTAGTTGCCACATCGATAATCGGCTGGGCCATTAATCTAATATTTCTTTGGGAGATAATTTTATGAATCGTATGAATCATGTTGTTATATTTGGATGACTGCCTCTTTTCCGCAATGGCAATGGCCTGCATATGGGCTTTCATAACCGAATCCTGAATGGCGCCAACACGTTTTTCTACAAACATATAACCCGTCTCAAAATGAATTCGGACCGAAGGATAGTGCTTGATTAAAGCGGTTTCCATAGCTTGCACCAATTTTTCCCTAACCCTGTCTATTTCAAAAACTAAATATTGTTCGGAATCTGCCTTTATAAACAGTGTTAGGCCATCACCGTAAAAATCATGTAACGCAATGATGCGGCGCTGATCAATTTCTTTCATTACAGCAGATTGGAAGGACAGTTTTAATGATTTCAACAAACGGTGATATTGGGCTTGATCAAGCTGCTCCGCGAGGGCATTAAAATTCTGGACATTGAAAACAATGACCGCCACTTCATATCCAGCTTCAAATGCAGCCACTACCCCCTCCACCACTGGGTTGCGCACCACAAATTGCGGCGGATAAAAGCGTAAAGATGATAAAGGCAGAAATACTTTGCTCCATTGCATCATGCTTTTTGCCTTTTGTATATATTTCTGAGCCATTTAATCATCCCTTAAGCAGTATTAGTGTTTTAATTGTAGCATAATTTGACAATTTTCGGATTCTTTCTCACTAAGTTTTTCTTGAAATTTATTGAAATTTCCATACTCCCATCATCCGGCTTAATCTGATACTATTAGAGATATGGCAAAATCGAAAATAAAGGAGAATGGAATCTGTGAACGAGCGTTATTTCTTATATGATGATACAGAAAATACTAAAACCAGATTTGTCAGTTTTGTTGGAGATAATCAGCGCTATGATTTAGCCATTGTCCAATCAGACCGGCATTTCGGAAAATATCTTGTGTTAAATATGCAGGGAAATCGGTTTGCCATTATTGGCCCTGATGATCTAGAAGAGGAAGGCTATTTAGAATACGCATTTCAAATGAATGAAGAAGAAGCAGAGGAATTGAAGTCCTTCTTACTTGAAATGATTTAAAAATTCCATGTAAAAAAATAACGAAGGGCATCCATTGAACCCTTCGTTATTTTTTTGCTTTTTTCAATACAAAATAAGCACAGCCAAAATTACAGTATTCATATAGGTACTCACTTAATGTACTAATTTTCGTATCAAAGGTTGCTTTTTGATTTTGATCCTCAAAGAATCCTTTTAATCGAAGCTGCCCATAACCCCAATCACCCACAATATAATCGTATCTGGATAATATATCACTATATCTGGCTTTGATTGCCTCTTCGTTAAAGGCGTTCCTGAAGTCCTGCACTAATTCGTATGACGTATTATTAAGAATAATCATGTTTTCACCTCATTTTGCGGGCCCATCTTATTCCATTATAACCGATTCACCATCAATTACTAAGTAAAAAAATACACCTATTGGCTATTCTAAAAAAAGGAGGTCGATAAAATTGAAAAAATTACTCACAATCCTCGGATTATGTGCCATTACAGCTATGTCGGGCTGTTCGAAAGACAGCGGCAGCCGGGATGTATATGAAGAAAGCGGCAATACCATTAACGTAAATAATAAACGGCATGAACTTTATAATGAAGGGGCCGCCCAGGATCTTCGCAACCCAAGCACGGATTATGGTTTTGTCCGGCATCAAAAAAGCCCGGTTATGAATGATAATGAAGCGGACGACCATTATGCTGCCCTTGACCGGGAACAGGTTGCCAATATCATCAGCAAGCTAAGCACCAGTATGGCAAATGTCAATGATGCCGCAGCACTGGTAACGGACCAGGAAGTTTTAGTGGTCTACAATACCGATACGAAAGATCGCAATTTTACAGCCGATCAAGTCAAAAGGACAGCCATGTCTGTTGTACCTCGCTTTTATCATGTGTATGTATCTGACGATGATGATACACTCATGCGAGAATTAGAAAATTTGGCTCATCTGGATTCTGGCAGTGCCCAAGCAAAAGATCAAGTGGCATTATTAATTAAACGAATGTTAAAAAGCCCGCAAGGTAACCCTGTAGACACTAACGAAGACGCAAATGGACGTACAGCAGATGACAATACCACTAATAAACTTAAATAACCAATAACAACGAGTATTATCCAAAAAGCAAGAGGTCTGACCCACACCTTTAGGTGTGGCCTCAGACCCCTTAATGCTTTCATTTTAGGCTTGTTGGACGTTTTCTTCTCCAAGCATTTGCCGATGCTTGGCGGCAGCATTAACTTGTTCATCAGCATGGTAAGAAGAGCGGACCAGCGGACCTGCTTCGCAATGGCTAAATCCTTTGCTGAGAGCAATCTCCCTTAGTTCATTAAATTCTTCAGGGCTGTAATACTTGACGACTTTAAGATGGCTCTTTGTAGGCTGTAAGTACTGGCCAATTGTCATAATGTCCACGTTGTTGGCCCTTAAATCGTCCATGACCTCTAAAATTTCCTCTTTCGTTTCTCCAAGACCCACCATGAGACTGGATTTCGTTGGAATCGTTGGCTGCATCTCCTTAGCGCGGCGCAGGAACTCAAGTGACCGATCATATTTGGCGCGGGCTCTGACTCTCGGTGTTAACCGGCGGACTGTCTCAATATTGTGATTAAGAATATCCGGCTTAGCATCCATTAATACTCGTAAATTTTCTTCCTTGCCGCCCATATCGGAAGGCAGGACTTCAATGCTGGTAAAAGGATTTTTTCGGCGGATTGCCCGTACTGTTTCAGCAAATACACCAGAGCCTCCATCCTTTAAGTCATCACGTGCTACAGCAGTAACAACTACGTGTTTTAAATTCATAATCTGAACAGAATCCGCCACACGTTCCGGCTCTTTCCAATCAAGTTCAGTTGGCAGTCCCGTTTTAACGGCGCAGAAGCGGCAAGCACGTGTACATACATCACCCAAAATCATGAAGGTAGCTGTCCGTCTTAGTCCCCAGCACTCATGAATGTTTGGGCATCGTGCTTCTTCACACACCGTATGCAGGTTCTTCTCCCGCATTAGTTTTTTTAAACCTGTATACGATTCGTTTGTATTTAGCTTTATTTTTAACCAGTCCGGTTTTCTCAATATTTCTTCATCTTTGCTCATTTGATTGCCCTCCTTGCTACGTCTCTTATGTATAACAAATGAGTGTCTCCTGTCACTTTACCATAATGCAAATGCATCCTCAAGCAAATAGGACGGACACCATCTTAGACTGGTATCAAAAATTCAAACACATTGCCAGCAGGATCAGCTCATTGGATTTTTTTCTTACGATTACCAATTATTAGTGATAATGAATTATGCAAGATTCCATAAACTAAGTTCGTACAATAAATGGGAAGGAGAATTTCCGTGCGGATTGTTCTGATAATTGCAGCATTCCTGCTTGTTAGTTCGCAATGGACTGGCATGGTGTCAGCCAATGAACCGGGAGCAGACCCCTATACGGAAAGAATGAAACTGTATAAAAAAGTGGAAACCGTCACGCAAATTCCATGGTATTACTTGGCCGCTGTTGACCAATACGAACGCAGCATTCGCCAGACCCGCCGAGATTTGCCAAAACCGGAAAGCACCATCGCGATCTATTTTCCTCCTGAAAAATGGGCAGGTTTAACCAATCCAAACCCCCAAGAAGAAAATCCAGCCATCATTCAGTTTTTTAACGGATTTGGGGTAGATGGGGACGGCGATGGGAGAGCAAGCCTAAAAAACGATGAAGATGTCTTATATGCATTTGCAAACTATCTTCTCTCCTACGGGGTGGATCCCGATAATATCAAAATTGGGTTATGGAACTATTACCACCGAGATAAAACTGTCAGCATCATTGTTGGCAAAGCAAAGATTTACCGTCATTTCGGCCGATTGGATCTAGAGAAAAGGGTCTTTCCCGTTCCACTTCGAAGCAATCACAGCTATCGGAGCACCTGGGGTGATGCCCGAGGCTGGGGAGGGCGCAGAGTACATGAGGGAACCGATATTTTTGCAGACTATGGTGTTCCGGTAAGGGCCACCTGTTATGGGATCATTGAAATGAAGGGATGGAATAGGTTCGGGGGCTGGAGAATCGGCATTCGCGATATCAATAATACTTATCATTACTTCGGCCATTTAAGCGGTTATGCTAAGGACATTCATGTTGGCCAAATTGTTGAACCAGGAAAGGTGATTGGCGGAGTCGGAAGCACTGGGTACGGGCCGCCGGGAACCTCCGGCAAATTCCCGCCGCATTTGCATTATGGGATGTATAAGGACAATGGAATTACCGAGTGGGCTTTTGACCCTTATCCGCATTTGGCCAAATGGAAACGGTTAGAAAGAATGAGTCTGCGGAAAAAGTAGAGTGAGACTTCATAAAAAACGCTGTTGACTTAGCCATCAACAGCGTTTTTACTGAAGTTAAATCCATATGAATTTCTAAACAGCAATAGGAAAAGCCTGCGATCAAACAGGCTGTTAAATCATTTTCAGCATGGCATCACGGCCAATCATCCCTTTATGAATCCCCCATTTTTCCGCTTCTGCTGTAACAGACTCCAGAGGGGCATCTAACAGCTGCTCAATTGTTTTGACTCCTACTGCCCGCCCGGCTATTATTTTTCTATCCTTTAATTTTTCATTTAATAACCCGACGTCCAAAGCGCCGCACATGATATATCCTTTATCGCTTGTCACCGCAAGCAAAGTGGTTTTGGGCAGCAAAACCGTGACAGCCAAGAAGGTGTGGCTGCCTATTTCGACCGGTGAAAGATTAATCACTTCTCAACACCCCTTTCCTCAATATCACTTTATGATAAGAGTCAAGAAAGCGTGTAATTCAAGCACCTATAGCTGCTGCAGCTTCCATTTTAAGATGTCTCTTAGGAACTCGGGCAGGAAGTATTGCTTCTGTTTATGGACCAGCACGTCCTTAAAAAAATGCCCGAATGTAAACATATCTGGCAATGCTAACGTGTATGAGGCGTCTGGTTCCAATGCTTTTCCATCCAATCTTAGCCTTTGAGCGCTTACCTCCAGCCCCGCATAGACGAATTTCCCAATCACATTCCCTCTAAAACCAAGCCCCTTAATTTGCTGCTGATGCAGGCTCACATCTTTAGATTGTTCGAAAACTGCGAGCAATTCCCGTCCAGTCAGTTCCACTACGCAAGGATTGATAGGATGCGGGCAAATAGCCAGCAAATCATAATCGGTCACAGAACCCGATAATGGTCCCAGCAACAGCCCAGCATTAATCATCGCACAGTCTGTTTGACACCATTCCTTTACCGCTAGGCACAGAAGCTTTGACAGCTCTGTTTCTGCGAAAGGATCAGCAGGCAATGGCTGTGGTAAAAACGTGATATTCTCGCCCAGCAGCCTTTTGCCTTTTTCAAAATAACCATTTATCTGCTCCGGTTCATCATGGACGGCTGGAAGTTCTTCAACGTTATAGACTACTGCCTGTCTTTGGACGATTTTTTTATCATCATTAAGCTTTAATGCCATTTCGCCGACATAATAGCCAAATTTGCCTGCAGCTCCCAGCAAAGTGTGATGAATAATCTTTCCCTTTTCAAAAACATGATGGGTATGTGCTCCGAGGAGCACGTCTATTTCCGGAAATTGCGCCGCGATCCGTTCGTCATCCCGAATGCCAAGATGGGATAATAAAATAATGATGTCCGTTTCTTTCTTTAAGGGCTTCAGCCATTTCTCAAGCTCGGAAAACGGGTCTGTCACCTTCCAGCCCAGCAATTGATAAAGCTGGGGAAACGGGGCAGTCAGTCCGAGGACACCGATGCGGGTCCCTCGCTTTGTCCGATAAATCGTATAGGGCCTGATCCAATCTGGATATTGGCCATTTTCTAGGTAGAGATTAGCTGTAACGACGTCGAAGCCTGCCTCATCGTATAGATGGTTCAGATTATCATGAGGCAGGTTCACCCCTTCATTGTTGCCGATGGTGACCGCATCATACTGGCAGTCATTCAAAAGGTGAATGCTCCCTTTGCCCATGGTCGCTTCGGTATAGGGATGCCATCGGTCAATAAAATCGCCAATGTCGAAGATAAACACATCTTCCCCATTTTGCCTGTGCCGGCGCGTATTCTGTTTTAAAAACTGTTGGATTCTCGGCCAGTTCTCCAAATGGCTGTGAAGATCATTTGTATGATAAATGTGAATGGTTTCCATTTTAACCTACCCTATTATTCCTTGATAAATTAACCGTACCCCTACGACAATTAAAATTGTTCTGATCAGCAAAACAATGGTTTTGCTTTTTAACCGAGTATTTAACCACACTCCCACATTGGCTCCGATCCACGCTCCTGGCACTAACGCCAATGCATAAAGCCAGTTCACATTTCCTAAAGCGATGTGGGTAATCGAACTAAGGATGGAGGTCGGCAGGATCATAAACATGGATGTAGCGGTTGCCACATGAGGCGGGAAAAAGAACAATAAAATCATGGTCGGCACCATTAATGAGCCGCCGCCAATTCCAAATATCCCTGATAAGAAGCCTACCACTAAGGAAATTACAATGCCAATAATTGGATTAAACCCATATTCAAAGGTCTTGCCGCTGTTATCAGTGAACGTGCGATGAATCCCTCTGTCCTGTTTATAAGGAATCGGTCGTAATTTATTTTTAATGATTAGTACAAAAGATACAAACAGAATAAATACTCCAAAATAAATGCTAAATGAGTCCAGGTCTAATTTTTCTGTTACCCAGGCACCAAGAATGCTTCCGGGTCCGCTGCCGATTAGGAAAATCAATCCGCTTTTATAGTCAATCGTTTTGTGTTTCATGTAGGCCAATGTCGAAGACAGGCCTGTAAATATCATGGTAAACAGGGATGTTCCGACGACGATCTGTGGCGTCAGGTGGCTAAACGATAATGTGAGGGTTGATAAATAAAGCAAGGCTGGAACAACAATGATTCCGCCCCCCATGCCAATCAAAGATCCGACAGAGCTGCCGGCAATTCCTATTAATACCAATAGAATCCATTCCATTTGATGCTTTCACCTTCTGGTCTATATTTGTGCCTTAATGCCCTTTGGCCTATTTAAAATAAATCCAGCTGCCGCGGGGCCAATCCTTGATATTCTATATGTAAGAGGTCTATCATTTGTTTGGCATTGTCTGCTGCATCGCCGCCAGAATTATTATTGAACAACAAATAGATATGCTCACATTGCTTCGCTAGTGTTTGAACATACTCGGTCCATTCTAATAATTCCTGCTGATTGTACCTGTACAAATAGCGTACATCCCGCCAATCATCAGTACTGCGCTTCTGCCTTTGCCAGCCATGAACATTGCGGCCATGAAATCTGACCAGAACTTTATCAGGACGGGTCGTTTGTAAAATAGTTGGAACGGACCCCTCCCCTGCTTGTGGTTCATCACAGATGCTGTGAATCCATTTTTCAGTTTTCAAAAATTCAAGTGTGTTCTCGCGAAATGGAGAGGTAAACCATGACTGATGCCGGAACTCAAGCGCACAAGGGATATCGTCCATTTCACGTTTGCACCAGCGTAAATATTCCACATTCTCCCGTTTGCAATTAAACCAGGGCGGGAATTGAAACAGGACCATGGCCAGTTTATTGTTTGTTATGTAGGGTTCTAAAGAGTCTTTAAAGGCCTGAAACATTTCCCGTTTTGATTCGAAGGGAATCTCTCCTCGCATATGGCCGGTCATTCCTTGATAGGCTTTGACAATAAATTGAAAGCCAGGAGGGGTGTCATGGACCCACTTTAACGCATTGCGCTTTGGCTGAATGGCATAGAAGGCTGTATCCACTTCGACGATGGGAAAATGCCCAGCATATTCTTTTAACCTGTCCCTGGCTGGCATTTTTCCTTGATAGAGACTATCATGGTCTCCCCAGCCAGTTAAACCAATGTAAATCACCCTGTTCACCTCCCATTTATTAATAATATCATAACCTTTTTTAGCGCGATAACATTGCATTCGTTTAATCCACGATTTTGTCTAACTAATGGTGCAGACAGTTACCGTTTTTTCTATTTCAGCTTGTGCGGCCGGTCTTCCTCTTCTTTAGTTCAGACGGGCTCCGAGAGTGGAAACATGCAAAAAACCCGCCTGCCAAATTAGCAAGCGGGAAATTTTTATATGATGATTAACCGATAGAACCTTCCATCTCGAACTTGATCAAGCGGTTCATCTCAACGGCATATTCCATTGGAAGCTCTTTGGTGAATGGCTCGATGAAGCCCATGACGATCATCTCCGTTGCTTCTTGCTCAGAAATACCGCGGCTCATCAGATAGAACAATTGCTCTTCTGATACCTTCGATACCTTCGCTTCATGCTCAAGAGAAATATTATCGTTCAAGATTTCATTGTAAGGAATTGTATCAGATGTTGATTGATTATCCATAATCAGCGTATCACATTCAATATTGGAACGAGCTCCGTCAGCCTTACGTCCAAAATGGACGATACCACGGTAGGTAACTTTACCGCCATGTTTAGAAATAGACTTCGATACAATTGTTGACGAAGTATTCGGTGCCAAGTGAAGCATTTTAGCTCCTGCATCCTGATGCTGGCCTTTACCGGCAATTGCAATCGATAACGTCATGCCGCGTGCGCCTTCACCCTTTAAAATAACAGCAGGATACTTCATGGTCAATTTCGAACCAATGTTGCCGTCAATCCATTCCATCGTTGCATTTTCTTCACAAACAGCACGCTTAGTAACCAAGTTATACACGTTGTTTGCCCAGTTCTGGATCGTCGTATAACGGCAATAAGCACCCTTTTTAATAATGATTTCTACAACGGCACTATGCAGCGAGTTTGTTGTATAAACTGGTGCAGTACATCCTTCAACATAATGGACATGTGCGCCTTCATCGACAATAATCAGCGTTCTTTCAAACTGCCCCATGTTTTCGGAGTTAATCCGGAAATACGCCTGTAATGGAGTATCCACCTTAACACCTGGCGGTACGTAAATAAATGAACCACCTGACCATACAGCAGAGTTTAGAGCAGCAAACTTATTATCTGTTGGCGGAATCACTTTTGCCCAGTGCTCGCGGAACAGATCTTCGTTTTCTCTTAAAGCGGAATCTGTATCTTTAAAAACGATTCCTAGTGCTTCAAGATCTTCCTTCATATTGTGGTAAACAACTTCAGATTCATACTGTGCAGATACCCCTGCAAGATATTTCTGCTCAGCCTCTGGAATGCCCAATTTATCAAAGGTTGCTTTAATTTCATCTGGCACTTCATCCCATGACTTTTCAGACTTCTCTGATGGTTTAACATAATACGTAATTTCATCAAAGTTTAATGAATTTAAGTCACCGCCCCATTGAGGCATTGGCTTGCTATAGAAAATTTCTAATGATTTCAAACGAAAGTCCAGCATCCACTGAGGCTCGCCCTTCATTTTGGAAATCTCTTCGACAATCTCACGTGTTAAACCGCGTTTTGAACGGAATATGGAAACGTCTTTATCGTGAAAACCATATTTATAATCCCCGATTTCCGGCATCTTTTTCGCCATCGTCGATTCCTCCCTTTCCTAAATGAACAGAACTTGAAGGTCCCGTTCATTTTCATTAATGTTGGCCGTCCTCTTTTAAACCCTTTTCCATGGCCTTCCATGCCAGGGTTGCACATTTAATTCTTGCAGGAAATTTCGATACACCCTGCAGTGCCTCGATATCACCTAAATCGAGGTCTTCATCCACGTCTTTTCCTTGCATCATGTCTGAAAAGATCGCAGCCATCTTTAAAGCATCCTCAATTTTTTTGCCTTTGATTGCTTCTGTCATCATCGATGCGGATGACATGGAAATGGAACAGCCTTCTCCCTCAAACCTAGCATCCTTGACGATGCCTTCATCGACTTTCATCGTCAATTGAATCCGGTCGCCACAGGTAGGGTTATTCATATTGATCGTTAGGCTGCTATCCTCCAAAACTCCACGATTACGGGGCTTTTTATAATGGTCCATTATTACTCTTCGATAGAGTGCATCTAAATTAGAAGACATCGCTGAAATACTCCTTTGTCTTGACAAGCCCTGAAACGAGTCGGTCAATATCCTCTTCCGTATTATATAGGTAAAAGCTGGCACGTGCTGTTGCCGATGCTTTCAGCCACTTCATCAAAGGCTGTGCGCAATGGTGGCCAGCCCGGACAGCTATTCCTTCTGCATCCAGAACAGTTGCCACATCATGCGGATGAACATCTGCCAGGTTAAACGTAACCATGCCAGTACGTTTGGCCGGATCAAGCGGTCCATAAATGGATATCCCCTCAATTCCAGACATTCTTTCCAATGCATAGGCAGCTAATCTTTGATCATGCTCAGCGATTGTATCCATGCCAACCTCATTTAAAAAGTCGATAGCCTCTCCAAGCCCGATGGCTCCAGCTATGATAGGCGTACCGCCCTCAAATTTCCACGGCAGCTCTTTCCATGTAGAATCGTATAATTCAACAAAGTCAATCATTTCACCGCCAAATTCAACAGGTTCCATGTTCTCAAGAAGGTGTTTTTTTCCATAAAGAACGCCGATGCCGGTAGGACCGCACATTTTATGTCCTGAAAAAGCAAGAAAATCACAGTCCAAATCCTGTACATCAATTTTCATATGCGGAGCACTTTGCGCACCGTCTACGACCATAACCGCCCCATTTTCATGGGCAATTTGAGCGATTTCTTTTACTGGATTAATCACACCAAGCACGTTGGAAACCTGCATCACTGAAACAATTTTTGTATTAGATGTAACGGTGGCACGAACGTCGTCCAATGAAATCGTTCCGTCGGCTTGAAGCGGAATGTACTTTAACTTTGCACCAGTACGCTTTGCGGCCTGCTGCCATGGAATAATATTACTATGGTGTTCCATGTAAGTGATGACGATTTCATCGCCTTCTTTTAAATTAGCCGTTGCATAGCTAGCTGCTACCCAGTTCAGAGAAGTGGTCGTTCCTCTTGTGAAAATCACTTCCTGAATGGATTTGGCATTGATAAACTTACGGACTTTTTCCCGAGCTCCTTCATAGGCATCGGTTGCTCTTGTACCTAGTGTATGCACCCCGCGATGCACATTTGAATTATATTCACGGTAATATTTTTCTAAAGTTTCAATTACTCGAACAGGTTTTTGGGAAGTGGCGGAGCTATCCAGGTAAACAAGCGGATGGCCGTTCACTTCCTGATTCAATATCGGAAATTGCCTCCGAATATCCAGGACATTCATTTAGCGCACTTTCCTTTCAATGACCTCTGTCAATTGCTCTTTTACTTTTTCAATTGGCAGCTCATTGACGACTGGCGCAAGGAAACCGTGGATGACTAACCGTTCAGCTTCAACCTTCGGAATTCCCCGGCTCATTAAATAATAGAGCTGAACAGGATCAACACGGCCTACAGAAGCAGCATGTCCTGCCATAACATCATCTTCATCAATCAGAAGAGCTGGGTTGGCATCGCCGCGGGCTTTTTCACTAAGCATCAATACACGGGAAGTTTGCTCTGCATCTGATTTGGATGCCCCATGCTCAATTTTTCCGATTCCGTTAAAAATCAGGGTCGCACTTTCTTTCACTACACCATGATTTAAGATGTTGCCTTGTGTGTGCCGGCCAAAGTGAACCACCTTTGTGGTAAAGTTTTGCGTTTGATCACCGCGGCCCACTGTTACAGTTTTCGTATCTCCATAAGCGCCGTCACCCAATAAATTGGTTGTATTATCAGAGATGGTATCTCCTTCATTCATCAATCCAAGGGCCCACTCAACACGTGAATCTCTTCCAACAACACCGCGTCTGTTGACGTAGGTTGTCATGCCTTTAGCCAAATGGTCAACAGCACCATATTGGATTTTGGCATTTGTATTGGCAATTGCCTCTGTTAAGATATTGGCCAATCCAGTGGATTCTTCCACGGTAGAAATATAGTTTTCTACATAAGTGACTGAACTATTATCCTCTGCCACCACTAATACGTGGTTAAACAAATTCGCCTTCGCATCATCATGTAAAAATACAGCCTGAATTGGTTCTATAATTTCAACATTTTTTGGGACATATAGGAATACCCCGCCATTGATAAGTGCTGCATGAAGTGCTGTAAGACGATGTTCGTCTAAATTAATGGCCTGTGTCATATAATACTTTTTCACAAGGTCCCCATGCTCTTTTACAGCAGTCAAAATATCAGTAAATATTACACCTTTTGCTTTTAAGTCCTCTGAAAGAGAAAGAAAAGCAGGGGTCTGGTTCCGCTGGATATATAAATTGGGATTTGCAGCATTTACATCAATGAGAGCTTTTAAATTTTCTGGAAGATCTCCAATGGAAGAAAAAGCTTCACTTTTTACAGTATGCTGCTCAAATTGAGTGAAATTCCATTTATCAATTTTCGTTTTGTCTGGTCTTGGCATAGGCAGTATGTTAAACTGCTCGAAAGCTTTTATGCGAAGCTCTTCAAACCAAGCGGGTTCGCTGTTTGCTTTTGCAACTGAGCTGACAAACCCTTTATCGAAAGGTAATTTAGTTTCGGTTGTCATGGTTATCCTCCTAACTCTGCGCTTATGCTTCTTGCTCTACAGTTTCATCGACAATTCCAAGCTCTTGCTTAAGTACTTCATAACCTTCAGCTTCTAAGCGTTGTGCCAATTCAGGTCCGCCTGATTTCACAATTCGTCCCTGCATCATGACATGTACATAGTCAGGAGTAATATAGTTTAATAAACGTTGATAGTGAGTGATGATTAAGCAGCCAAAGTCTTCTCCGCGCATTTCATTGACACCTTTAGATACCACCTTTAGGGCATCGATATCTAGTCCAGAGTCAATTTCATCAAGGATGGCAATTTTTGGTTCGATCATCATTAATTGCAGGATTTCGTTACGTTTTTTCTCCCCGCCTGAGAAACCTTCATTTAAATAACGCTGCGCCATATCCAGATCCATTTCAAGAAATTCCATTTGTTTATCCATTTGACGGATAAATTTCATTAAAGAAATTTCATTTCCTTCACCACGGCGGGCATTAATGGCAGAACGCATGAAGTCAGCATTAGTAACCCCGCTGATTTCACTTGGATATTGCATTGCCAAGAAAAGACCGGCACGGGCACGCTCGTCTACTTCCATTTCCAGTACGTTCTCTCCGTCTAAAGTGATGCTGCCGCTTGTTACTTCATATTTAGGGTGACCCATAATGGCAGATGATAAGGTAGATTTACCTGTTCCGTTCGGACCCATGATTGCATGGATTTCTCCGCCTTTAATTTCAAGATTTACCCCTTTTAAAATTTCTTTCCCATCAATAGCAACGTGCAGATCCTTGATTGTTAAAGTTGATCCAGCCATTTTTATACCTCCGTCTATGTTTTGTACACTATAAAAAAGAATCAGTATGATCCTATTCTCAATCTATTCTCATTACAATCTTATAACAAATTAAATTTATTATCAACTTTTATGAAGTAAAAACAGATACTTATTTTCACTCACTTAAGCCTAAATGAGAATGGATTCAGTTTTAATTGAGATTTTAAAAAATAAAATCCTATGTAACACCAATCTGTTAAAAATCATACCGCATTTTTCGCCATTTACCAAGAAAATACTCGTGATTTTCTCATGTATTTTTCACCTAATCCAAGCAATTAATGTACAATAAACAAAAGCCAGTGAATTCACTGGCTTTTGTTCTACTTTAGAATCATTATTCTGAAACCGGTACAACGGCACCTTTGTATTTTTCTTTAATGAAATCTTGGATCTCTTTTGAATGAAGAACCTCGACAAGAGCCTTGATGGCTTCCTTGTTTTCGTCGCCTTTACGAACGGCAATGACATTTACATATGGTGAATCCTGGTCTTCGATGGCAATAGAATCTTCAACTGGGTTCAAACCAGCATCAATAGCATAGTTTGAATTGATTAAAACGGCGTCGCCTTCGTTATTGTTAAAGATTTGCGGCAATAGTTTTGCTTCATAATCCGCATCAAATTCAAGGTTCTTTGGATTTTCCACAACATCTTTAATTTCTGCTTTGGTTTTATCAATGCCGTCTTTTAATTTAATTAATCCTTGTGCTTCTAATAATGAAAGAAGACGTCCATGGTCTGCAACAGAGTTGCTCATAATCAAGTGTGCCCCATTTGGCAGGTCTTTTAGGCTCTTATATTTTTTGGAATAAACACCAATCGGTTCGATATGAATGCCGCCTGCGCTTACGAAATCATAGCCGAATTCTTTAATTTGGGCATTCAGGTATGGAATGTGCTGGAAATAGTTAGCATCTAATTCTTTTGAATCCAGCGCTTTATTTGGAAGTACATAGTCAGTAAAAGTCTTGATTTCCAAGTCAATGCCTTTTTCTTTTAAAAGTGGTTTTGCTTTTTCAAGAATTTCAGCATGTGGTACAGGAGATGCCCCTACAACTAATTTAGTTGTTTTTCCATCATCCCCAGAGGATTTTTCTTCCGAAGTGCCGCAAGCTCCCAGAGTCAGCAGCACAGTTAAAGCAACTAATATGGATAGAATTTTTTTCATTTTATATGCTCTCCTTTTTATCTTTTATCTATTTTAGATGTGATGAAATCACCGATAAACTGAATGATAAATACGATGATTAGAATGATGACAGTAGCCACAAATGTGACATCATTTTGGTTCCGCTGGAAGCCTAGATTGTAAGCCAGATTCCCCAGCCCCCCGGCGCCAATCGCCCCAGCCATTGCTGTATAACCTACAATTGCGATGGCTGTAACGGTGATTCCCGAGATGAGTGCAGGCAATGATTCTGGAAGAAGTACTTTCCAAATGATTGTACCTGTTGTCGCTCCCATGGACCTGGCTGCTTCAATGACTCCTTTATCAATTTCCCGTAAGCCGATTTCCACCATCCTTGCGTAAAACGGTGCAGCGCCAATAATTAATGCTGGCAGTGCCGCCGTTTCCCCAATCATGGAACCTACTAAAAATGTAGTAAAGGGAATCAATAATACAATCAGGATAATAAACGGAATTGAACGAAAAATATTCACAACCGCACTGATGACCGTATTAATCGGTTTGTTTTCCCATAAGTTTCCCTTCGATGTCAGAAATAGCAGCATGCCCAGCAATACTCCAAGGATAAAGGTCGCTATAACGGAAATGGCCGTCATATAAATCGTTTGTCTAGTGGCATCCCACATGACCAGCCAGTCGACATTTTCCATCCATTTGCCGCTGTTATCCATGGCTGACCACCTCCACTCCTACCTGCTGAGAACGGATATAGTCAATTGCTTTGTTGACTTCCGCTTCCGCCCCATCAAGGTGAATAAACAATGTCCCGTAAGAACCGCTGCGAGTTTGGGAAATCTTACCTTGCAGGATATTGACAGTGACATCGTGGTTCCGAATTAAGTTGGTGATCAGCGGCTGTTCGGCCGAGTCACCAATAAAGGTCAGCTGAATCACTTGTCCTGAATGGTACAGTTCCTGTAAATGTTCCGCCGTCTCCGTTGTTTCCTCCGGCACGGTTACCTGTTTGACAAATCGCTTTGTAATCGGCTGCTGCGGATTTTTAAATACATCCAGCACCGATCCCAGCTCTACGATTTCACCGCTTTCCATTACCGCCACCCGATGGCAAATCTTCCGAATGACATGCATTTCGTGAGTAATTAACACAATCGTTAATCCAAGCCGTTTATTAATATCAACCAGCAGATCTAAAATAGAATCGGTGGTTTGCGGGTCTAGTGCGGAGGTTGCTTCATCACAAAGCAGCACTTTAGGGTTATTGGCAAGCGCCCTGGCAATGCCCACCCGCTGTTTTTGCCCGCCGCTCAGCTGGGATGGATAAGCATTTTCTCTGCCTTCAAGACCGACTAACTTGATCAGCTCATCGACCCGCTTTTTCCGCTGCTCACCCTTCACCCCGGCGATTTCTAGTGGAAAGGCAATATTTTCACTAACCGTCCGCGACCAAAGCAAATTAAAATGCTGGAAAATCATGCTGATTTCCTGGCGGGCTTTTCTGAGCTCACTGCCCTTTATTTTAGATATCTCCCGCCCTGCAACATTGACGGCCCCTTCCGTTGGCAGCTCCAGTCCATTCAGCATACGAATCAAGGTACTTTTCCCGGCTCCGCTGTAACCGATTATTCCAAAAATTTCTCCCTCTTGGATATCCAGATTTACTTGGTTAACTGCCTTTAAATCTTTTTGCTTCGAGGAAAAAATTTTACTGACATTTTGGATGGATATCATTCAATCACCTACTTTTTTACCGAGTTCATAAATATAGGGTTTGACAGGAAAGGATTCTTTATTAGAAAAAATAAAAGCCTTTCTGCGCAGGCAGAAAGGCATGAAAAACTAAGTCCTTTCTCCCATCTCTCAAAGCAAATGCTTTGTGTGAATTGGCACCATTTCAATAAAATTGACGGTTGCCGGGCTTCATCGGGCACATCCCTCCACCTCTCTCGATAAGAGCAATCCTATATTCATTTAATTTAATGTCATTTCTGAAATTTAATACAAATGCAATGCTACCACTCTAAAAAGCAGGTGTCAATAAAAATATTCCATCTTTTTTGCTGGATTTTCCTGGTAGAATTAAGCATTTGTTTTTAAGGAGGACAAACCAGTCGCCGCTTCGATCGCTTGCTCTAAATCTTCGATCAAATCCTCGGCATTCTCTATTCCAATCGATAACCGGATTAAATCCTCGGAAACACCGGCCGCTTTCAGGCCTTCCGCATCCAATTGCTGATGAGTGGTGCTTGCAGGGTGAATGATTAAGCTCTTGGCGTCGCCCACATTGGCCACATGCGCCCATAAGGTAAGCGAATTAATCAGTTTGGCTCCAGCTTCTTTTCCGCCCTTGATGCCAAATACAACCATGGAGCCGGCCCCTTTAGGCAAGTATTTTTCCGCTAATTCGCTGTCAGGATGCGATGGATGTCCCGGATAGGAAACCCAGTTGACGGCAGGGTGATTTACTAGGTATTCTACCAGCTGTTTGGTATTGGCCACATGCTCCTTCATCCGCACATGAAGGGTCTCCAGCCCAAGGGTGAACAAGAAAGCATTTTGCGGACTTAAAGCCGGTCCAAAGTCGCGCAATAATTGGACACGTGCTTTGACAATATAGGCCGCTGCCCCTAATGCTTCAGCATATACAAGGCCATGATAGCTGTCATCCGGAGTGGTGAAGCCCGGGAATCTCGGGGAATTCCAATCGAATTTTCCGCCGTCGACAATGATGCCGCCAGTGGTTGTGCCATTTCCTAACAGCCATTTCGTTGCAGAATGGACCACAATATCCGCTCCATACTCAATGGGTCTGCACAGGTATGGAGTAGCGAAAGTATTGTCGATGATCAGCGGTACACCAGCCTCATGAGCAATTTCCGCTACTTTTTCAATATCCAGGATACGCAGGCTCGGGTTTCCGATCGTTTCTGCAAAAACTGCTTTTGTTTTATCCGTAATGGCTTCGCGAAAGTTTTCTGGATTTTCACCGTCTACAAATTTCACGCTTATTCCATATTTAGGCAGGGTCACAGCAAATAAATTATAAGTGCCGCCATACAGATTTGCAGCTGAGACAATCTCATCCCCCGCTTCTGCAATATTGAGAATCGCTAATGTTATCGCCGCCATTCCGCTAGCGACTGCAAGTGCTCCGACACCGCCCTCTAACAGAGCTACGCGATCTTCAAAAACGGTGGTGGTTGGATTATGAATCCGAGTGTATATGTAACCAGGCTCTGCCAAACTGAAGAGGTTAGCGGCATGTTCTGTATTTTTGAATTGGTAGGCATTGTTCTGATAAATGGGAACAGCCCTCGCTCCCGTAACTGGATCTGGTGACAATCCTCCATGGACACTAAGTGTTTCAAACCGATATTGTTTCTCCTTTTCTCCCACAATTCTCGCTCCTCGCCATTTATTTTTATAAAAAAACAACCCCCGCTTCATTAAGAAGAGGGGGCTCTCTTCTTATCTTTCAGAGCAAGTGCTCTGCTGGAATTGGCACCGTGTATTATACCGGTTGCCGGGCATCGCTGGGCCAGGTCCCTCCGCCGCTCTTGATAAGAATTGGTATAGTAATGTCGAAATCTCTTGAATGTTTAAAATTATCTTACATGATGTTTAATTCCGAGTCAATACCTATGATTAAATTATTTTAGCGAGCTGCGGGTCTGCTTTTACTAAATAAAACAGTGATTCAAGCTTGAGAATTGTGCGCAAGGGGGCAGTCACTTTCAATGCGCCGTTTTTTTGCATTATCCGCAGTTTTTCTTTTCCTTCCAGCATGAGCTTGATGGCTTGCCAACTGCCTGTAATCGTAGCGTTCGGCATTTGTGCAGCTTTGTCATTGACCGTATAAATTTCCCCGCCTTTTATCCCCAGCACAGTTGATTGCTGCTCGCTGTTCAGGCTAAACAACAACTCCTCATTATCAATCAAGGGCAGAATATCTTCCCGCTCCCGTACAGCTGTTAAAAAAGTATTTATGGCCTCCCACATCATCACCACTCCGATCTCGTCTATATCATTACTATTCAGCAATAAATGAGGAATTCCTTTCAGAAAGACTCGACAATTAGCGGAGCATCATCGGTGAATCATGTCGGATTCAGAAAAAATTCATATTTTTATCGGGGAATTTTGCAGCTATTCAGTACAATGAATATAGGCTTTTGATTACAATTGCAAAGGATGTGGAATATGGAGACATTGATAAAGACCCGGACTCTGCCTAAAGAATTAAGGTTACTCCGTTTGCTAGCAGCACGGATGGCTTTGCCAGAAAAAGACCATAAGCGTTATGTGAATTTGGAGAAAGGTTATGAGGGAGAGATTTTGTTTGATGCAAGGGCAGAGGTTCTTGCCAAAGATCGGTTGATTTTAAACGATTTGCTGCTGGAAACAAACAATACTTCGTTTCAAATGGATTCAGCCTTTATTTCTCAAGGGACAATTTCCCTTTACGAAGTGAAAAATTATGAGGGAGAGTATTTGTATGACCCCGAATCGGACAAATTCACCTCACAATATGCTAACAATATTACGAATCCCCTTCATCAAGCCGACCGATGTGATATTTTGCTCCGACAGTTGCTGCACAGTAAAGGATATAATGTGCCTATCGTTTACAAGGTGATTTTTATTAACCTTGAATTTACGCTTTATCTTCCGAAGCCACACAAATCAATTATCCTCCCAACCCAGGTGAACCCCTATATCCGCAGGCTTGCTGCAACTCCTGCTAAGTTAACTCCTAATGATAAAAAACTGGCTAACTTATTGGTGTCTCTTCATAAAGAAGATGATCCTTATCCTCGCCTGCCCTCTTATGATTTTTCGCAATTGAAAAAAGGTGTAGGTTGTTGTTCCTGTCTGTCGTTGGATGTGATCGTAAATGATCGGTACTGTATTTGTTTGAAGTGCGGCCGCAAAGAAGGGTTAGATGAGGCCGTTTTGAGGAGTGTGGAGGAGTTTAGGCTGCTGTTCCCTCATATAAAGATTACTACGAATGTGGTGTATGAGTGGTGCGGCGGTGGAATTCATAAAAGAAAAATTAACAGGGTATTAAGAGAAAAATATACGATGGCTGGTTACGGAAGGTATTCTTTTTATGTTTAGGAAGTTGGTCAAATCATAGCGACAAATATTTGGGCTCCTTCACTGGTTTTGGCGCCTTGACCCTTTCATGACGACAAATATTTGGGCTCCTTCACCGGTTTTGGCGCCTTGACCCTTTCATGACGACAAATATTTGGGCTCCTTCACTGGTTTTGGCGCCTTGAGCCTTTCATGACGACAAATACTTGGGCTCCCTCACCGGTTTTGGCGCCTTGACCCTTTCATGACGACAAATACTTGACTCCCCCCACCGGTTTTGGCGCCTTAACCCTTTCATGACGACAAATATTTGGGCTCCTTCACTGGTTTTGGCGCCTTAGCCCGTTCATGGCGACAAATACTTGACTGCACCCACCGGTTTTGGCGCCTTGACCCTTTCATGACGACAAATATTTGGGCTCCTTCACTGGTTTTGGCGCCTTGACCCTTTCATGACGACAAATACTTGACTCCCCCCACCGGTTTTGGCGCCTTAACCCTTTCATGACGACAAATATTTGGGCTCCTTCACTGGTTTTGGCGCCTTAGCCCGTTCATGGCGACAAATACTTGACTGCACCCACCGGTTTTGGCGCCTTGACCCTTTCATGACGACAAATATTTGGGCTCCTTCACTGGTTTTGGCGCCTTGACCCTTTCATGACGACAAATACTTGACTCCCCCCACCGGTTTTGGCGCCTTAACCCTTTCATGGCGACAAATATTTGGGGCACACTCACCGGTTTTGGCGCCTTGACCCCTTCATGACGACAAATACTTGACTGCACCCACCGGTTTTGGCGCCTTAGCCCGTTCATGGCGACAAATACTTGACTGCACCCACCAGTTTTGGCGCCTTGACCCTTTCATGACGACAAATATTTGGGCTCCTTCACTGGTTTTGGCGCCTTGACCCTTTCATGACGACAAATACTTGACTGCACCCACCGGTTTTGGCGCCTTGGCCCTTTCATGGCGACAAATATTTGGACTCCTTCACTGGTTTTGGCGCCTTGACCCTTTCATGACGACAAATACTTGACTGCACTCACCGGTTTTGGCGCCTTGACCCTTTCATGACGACAAATATTTGGGCTCCTTCACCGGTTTTGGCGCCTTGACCCCTTCATTGACGACAAATACTTGACTGCACCCACCGGTTTTGGCGCCTTGACCCTTTCATGGCGACAAATATTTGGGCTCCTTCACCGGTTTTGGCGCCTTGACCCCTTCATGACGACAAATACTTGACTGCACTCACTGGTTTTGGCGCCTTGACCCTTTCATGACGACAAATACTTGACTGCACTCACTGGTTTTGGCGCCTTGACCCTTTCATGACGACAAATACTTGACTGCACTCACTGGTTTTGGCGCCTTGACCCCTTCATGACGACAAATGCTTGACTGCACCCACTGGTTTTGGCGCCTTAACCCTTTCATGACGACAAATATTTGGGCTCCTTCACTGGTTTTGGCGCCTTAGCCCGTTCATGGCGACAAATACTTGGCTGCACTCACCGGTTTTGGCGCCTTAACCCTTTCATGGCGACAAATATTTGGGCTCCTTCACCGGTTTTGGCGCCTTGACCCCTTCATGACGACAAATACTTGACTGCACCCACCTGTTTTGGCGCCTTAACCCTTTCATGACGACATTTCTATAGGCATTTATCTTACTTTTGTCCTAGTGAAATAACAAAAGCAGGCGCCCATCGGCACCTGCTTTTATGAATTCAAATTTAGCTTTATTTTTTCTAACAAATAAGGAATGGAATGAAATGCGTATAGCGTTTCAATGAGCTCGCCATTATTCACAAACAGCAGGCAGGGCACACTTTCAATCTTGAATTGCTCCGCCAAATCCGGGTAATAATTTAAATTCATCTTCCCCATTTCAATATCGACCAATTCCTCAATGACCCGAAGCATCTTTCCTGCTAACTGGCAAGTCCCGCACATAGGAGTATAAAAATAAACCACCCCCGTCGCGCTGCCCTCGAGAAACAAAGCTAAATTACTTCGATTCCATTCATCCATACATCAAGATCCCATTTCTAAATATTCCTTATGGACATCAATATTCGCGCCCAACAAAACAGTCGCCAGATGCTGTACCGGAGCCGTTGCCACCTCACGATACATCCGGTCAATATATAAATGCTCCGCATTCGGGAACTCCCGTTTAAACAACTTGCGGAGCTTTTCACCAGATTCATCTGCATCCACCAGTATATATAAATCCTTGTCCTCCAAGAGCTCAATCCACTCATCTAGCTTAGAATGGCTAATCGTCCCGTTCGTGCAGATAATTTCCAATGGCTCTTTAATAATACTCATAACCTTATTTTTATCTGATTTTCCTTCGACAATAAGAACTTTGTCAACATACGCATCATTCATTTCCATCACCTGTAATAGAAGTGGTTTACTGTTAACATATTCGAAAGGTCTATTATCGTGTGCTTTCTTCTAAGTATGTTAACTATATCATTATTGTCATGTTAAAAAATAGGATTTTGCTCAGATTAGCAATAATTATTCAGTGGCACCAGCCGCCATCACCACTTTTTCCACCTTCCTAAAAGCTTCGTTATATTTAGGTTTCCCATAATAACAGAAGAAAACGTGGAAATAAAAGGCTGGTAACCGCTGAAACAGAAAGAGCACCCGAAATCAGGTGCTCCTACAAATGAATATTAGTCTTCCTTAATCATAGCCTCATATTTTTCTGGTGTTAGCAGCTCGTCAATCTCACTGTTGTTAGCCGGTTCTACGACAATCATCCATGCTTTTTCATATGGGGATTCATTGACAAATTCTGGGCTGTCATTTAACTCTTCGTTCACTTCCACAACCTTGCCGCTGATTGGAGCATAGAGCTCGGAAACCGTTTTAACCGACTCAACGCTTCCAAATGGTTCATTAGCTGCAAGCTCAGTGCCTACCTCAGGAAGCTCCACGAATACGATATCACCTAATTCATGCTGCGCGAAATCGGTAATGCCAATACGGACGCGGCTGCCTTCAACTCTTACCCATTCATGTTCTTCAGAATAACGTAAATCTTTTGGTGTAGCCATTGGATAATCCCTCCATTATAAAATCAATTGATCGATATACATCGATTTCAAATAAAAACATCGTTTATTGTAACCAGACTTTCTCAAAGTCTTCTTCCTTAAAACCTACCGTGACCCGGTTCCCATCGGTTACGATTGGTCTTTTGATTAACATCCCGTCAGAAGCAAGAAGATCAAGCAATTCATCCTCAGAAGCGGTCTTCAATTTGTCTTTTATGCCTAATTCACGGTATTTTAAACCGCTTGTATTAAAAAACTTTTTCAATTCCAGTCCGCTTTTTTGATAGAGCTTTTTTAACTCGTCTCGGGATGGCGGATTCTCCACAATATGTATCGCCTCAAAAGGCAATTGATGCCCCTCTAGCCATTTTTTAGCATTTCGGCATGTACTGCATTTTGGGTACCAGTAAAACGTAAGAGACATTTCGTTCACCGCCTTTTACCTTATTTCTCCTGCAACATTAAAATCTTACCATAATCATTCATAAATTCCTAATGAACAAAGCAAGATTTTCCATTATTTTTCGACATAAAAAAATTAGATCCCTTTCTCATTGGAAAGGGATCTAAAATGATTAAACAACGTAGCGTTCAGCTTCGATTAGCACATCCGCAGCTTCCCGTTTTTTCGCAATCACATTGATTGGGGTGTGGCGGGTAAACTTCCGCAGTGAAGTCAGCATCATTCTTAAGGTGTCGCCTTGCTCCACTGCTACTAATGATTCTTTCGCAATCGCTTCAATATTATTGAAAGCCTCTTGGCAGAAAATCTGGGTATAAAGCAGCTTTTGCTTGCTCTTCTCCACGCCCTCTTTGGCAATTGCTTTTTCAGTCCGCAATACAACAGACTCCATTGCATAGACATAGGATGTAATGTCGGCGATGTTTGCTAAGATTTCTTGCTCCTGCTCCAGCTTTTTGCCATATTTTTGGGCGGCAAGGCCGGCTGCAAGCAAGGTGATTTTCTTTGCATTCCGAAGCAGGTATTTTTCTTGAGCAAGCGGCTCATCCCCTGGCTCTTCCGGCATCATCATCATCAGTTCTTCTTGTAAAGCCATGGCTTTTTGGAATAGCGGCAGCTCCCCTTTTAACGCTTTTTTCACAAGTGTGCCTGGAACAAGGAGACGGTTAATTTCGTTTGTTCCTTCAAAAATACGCTGGATCCGAGCATCACGGTACGCCCTTTCAATCGGATACTCCTGCATGAATCCATAACCGCCATGAATTTGCACGCCCTCGTCCACAACATGGGCTAATACTTCACTGGCAAAGAATTTATTCAGTGAGCATTCGATTGCATATTCAGCAATGGAATTTGCCAGCTTTTTAATGTCCTTTGTTTCTTCAGGGGATAGTTTTCCTTGGTTTTCTTCATATAAACCAATCGTACGGTAAACAGAGCTTTCAGCGGCATAAATTTCCGATGCCAGTGTACCGAATTTTTCTTTTGTTAAATTGAATTGCGAAATCGGCGTTTTGAATTGCTGACGGCCGTTGGCATATTTAATGGTCATTTCCAAAGCTTTTTTAGAACCGCCCACAGCACCAACAGCCAGCTTATAGCGGCCGATATTTAAGATGTTAAACGCAATCACGTGGCCTCTGCCGATTTCACCCAATAGATTTTCTACAGGAACCGGTACATCTTCTAAAATGAGTGTGCGAGTAGAGGAGCTTTTAATCCCCATTTTCTTCTCCTCGGCACCAGTAGATACCCCTGGAAGATCACGGTCCACAATGAATGCGGTAAATTGTTCGCCGTCAATTTTCGCATATACTACAAATACATCCGCAAAGCCGGCATTGGTAATCCATTGCTTTTCCCCATTGAGAATATAGTGAGTGCCTTCAGCATTTAGTTTTGCTGTAGTTCTGGCACCAAGGGCATCTGAACCGGATCCTGGCTCTGTCAGCGCATAAGCTGCTAATTTTTCGCCAGAAGCAAGCTTTGGCAGGTAACGTTTCTTTTGGTCTTCATTACCAAAAAGGACGATTGGCAAGGAGCCGATTCCAACGTGCGCTCCGTGGGAAAGGGCAAAACCTCCGCCTCCAGACATTGCTTCTGTGATAAGAGAAGATGTAACTTTATCCAAGCCCAATCCTTCATATTCCTCTGGAACGTCGGCTGCCAACAGGCCAAGTTCACCAGCTTCTTTTAATAGTTTTACGGTAATGTCAAACTCATGGTTTTCCAATTTTTCAAGTACCGGCTGTACCTCTTTTTCCACAAAATCCACAGCCGTTTTGGCAATCATTAAATGCTCTTCGGTGAAATCCTCTGGAGTAAACAGCTGATCGTAAGTAATATCTTCCACTAAAAAGCTTCCGCCTTTGACAATCTTTTTTGTTTCTGTCATATAAAAGTCCCTCCTAATTTTTTAAAAAATCAGGGGCTCCCCGGGGAACCCCCGTTATGGTTTACAATAATTCAAATACGCCGGCAGCTCCCATCCCGCCGCCAATACACATCGTGACAACACCGAATTGCTGTTGTCTGCGCCTTAATTCATGAAGAAGGGTTAGTGTCAGCTTAGCGCCAGTACAGCCAAGCGGATGTCCTAGCGCGATGGCACCGCCATTGACATTCACCTTTTCTTCATCAAGTCCCAATTCCCGAATGACTTGAATCGATTGGGAGGCAAATGCCTCGTTTAATTCAAATAGATCAATATCGGAAACCTCAAGTCCAGCAAGCTTTAATGCTTTAGGAACAGCGACAATCGGGCCGATTCCCATCACTTCAGGAGGAACCCCGCCGACGGCAAACGATCGGAATTTTGCCAGAGGCTTTAAGCCGAGCGATTCTGCTTTTTCACGGTCCATGACCATCACCGCAGCAGCACCGTCACTTGTTTGCGAAGCGTTGCCAGCTGTTACAGAACCGGTAACCGAGAAAGCTGGCCGCAGCTTTGCTAATGTTTCCAGATTAGTATCAGGACGAACGCCTTCATCTTGTGAAAATTGGAAGGTTTTCTCAACCAGTTTGTTGTCTTTTCCGACAGAGCGGATGGTCACATCAACCGGAACAATTTCATCGGTAAATTTTCCATCCTGAATTGCCTTATAGGCGCGCTGATGGCTTCTGACCGCAAAGGCATCCTGTTCTTCCCGGCTGATGCCGTATCTTTTCGCCACTTCTTCGGCGGTGTGGCCCATTCCCATATAATATTCAGGAGCGGTTTCCACCAATTTAGCGTTTGGACGGATCACGTGTCCGCCCATTGGCAGCATGCTCATCGACTCCACACCGCCGGCAAGGGCCGTATCGGAGTGTCCGAGCATGACACTTTGTGCCGCATAGGCAATGGCCTGTAGGCCGGAAGAACAGAATCGGTTAACGGTGATGGCTGGAACCGTATCGGGCAGTCCTGCAAGGGCTCCAATATTTCTTGCCACGTTCATCCCTTGCTCTGCTTCTGGGGTAGCACAGCCAATGACTAAATCATCGATATTTCCTTCGTAGTTTCCGGCACGCTTTAATGTTTCCTTCACAACCAATGCACCGAGGTCGTCAGGACGAACCGCAGCTAGCGATCCTTTTTTCGCTTTGCCAACCGGGGTTCTTGCTCCGGCAACGATTACCGCTTCTCTCATTTCGTTCCCTCTCTTTCTTTCATGTTAAAAAAATACGAATCTATTTCCCCTTGCTTTTCGGCTAGTTTCTTAAGGGTTTGCCTTTTAACAGCATGTGCTGCATCCGCTGCTGGGTTTTTGGTTCACGGATCAAGCTTAAGAAAGCTTCCCTTTCAAGATTTAACAGATATTCCTCATCCACTTCCGTACCATATGGAACTGTTCCTCCAGCAATCACATAGGCAATCTTTTTGGCAATCTTCATATCATGTTCAGACAGATAGCCGGAAAGCCTCATGCCTTCAGCTCCTAACAGCAGGGTTGCATAGCCTGGTTCGCCGACGACTGGGACTTTCCGGCGGACTCTTGGCTTAAAGCCTTGTTCAGATAAGGCAAGTACAGCCTGTTTGGCATCGTACAATTGATGATCGCTGTTCACACTGATTCCATCAGCTGCGCTTAAGAAATTATTTTCCCTAGCCTCTTCTGCTGAAGTGGACACCTTAGCTGTGGCAATCGTTTCAAATACTTTATTAGCGACTGCCTGCAGATCGACTTGGACTCCATTTGGCAGGCCTTCTAAATGTTTGATGTATAGCTCTTTATTTCCGCCGCCGCCAGGAAGCAATCCAACACCGACCTCCACAAGACCCATATAGGTTTCAGACGATGCTTGAATCTTGGATGCCGGCAGACATACCTCAGCACCGCCTCCGAGTGTCATCGCAAACGGAGCTGCCACAACCGGTTTCGAGCTGTATTTCACCTTCAGCATGGCATTATGAAGCTGACGGATCACCATGTCGAGTTCATCATAATTATCATCCTGAGCTTCCATGAGCATCATCGCTAAGTTGGCGCCGACGCAGAAGTTCTTTCCTTGGTTCCCGATGACCAGACCTTTATAATTTTTCTCCACTTCATCAATGGCAAAATTAATCATTTGGATCGTATCGAAGCCTAGCGCATTATTTGGCGAGTGGAACTCCAGAAGTGCTACATCGTCGCCAATATCGATTAAGCTGGCGCCGCTGTTCTTTTTAATAACCCCTTTTTGCTTTTTGATCTTTTTAAGATCGATTACTTTTGGATTGAATTCAACTAGTTTATATTCACCTTTATCATAGAAATAGAGCTCTCCTGCTTCTTCTTTATAGAAGGAAGTAAAGCCGTTTTCCAACATTTCTAATACCCAGGCAGGAACAGCCACTCCGGAATCCTGCATTTTTTGGATGGATTTCTCGAACCCGATAGCATCCCAGGTTTCAAACGGGCCCATTTCCCAGCCAAAGCCCCACTTCATGGCCCTGTCGATGGCAACGATATCATCAGCAATTTCGCCTAACAGCTTGGCTGAATAAATGATATTTTTCGTGAACGTATTCCATAAGAATTGCCCAGCCTTGTCATTGCTATAAACAAGCGCTTTCAATTTATCAGCTGTTCCTTTTTCCTGTTTAGCCAGCTCAATGGAAAGGGCGGACAGTTTTTTGCGCGGGCCATATTCCAATGTATTAGGATCGAGTTCTAAAATTTCCTTTCCTTTTTTCAAGAAGAATCCCTGTCCGGATTTACTCCCAAGCCAGCCGTTTTCAATCATCTTTTTCAAAAATTCCGGCACCTTGAATGCTTCTTTTTCTTCGCCATCGACTTTTTCATAGACGTTGCCAGCAACATGATAGAAGGTATCTAACCCGACCACATCCAATGTACGGAAGGTAGCGCTCTTTGCTCTGCCAATCAGCGGACCTGTGATCGAGTCCACTTCACCGACACTGAGCCCCGCTTTCAGCATTTCCTGGACAGTGACTAAAAGTCCATAAGTACCAATACGGTTCGCGATAAAGTTTGGTGTATCTTTGGCGACTACTACGCCTTTGCCTAATACATCTTCACCAAAGGTTTTCATAAAGAACAAAACTTCTGGATCCGTGTATTGAGTGGGGATGACTTCAAGCAATTTTAAATAGCGCGGCGGGTTAAAGAAGTGTGTCCCGAGGAAGTGCTTCTGAAAGTCTTCGGAACGCCCCTCCGCCATTGCCTCTACAGAAATGCCGGAAGTGTTAGAGCTGACAATGCTGCCCGGCTTGCGGAACTGGTCTACTTGCGCAAACACCTGTTTTTTTACGTTCAGGTTTTCAACTACGACTTCGATAATCCAATCCACATCCTTCAGTTTGACCAGATCATCCTCTAGGTTGCCTGCTTCGATTAAGGCGATATTTTTCTTTGATGTCAGGGGTGCAGGCTTTTGTTTTAATAATTTTTGAATGTTTGCCGCACTGATACGATTCCGTACCTGTTTATCCTCTAAAGTCAGTCCTTTTGCTGCTTCTTCCTTTGTCAGTTCACGTGGAACAATATCTAGCAGCAGTGTTGGAATACCGTTATTGGCCAGATGGGCAGCAATCCCCGAGCCCATGACGCCAGATCCTAGTACAGCTGCTTTTTTAATTAATTGGTTCAACATTGTCTCCCCCTTCAGACTTTGAATGAATACTCATTCATTTTTTGTTGAAAAAAAATAAGCTGAATGAGTTTTACTACTAATAACTATAAGATATTTCTAAAAATTGTGCAATTAGTAAATGTGGAAAAATGAAATTTTTTTGACAAATTAGTTTTTCCTATAAGATTGATAAGATGTATTAAATTGGACACTCTAAGTGTTGAGGTGATCAGTTTGGCAAAAATGAAGAAAAACCCTTCTAAAGCAGGTGTTAGTGCCGCCAGCGTGAAGGGGAATTCAGGCCCAGGCCGTGAAGCAAGTGGCGTTGATAAACAAAACAGCCAAAATAGTCAATATAAGCATTAAAAAAACAGGCAATTTTTTGCCTGTTTTCTTTATTCTTTCTTCGAGCTCCGATGCTGTTCATTCAGGACCTTAATTTCCTGAATCAGCTGCTTCATCCCAGCACGGGCTTCTGGATAGAGGGCACTCCAGTGGCTGATTAATGCCGGCATGGTCTTTCCAATATGGGTATAAAGAGCCCATGTTTTCACTTTTTTCACCGTTTCTTCGTCCGTTTCCCCTACTAAGAGTTCACTATATTTTTCAAGCAATGTCTCAAATTGCTCGTCAAATTCGTTTTTCATCGAAACACCTTCCTCCCTCTATGCAGTAGTCGAAAACATGTATTTTTTATAATGGTACCGAATCGAGAAGATTAACCCCAATGCCATCATGTTGCCCATCAAAGAACTTCCCCCGTAGCTGATAAATGGCAGCGGAATACCTGTGATCGGCAAAACGCCAATCGTCATCCCAATATTTTGGAATACGTGGAAGGTGATCATGCTAATCACACCCACACAAATATAGGTGTAAAAATGGTTCTTTGTTTCCATCCCCACCTTAGTAATGTGGTAAATTAATAAGAAAAATAAACTAATGAGTACACTTGCTCCAATAAAGCCATATTCTTCGCCCACGATACTAAAAATAAAATCCGTTTGGCTTTCCGGCAAATATACCTCACGGTTGCCAAGACCTTTCCCGCTTGTCTGCCCCGAGCCGATGGCCAGCATCGACTTTGTCAGCTGGAATCCTGTGGAGCTTTGGTAGTTATAAGGGTCAAGCCAAGAATAAATCCGTCCGAACATATACTCCTTGACACCCAAATATTTCTCCAATACTTCAGGCTGCCATAACACAAAATAAAAAATAGTGGAAATTAGAAGGATGCCAGCCGAAAAAATGGGCACTAACAGCTTCCAGGTAATTCCCGAAATAAAAATCATTCCTAACAAAATCGCCAAAAACACCAGCGATGTCCCCAAGTCCTCTTTAATGACCAGCACCAATGGGCCGAGAGTGACAAGTCCCAGTTTAATCAACAACCAGAAATCAGTTTGAACGGTTTTGATCAGATTTTTTTGATGATGATCCTCAATTACCCTGGACAGGGTCAAAATCAGAAATATTTTCACAAATTCCGAAGGCTGAATGGAACCAAGTCCCGGCAGCCTAAACCAGTTCTTGGCTCCATTTATTCTAGGTGCAATCGATTCAGGTGCAAGGATTAACAGAATAAGGAGCACAAGCCCCAATCCATATACGTACCAGGAAATCTTTCGGAGCTGGTCAGAATCCAAAGTCATCACTCCGGCTATAATGACACACCCCACACCATACCAGGCAATTTGCATGATTAAGAAGTTACGGTCGTATTGCCCCGTAGATTGGGCACTATAAATCGCTAGACAGCTTGCTAAAAATAACAATAATAGTATGAGAACTAGACTATAATCCAGTTTAGAAGTTGCAGTTTTATTGGAAGTCATGCGAAAGTCTCCACCTTGAATTAAACTTGTACATTCCTTCATTATATTTTTTTATCAGCAAAATCACAACTTCAAAAAGACCCATGGGTAGAATTACATATTTAAGGAAGTTCCCTCCATAGCTGGGCGCTCGCTTATACAACCTCTTTTTTAAAATATAGTTTTTCCACTTCCTCAGCCATCCAATTCAAATTGTTTGGCACCTGTGGAAGGCCATAGCCGATGTATAATGGAGTCGTCACAAACCGGGGAACGATTTTTGCATAAATCCTTTTATTCAAATGATAAAAGAAGACATTATAACTCGTTGCCTTAAAAGGAAAATGGTTCAATATATAATGAACCGCTGTCTGAAGATATTCGGCAAACTTTGGCTGATATCCATCATCTTTCATCCAGATGTTAAATTCGTAAAAGCCTACCTTTGGCTTGGTCGAAAGAGTTAGGGCCGTCCCCTCGTCCTCCGCAATCAAGATTCCATCAAACATCTCAGGAAGCACATGTTCCATGTAGTCAAGATCATTTAACCCAACAATTTGCATATGTGGATGAGCAATCGTCCCCCCTGATAACGGGCCATGATTCTTGAAAAAAAGGACCGAGCGATATTGGCCCGTTTGCTCCATGTCAAGCCAATGCCGGATTCCAAATTGAATCAGTCTATGCAGGTGCTCAGTTGAGTAGGTGGATAGTTCAGCGTGGCAATCATCCGTTTCAATTAACACAGTTTGATAAGCATTTTCTAATACTGGGTATTTATTTTTCAACAGAATAATCGGGCCATCGACGGCAAGGAGGCCGGTCAGCTTTTCTCTTTCACAAAAAGGACATGCAGTCTGCTTGTTTCGATAATTCTCTGGCTTTTTGACACCAATCGCCGTATTAAAATGAAGATGTTTATTTTCCAAACCCGTTTCTCCCCTCCGTTACATATATTCCTATTTTATGGCAGTCCTCAACACGATTGCACTTTTTTTGTTTTGCACATTAAATTTTTGATTAACCGCAGACATTCATGAATCAGTAAATAATGGCATATTATTCATTGGACAGACTGCCAAAAAGTGGAGAATGTGAGGGAAAGTATGTTAACGAAATTAGAAGCATTTATCCTAGGAATCATTCAGGGGCTGACAGAATTTCTGCCTATTTCCAGTACGGGGCATCTATATCTTGGGAGAAATTTATTTGGATTGCAGGAAGCAGGACTCTTGCTTGATACGATGCTTCATGTCGGAACCTTGCTCGCGGTATTTGTATTTTATAAAGATGAATTTAAGAAGATCCTTAAAAATCCGTTTAGCAAAGTGACCTATTTATTGATAATCGGAACGATTCCTGCGGTTATCTTTGGACTTGCCTTTAAAGATTATATTGATGAAATTTCCAAAACAGGGGTAACGATTGGATGGGAGTTTTTAATGACCGGGTTATTTTTGTGGCTTGCAGATTCCGCTAAAAATGGCTATAAGAAAATGGATGATATCGGCTATACGGATGCCTTGATTATCGGTACATTTCAGGCAGCCGCGATTATGCCGGCGATTTCCCGGTCAGGCATGACCATTGCTGCCGCTCTATGGCGGAAATTAGACCGTGAGACTGCCGCTTACTTTTCATTCCTCCTATCCACGCCAGCCATTGCCGGGGCGCTTGTCCTGCAAACGAAGGAACTGCTGGGCGGCGGCGGCGAGGAAATTTCCTTGTCTGCCTTGCTGGTTGGAATCATCTCATCCGCTTTCTTTGGATATGTGGCGGTAAAATGGATGGTTGGTTATTTGAAGAAACATTCCTTAAGGCCATTCGCCGTCTATGTCTCGATTTTGGGACTGGTCGTTCTTTTTTTCCAGTTTACGGGCAAATTCTAATGAAACAACCAGCCGAAATGAGATTCGCAAATAAAATCTTATTGGACTGAAAAAAGTGCATAAAAAAGTGGATTTCCCAATAAAAACGGCCCGAACGAAAGGTTCGAGCCATTTTTTTATAATGTGACCGGTGTTTTGGCCATTTCTTTTGCAGCCTCCGCTGCTTGTTCCTTCGCTTTCGCCATAATCTCCGGCGCTTGTTTCGGAAAGTGGTCCATACCTTCTGCCACAATTGTTTCCAGCTGGTCAAAACCGAGAAACTCCAGTGCTTTACTTAAATAACGGTCACCCATTTCATATTCGCTCATGGGGCCATTCGAATATATGCCGCCGCGTGTTTGAATATGAATCGCCTTGCGGTTTGTAAGGAGTCCTTTAGGACCGCTCTCTGTATTCGTAAACGTCTTTTCCGCAATAAACACATTATCCATGAATGATTTTAAGATTGCTGGTGCCCCAAGGTTCCAAAGTGGTGTGACAAATACATAATAATCGGCATCGATAAACCGGTCAGCAAGCGCGTGCATCTTCTCCAGCTTGGTCCGTTCTGCTTCCGTCAGCTGGTCTTTTGTATAGCCCATAAACGACAATTTAGCACGGGCATATAATAGGTCCATGTCAATTTCCGGGATATCCATGTCATATAAGTGCCAGCGTTCAATTTCCACATCCGGCTGGATTTTTTGAAACTCTTCTAAAAATACTTCCCCGATCTGCATCCCTTTCGATAGCTTGACAGTATTTTTTGGATTTGCGGTAATATACAAGAGCTTTGCCATAACAACCCTTCCTTTAACTTAAAAATTTTTCTTCTATCTTCTATCCTACACTAATTTACCATGCTCACTATTGAACAATCCGTGACGATTTTGAGAAGTTTATGAAAAGAGGAAAAGACTTTTGAACAATCGGTGACAATTCTCAACAAAACTCAATAAAACTCAATGAAACTTAACAAAAGTCACATTCAATATGCTATGATTCATGTAAAATGGTAAAAAAAGGAGGTAAGCATCATGGAAGAAAAGGCCTATACTCCCGATGAGGTCGCACGGATTTTTCAAATATCAAAACATACGGTTTATGAACTCATAAAACGCGGAGAGCTCCAGGCCTTTAAAATAGGAAATAAAATGCGGATTGAACATGCGGAATTGGAACGATTCAAAGAAAGCACAAAAGCACCGGCAAAGAAACACACAACAGAGCACAGCAATACTGCAGCCGCTTATAGCATTCGTCTGTCAGGCAGCCACGACTTTCTTGTGGAGCACTTAACCAAACAGGCAGCCAGCAGCTTAGGGTTGCAAATTCAACCTTCTTTTATCGGCAGTCTAGAAGGATTAATGCTCCTGTATCGAGGACAATCAGATATAGCTGCCATGCATCTGTTAGATCCCACATCAAACGAATACAATCTGCCGTTTATCCAGCAGCTGTTTGTGTATGAATCGATTCTCGTCATGAGATTAGCAGCCCGTGAGCAAGGATTTATCGTGGCCAAGGGCAATCCAAAACAAATTCTTGATTTTTCCGATCTAGCCCGGAAGGACGTACAATTTATCAACCGGCAAAAAGGCTCCGGCACGCGGTTCTTGCTTGACTCCAAACTATCAAGCTATGGAATTGATCCCGGCAAAATCAATGGGTATGGAAATGAGGAATGGACTCATCTTTCAGCAGCCTCCTACATAAACAGGGGCATTGTCGATGTTGCTTTTGGAATTCAGTCAGCGGCCAGCCACTTAGGACTGGACTTTATTCCAGTCACTAAAGAAAAGTTCGACCTTGTATTTCGCTTTACAAAAGAAAACAAACAAAATTTAATCAGCATCATCCATTATCTGCAATCCAGCCAATTCAAAGAAAGTTTAACCTTTTTAGAAGGCTATGATATCTCTGAATTAGGGAAACTGATCTATCAAACTACTACGACGGAGGAACTAGTATGAAGAAAAATCGCTTATTATCCTTTTTATTTGCAGCCATGCTGATTCTTTTAGCGGCATGCGGAAGCACTGACACGAAAGATTCCGCTGGAGCATCTGAGAAAAAGGAAGCACCTAAAGCAGAAGCAACCGAAATGATTTTAGCTACAACCACCAGCACACAGGACAGCGGCTTGCTGGATGAGATTATTCCACTATTTGAAAAAGAAAACAATGTCAAAGTGAAAGTCATTGCTGTTGGTACAGGACAAGCCTTAGAAATGGGCACCAAAGGGGAAGCCGATGCCCTGCTCGTCCATGCCCCAGCATCAGAACAAGCCGTAGTTGACGCTGGTGATGCTATCAACTATAAACGGGTTATGTACAACGATTTTGTCTTAGTCGGTCCTAAAGAAAATCCTGCAGGCCTTAGCGGAGATGATATCAAAGCAGCATTAGCAAAAATAGCTGACAGCAAGGCCGTTTTCATTTCTCGCGGAGATGATTCCGGAACAAACAAAAAAGAACTTGAAATCTGGAAAGCTGCAAATATTACTCCTGAAGGAGATTGGTACGTTTCTACCGGTCAAGGTATGGGACAAACCTTACAGGTGGCTGCAGAGAAAAAAGGCTATGTGCTGACAGACCGTGCTACATGGCTGGCACAATCCAAAAATCTTGACACTCTTCAAATCGTGGTTGAAGGGGCCCCTGATTTAATGAATATCTATCATGTTATGCAGGTTAATCCAGAAAAGCATGATAAGGTCAACGCAACAGACGCCGAAAAATTCGTCAACTTTATGGTGGACGACGAAACCCAAAAAGTCATCGAGAACTTTGGTAAAGAAGAATACGGACAATCCTTATTTGTTGGTTATACAGAATAATAGGAAATTGGACTGGAAGGAGACTTTGAATAGTCTCCTTTCTGGCACATAGAAACCATATCCGGGAGGCTGTTATGGAACTGCTAATTGATGGATTAAAAAAAGCAATTGAGATCATCTTGACCGGTAATCAGGATATCCTCGCAATCACCTTGCTGACTCTAAGAGTTTGCTTTATTTCCACCTTGATCAGCACCCTCCTTGGATTACCGATTGGCATATGGCTGGGGCTGACCCGTTTTAAAGGCAGAAAAATTCTCTTAACCTTTGTCAATATTGGCCTGGGGCTGCCTCCTGTTGTAGCGGGTCTTTGGATTACCATGCTGTTGTGGCGCTCTGGTCCATTCGGAGAGTTGGGCATGCTCTATTCGCCAACAGCGATTGTCATGGCCCAGATTTTAGTCTCTTTGCCGATCATTATCAGCCTGACCTGTTCAGCCTTTCAGCAAATTAATGAAAAAATGCTTTTGCAAATCAAGGCCCTTGGTGCCACTAAGCTGCAAATGCTATTGTTGCTGATCAAGCAGTCCAAGGTGGCGATTATGGCCGCCATTATGGCCGGATTTGGCCGGGTCATCGCCGAGGTGGGCGCAGCCATGATGGTCGGGGGCAATATTCAAGGCGATACAAGAATCTTGACCACTACCATCGTGATGGAGGTATCCAAAGGAAACTTTGATATCGCCCTGGCACTTTCGTTTATTTTATTATCCCTGGCCTTGCTGATTACAGCAGCCCTAACCTTTTTACAGCAAAGGAGGCGGTTTTCATGAATCCATTACTAGAGTTGAAAAACCTGACCTTTCATGCCCAAGAAAGATGGATCTTAAATATACCTGAGTTTTCCATCCATAAAGGAGAATTTCTTGGAATCATGGGGCCGAACGGCGCTGGAAAAAGTACACTGTTAAAACAATTGGCGTGTTTGGAAAGCCCGACAAGCGGGGAGATCTACTACGAGGGCACATCCATTCCAGCAGGAGGTGCCCCAATTGAACTGCGCCGCAAATTCTCCATCGCCCTGCAGCAATCACTATTGTTAGATGGATCTGTATTTTATAATGTTTCGATTGGCTTAACACTAAGGAAGGTGCCGAAATCGATTATTAAGGAAAAAGTCAACCATTGGCTGGAGCTGTTCGGCATTCTCCATTTAGCGAAAAAAAATGCCCTCTATTTGTCCGGCGGTGAAGCGCAGCGTGTCAATCTTGCCCGCGCCATGATTGTCGAGCCGGAAATCCTGTTCCTTGATGAACCATTTTCGGCGCTTGATTTTCCAACTAAAATTAAGTTAATGGAAGATTTTAAACAAATTATGGCCGATACAAAAACAACTGCTGTTTTTGTAAGCCACGATATCATGGAAATTCATTACTTAACAAATCAACTTGCGATTATTGTGGATGGTGAGGTCAAACAAATTGGACCTACCACTCAGGTCTTAAAAAACCCGAATGCTTCTACTCAGTCCTTCCTAAATGAGTGGAAGAAATTCTATCCCCTTGCACGTTAAAGGCAGCTTCCGACTCGGAGCTGCCATTTTTTTAACCTTGTACTGAAATAAGGCCACTTATATTCTTTTCAGGCACTTAAATCATCTTGGCTTATTGGGCTTCACTAAACGGACGCCTGCGCTTTTCTTTTATGGCTGCCTGTGCCAGAGCTGCCCGTTTTTCCTCAAGTTCCCTTGGAAACCATAACGTGATGCTTGTGCCCTTATTCAGCTTGCTTTTGACTTTTATCCGTCCCTCATGGGCTTCCATCAAAGCCTTCACAATTGACAAGCCGATCCCAGCTCCGCCAGTTTTTCGGTCCCGAGACTTATCCCCCCGGTAGAACCGTTCAAATATAAATGGAATATCATCTTCCGCAATCCCGGAGCCTTCATCCTGAATTGTAAAACCAACATAACTTTCCCGTTCTGTTACAACAGAAATGGTTACATTTTTCCCGGCAGGCGTATACTTGAGGGCATTGTTGAGAATATTCGAGAGGATTTGCATCAGTTTGTCCTTATCAGCTTCAAATATCTCCTCCTGAACGGGATCCTCGATACGAAGTCCCACCCCTTTTTCCTTGAATATCGGGAAAAACATTTCCCCGAGTGCTGCCAGTACACTGCCTGCTTCAACCTCCATCTTTTCAAGTCTAATTTGCGGATTTTCTGCAGCAAGCAATTTTTCCAGCTCGTTGACCAGCCTTACCAGCCGCATAAGCTCCTCATGACATATCTGCAGCCGCTGGGGCGTCGGCTCCCAAATCCCGTCTTGAAACGCTTCGATCTGGCTCCGCAGCGTGGCGAGAGGCGTGCGCAGTTCATGTGCCAAGTCACCTGTAAATTGCTTTCGCAGCATTTCCTCTTTCGAAAGCGACTCCGCCAATTTATTAAATGATATCGCCAGCTGCTTCACCTCACTGGGCAATCCTTTTAATGGAATCCGGATATCCAGATGATGCATTTGCAGCTCATTCGCCGCAAATGACAGCTTGTTCAAACCTGAAGTGATTTTTTTTGAAAAAATAAAGCTCGTCACAATCGCCAGAATTATGGTTAAACACACCGCCGCATAAATATATAACTGAATGGTTTGAATAAACGTATATTCATCATCAATCAGGCCTTCCGGGTAGATGGCAACCAACTTGCCAATCATCTTATTATTCACCTTAAGGGTATAGGTATTGGAATGCCATTCTTCTCCGTCCGGCTCCGGCTCAGACAGCCCAAGGCTATTAAGCATCGATCGGATATTGGAAGAGTCCATTTGGATTTGCCCAAAGCGGTCAGACAGCTGAAAGTAAAGCTGATCTGTCATGGCATATTCATGCAGCATCCCAAATACTGGGTCGCTCGTAAAATGGCCATTCGCCCGATAGTCTTTCTCGATTTCCGTTATCACCCGGTCAATCTTTTTTTCCCGGTTATGATCCAAATAACTTGTAAAGCTTTCCTCAAACCCATATTGAATAAAATAGCTGACAATCAAGATTCCTATCAAAGAGATCATGATTAAATAAACCAGAATCTTAGACCGCAGCGTTTGCAGCATCGACTACCCCTCCAAATTTGTAGCCCATACCAAAAACGGTGATAATAAACTCGGGCTGCCTGGAATCCAGTTCTATTTTTTTTCGAAGATTTTTGATGTGGGTATCAACGCTGCGTTCATAGCCTTCATAATACATGCCTTCATCTTGAATTTTTTCCAGCAGATCCATTCTGCTGTAAACTCTGCCAGGATTCAGAGCCATATTGGTTAATAATTTATATTCTATCGGAGTCAGCGTTACCGGCTGCCCGTTTACCGTTACCTCTTTTTTAATGAGGTCGATAGCCAGCCGGTTCCTATTAAATACCAGCCGTTCGACTTTTTCTGTTTTTTTCACCCGCCTTAGGATCGCCTGGACACGGACAACTACTTCCCTTGGACTGAATGGCTTGGTTAAATAGTCATCAGCCCCCATCACGATGCCGTTAATCCGGTCATCCTCCGCAGATTTAGCGGTCAGCATCAGGATGGGAACATCAGATTCCTTTCGGACAAGCCGGCAAACCTCTTCCCCTGAAATATCGGGCAGCATTAAATCTAGTATGATTAAATCAGGGTGGATGGTTTTGACTTTTTTTAAAGCATCAAGGCCATTATCCGCACTGTGAATTTCATAGCCTTCTCTTTCCAAATAAGCTTCAAGAACCTCTATAATTCTGCGTTCATCATCAACTAATAATATTTTCATACTATTCACTCCCCATAACTTAAATATATCATGGACAGTCAGTGATGTTTGTAACTTCACAATATCACCACAAGTTCTTCATAACATCTTCAATTTTTTCCGATAAGATATTCATGCAGTTAACAGAGAAGATAGGTTCAAGGACCCCCAAGTTATTGTCTATCTGCTCTAAGATGCAGTAACAGCTATTTGCTCTTGCTCATCCCAAAATGACCTCTCTTTATATAAAATGGTGTCCTATCGTTGGGACACCTATTTTTTTGGAGAAAAATAGGGCATAAAAAAAAAGGGGCCGTCCAAAAAGCCCCTTTTTCCTCTATTAATCTTGGTTCTTTTTCATTTGGCCAGCCAATTCTTCGATACTTTTCTTGACATTCGATTTTCCTGAGTAGTTTTCAATCAGTTCTTTTACGTCAATACCACTCGCTGCTTTTAATGATTCCTGGAGGCTGGCCATTAGGTTTGTTGCATAACTGGTCACCTTATTGGCACCGCTATTGGCCCCATTGCCGCTTCCCGTATCCACGACCGTAATCTTATCAATATTCGATAGCGGCGCAGCCACTTGTTTGGCATACTCCGGCAGCATTTTGATAATCATGTCGAGAACCGCAGCCTGACCGAACTGCTCGAACGCTTCGGCAATTTTCTCCTTGGCTTCCGCTTCCGCCAAGCCTTTCATCCGGATTACTTCTGCCTCAGAAAGACCCTGAGCTTTTTGCGCCTCCGCCTTGGCCAGACCGTCAATCCGAACCCGTTCCGCTTCAGCTTTCGCCATCGCTTCAATCCGGAATTTATTCGCTTCGGCATCGGCCATCTGTTTGGCTTTTTCAGCAGCAGCTGCCTGCTCAACTGCATAGCGGTCAGCATCTGCTTTTTTCTTTACTTCAGAATCATATTGCCGTTCACGGCGAAGAATTTCTTTTTCTTCCAGTTCAATCTGCTTTTGTCTTTCAACTATTTTTACCTGCATTTCCTGTTCTGTAACGTCTTGCTTCGCTTTGGCGCTTTCAAGATCATAGGCCATATCGGCACGCGCCTTGGCAATATCTTGCTCGCGGCGGAACTCTGCAATTTTCAATTGGTTAATTTTTTCAGCCTCTGCAATTTCTGTCGCCCGTTCTAATTCAGAACGCTTGGCATCTTTAGCTGCTTCTGCCTTCTTAATCCGTGTTTCTTTCTCGGCTTCTGCTGTGGCGATATCGGCATCCCGTTTTACTTGGGCAATCCGTGGTTTACCTAGAGCATCAAGATAGCCATTTTTATCCCGGACATCCTTAATCGTAAATGAAACGATGACTAATCCCATTTTTGCCAGGTCCTGTGACGCTACTCGCTGCACTTCTTGAGAAAACTTGTCACGGTTTTTGTAAATCTCTTCAACAGTCATGGACCCGAGGATGGAACGTAAATGCCCCTCTAAAACCTCTTTTGCTTCATTCTCTCTGTCTTCCTTTGGCTTTCCAAGAAACTGCTCAGCAGCTGTCGCAATTTCGCTGATAGAACCGCCAATTTTAATAATGGCTACCCCATCAGCCATTACCGGCACCCCTTGCTCCGTGTAAACTTCTGGTGTCGTAACCTCAAGTTTACTAGAAAGCAAGCTTAATGGTTCAGCTTGCTGGAATACTGGCAAAATAAAGGCACCGCCGCCGCGGATAATTTTGATTTTATTCCCGGATTCATCCACATGCACATTTTTATTTCCCAGGTAGCTGCCGGTAACAATCAATGCCTCATCAGGACCTGCTGTCCGGTATTTGGTAATAAAAACACCAATCAATGCAAGTAAAATGAGTACAACCACACCTATAACTACCCATACAAAACTAAATTCCATGCCATTTCCTCCTCTATATATCTATTTGGTGAAACATCATACACTTTTCTAAAGAAAACTTTCTAATTCTTGATGACTCGATACTTCCAAAACACCGTCCTTTACTTGAACAACAAGGACGCGGGCGCCGCTTGGAATCGAATCACCATCAAAGCTTGCTGCCGGTTTGGCAATTCTGCCGCTTGCATTCTCAATCATGACTTCGCCATATCCATCAGCAGGGATGGCCGTAATCACGGTTCCAATCCGGCCTCGTAAATCAGATTCCCGATAGACTAGCGACTCCTCAGCAGATGACATCGGGACAAGAATAAAAACATTTAATAAGGTTACGAGAATAAAAGATAGGATGGCTGATATTCCGAAAATAAGCAGCTCATTCAAAGAAGACAGCCGTTCAAACAAATAACCGCTTGCTGAAAGGATCGTAATAAATGCAAACACTAAGACCGGATTTAAAAAGGACAATCCGCCGTCACCCGTGTCAATATGAAACACATCTGAAAACAGCACATATATGACGGTAAATACCCCTGAAATGATTAACCCGTATAGGTATATGGAAGCTAAAGGCATGCCGAAAAGTTCCATATGCTTCACCCCTTACTTCGTGAATGGGAGTTTCTATTTTGAAAGAAAGGACCCCAGTAATGGGACTTTCTTCGGATTATGTATATTCTTTTATACGAATAAAAAAAGAAAAAGATTCAAATATTACAAAAAAATAAAGCTTCCGCTGCCAATTTCCAAAATGAATTTCGACAGCGGCTTCAATCACTATTCATATTCGGCAGACAAGTTTTCCTTATCTTCATTGGTGCGCTTTTTAAGGAGCGGTCCGTAAAATAAGATCCCGCTTACAAGTAATAGGACTCCATAGAGAAATGTCTTAATGTCCGCTGTACCGCCAATAATCACCCATACCGAATAAATGGTGGCAAGAGCGGAAATGATTCCATCTCCCAGCCGCGATTGGCTGGTTGAATAGGTCTCCCCAGTCAAAACCAGCTTTAATAGATAGATGGAAGCAATGAAATAAGGGACTAAGTAAGCCAAGGTTGCAATTACAATCACGAAGTCAAAGGCATCCGCAATCGACTTTGAAACTGTTGAAAAAATAAACAGCTGTGTAATCAAATTGGTGATCCATAAGGAGAATGCCGGAAACCCTTGATGATTTTCATTCAAAAATCCTGGGAGGAACACATCCTGTTTGGCAGCCTGAAAGGGCACTTCGGCACTTAGCATAATCCAGCCAATCATCGAACCAAGGAGACTAATTAAACCGATGGCTGCCAGGAGCTGCCCTCCCGCTCTTCCTAATACTGTCTCCATTGCATCGATCAACGGTTTTTCTGATTGAATTAAGGTCTCTTGGTTTAGCATTCCCATGACAAGAATGCTGATCGCCATATAGATGGCTAATGCAATAAATAAACCGGCAATCGTGGCCCGTTTCACATCACGTTGTTTCTTCGCCCGGGAAGAGAAAACAACAGCCGATTCTATCCCAAGAAATGCCCACAGAGTAGCTAATGCCGCATTGTTTACCTGTGGCATCATGCCAATCGTGTTTCCGGCCGCATCCACTCTCGTATCGGCAAACGGCATTATATTGCTTTTTTCAAAGGCAAACAATCCGATCACGATAAAAAAGCAGAAGCCTGCTACTTTTGCCAATGTAGCTATAAAATTTAATTTTCCAGCACTCTCCATGCCGCTCAAAATAATAAAATGGACGATCCATAGCATCACTGTACAAACTGCAAATGTCAGTCCATTCCCAACCCTTAAAGTGAAGCCGCCGATGGAAAACCATGTCGCCTCGCTGGTCAGCATCGGAAAAAAGGCAGTTAAATAGCTGGTGAAGGTGGTGATGACCGCGACATTGGCCGCAATATTCCCAATCCAGTACCCCCAGGTAGCCATAAATCCCGACAAGATCGAAGCTTGGGAACCAGGCCTAAACAGCGATTTGGCATAAACCTGCGGCCCACCGGTAATTTCCGGCTTTCGGTTAGCTAAATTGCCAAATACAAGGGCAATCATCAGGACTCCAAAACCGGTCAACAGCCATGCCGTCAGCACTCCGGCAGGACTTGCGGCCTCAGATAAGGACCGGGGCAGCATAAAAATTCCTGAACCAACCATATTTCCGACGACCAGTGCCGTCAGCACCCAAAAACCAAGCTGATTTGATTTTGACATGTTGTATAGGCTCCTTGCTGTTTTATCCATAATGTTCCCGTTTCCAGTTAATTTAGCATCACTTCCTTTAAATTCGATAAAATTACCATCCCGTTCAAAAGGTTACATAACCGTAAATTTCACTTTTTTCTTCCCTTTTTGGACAAATGCAGGTTCCTCATGAAGTCCCGTCACATCAATAATCGTACCAAGAATCACTTCTTTTTCGCCTTCTTCGATTAGCGGTTTAATAGAAAACAGCAGCACTTTATCAAAAAAGTCAAAATCAAACACAATCCTTTCCTGAAGCCTTAGAGATAAATGGCAATAATCATGAATTAAAATATGATTTCCCAAGAAAATCTCCCTAAAGGACTTTCCCGCCATCTCTTCGGGTTCAAGCGCGAAATAGCGAATCAATTCACCGTGACAAATGGTAAGAATAAACTCCTTCTCATATTTTTCTGCTTTAAAAATGAGACTTGGAACTTCTGACCAAAAGGTTTGAAGCGGGAATTTCGTCTCTTCTTGTTCCTCCATCGATTTAAAAAAATAAACCCCCCGCAAGATAAAATAAAATCCAAACACCTTAAAGATATGACCTGAGAAATTATAAAAGTCAAATACACTCTGATAAATCGTGAAAATCAAATCGGTCAGCAGCAATAAGACTAAAGCCAACGCCCATGTTAAATGGGCTTCGGACTTACTGATATAGTATTGATATAGGGCTGCAATTAATGAAATAAACTGAACCGCACAAACGGCATATTCAAATCCATTTTTTAAGTTTGTCGTCCCATCACCTTCAATAACCAGTAACGGCAAGGCCTTTTCAAAATAAAAAACAGTAAAGATAAGGGCACCAGAGAGCGCAGCTGCTAAGCACAACACTATCGGCCGAAAATCTCTTGAAAGTTTTCGGTCTGGCAGCACTAAGATTAATAAGATCATTACAGATTGAATGAGCCTGGCAATGACCCAAAACCAAGTGGCTTTATCGACAGAACTGTTTGTAATAAAAAAAGGCATTCCTTTATAGGAAAGGGTGTGAAACAGGTCAAGGATCCCAACGATTAAAAAAGTAAACGATACAAGCAGCATCCTGCTTGATTTTGTGTTCTGAGATTGTTTGAAGCCATAAAAGAAAATAGTTGCTGAAATACAAATACTGAAGGTCTCAAGAAGGGTATGGAATCCAGTTGAATTTTCCGGATTATAGATGGCATTCAGTTCCGGCTGGTAGAGATGGGTTGCCATGAGTATGATAATGGCAGCTGTTGCGTACAAAAGGAATTTGATTTCTGTTAAATTGGACTTCACCTTGGCACCACCTTTTTTAAACACTTTTTTCTGACTTTATTATAGTGCTTAAAACAAGCCGAAAGCGCTCCGTATTGTAGCATTTTTATGAATGTTATGATTTCTTTCCAAAAAAAGAAAGAGACTGCCGCTTTAAAGGCAATCTCTCCTTGTCTATTTCCACCAATCATCAAACATATTGGCAGGAAGTCTTCGTTTATGTTCTGTCGCCATATAGCGCTGTTCAATTTTTTCAGCAATTTCTTTAGAGACAGGTTTACCTTCTAAATAATCATCCAGCTGTTCGTAGGAGATTCCCAGCTCTGTTTCATCTGCCTGTCCTGGTTTTTGATCCAATAGATCCGCAGTCGGCGTTTTTAAATACAGCCGTTCATCTGCTCCCATCTCCTGTAACAAGGCTTTACCCTGACGCTTTGTTAAACCGGATAACGGAAGAACATCCGCCCCTCCATCTCCATACTTGGTAAAAAATCCGGTTACCGCCTCAGCTGCATGATCGGTTCCGACCACCAGAAGCCCCTCCATGCCTCCAATGGCATACTGGGCAATCATCCGCATCCTTGCCTTTACATTGCCCTTATGATAATCGCTCAATGGTGCATGATCATTGGAGGCATTGTATTCATTTTGAACCTCATCCACAGCATCCTTAATATTAAAAACTAAATCCCGATCTGCACGGATAAATGCCAAGGACCGCCGGGCATCCTCCTCGTCGTGCTGAACCCCGTAAGGCAGCCGGACCGCAATAAATAGGGCCTCTGTTCCTTCGCTGCGCAATTCCTCTACAGCCAGCTGTGTCAGCCTGCCGGCCAATGTGGAGTCCTGCCCGCCGCTGATGCCTAACACAAAACCCTTTGCCCCGGTTTTCCTCAAATAATCTTTCAAGAAGTCGATTCGTTTGCGAATCTCTTCTTTTGGTTCAATGGCAGGAGAAATATTTAATTCCCTCATAATTTTCTCTTGTAAACTCAATGGATGAACCCCCTTCTATTAAATTTTGCAGATTCAATAATCCCTTTTATTGTACTGTACCACAAAACACTCTTTTTCACTAAAAATTGAGATATCAGCCATTATTGGGTAAAGTATTAGTAGTTGTTACATCATAGGAGGATTTGAAATTGGAAACAAAGACATGCAATGAAACAAGAGTAGTTAGAACAAGCAGAATATTTCCAAATGACGTTAATAACCACAATACCTTGTTTGGGGGTAAACTGATGAGTGATATCGATATGCTCGCCTCCATTTCCGCTGCAAGGCACTGCCGGATGGAATGTGTCACGGCTTCCACGGATTCCGTTGATTTTCTAAGTCCGATTACGATGAAAGATTCTGTTTGCTTAGAATCGTTTGTCAGCTGGACTGGAACGTCCTCGATGGAGGTATTTGTCAAAGTCATCGCCGAAGATCTATTAACCGGTGACCGTAAGATCGCCGCAACCGCTTTTCTAACCTTTGTTGCGCTGGATGAGAAAGGAAAGCCGACCAAGGTTCCTGCGATTATTCCTGAAACAGAAGAAGAAAAAAAATTACATGAAACTGGAAAGGAACGGGCAGAAAAACGAAAAGCACACCGCCGTCAAAGCCGAGAACTGGCCAACTATTTAACAACTCATAAACCTTGGGAATAAGAAAAGGTTCGCGTACTTGCTGCGAACCTTACTCGCCCATACACTGGTTAATCACTGACTGGTTCTTTTTGATTCTTCCAAGTCATGACTCCGTCCTCTTCATCTATTTCTATTGTGACATCGACCACACCATTTTCACTGAGAATTTTCTCCTCCAAACGGTCCTTAATATCATCGGCGGCTGCAACAGTGAGATTGGGGTCAATTTCGATTTCCAGTTCCACATGTAAGTCCTCGCCCTCCTTGATGACCGTAATATCCTGAATATCCTTGACATCAGGGTCCGCCATCACCAATTCACCGATTTTATTCTCCATTTCCTCATCGGCTTGGCCGATAACCCCTGCAGCATTATCCAAAAATACTTTTCCAACCACAAAAAACATCATACCGCCAATCAGAATCGATGCGATTCCCTCAAGCTGGTGAAAATCCGTGAACCGTGCTGCGACCACAGCGATTATCGCCAATAATCCTCCTAACGTTGCTACCGTATCTTCCAAAAAAACTAATTTAGTTGCGGGTTTGGCTCTTCCCAGATAGGAAAAGCTTTTGAAAAATACACCGAGACCGCCTGCCTCCACTTCATTATCATGGAGAACCTCCTTCATAGCCTTGAACAGCACAAAGGTTTCAAGCAGGGTTGCAACAGCTAAAACAAGGATATTAATCCAAAATCCGCTTGACTCTGTTGGATGGATAACATGATGGTATCCTTCCCGTATCGTTTCAAATGCCATAATCCCAACGATTAATACCGCGCCAAGCAGAACTAAATTGACAAGCCGGCCAAATCCGTTTGGAAACTTCTCGGTCGGAGCCTTTTTGCTTAAAGCAGAACCCACAAATACAAAAAATTGATTGGCTGCATCGCCTAAACTATGCATCGTTTCTGCAAACATGGCAACATTCCCTGTAATGACATAGGCAGCTGCCTTTATGATGGCAATGATCGTATTTACAATGGCTGCCAGCATGGCCGATCGGTTGCCGCGCTTTAATAATTTGAATAATTCTCCCATTGTATCCGGTATCCCCTTTTTCTCAACCCATTTATTAACCAATGGATTTTCTCTCCTTTAATTTTTCCAACTTTGTATCTTTTCATCAATTTATTATTTTCCAAAGATAAACCCGCCTGCAAGCAGGCGGGCATTCTTGTTAAAGATTGCGCAGCACTAGATACAATCGGTTGTTTCGTTCACTTCTTTCCTTTTCTGAAGCCAAGTCATATTTTTTCAGCAGATGGAACACATCATTTACTATTTCTTGCGTATGATCTTTTTCGAAAAATTGTTCAAATAAAGGCCTCATATCTTCCGGCAAAAAAGAAACTTGAGATTCAAACTTCTTTTTAACATCCTCCTGCGAATGATCCAGCTTACACTCACTCATGCGGCTTCCTCCTATGTTTCATTTTTTTTAGCATACCATTTTTCAAGGCAAATAAAAAAGCCAAGCGGACGCCTGACTTTTCATTCCGTTGTATTTTTTTCTGGTTTTCCTGTTACCTCTAATACATCCAGGAGGAAAACAAAAACAGGTATCCCAATAATCAATCCCCAGACACCAAAGAAATGCTCTGAGAAAATTAGGACAATAAATGTATAAAAAACAGGAAGATTCGTCTTAGAACTCATGAGGTTCGGGTTTAAGATATAGGCCTCAATTCCATGAATAATCGCAATCGCAATCCCTATATATAAAACCTTGATCATACCGCCGATACTATAAGCAATAATCACCAACGGAATGAGTGAAATAATAACCCCGGCAACCGGAATTAACCCCAAAATGAAAACCATGATCGACAGACCGCCCAGCTGTGGAAAATCAAGCAGCCAAAGAGAGATGGTCGTCAGAACACAATTTACGACGGCAATGATTAACTGCGCCTCAATTACCTTTCCGAACGTTCCGACAAATTTTTTGGCAAAGTATTCAATTTCCACATAAATCGATGAAATCTTGCTTGTTTTAAACTTTTGAGTAAATTCCATTAACCGCGGTTTTTCTAATAAGAAAAACAGACTTAACAGCAGGGCCAGCAGCACTTGTAAACTGACTTTACTAATATCAGTAAAATACCTTAATACGAAGGTCACACCTTGTTCAAGGTAGCTGGATATTTGAACTTCTTCAACCCGTTTCACAATATAATTTAAAACGACATTATCATGTTTCGAGGTATAAAAGGCCGTCAGCTGCTTAATTAAAGCAGTAATTTCATTGACAATCATCGGCAGATAGGTAACTAATCCATAGGAAAGCAAGCCAACGATACTGGCGTAGGAAATGACCACGATCAGCTTGCGGTTCAGAGGAATTTTCCCTTCAATAAGATGGACAAGCCGATCCATCAAAAACGCAAAAATAAATGTCAGCAAGATTAAATTGATCATGGAACGCATCGCGTATAAAACTAAGGCAATAACGATAAATATAAGTAATCTTTTGAAACCGCTGCTCTGTAAAATTTTATTCATCATGGACAGTTATCGAACCTCAACATTCCTACTAAAGATTTACCATCATATTCAGTGAAGTATACATATATTATATCAAATTCAGTTTCAAATTTCCTTGACAATTCGTTTAAAATTGAACAGGAGCAACTGAGCGATCAATCGCTTTACACTGATATCCCTGTGATTGTAAATAATCAAGGAGCTGTGGCAAATGTGCCAGCGTTTCCCGTTTCTCATGCATCAGAATAACCCGCGGCCCATTATAGCCTGCCATGTTGTTAAGCTGATCAATCACACTCTGGATATACCGCTCGTCTTTGTAATACCAGTCCTTACTGTCTATATTCCAATCCCACAAGATGTAGCCATTCTCTTTCACAGCTGCCTTGTACTCGTCTGTCATATAAGGCGAACTTCCATAAGGGGTTCTGGCTAAAGGAGAATTGACGCCGGAAATTTCCATTAACGTATTACGGTTCTGGTTTAGCTCACCAATAACGGAATCCTTTGATGCATAAAATATGTCCTTTCGGTGAGATACACTGTGAAGCCCCAACCCTTCACCAGATGCCGCCATTAACTTTACAGCATCAGGAAATCTTCGGATGTTTCCATCTATCATAAAAAATGTCGCCTTAAACTGATAGTGCTCCAGTTGAGCTATGATATCCCCCGAAATCGCAGATGGTCCATCATCAAAGGTCAAATAAATCGTCTTTGCCTTATTTTCTTCTTGAGTGCCTGCCGGTTGAGATGCAGTAGAACTTGTGTCACCAGTTGGTGCCTGCGGGGATGCAGGCTGGTTAGCAGCCGTCTGTTTCGGTGCAGGATTTGCCGTTTCGGAAGTCTGTACAGGATGATTCGGCTGATGGTTTTCTTTAGCCGCTGCCTGTTTCGGCTTGTTTGCCCTCCATTTCTTATCCCCAATGTAATCTTTATTGCTCCGCAAACCTTCTTTTGAATATTTACTAGTTTCATGTTCTTTCAAATGAGTAGTCTTACCCGCTGTATCTGTTACAAAAATGCCTAAGACCAAAAGGCCAATCAGAAAAATAACCGTCAATGCCCCTTTAACACGGCGGCGCCGCTTTAATTTTCCCATTATTTCAAAACCTCACTGCCTAATAATTAACGTTTCTTCACCATTATAGACGATTTTATTACAATTATGTTTCAATTCTATTAAAAAAATGACAAAACTATCAAAAGAACTTCCATAAAAATAGAAAATCAGACAAATTCCAACAAAAATACACTTCCTTATTGTACCGAAAAAAAGAGGATTTGTGTGGAAATTTTATTATATTTTTCCAGTTTTTAGACTAATAAATATTTTTACTCGTTGACATGTCTATCATTTTATTTCCTTGTTAAACCGAAGCTTTTAGTTGAACTAAGTTGGCTGCTACAGCTAAAATCAGTAGGAGTACATACTTTATAATTTACGGAGGAGCAGCATGGAGCATTTATCACAACTAACAGCAGAATTAAAAAGTATTGAAGCTGATTTTCATCAGGCATTACTGGACCTGGTCGCGATACCTAGTGTGATTAACGAAATGGAAGCAGGCTATCCTTTTGGCAAAGCAATTGATTCTGCTTTAAAAAAAGCTTTAGAAATTTGCGGCCGGCTCGGATTTAACACCTTTTATGACCCGGAAGGCTATTATGGCTATGCCGAGATTGGCGAAGGAAAAGAGATGATTGGCATTCTGGGACATCTTGATGTCGTGCCCGCCGGAAAATTAGATGAATGGGTGTCCCCTCCCTTCCAGCCTGTTATCAAGGACGGAAACATGTATGGCCGCGGGACTCAGGACGACAAAGGACCGACACTGGCTGCCTTATTTGCCGTCAAAGCTTTAATGAATCTTGGCATTACTTTTAACAAACGTGTCCGCTTTATTTTTGGTACAGATGAGGAATCCCTTTGGCGCTGTATGACCCGATATTGCAAGCTGGAAGAAATCCCAGAGATGGGCTTTGCGCCTGACTCTGTCTTCCCGATGGTTTATGCTGAAAAAGGACTGCTCCAGGTCCAGCTTGAAGGCAAAAACGAGACCGAATTGCGATTGAACGCAGGAAATGCCTTTAATGCAGTGCCTGATACAGCTGGATATGCCGGCCCAATGGCAGCCGAGCTGAGAGAGGCCTTACAAAAGCTTGGTTTTCATTTTGAAACGAATAATGATGGACTAGTCGTACTTGGAAAGGCGGTCCATGCTCAGGCTGCAGAAACAGGCATCAATGCGATTGCTCGATTGATGATGGGATTAAAGCAAATTGGCTGTTCCTCTAAAACCATTGATTTTATGAATGACTTGGTCAAAGAAGATGCATTTGCGGAAAATATTTTTGGGAAATGTGAGGATGAGGCGTCCGGAAAGTTAAAGTTTAATGTAGGAAAAATAGAATTGACCGAAGAGATTGAAAGACTTTCAATTGATCTCCGGATCCCTGTCACAGCAGATAAAGAAAGGATTGCAAGCCAGCTTGCTCATGCTGCTCAACAATATGGATTGGCATACAAGGAATACGATTATCTGAAATCCATCTACATTCCAAAGGATCATTTTTTGGCCAAAACGTTAATGAAGGTCTATCAGGAAGTGACAGGTGATTTGGTTTCCGAACCGATTGCTTCAGGCGGGGCGACCTATGCCAGAGCAATGGACAATTTTGTTGCGTTTGGGGCAGCTTTCCCGCAGCAAAAGAAAACGGAGCATCAGCCCAATGAACATATTGCATTAGACGCCATGTTTAAAGCGATGACCGTTTATGCAAGGGCGGTTTATGAATTGACCCGTTAATCGGTCTTGAAAATAAACTGCATAACAAATTTCTCCTGAAACATAATAAAAGTGGCTATGGCCGATTTTTACTTATGGAGGAGATGGATATGTTGCAAAACCAGAACCAGCAAGAACAAATGCACCAGAATATGCATACAGGTGCTGTACCGCCGCAGTTAAACCACGGAGGTCATGAGGTTTTTGATGTACATGAAGTGTTATCCAGTTCAATTGGAACGATGAACCAATATATGATGCTGCGCCAGCATGTTAAAGATCAAGAATTACTTGATATTTTGGACCGCCAATACCAATTTATGCAAAATGAATATAATATTACGTTAGATTGCTTTAAATCGGGGAAAAATCCTGCCCAGCCAACGTCAAGCTATAAAATGAACCAAGATAATGACTTTATCTATGGAATGAAGCCAGCAGCTCCCAAAAAACCTATGCAATCCATGAGCGAAATTTCGGATGAATTTATTTCAGGCTGTATGCTGACAGCCTGCAAAACTGGCGCCTCGCAAAAAACAATGGCGGCTCTGGAGACTACCAATCCGGTTGTCCGCCGTGTTCTAGCTGACTCGATTCCAAACTGCATTGAAATGGCTTATGAATTATCTATTTATCAAAATAAACACCATTACTATCAAGTGCCGCAGCTGTCACAGCAAGACATGACTATGATGGTGAATGCCTTTGCACCAGCCCAAGGAATGCCGCAAACGATGAATCAGAACACTAATATGAATATCAACACCAGTATGAATTACATGAAACACTAATCAATAAAGAAGCTATCCAACTTGGATAGCTTCTTTGTTTCCCTAATATAAATAAAAAAGACCAGCATTTCTGCCAGCCTTGTTATCCACCTATGTATGGTGGAGACGGCGGGAATCGAACCCGCGTCCAAAGATATCGGCACTTAAGCTTCTACGAGTGTAGTCGATATATTGGCGCTTCGCTGATCCTTTTGCCTACCGACAGGCGGCCGGTCAGCTAGTCTGGTTGTTCTCTTCCTTCTTCCTCAGACGGTGGAATCCGGCGTAGCCCACTAAGAGTGAGTCCCTGACCCTACCACATGGGCGATGGAGGGAGGAACCGCTAAGCGCTTATTAGGCAGCTAAAGCGAAAGATTTGTTAGTTTTGCCAGTTATTGGCTTTGGCGTTTTAACGAGGCCGGCCCCCTCGACTCGCAACCCAAGCTCGAACTACCCCTGTCGAATCCGTAGCGTCCCCATTATAAAATGTGCTGAAAACTTTTCAGCAAGACGTTTAGGAAACTGGCAAGATGTCAGAGCAAAAGATTGTGTCGCATCTTAGCGACAAACTTATTATAACATACTTTCATCATTTTTCAATTGTAAGTAACTGTAAGAAAAATGGAAATTGAACCAGCTGCTGGCTACATCTTCTGGCGCTCACGGAAGGCACGCTCGATTTCCCTTTTTGCTTCCTTCCTCTTCAAATCTTCCCGCTTATCATAGTTCTTTTTCCCTTTTGCCAAACCAATTAACACTTTGCAATAACCATTTTTTAAATATAGCTTTAATGGTATTAACGCATATCCGGCCTCTTTTGTGTCACCGAACAATTTCATAATTTCCTTTTTATGCAGCAGCAGCTTCCTTGTCCTTAATGGATCATGATTATATCGATTTCCCTGTTCGTAAGGGCTGACATGCATCCCAAAAAGGTCAGCTTCCCCGTTTTGGATTCTAACATAGGAATCTTTCAGGTTAACACGCCCAGCACGGATCGATTTGATCTCTGTCCCCTGCAGCACAATACCGGCTTCGTATGTTTCTTCGATAAAATAGTCATGATAAGCCTTTTTATTTTGTGCGACTGTTTTCCCTTCACCTTTTGGCATTGTTATCACCTCATATCTATGGATTTTATTTTAACAGAACAAGCAAGCCCATACAATGGAAAGAGAGCCGTCAAGCGGCTCTCTTCCCTTTACCGTTTCTTATTTTTCCGTTTTGTGCTTTTTGAAACGGGGACGTTTTCATAATGCTTGCGCTTCTTCTTTTTCTGTTTCGGGCCCTGACTTCCACCGAATTCTGGCCTTCCGCTCCGGTCACCTTGCTTATTGCGCCTCGGTTTATGGGTATCGCTTCCTGTTTTAAACACTTTGGGAGCCGCTGGCCGTTCGCGTCGGGGAGTTCCCTTCATGCCGACAATTTCAAAGTCAATTGACCGTTCATCCTTATTAACATTCACAACTCGGACAGTAATTTCATCGCCTATCCGGAAAACCTTCCCTGTCCTTTCGCCGATCATGGCATAATGACGTTCATCGAAGCGATAATAGTCATCGGTCATGTAGCTGACATGAACAAGACCCTCAATCGTATTTTGCAGCTCGACGAACATGCCGAAGTTGGTGACAGAACTAATGATGCCATCGAATTCCTCACCAATTTTATCTAACATAAACTCCGCTTTTTTCAGCTCATCTGTTTCCCGCTCGGCTTCCACTGCCCGGCGCTCCATCTTGGAAGAGTGGGCGGCAATATCCGGCAGCTGGGCATTCCATTTTTCCCGCGTCGCCTCATCCAATTTGCCCTCGATTAAATACGTGCGAATCAACCTATGCACGATCGTATCCGGATAGCGGCGGATTGGTGAAGTAAAATGGGTATAAAACTGGGTAGATAGTCCGAAGTGCCCCAGGCTTTCAGGATCATATTTAGCCTGCTGCATCGAACGCAGCATGACAGTAGAAACGACCATTTCTTCCGGCTTTCCTTGAACCTCTTCAATGATTTCCTGGAGTGCCCGGGGATGAACGTTGTTTGCGGTCCCTTTTACGATATAGCCGAAGTTAGTGATAAACTCGAAAAACTTCCGCAGTTTGTCCTCTTTCGGGTCCTCGTGAATCCGGTAAATAAATGGAACATCCATCCAATGAAAATGCTCAGCCACCGTTTCATTCGCCGCCAGCATGAATTCCTCAATCAGACGTTCCGCCACAGACCGATCCCTTAGAATGACATCCGTCGGCTTTCCTTCCTCGTCGACCAGAACCTTGGATTCTTTAAAATCAAAATCAATGGCTCCTCTTGTCATCCGTTTATTTCTTAAAATGGCTGCAAGCTGTTCCATTAATTCAAACATCGGAACAAGTGATGCATAACGTGCCCGCGTTTCCTCGTCCTTATCAACAAGAATCAGATTCACGTCATGATAGGTCATCCGTTCTGTCGTTTTGATGACACTTTGAAAAATCTCATGGGAAACAGCCTGGCCTTCCGTGTCAATTTCCATCTCACAGGATAACACGAGACGATCAACCTTCGGATTTAGGGAACAGATGCCATTGGATAAGCGGTGTGGAATCATCGGGATTACCCGGTCCACTAAATAGACGCTCGTAGCCCTGTCCGCAGCTTCTCGGTCAATTGGCGTCCCTTCTTTTACATAATAGCTGACGTCAGCGATATGGACCCCAAGCTTGTAGTTCCCGTTATCCAGCTTGGTTACAGTAACAGCATCATCCAAATCTTTAGCATCAGCGCCATCAATCGTTACAATGACTTCATTTCGTAAGTCGCGGCGATTGGCCAGCTCGCTTTCATCAATCGTATCAGGCGTTTCATTAGCCTGCTGGAGCACATCGTCCGGAAAGGCCATTGGGAGTCCATGTTTATGTATTACTGAAAGGATATCCACTCCTGGGTCGTTTTTATGGCCGAGGATGGTAACGACTTCCCCTTCCGCACTTTTCCTTCCCTCCGGATAAGAGGTCAGTTCCACGACAACCTTATGTCCCTCCACTGCCCCTTTAGAAGCAGCTTTTGGAATAAAAATATCACTGGCAAATTTTTTATCATCCGGAATCACAAAGCCAAAGTTTTTACTTTCTACATAGGTTCCAACAATTTGCTTTATGCCTCTTTCCACAATCCGAATGACACTGCCTTCCCGGCGCTGTCCGGAGGTTTCCGCGGAAACCCGAACAAGAACGGTATCGCCGTGCATGGCATTATTAATTTCAGTTGGCGGTATAAATATATCATCCATACCCGGCTCATCGGGAACCACAAAGGCGAATCCCTTGGCATGTCCAGATAATTTTCCCCGGATTAGATTCATCTTTTCCGGCAGGCCATAGCGGTTGGCCCTTGTACGGACGACAAGCCCTTTTTCCTCCATTTGGACAAGAGCTTTGACAAACTCTTTAAAGTCTGCAGAATCCTCAATGCCGAATGCTTCTTCAAGCTCTTGAACGGTCAGCGGCTTATAAGCCTCGTCCTTCATATAATTCAAAAGTTTATCAATATGATTTTGGATAGTATCCAAATTTAATCCCTCCTTATAAGGAATTTTTAATCGTGCCAATCGAGTTTTTCTAAAAAGGCGTACACATCTTCATGCAGCTGTTCCCGTTCTTTATCCAGCGTGATGACGTGGCCTGACTTCTCGTACCATTTTATTAGCTTCGTATCAGATTCAATACTGCTATAAATAATATTGGCACTTTCGGTATTGATCATTTTGTCATGGCGCGCTTGGACAACAAATGTCGGGGCATAGATCATGTCGACATTTTCCCTGACATCCGCGATCAATTCCTGAAGTGCTTTTAGGGTTTTCATCGGGGTCTTCTTGAACTCATTCATCTCTAATTCAATTTGTTCCTCCGATTTTCCTTCCCGTTTTTTAAACTCGCGGGCATATTCAAGCACGCCTTCATACATAATCTCTTCGCTTTTTATATGCATGGGGGCACACATCGGTACAATTCCTTTTATAGGTACAGTGTATCCTAATTTCAAAGAAAATACCCCGCCAAGCGATAGTCCGGCGACAGCAATTTCCTCGTGGCCCTTATTTTTTAAAAATTGATAGCCGTTTAAAACGTCCTGCCACCAATCCTCCGGACCTGAAAGAACCAGTTCCTCTGGCGGGACGCCGTGACCTTTATAATGCGGCGCATGACAGGTGTAGCCTTTGTTTTCAAGAAAACGGCCAAGCATTCGGACGTCGGATGAGTTGCCGGTAAAGCCGTGCAGCAACAGGACAGCCCGTTTTCCGCCCTCAAAAGTAAATGGTTTTGGCAATGCAACTTTCATGATGTAAACTCCTTTATGTACAATCTGTTTCTTAGTTTAGTTTAAGCATTAATAGGTTGAAGATTCCACCAAAAAGACTTGATAAGAGTATCTAAGCGATACTTTTTTTTGTGTGATAGACAACAAAAAACCTGGCATATATTTGGCCAGGTTTTCTTTGAATTAGATTTGAAAATAAGTAACTCCAAGAGCAAGCAGGAAGAACAGTATAGATAGAACAACTGTAATCCGATGCAGGATCAAATCAATTCCCCGAGCTTTTTGCTTGCCGAATAGGGTTTCAGCACCACCCGAAATGGCACCTGATAAACCGGCGCTTTTTCCTGATTGAAGTAAAACCACAGCGATAAGAGCGATACTGACAATAATCAAAAGAACGACTAAAAATGTATGCATAAAGGCCACCTCCCGTAAATACGTACATGCTCACAATATTTTAAATTTACCATAATATCGCGATTTTAACAATAGGTGCATTGTGACAGCTTCTGGCAAAGATAGGGCTGTATATTTATTTCCTTCTAATCCCATTACATTTGGTGAAAGGTATACCAAGTAAAAAGGCACCCATATGCATGGATGCCTTTTTACCTAAATTGATTATCGGCTTAAGTTATAGAAAGACTTAATGCCGTTGAATTGAGCAGTTTCGCCTAATTGGTCTTCAATGCGAAGCAATTGGTTGTATTTTGCTACACGATCCGTACGGGATGGAGCACCTGTTTTGATTTGGCCAGCGTTTGTAGCAACCGCAATGTCAGCGATTGTCGCATCTTCTGTTTCACCAGAACGGTGAGATACAACAGCTGTATAGCCAGCGCGTTTTGCCATTTCAATCGCATCAAAAGTTTCAGTAAGTGTACCGATTTGGTTAACTTTGATTAGGATGGAGTTGCCGATTCCTTTTTCAATACCTTCAGCAAGCTTTTTCGTGTTTGTTACAAATAAGTCGTCACCAACTAATTGAACTTTTTTGCCAAGACGCTCAGTTAAAAGCTTGTGGCCTTCCCAGTCGTTTTCATCTAAACCATCTTCGATCGAGATGATTGGGTATTTAGAGCAAAGCTCTTCGTACCAGTCAACCATTTCAGCAGAAGTCTTCACAACGCCTTCGCCAGCAAGATGGTATTTTCCGTCTTCTTTGTTATAGAACTCAGAAGAAGCAGCATCCATCGCAAGTCTAACTTCTTCGCCTGGCTTGTAGCCTGCTTTTTCAATAGCTTCCACAATGGTTTGAAGAGCTTCTTCGTTTGAACCTAAGTTTGGTGCAAATCCGCCTTCATCCCCAACAGCTGTGTTAAGGCCTTTTGCTTTAAGAACCGATTTCAATGTATGGAAAATTTCAGCGCCCATGCGAAGTGCTTCTTTAAAGTTTGGAGCACCAACAGGCATAATCATAAATTCTTGGATATCTACGTTGTTATCAGCATGCTCACCGCCGTTAACGATGTTCATCATTGGCACTGGAAGCTGCTTAGCGTTGAAGCCGCCAAGGTATTGATATAAAGGCACATCAAGGTAGTTAGCTGCTGCATGAGCTACCGCTAAAGATACACCAAGGATGGCGTTCGCACCCAATTTACCTTTGTTTTCAGTTCCATCAAGATCAATCATCGCTTTGTCGATAGATACTTGGTCAAGAACACTGAAGCCTTCACCAATCAATTTTGGTGCGATAATTTCATTTACGTTGTCAACTGCTTTTTGAACACCTTTTCCAAGATAACGGCTCTTGTCACCATCACGAAGTTCAACTGCTTCGTATTCACCTGTAGAAGCACCACTTGGAACTAATGCACGGCCAAATGCGCCTGATTCAGTGAACACTTCCACTTCAACAGTAGGGTTACCGCGGGAATCTAGTACTTCACGAGCATAAACGTCAACAATATATGGCATTATAATCTCTCCTTATTTTTAAAAAATTATTTTAAAAGTTATTTATTGATTAATGATTTTCCAGTCATTTCAGCAGGCTGCTGAACATTTAATAAATCCAGTACCGTTGGGGCTAAATCACCCAAAATGCCGCCGTCACGCAATTCTGCCCCCTTTTTCGTCACAATGACAGGAACAGGGTTCGTCGTGTGGGCCGTCATAGGGTCGCCGCCAAGTGTAACCACTTCATCGGCGTTACCATGGTCAGCAGTAATAATCGCTGCGCCGCCTTTTTCAAGGATTAAATCGACCACTTTACCTAAGCACTCATCAACGGCCTCAATGGCTTTAATCGTAGGCTCAAGCATACCCGAGTGGCCGACCATATCCGGATTCGCAAAGTTAAGGATAATCGCATCGAATTTATCCGCGCTGATTTCCTTTACTAACGCATCCGTTACTTCATAAACACTCATTTCCGGTTTAAGGTCATAGGTTGCAACCTTTGGCGAGTTGATTAAGATACGCTCTTCGCCAGGGAATTTAGCTTCGCGCCCGCCGCTCATGAAGAAGGTAACATGCGGATATTTCTCTGTTTCCGCAATCCTCAGCTGCTTTAAGTTATTTTGCGCCAGTACTTCACCCAATGTGTTATCCAAGTTAGTTGGTTTAAAAGCAACATACCCGTCAACCGTTTCACTGAAGTGAGTCAAGCAGACAAAATATAAATCCTTCGGATGCTTTGGTCCGCGGTCAAACGAACGGAAATCTTTGTTCGTAAACGTGTTAGAAATCTGGATCGCCCGGTCCGGACGGAAGTTATAGAAAATAACCGCGTCGTTATCTTGAATCGTCGCAACCGGTTGTCCGTCTTCCTTCGTAATGACCGAAGGAATCACGAATTCATCAAAGATTCCATGAGAATAAGAGTCTTCTACAACCTCTAATGGATTCGTATAGGTTGGCCCTTCTCCATACACCATAGCGCGGTAGGATTTTTCAACACGTTCCCAGCGCTTATCACGGTCCATTGAATAATAGCGGCCAGAAATGGTGGCAAACTCGCCAATCCCATACTCCTTCATTTTATCCATTGCCTCTTTAATGTATGTTGGCGCTGTTTTCGGTCCAACGTCACGTCCATCAAGAAACGCATGGATATAAACTTTTTCTACACCCTCTTCTTTGGCAAGCTTGAGAAGTGCAAACATATGGTTAATATGGCTATGTACGCCGCCATCTGACAGCAAGCCAAACAAGTGCAATGCTGTTCCGTTCTTTTTCACATGGTTCATGGCACCAAGGAAGGTTTCGTTTTTTTCGAATTCTCCTTCACGTATTGCAATGTTTACACGGGTTAAGCTTTGGTAAACAATCCGGCCGGCACCAATATTTAAGTGGCCAACCTCGGAGTTTCCCATTTGCCCCTCCGGAAGGCCCACTGCTTCCCCGCTAGCCGTTAAGTGTGTATGGGGGAAAGAAGCCCAATACCGGTCAAAGTTTGGTTTTTTTGCTTGGGCAACCGCATTCCCTTTTATTTCATCCCTGCATCCAAATCCATCAAGAATGATGAGGGCCACTGGAGCTTTACTCATATTGACCCGCCTCCAGTAATTTTAAAAATGATTGCGGCTCAAGGCTGGCACCGCCGACTAAGGCACCATCGATATCAGGCTGCGCCATGTATTCTTTGATGTTTTCAGGCTTCACGCTTCCGCCGTATTGAATTCGGACGGCATTGGCCACGTCTTCTGAAAACTCTTTGGCAACAACCTGACGGATATGGGCACAAACCTCATTCGCATCCGCAGATGTGGAAGATTTTCCTGTTCCAATTGCCCAGATTGGCTCATAAGCAATGACAGTTTGTTTCACTTGCTCATCAGTTAATCCTTTAAGAGCCTTGGCAACCTGATCGCCCACTAATTGATTCGTTTCGCCCTTTTCACGCTGTTCAAGGGTTTCGCCACAGCACACAATGGGAGTTACATTGTATTTAAATGCAGCCAAAACTTTCTTATTTACCGATTCATCCGTCTCATTGAACATTTCACGGCGCTCGGAATGTCCGATAATGACATATTGTACGCCAAGGTCAGCAAGTGCTTTCGGGCTGATTTCGCCTGTAAACGCGCCGCTTTCCTCAAAGTGCATGTTTTGGGCACCAATTTTTACTTCGCTGCCTTCTGTTACTTCCAATAGGCTTTGCAAAAATAAAGCAGGTGCGCAAATGACCGAATCCATTTTGTCTGCAGCAGGAACAAGACCTTTTACTTCCTCCGCAAAACTTTTTGCTTCCGAAAGTGTTTTGTTCATTTTCCAGTTACCTGCAATGATTGGTTTACGCATACTGGAACATCCTTTCTTGATTAGCTTACTTATCGTTTAAAGCCACAACACCTGGGAGTTCTTTACCTTCCATAAACTCTAAAGAAGCGCCTCCGCCTGTAGAAATATGGCTCATTTTTTCTGCTAGGCCAAATTTTTCAACAGCTGCAGCTGAATCTCCGCCGCCAATGACTGAGTAGGTGCCTTTTGCATCTGCAAGTGCTTCCGCGACCGCTTTTGTACCTTGGGCAAATGTATCGATTTCGAAAACACCCATTGGTCCATTCCAGATGACAAGCTTTGATTTTTCAATAACATCACGATAGATTTCACGAGTTTTTGGCCCAATATCAAGAGCTTCCCAATCAGCCGGAATTTCTTCGATGCTGACTACTTTTGTGTTGGCATCTGCTGAAAAATCGTCTGCAACGATCACATCAACTGGCATATAGAAGTTGACACCTTTTTCCTTTGCTTTAGCCATAAATGATTTCGCCAAATCCATTTTATCTTCTTCAAGCAAGGATTTGCCGATTTCGTGGCCCTGTGCTTTAACAAAGGTATAGGCAAGTCCACCGCCGATAATCAGGTTATCTACTAATTCTAAAAGATTTTCGATGACGCCAATTTTGTCTTTTACTTTTGCTCCGCCGACGATCGCTGTAAATGGGCGTTCTGGGTTGGATAGGGCTTTCCCTAAAACATCAAGCTCTTTTTCCATTAAGAAGCCGGATACTGCTGGAAGATAATGTGCAATTCCTTCTGTAGATGCATGTGCACGATGTGCTGCTCCAAATGCATCGTTCACATAAACATCTGCAAGTTCTGCAAATGATTTTGCAAGCTCAGAATCGTTCTTTTCTTCACCAGGATAGAAGCGGACGTTTTCTAATAGTAATACATCGCCATCATTTAATGTGCCAATTAAGGCTTTAACAGAATCACCGCAGGCTTCATCTGCCTTTTTTACTTCTTTTCCAAGAAGCTCAGACAGTCTTGCTGCAACTGGAGTTAACCGCATTTCTTCGACTACTTTCCCCTTCGGGCGTCCAAGGTGGCTGGCGAGAAGAACTTTTGCCCCTTGTTCAGTTAAATACTGAATGGTTGGCAGTGCAGCGCGAATCCTTGTGTCATCGGTGATTTTTCCATCCTGCATTGGTACGTTAAAATCCACTCGGCAAAAAACGCGTTTACCCTTTACATCGATATCTTTTACAGATTTTTTGTTCATCGACATGGTCCTCCTATACGAATTCATAAGAAAAGGAGTGGGGGAATTCTCCCCACTCCCCTTTGGAAACACAGTATTTATAATAGTCAGTTCAAAATAGGATTTTCAATCCTGTTTTGAACTTAAAGACCTTTTGAAGCGATGTAATCAACTAGGTCAACAACGCGGTTAGAGTAACCAACTTCGTTATCGTACCAAGAAAGAACTTTTACCATGTTGCCTTCAAGAACCATTGTAGATAAACCATCAACAGTTGAAGAAACAGTAGCACCATTGTAATCGCTAGATACTAATGGAAGATCGCTGTATGCAAGGATTCCTTTTAACGGACCTTCAGCTGCTGCTTTTAATGCAGAGTTTACATCTTCAACAGTAACGTCTTTTTCGAGTTCTGCAACTAGGTCAACGATTGAAACGTTTGGAGTTGGAACACGCATTGCCATACCGTTTAATTTGCCTTTTAATTCAGGCAATACAAGTGCAACTGCTTTAGCAGCACCAGTTGAAGTTGGGATCATGTTTTCAGCTGCTGCACGTGCTCGGCGGTAGTCCTTATGTGGCAAATCAAGGATTTGCTGGTCATTTGTATAGGAGTGAACAGTTGTCATCATACCGCGTTTGATTCCGAAAGTATCGTTTAATACTTTTGCAAATGGAGCCAAGCAGTTTGTCGTACAAGATGCGTTAGATAATACATGGTGGTTAGCTGCATCGTATTTATCTTCGTTAACACCCATTACGATTGTGATATCTTCGTTAGTTGCTGGAGCAGAAATGATTACTTTCTTAGCACCTGCTTCAAGGTGCTTCGCAGCATCTTCACGCTTTGTGAAACGTCCAGTAGATTCAACTACTACATCTACGCCAAGGTCGCCCCAGCCAAGTTGAGCTGGATCGCGTTCAGCGATAACTTTCACTTTTTTACCGCCTACTACTAGATATTCACCATCAACAGTTACATCCTCAGAAAGAGTTCCGTGAACTGTATCGTATTTTAAAAGATGCGCAAGCATTTTAGCATCTGTTAAGTCATTGATTGCAACGATTTCGACGTTGCTGTTCTTCAATGCTGCACGAAATACGTTACGTCCAATACGACCAAAACCATTAATACCAACTTTTACTGCCATGATTATTTCCTCCTTATTGCGTGGATATTTTTTTATAAAAAGGGTAACCCTTTTTCAAATATTCATTCGGGTGAATAACTGTTATCCTTTTAACAGTTTTTTTGCTGCACCTTCATCAGTAATTAACACTGTTGATTCCGGTGCTTGTTTCATATAGGCTCTGATTGCTTTCGCTTTCGAAGCCCCGCCGGCTACGGCGATGACATTAGAAATCGAGGGTAGATTTTCTAATTGCAGTCCAATGGTCAATACTTTGTGGACGATTTCGCCTTGTTCATTAAAATAGTAGCCGAATGCTTCCCCGACTGCCTTTCCAGCTTTTAATTTTTCTAAAATTTCGGGGCTGGATTTTCTTCGCTCGGCCATTGTCATAGCATTCCCAATTCCGTGCACAACTATGTTCGCGGAATGAATTAGCTTTAATACCTCATGGATGCCTGGCTCATGGATTAAGGAATCGTAAATATTGGGACTGACCTGATCAGGAACATAAAATACACGATGTCTCGCATGGCTGTTCTCCGCCATTTTTGAACAAATCGTGTTTGCCTGATTTTGGACTTCCTCACCTACGCCACCGCGTGCTGGAACAAATACAATCTCCTTATCGCTTGGCTCAGGAGATAATTTTTCTGCCACAGCCGCCATGGTGGACCCGCCAGTTACAGCGATGATATTTTTTCCTGTTAAAAGCTTTTTCATGCAAATTGCGCAGGCCTTGCCAAGTTCACTCTTTACCATAGGCGATTCATCACTGTCACCCGGCACAATAATGACCTTCTTTATGCCCAGCCGATGCTTCAGTTCCATTTCTAGGACATCAAGCCCTTTTACTTCCCGCATGAATTCTTCTAGATCTTCTAGTAAATTTTTCCCCTCAGAGGTCAAGCTCATTCCTACATTATTGGTATTAATAAGATTTTGCTCTTTGAGGAATTCTACTTCAGTGCGAAGAACCCGTTCCGTTAAACCAAGGCTTGAAGCTAAACTTCTGCGCCCGACCGGCTGCATAAAACCTATGTATCGTAGAATCGAGTATCTTTTTTGCAGGACTTGAAGGAAATCAGGTAATAATCTTTTCGCAATGTCAATAAATGATTGCATGATAGCCTTCTCCTTTAATAATATGCTGCTGGTCAAAAAATGTCCACCATAGACATATTATGTCCCACAACCTCTAAAAAAAATCACCCTGTCTACGTGTTTCATTGTAGCAGTAGTGATATCCAAATTTCAACCTATAAGTTTGAGATATTTTCTTGTAATCGTTTTCTTATGTCAAATTTGTTAATTTGCCCATATGCCGCTTGCTCTCCATTGATATAAACAACGGGTATCATTAGGCCGAAGCGTTCGGTTAATTCGTCATTTTCATAAATATCAATTTCTTCAAGTTTAAAGGAGATTTCATCTTTCATCTCCAGCAGGGCCTGTTTCGCCTTATCACATAACGGGCAGCTTTTTCTTGTGTATAGTGTAATGGTTTGAGGGATCATTTTTGTTTTCCTTTCTAGTTTGATGTTGCAGCAGGCTTTGTTCAATTAAATCTTTTTCGCTTAGAAGAGGAGGGTATCCCCAGCTGTTCCCGGTATTTGGCGACGGTTCGCCGGGATACAGCCGTCCTCTCCTCTGCCGCTAATTTTTCCGCAATATCCTGATCGGACAGCGGCTTTTCTTTATTTTCATGGTCAATGATTTGGCGGATCAGATTTTTTACATGAGTGGATGAAAGGGCCTCTTCACTGTCCACTGATTGAATGGTGCTTGTAAAAAAAGACTTTAATGGATAGGTGCCTGCCGGTGTCTGGACATATTTTTCCCTGACTGCCCTGCTGACAGTTGATTCATGAATTTCAAGTTCAGCAGCAACCTCTCTCATGGTCATCGGCACTAAAAAGGACGGCCCTTTATGGAAAAAGCCGGGCTGCTTTTCCACAATCTTCATGACAACCTTTGTCAGGGTTTCTCTGCGCTGCTCCATGCTTTTGACAATCCATTGATAGTCCTGAACTTTTTCCTGCAGAAACCGATTTACTTGCTGGTTTTTATTGTGGAATTGTTGAAAATAGGAAGTATTAAAGCTAATTTTAGGAACGGATTCATCCAGCGTTCTGACGACTATTCCCTCTGCTGTTTGCTCAATCATCACATCGGGAATGATGTAGGCCGATGCTTCCTTTACCAAGGAGGCCCCTGGCTTCGGGTTGAGCAGCTGAATTTCATCAAAAACATCTTGAATTTCCTTTAAAGTTACATTTAGTTCTTTTGCAATTTGTTTCCATTTTCGTTCCGCCAATAGGATAAAGTAATCTTTTATAATGGTTAATGCGAGTTGGTTTTCAGGGTTTCTTTTTTCCATTTGCAGTGCAAGGCATTCTTGAAGGCTTCTTGCCCCGATGCCAGAAGGCTCAAGTGTTTGGATGAGCGCTAAACTTGCTGCTGCCAGTTCAAGGCTGACGGACAGTTTATTGGCGATTTGTTCCAAATCATCGGTGAAGTAACCGTTTTCATCCAAATGTTGGATTAAGTTTTGGATGATTTTCAGTTGAACTGGCGATATCGATTTCATATCTAATTGTGAGATTAGTTGTTCTTCAAGGGAGGTGGATTGATCTGCAATCTGCTCAATCCAGTCCCGCTCTATTTTTTGGTATTTCCGGCGCTGGCGGTCGATTAGGGGGTTCATTGGCTGGACAGTAACGTTTTCCAGCTGGATGAGCGGGTTTTCGAGTGTCTTATTCTCTAAGAAGGCCGTAAGCTCCTCAGCCGAATATTGCAATAAGGCAATTGCTTGTGACAGCTCTTGTGTCATTGTCAGCTTTAATGTTTGCTGCTGCCATAAACCTGCTTTAAACTGCATCCCAATCCCCCCTTATGGTTTATTTTACATGAAAGAGGGGTATTCGTGAACGGAATTTAACAGATGATTAAAAAATTGGGAAATGGGCGACAGTTGGATGGGGGTATCCGACAGTTATTAGCTTTTATGCGGCAGTTGGCGAGTGCTATCCGACAGTTACTAGCTTTTCTGCGACAGTTACCTTGTTCAATGACACTTAGAGAAAATTTATCACGGCAGCCCCTGCACCACCGATATGATGATTTTAGCAAAAACGGCAAAATAAAAACCCCATGTTCTCAAAGGAACATGAGGCTTTTATTACGCCCTCGTCAGGACTCGAACCCGAATTTCAAGAACCGGAATCTTGCGTGCTATCCATTGCACCACGAGGGCTAATCATTAGCGACTTAATTATTATATGACATCACATCGACTTTGGCAAGGGGTTTTTTAGGTTTTAAATTGAAATAGATTGGTTATGCTGAATGAGGGAAAGTTGTCGAACAAAATGAGAGACGAATTGTTTGACCTTTATTGACCATCAGTGTATGATAACAATACAGAAGATTTTACCTTTTCTATTCAAAGGAGGAAGAAGAATGAATTTGATTCCTACAGTCATTGAACAAACGAATCGCGGCGAAAGAGCTTATGACATCTACTCTCGTCTATTAAAAGACAGGATTATTATGCTGGGAAGCGCTATTGATGATAATGTAGCCAACAGCATCGTGGCGCAACTATTATTTTTAGAAGCTGAAAACCCTGAAAAAGATATTACCCTTTACATCAACAGCCCTGGCGGCAGCATCACTGCCGGTATGGCGATTTACGATACGATGCAATACATTAAGCCAAGTGTATCAACTGTATGCCTTGGAATGGCTGCTTCGATGGGTGCCTTCCTGCTTGCTGCTGGAGAACAAGGCAAACGCTATGCCCTGCCAAATGCGGAAGTGATGATTCACCAGCCGCTAGGCGGTGCACAAGGCCAAGCAACCGAAATTGAAATTGCAGCCAAGCGAATCTTGTTCCTGCGTGAAAAACTAAATGGAATTCTTGCAGAACGCACAGGCCAGCCGCTTGAAGTGATCCAAAGGGATACCGACCGTGATAACTTCATGACAGCTGAGAGAGCAAAAGAATACGGTCTAATCGATCATATTATATCTCGAAATACATTAGACAAAAAAGATAAATAATATAAAAAAAGCAATTGGCACATAAGGCCGATTGCTTTTTTTATATAATTATTCTTATTGTTCTTTTTCAATAAAATCAGTTAACGATTGGATCGCTTCATCCTCGTCTGAGCCGTCAGCGATAATATTGATGGCAACCCCAGAACCCACGGCAAGGCTCATTAACCCCATAATGCTTTTAGCATTAACCTTCTTGCCATCCTTTTCCAGGAAAATATCAGACGAGAACCGGTTTGCTTCCTGAACAAATAATGCCGCAGGGCGAGCCTGTAGCCCCGTTTTCAATTTGACTGTCGCTTCTTTTACCACCATTTAAAATTCCTCCTCGTTTAGATGTATCTATCTATTTCTATAAAAAATATATTCCCGCAATTACTTAATGGATGGCGCTTCCCCAGTCCGTAATTTTTCTGCAATCTCATCGATTTTCCGCAGCCGGTGATTAATGCCCGATTTGCTGATGGTCCCCCCGGACACCATTTCACCCAATTCCTTCAAGGTGACATCCGTATAATTCAAGCGGAGTTCAGCAATTTCACGTAATTTATCAGGCAAAATCTGCAAACCAACCGTTTGGTCAATATAACGGATGTTCTCCACCTGCCTCAAGGAGGCGCCAATGGTTTTATTTAAGTTGGCTGTTTCACAATTGACCAATCTGTTAACCGAATTGCGCATATCTCTTACAATGCGAACATCTTCAAACCGAAGCAAGGCATTATGTGCCCCTATTATATTCAAAAACTCGGTTATTTTTTCGGCTTCTTTCAGGTAGGTGATAAAGCCTTTTTTCCGCTCCAGCGTTTTGCTGTTGAGCCCAAATTTGTTCATCAACTCACATAAAGAATCATTGTGTTCCTTGTACATCGAAGCAATCTCTAAATGATAGGAAGAAGTTTCCGGGTTATTGACGGACCCTCCAGCCAGAAAAGCGCCACGCAAATAAGAACGCTTACAACACTTTTTCTTCACAAGATTCTCTGATATATGATGGATAAACGTAAAATTTTCACCAATGATTTGCGTATCTTCCAAGATTTCTTTGGCCCGTTCCACCAATCGGACAATATAAACATTATTTTTTTTCAGCCGCATTTTCTTTCGAACAAGAAGCTCTACTTGCACCTGAAAGCTCTTTTTGATTAATGTATAAATTCTTCTGGCAATCGCAGCATTTTCCGTTTGAATATCGACAACGACCTTACGATTAGAAAAGGAAAGGGAACCGTTCATCCTGATTAACGCTGAGAGCTCAGACCGAATACAGCAGGGTTTCACTTCCAAGTTCGTTAATTCCTTTTTAGTTTCTGAAGCGAAAGACATCCCCCTTACCCCCTTAAACAACGAATACTTTTACAAAAACGGATATCTATCTGCTGCCAAAACCTCCAGCAGCAGCCGGATTGGCCGCCTTAGTTTTTTACATAGAAAAGGATAAAAAAACAATTACAGCTTATTTACGCTTTATAACGCCTTTTGGTTTCAGCAATAAGCAAATTATATAAAATTTCTGCGACTTTTTTTGGATCATGGCGCAAGGCCCCATCCTCCAAGTCAGCGATGTCCGCATGGACGACCTCAATTCCAAGTTCGGATAACTGAGGCAAATCATATTGGACAGGATAGGCCAGTTCTTCATTATAGCGAAGCTGGACATCCTCAGGAATTTCCTCATTGTTCACCAAAATCGTATGAATAAACGCACAGCTCATATGGTCATATAAAGCTTTAACATGGTCACTGGCGGTATACCCAAGAGTCTCCCCTGCTTGTGTCATTAAATTGCAAATATAAACCTTCTTTGCATGCGAGCGGCAAACTTCAAGCCCTAATCTCGGAACAAGCAGATTTGGCATAATGCTCGTATACAGGCTCCCAGGTCCAATGACGATCATATCAGCCTGGCGGATCGCTTGAATCGTTTCCGGAAGCGGGCGAATATTTTGGGGAGTCAAAAACACCCGACTGATTTTTTTCCCTGAATACGGTATTTTCGATTCTCCCGAGATCACCGTTCCATCCTCCATTTCAGCATGCAGGACGACATTCTGATTGGCCGCAGGCAGGACTTTTCCCCTGACATTTAACACTTTGCTCATTTCCTGGATGGCATGAACAAAGTCTCCCGTAATCGAGGTCATGGCTGCCAGGATCAAATTCCCCAGCGAGTGGCCGGACAACTCATTGGACGTATTGAACCGGTGCTGAAACATCTCCTCAACAAGCGGTTCCACATCGGAAAGCGCCGCAAGCACATTGCGGACGTCTCCCGGAGGAGGAATATGCAAATCCTCGCGAATTCTGCCCGAACTGCCGCCATCATCAGCTACTGTAACAATAGCCGTAATATCTACAGGGTATTGTTTTAGGCCGCGCAATAGCACTGGCAGCCCCGTCCCCCCGCCGATGACGACAATTCTTGGCTGACCGTAATCTCTCATGTTGACTTTTCCTTTCTCCTCTCAATGTCACGATGGGATACCACTGTTTTATAATCCTTTTGGAAAAATCGGCCAATGTACTCGGCTAAGGCAACAGAACGGTGCTGGCCGCCCGTGCAGCCAATGGCAATCACTAATTGTGACTTGCCTTCCCGCTTATAATGCGGCAGCATAAAGCTTAACAAATCGGTCACCTTTTCCAAGAACTTGCTGGTTTCATTCCATTTCAAGACATAGCTGGAAACCTCTTCGTCCAATCCTGTTTTAGGCCGCATATGGTCGATATAATGCGGGTTAGGCAAAAAACGCACATCAAACACAAGATCCGCATCAATCGGGATTCCATGTTTAAAGCCAAATGACATGACATTGACAGTAAAAATTAAATGGCTGTTCGCGGTAAATTCAGATAATATTTTCTCACGTAATTCCCGCGGTTTCATCTGGGAAGTGTTGTAAATAATTTGCGCCCGCCCCTTAAGCTCCTCCAGCAGCTCTCTTTCCATTGTAATGCCTTCGAGAGGAGAGCTGGATTTAGCTAACGGATGGAACCGTCTTGTCTCTTTGTATCTTCGAACCAATGTGGCATCATCCGCATCTAAAAATAAAATCTGCGGCGTAACCCAGGAGGTTTCGGCCAGATCATCCAATGCTTTAAATAAATGATCAAAAAACTCCCTGCCTCTCAGGTCCATGACAAGAGCCACTTTATTCATTTTATTCCCCGATTCCTTCATGAGTTCAAGGAATTTTGGCAGCAATGTAGGAGGCAAATTATCCACACAAAAGAATCCTAAATCTTCAAAACTTTGTATGGCTACTGTTTTTCCAGCTCCGGACATTCCGGTTATAATGACCATTTGAATATCATTTGTCGAACCGGTGCTCATGTATATTCCCCCTATATTTTAGCGTGGATGCTCGTACATCTATTAGCTTGGATCTAATCGATAACCAATTAGGTCAAAATCCTTTGTATAGGTAAAGGTCCCATAGATAATGCCTTTGCCATGAATCATGTAGTCGATGATATGATAGTCGCCGGCAGCCATAGGCAGCCCTTTAATTTGGTCAATCGGATGCCACTCCAGTTTTCCTTCATCCGATTCTTCTAAATCAACCCCATCAGATTCAGTGGCCATAAACGTAAACATCATCCACTCTGAAAGAAGTTCTTCTCCCTCTTTCATAATGAATGTAAAAATTCCTTTTAACTGGGGATTTTTTAAATAAATACCCGTTTCTTCACGAAATTCCCGAATGCAGGAATCGCGAACCGATTCTCCGGGCTCCATCTTTCCGCCTGGTGCTGACCACCATCCTCTGCGCGGTTTCTGAAGCAGTAAAACCTTCTCTTCTTTAATTAGTACACAATTGGTGACACGCTGCATGATTTCACCTTCTTTATAAAGCGTAGGCGCCCTGTGCGCTATGCTGGCATGAAATATCCTGATATAATAACCTGTTTATTCATTTTATTATACTATTTTTAAGATACCGCTACAATGAATACAAAATTGACTTTTCAGTTTATTTTATGATTTGGCATGTGATGCGGCGATTAAGATTTTTTCCACAAAGAGATATGTAAACCTCCCAGTTGGCTTCGGAAGAGCGGCAATGGCAAAAAGAAGGCACAGGCTGCTGGTCCTGTGCGGAAAAGGTCTATATTTTTAAAGGGGGTCAATATCTATTATCATATACCATCTTTGTTTCACTACTGTTACAGTTGGGTGAAAAAAGAGTTACTTTTTTGTAAAGGTTCCTGTTGGTAATTTTACAAAAAAGTCACATCCCCCGGTTTATTGCTTTAATTTCATTTCCTCTTTAAGCTCCTCCACAAAATGTTGGGCGCTTTGGGCCGCAATGCTTCCGTCACCTGTTGCGGTTACAATCTGGCGCAGTGTTTTTTCACGGATATCCCCGGCAGCAAAAATGCCAGGCACCTTCGTTTCCATCCGGTCATTCGTTTCAATATAGCCATTTTGATTGGTAATTCCCAAGTTTTCAAATGGTTTTGACAACGGCACCATCCCAACATATACAAACACGCCATCCGCCGGCAAGGTTTGCTCACTGCCATATTTCGTGGATACAAGGGTGACACTGCCCACTTTTCCGTCTTTCTCATTGATGGACTTCACTGTATGGCTCCAAATGAAGTCGACCTTTTCATTGGCAAACGCACGGTCTTGCAAAATCTTTTGGGCCCGAAGCTCATCGCGGCGGTGGACAATGGTTACCTGTGATGCAAAACGAGTTAAATAAACCCCTTCTTCCACCGCCGAGTCGCCGCCGCCAATAACAAACAGCCGCTTTTGCTTGAAAAAGGCTCCGTCACAGACCGCACAATAGGACACTCCGCGTCCGCCCAGTTCTTTTTCACCTGGAACACCCAGCTTTTTATATTCAGCCCCTGTGGTGATAATCACGGAGTAAGCCTTATATTGTTTAGATCCAGCGTTGACAATTTTGTAGCCGCCATGATCGATGATTTCCTTAATATCGCCGTATGCATATTCAGCACCGAACTTTTTCGCATGTTCAAACATTTTGGCTGATAAGTCAGGCCCTAAGATACTGTCAAAGCCTGGATAGTTTTCTACATCCTCGGTATTGGCCATTTGGCCTCCCGGCATTCCCCGTTCAATCATGAGTGTCGAAAGATTTGCACGAGATGTATATACAGCTGCGGTCATGCCTGCAGGGCCGGCCCCGGCAATAATGACGTCGTAAATTTTTTCATCAGACATCGTTTTCACTCCTTATATAAAAAAAACGATTAAGTATAGTATTCCCTACTTAATCGTATTAAACAATCCATTTATAGTCCAACAAACTGCTCAACATTGTCAATAGTTACATTAGTCTAATAGCTCATTCACGATCTTGACGTATTTTCCAATCGTAGCTGCCGAGATTCCGTAGCGGCTGGCCAGTTCTTGCTGTGATACTTTTTCACTGCGCAGCCGGTGCCATACATATTCTACAGCACCTGCCCACGCCCGTTTATTGGATAACCGAATATTGGCTTTAAATCCCTCGACAAACACAGAAAACCACATTAAATATAGGCCTGACTCCACTGCGCCGATAGGCTGGTAGTTTTCGTAAAAAAGCTCTGCCACTGCTTGAGCATCGGCTGTGACCGACTGTTTTCCTGAACGGATCAAGGAGATATACTCTTTTTCCAGCTGAGTAAATTTCTGATTTTGGAACAGCTGATTTGATGTGATGATTTCCTCTTTATTATCCGAAACGGTTGTCAGGAACAAGGCAAATAAGCGTTCCTCTACGAAATCACTTTCTAATTTTTGAAAAATAGAACCAGTCAAATCCTCAAACCCGTTGGCAGCAACCTCTTTTGCATTCCACGGTTCCTGTCCCTCTTTTTCCGGGTTAAGTTCTAGCAGCAATTTCCAGATATTTTTCGCGAAATTTTCGCGTCCTGTGTAATATGCTGCATAAGAAAGCCAATAATAAAAGGGAGCATCGGCTTCAAAGTTCTTTTTATATAATTTTTTTAACCAGAAATAGGCCAAGTCGTATTCCCCGACAAGTGCAAACGTGGTACCCAGTTTAAACTGCTGCTCACTAATCATCGGCTGGACTTTTTTCAAAGGTTCAAGCATCTCTGAAACATATTTATGCCGCCCTTGATAGTGGGCAAATACCGTTTTGTTGCATAAGGCATGCAAATTTCCTGGATTCAGTTCCAAAACTTGATTTAAAATGTCTTCAGCTTTTTCAGGTTTGCCTAAATAAAAATAGGCAAGCGCTAGGTTATTGTATGCGGACCAGTATTCCGGATATTCTTTAATAACTTCCTTTAACAGCTCAATGGCTTTGCTAAAATAGCCAGATTCGAGCAATTCGCGGGCCTGCTCCTGCATAGTAATAAGGTCATCCTGCCCGTAGTATTCTTCTTCAAGTTCTTCCGATTCCAACATGAGCAGTTCCAGCAGTTCCTCAGCATCGTCCGCAAAATCGCCATTTGGATCCATTTGCAAGTATAGCTGAGCATGATGAAACGCATCTTTAAAATACCCCAAGTGGGCGTAGTTGTTCGCTAAGAAGTAGTGGCATTCTACTAATTCTTGATCAAGATCTTCAAGGATGAGATGCAGAAGACGGTTGGAATTTTCGAATTCGCCTAGTTCAGTTGAGACTATCGCTAACTGGCAGGCAATCATCGGTTCACCTGGCTCAAGCTGAAGCGCCCGGTCAAGGTATTTCTTTGCTTTGTAGAAATCACGCCGATGGTAGGCCTTTATTCCTTTTTTAAAATAATATTCACCTGTAGGTACAAATGAAAGTATTTTTCCGTTTTGTATTCCTGCTTTTGCGTTTTTACCCATGAAGTCCTCCACTAACCTTTAATAACTTATGTAGTATACCACAAGAAGTGCCCGTACGAGAAGGATTTAGAGTTGGCTTGTATGGAAAAATTATCAATTGTGAACAAGTTGTCATGTAGTAAGAGCAATTATGTGGTTTAAGATGTTCATGACGACAGAACTGAGGCTCTGACATTGACTTTTGTCCTCTTGAACGCTTCATGACGACAGAATTGGGGCTCTAGCATTGACTTTTGTCGTCTTGAACGCTTCATGGCGACAGAACTGAGGCTCTGACATTGACTTTTGTCCTCTTGAACGCTTCATGACGACAGAACTGAGGCTCTGACATTGACTTTTGTCCTCTTGAACGCTTCATGACGACAGAATTGGGGCTCTAGCATTGACTTTTGTCGTCTTGAACGCTTCATGGCGACAGAACTG
>NZ_CALPDF010000005.1 GCF_943193175.1 Neobacillus muris
TTTTTGTCCTCTTGGCGGCTTCATGACGACAAATCTCGGGCGGTCTCACTGCTTTTTGTCCTCTTGACGGCTTCATGACGACAAACCTCAGACGGTCTCACTGCTTTTTGTCCTCTTGACGGCTTCATGACGACAAATCTCGGGCGGTCTCACTGCTTTTTGTCCTCTTGACGGCTTCATGACGACAAATCTTGGATGACCTCGCTAACTTTTGTCCTCTTGACAGCTTCATGACGACAAATCTCGGGCGGTCTCGATGCTTTTTGTCCTCTTGACGGCTTCATGACGACAAATCTTGGATGACCTCGCTAACTTTTGTCCTCTTGGCGGCTTCATGACGACAAATCTTGGATGACCTCGCTAACTTTTGTCCTCTTGACGGCTTCATGACGACAAACCTCAGACGGTCTCACTGCTTTTTGTCCTCTTGACGGCTTCCTCTATTTCTCCAACCTCAACAGGCCTAAGAAGCATTTCATAAAACACTGAGACAAGTGCTTTTTTCATTTTAAAAGGCTGACGCTAAGGGCCAGCCTCTCATTTACTTTATTTTTGATATTTCGACAACTTGGATGTGACCGATTCCGGTTTTCTTTGCTGCTTGACCTTTAAGTTAGATGCCCATTGGATTCTCGACTCATATTTTTGTGTATGTTCTTTATTTACCAGGCCTTGCAGCCGGTCACGATTCTTCTCAATGGATTCCTCCAGCGCTTTCAGCCTGCGGGCTGGAAAAGACAGACCCGCCAAAATAGTCGTGACCGTTGGATCCGTTTCAGTAATATAGGTTCCTTCGAATAATTCAAGCGGCTCCCCCACCCTTTCGAATACGGATGGCACATGAATCAGCTTTGCCATTGCCTCTGGCCCCTCATAGACCAATCCGGCACGGATGACACCTGTCGACTCGACCGGGCAAAAAATCGAATTCAACCAGGATTGCTGAATTTTACTTGTTACGTCTGAGGTCGTTTTGGCGTCGGTAATGGCTGTGGAAGCAATGACGGTTACTCCTCTGGTGCTGAGAATATTCATTAAGTCTGTTTCATCAAAATTCCCGTAAAAGGAACTCTTTTTCGTTACTTGGAGCACATGATTAATAGCTTCCATTACTTGGCGGTTAGAAGAAAGGTAGATTTGATGTTTACTGGATTGTGGGTTAGCACGTCGCATCTGGTCATTATCAACAAGAAACACAGAAGAAAGCGAATCAATTTTTGAAATCTCCTCCAGACATTCTGCCGCATTGATTCGGTTGCCTGCCAGGACGTTCCGTTCAGGGACAATGGCAATCGCACCAATATGAACGCCAGGGAGCTGGTCTAAAAGAAGGTCAATCAATAGCGGACTCATTCCGGATCCAGTGCCGCCATCCGTTGAGAAAGCCACTAGCAGCAGCCTAATGTTTTTAAATGACCGCTGCACAAATTCAACGATTTCTCGATAATTCTCATTTACTGCTTTTAAACCGATGGTTCGATCCTGTCCGGCCCCACTGTAACCAGGTACAAAATACTTTTTCTCCACCCTGGTATTGACGGCCCCATCACGCTGGTTCGTATTAATCAGAGCTGCTTGGAATCCCATCGTTGCAGCTATCTCTGCTATATTCCCGCCGGCTTGGCCGACGCCTAATATTCCAATTGATTTCATCCCATCCCCCTCCTTCTCTTACTAAATAATACTCATGTTTTAAAAAAATAGACTTTTTCATTTGAAATTGCACGAAAATAGTTGGGAACCAATTCCAGATCGCCTTTCTTATAAACAAGCCCTTCCAACTACGTAAAAAACAATGCCATCTTATGTAGAAATATTAAGTTAATGCTGGCAAGTTCACTTCAACGCAAGTTCCATGCATACTGCTCAGAATATTCACCTTCCCCTTATGTTCCTCAACAATCTGGCAGCTTACAGGCATGCCAAGTCCTGTCCCTTGTTCTTTTGTCGTGAAAAATGGCTCATGGATTCTGTCGAGGATATCAGCTAGAATGCCGCTCCCCTGGTCAATTATCCGGATCTGGATCTAGGACTCGTCCGAATCAGATCCTTCAATCAAAAGAATGCCTCCGTCCGGCATCGCCTCAATGGCATTTTTGATATAATTGATAAACACTTGCTTGAGCTGATTTTCATCACCGACGATCGTTTCCTCCTTAAAACGATACTTTTTTTCAACTTCGATATTATATAATAAAGCCTGAGATTCCATAAGGGCGAGAACCTGATCCAGCAGCACCCGATTGGCTCTCATTTATATAAGCCGGAATAAAAAGATGGCTTAGACTCTTCTGTTCTAATTCATTTTTAGAGCACCTCAGGAGTGCTTCACAATGTTCATTCACATATACCAAATTCTCCGACATATTGACGATCAAGAAGGGGTCTGCCTGGTTTGATAGAACGGAGAAATAGCGTTCCAAATTGACGTCAATATAAATGTCGAGCAAGCAGTTTAACCGTTTGATTTCATCGCCTTCCATTAGCATCCAATCTCTCCCTATAATAAAATAAGCCAAAATAGGCCGCAGGTAAATCTGGGCTTATTTTGGCTTAAATTCTAGCGTTTATCTAGAAAATCATTGCCTATTCAACTAACCAAAAAACGCAATAAAGATTAATGGACATTCCTTTATCACTGTATTTAATATTAATAGTATACTTTTTTTGGATAATTTTTCTAGCACTTTTTATTGGGAAAACTTAAAAACCAAAGCTATCAAAATGACATTAAACAAGCTTATGGGCATACCACTTTTTGCCTTTAAACCTTAAAACGAAGACTATTCCTCGTACACCCCATTCGACAATCATCGCAACCCAGACGCCAATTATTCCGAATCCAAAGGTAATTCCTAGTAAATACCCAAGGACTACCCTTAGCAGCCACATTGACAGCAACGATGCAACCGAAGTGAAATTAGAGTCTCCTGCAGCCCGCAACGCAGCTGGCAAATTAAAGCTGACCGGCCACAGCAGCGGCTGAGCAATCGCTGACACGACGATTAGAGTAAAAATAGTCGGGACAATTTCATCCGGTGTATGAAACAGCTTCATCAGCAGCGGAAAAAACGGCAGCATCACCATCGATGTAACAACGAAAAGGATAGAGGAAAGCCCCATCAGTGATTTAGTAAATTTCTTTGCATCATGGATATTTTTTCTTCCGATACATTGGCCCACAACTGTCACCATGGCAATTCCTATGGCATTTGGACCAATTTGAAATAATAACGTGATGGACCCGCCGATAGCATTTGCTGTTAACGCCAATGTCCCCAATTGGACAATAAATGTTTGCGTCAGCAGCTTTCCACCGTTAAAGAAGATTTGCTCAGCCGCAAACGGCAAGCCGATAAACATGACCTTCTTTAAGATGGAAAAATCAAAATGAATCGCATTTTTTATTTTAAAATGAATGGTATCATTATATTTAATAATATAAATTAACGATGCAGCCATCCCCAATAATCTGGCCGCAATTGTAGCGATAATTAATCCTTCTACTCCTAAATGAAAAACGATAATTAATAGGATGTTTAGAACGGTGTTGGTCAAGTTTAGCAAGAGTGATAAATTCAGACATGGTTTCGTCTCGCCCACACCTCTTAATGCCCCCGTCACTGCTTGGAAAATAGCAATCAATGGATAAGAGATGCAGCTGCCGATTAAATAGATTTTGGCATTCTGCATAACGTCGGCCTCCGCCTTTCCAAACAGGAGATTGAGAAGCTCCGTGTGAAAAATAATCACGAGAGCGCCAAGCAATACAGAAAAGAGGGTAACCGCCGATATGGCCTGAGTAGCCGTTTTAGACACCATCTTCATGTTCCCATTGCCTTTATATTGTGCCACAATGACGGTTCCCCCAGTAGCCACCGCAATAAAGACATTGACCAAAAAGATATTCAATGAATCTACCATACTTACTGCACTGACCGCTGCCACACCAGCCGAACTGACCATCGCCGTATTCAATAAACTCATAATCACCAAAAACGCCTGATCGACAAACAAGGGGAGAATAATATCAAAAATCTGCTTGTAATCTATTGCTTCACCAGTAAAATATTTATTTAACAATAAAATCGTTTTCCGTTTTGTCATCAAAGCCAGACTTTTCATTTAGCCACACTTCTTTGTTTAGAAATTGTCAAAAACACCCTTATTTAAGAGTACGCAATATTATAACATGATTGCCGTGAGAAAACAGTGATTTTTCGCCTATCGAAGTAAATTTTTGGTATATGGGAAGTTTCGTCAATAACTCACGCCAAAAAGGAACCTTCTAAATGAATAGGTTCCTTTCGTTTCCTCAATTCTAAAAATATTTCAATCCTTATTCTTATTTTCGGTACTCATTCATGACGAATCTTTCTAATGCAGGCAGGGAGCGCTTTACTTTATCCGTATCGATGCAATAGGCCATTCGGAAATACCCTGGGCATCCAAAACTATCGCCTGGCACAAGAATCAAATCATATTTTAAGGCTTTTTGGCAAAAGGCATTCGCATCCTCCTCCAATGCCTTTGGAAAAATATAAAAGGTTCCGTCCGGCTTCACGCAGGTGAATCCAAGTTCCATTAATTTCTCATAAATCAAATTCATATTCGTCTCATAGACAGACATATCGGCCGTCAAATCAACCACTTCCGCAACGGCGAGCTGAATTAAGGATGGCGGGCAGTTATGGCCGATTCCCCTGGAAATCTGTCCGCACATACTGACAATCAAGCCGGAATCTTTGCAGGCAGGATGGACGGCTACATAGCCAATCCGTTCTCCAGGAAGTGATAGAGATTTAGAGTAGGAGTAACAGGAAAGGGTGTTATCATAAAAATTAGATACATAGATTGATTCTGCCCCTTCAAATAAAATCTCCCTATAAGGCTCATCCGAAATAATAAAAATCTCGTGCCCGTATTCCTTTTCCTTTTGGCGGAGAAGATCGGCCAGCTTCTGAATAGTATCAGAAGAATAAATGACTCCTGAAGGATTGTTCGGTGAATTAATTAATATCGCTGCTACTTTCTCGGTCAACATTTCTTCAAACAATGTGAAGTTGATTTGAAAATCCTCTGGATGAGGAGGAACCACTTTCAGAACGGCCCCTGTCAAATCTATGTAAGGGTGGTATTCAGGGAAAAATGGAGCAAATGTCAGGACTTCATCTCCCGGTTTCGTGACACACCGGACCGCATGGGCAACTGCTCCAGCAGCACCGGTTGTCATAAAGATATGATTTTCCGTATAGTTCAAATCGAAACGCCGATTCAAGGAATCCGCGATTTTTTTTCTGACTGAAGGTATTCCTAAACTTGGACTATAACCATGAAGCTCCGCAGGACTTTTAGTAGACAGCAGCTGGATCATTACCTTCGTAAATTCTTCCGGAACCGGAACAGACGGATTCCCTAAGCTGTAATCAAAAACATTCTCATAGCCGATTTCCTTCCCGCGTTCTGCTGCAAACTCCGCCAGTTCTCTAATCACCGATTTTCCCTGCAGCATCTTCTTGTATTTTTCTGAAATCATTCTGTTTCCTCCCAGCTTTTTATAATCCGTTAACAATATGGTCAGGACGCTGTCCATTTAAGGCAGCAGCAATATTGGTCCAGTTTTTTTTGTGTGCGCGGTAAAAATAGCTTGTGGTAATGCCTCCGATATGCGGGGAAAAAATAATCCGTTCCGCATACTCCTCTGGCAAATTTAACAGGATATTATCCCGGGTAGTCGGTTCTGGAGCCACCGTATCTAACCCTGCCCCTTTTATTTGATCGGATACAATGGCATTGTAAAGGGCTTGATTATCAACGATTTCGCCGCGGGCTGTATTAATCAGATAGGAAGCCGGCTTCATTTTGCCTAAAAATTCGGAGTTAATCATTCCTGTTGTTTCAGGGGTGACTGGACAATGGATACTGATGATATCGCAGGTTCGGGCCATTTCATCCAATTCCATATAAGATACATGATAGGCGTGTTCCACAGCAGACGGCTTTCTCGTTTTCGTGTAATAGTATGTGTCACATTCAAATGGCTCCAGTCTTTTCGCTGTCGCTTTGGCGATATCTCCGAAGCCGATTAAGCCAATTTTACAGTCAGAAAGTTCGGTAATGCCTTCCACCATCATTCGTTCCTTCATCTGAATTTGGCCGCCTTCCCGCTCTGTACGGTCACCAACGATGACATTTCGAAGCAAGGCCAGCATGAGCAGCAGAGTCTGTTCCGCGACTGCGCCGGCATTGGCCCCTTTGCAATTGCAGACGTATATGCCTCTTTCCTTTGCGGCTTCCAAATCAATCCCGTTAAATCCGACCCCTTCAGACTGGATGATTTTCAGGTTTCGCATCTGGCGGATGACCTTTCCTGAAAGCTTCGCCATTGGATCAATCGCTATGGCATCAGCGTCAGAGGCAGCTTCCAGCAGTTCTTCATCCTTTGCACCACGCGGGCAGAAAACCATTGTCATCTGTTTGGTGATTTCCAGGCCGGGCATATATTTTTTATAGCGGTCTTCATTTCCAATGATTAAAATTTTCATCCTGTGCTCCTTTCTATCAAAAGTATATAAGTTTACTATAAACCTTTTGGCAAAAAGAACGGTAAATATTTTTTAAAAATTTCAGAAAACAAAAAAATAGTGCTGCTAGAGAATCAGTTTTCACTCATTTCTGACAGCACCCGTACATCCAATAGGAATCTATTTTAATTCATCTAAAATCTCATTAATTTTTTCAAGCTCAGATTGTAAGCCGCCGCCGCTTAAATACCAGAGCGGGCCATCTAAGTAAACAATTTTTTTGTTTTTATAAGCATCTGTTTTCTTAATGATTTCATTTTCCATATCAGCTTTGATATTGGATTCTCCCCCTACCGCTGCTGTACGGTCGATGACAAACAATACTTGCGGGTTAAATTCTAAAATGGCTTCAAAACCAAAGTTAGAACCATGTGAGGAAGATTCGATATTTTCTGTTACTGGCTTGAAACCGTAGACGTCATAGATATAACCGTAACGAGAATTGGTTGAGAAACCTGATAATTTACCTTCGTTGTACATGGTCACTAATGACGTGTCATACTTTCCAGCTAAAGCCTTAATGTCTTCTAAAGCTGAATCGAATTTTGCCGTGTACTCTTTAGCTTCAGCTTCTTTACCAAACATTTTAGCGGCCAGATCTACTGAAGCTAAGAAAGTATTCCAATAATCATCTTCAGATGTACCAACGAACACGACAGGTGCAATTTCCTTTAACTCTTCATAGTAGGCAGATTGACGGCCGGAAATGAAAATGACATCTGGATCCATTTCAGCGATATCTTCTAGTAATGGCTCCTTTAAACCGCCGACACTTTTATACTCATCTCCGGAGTATTTCTCAAGGTGAGCGGGCAATGTAGAATCCTTGGCAACCCCTACAATTCCGTCAACACCTAGTGCATCTAACGTATCTAAAAAGCCATAATCAAATACAACAATTTTTTCTGGCATTTTTTCAAATGTTACATCCTCATAGTTAATAGTGCCTTTTTCTTCACTTTGAGATGAAGCTACTGTTGGAGATACAGTCATTGGATAAGCTGTACCATCTGCTTTCGCTTCTGTTTTTTTCTCCGCAGATGCAGTCGTTTTCTCTGATGCAGTATCTTCACCAGAACCACAGGCCGTAAGCAGTAAAGACAGAGCTAAAACTGCGCTAGCAAACTTCCATTTTTTCATGTTTCTTTCTCTCCTTTTATGTATCTTTTAATTAAGAATGATAATCATTATCACTGATAACAATTCTCATTGTAACGGCAAAATTTTTTGTCGTCAATAAAAATCCGCAAATTTTCTAAAAATATTCGAGATACCTGGCCGGTGGTGAAATGGCATATTGGAAAAATCCGCAAATAAAATAACGCCTAGGGAAACAGGCAAACTTTCCTCTAGGCTGCTCTTTACTTATTTTTAGTTGAATTACGTTTGAGAATTGAAATAAACACAAATACGGCACCCATTTTGCTCTTGAATGGGTATATCCATATCGTAAATATCACGCAGTGCATCCGAATTAATAATTTCATGCGTAGGTCCATTTTTTACAAGCTTTCCGTCTTTTAACGCGACAATCCGGTCTGAATAAACAGACGCAAAATTAATGTCGTGAAGGACGATGACAACGGTTTTGCCAAGCTCATCCACAAGCTTCCGCAAAATTTTCATAATTTGAACAGAATGCTTCATGTCTAAGTTATTTAAAGGCTCATCCAGCAATATATAGTCCGTGTCTTGCGCAATAACCATCGCAATAAACGCACGCTGTTTTTGCCCGCCAGATAATTCATCCAGCAGCTTATCCTGCATATCTGTTAAATTCATATATTCTAAAGCTTGATCTACGAATTTTTCGTCTTCTGATTTAAGGCGTCCTCTTGAGTAAGGATAGCGGCCAAATGAAACAAGCTCACGAACCGTCAAGCGGACATTAATAAAGTTCGCTTGCTTTAAAATCGAAACACGCTTTGAAAACTCAGACGACTTCCATTTTTTTATATTGTTTTTATCTAGTAGCACTTCACCTGTATCTGCTTCCAATAGTCGGCTTACCATAGAAAGAAGTGTCGATTTACCAGCACCATTCGGTCCTATAAACGATGTGATCGTCCCAGGTTCGATAGTTACCGATACATCTTCTACAACAGGCTTCTTGCCAAATTGCTTTGTTAATCCCTTGATTTCAATCATCCTGCTGCCCTACTTTCTTTTAATAATAAGTAAATAAAATAAATGCCTCCGATAAAGTTAATAATGACACTTAACGTTGTCCGCAATTCAAGAATATGTTCAACGAAGAATTGTCCTCCTACTAACGCAATAATACTTATTAAACTGGCTCCTAAAATTAAAACAGAGTGCTTATACGTTACTAAATATTGATAAGAAAGATTCGCGACTATTAAACCAAGAAACAAGATCGGACCCACTAATGCTGTTGATGTCGCAATTAAAACGGACGATAAAATTAACACATTCATGACCATACGGTCGTAATTAATGCCAAGATTAATCGCATTTTCACGGCCAAGTGACATCACATCCAGCTTATCCATAATCAGATAGCCATATATAAACGATAGGATTAAAATGCCGATAGAAATATATAACAAGTCCGCCTTTACATTTGTAAAAGTAGCAAACAGACGGCTTTGCAGGCTTAAATACTCTACTGGATCAATCAATACTTGCAGGAATGACACTAGGCTTCCTAAAAGCGTTCCTAAAACCATGCCAATTAACAGCAGCAAATAGATGGGGTGCTTATCCGCCCGGAATAAGAATCGGTACAAGATAAGGGCAAACAATACCATCGCCAAAATCGCTGTGCCAAAGTTTAAATATTTATTTAACACCCAAACCGACATGGACCCCGCAAAGAAGTAGATTAAGGTTTGGACTACTTGATACATCGAGTCAAGTCCCATCACAGAAGGGGTTAAGATGCGATTATGGGTGATGGTCTGGAACATGACGGTTGAATATGCAATCGCAATACCTGTTACAACCATCGCGGTAATTTTAATCATTCGTCTTGGAAAGGCGTAATCAAACCCGCCCTTAATATCATAAAATGCAGACAACAATATGAAAATAATAGAAATCCCTGCTAAAATCATCAATTTTGTACTATTTCGCATAGGCTCTCCCCCTAAACAGCATAATGAGGAAGATCGCACTGCCGATTACTGCGACCGTAACGTTAACAGGAATCTCATAAGGGTGAATGATAATCCGGCCTAAAATGTCACAGATTAAAAGGAATGCCACCCCTAGCACAGCTGTGTGCGGAATCGTTTTACGCAGGTTGTCACCCAAATATAGAGAGACAATATTGGGGACAATTAGGCCTAAAAACGGAATAACTCCCACAGTTAATAAGACAGTGGTAGATATAACCGCCACAAGAATAAGGCCTATATTTAGCACAGCCTTGTAGCTTAATCCGAGGTTCTTTGCAAAATCTTCCCCCATCCCTGCGACTGTAAATTTGTTTGCGTAAAAATACGCTAATATAACCGCAGGAATACTAACATACAAAAGCTCATAGCGTCCTGCTATCATTAACGTGAAACTCCCCATTAACCATGATGAAAGATTTTGAAGAAGGTCTGCTTCATAGCCAAAAAAGGTTGTTATCGCAGACAGAATATTTCCATACATAATCCCGATTAATGGAACGAAAATAGCATCTTTAAACTTAATCCGGTCTAAAATTTGCATAAATACAAACGTTCCTGCTAAAGCAAATACGAAGCAAAAAATAATTTGCTGCGTATACGTGACGTTAGGAAAAAACAGCATGGAAATTAAGATCCCTAATTTTGCTGCATCCAGTGTACCAGCAGTCGTTGGCGATACAAATTTATTTCTGCTTAAAGATTGCATGATTAAACCAGCAATACTCATTCCTGCTCCTGCCAAAATAATCGCCATCAAACGAGGAACCCGACTGATTAAGAAAATTTGTGTCTTGTCCGAGCTCCAATCGAACAAATCACTGATCTTGATATCAATCGCTCCTATAAATAGCGAAATAAAGGACAGGACTATAGTTGCAATCAGTAACATCCATAGTCTCATTTGTAACCCTCATACATGTTTATTCTTAGCCCAATTATTGATAACAATTTTCATGCTAAGTGCAGTTTTATCCGATCATGATGAAAATTTGTGCCTGTATAGATAAGCAGTTATTTAACTGCCTTCTTGACTGTCTTTACCTCGTATAATCCACCTTCAGAACTGATGATATATTCAGGCTTTGGTTTACCGAGATTCGCTTTATGGCCAGCAATATGGGCATCACTTTTTTCCCATTGCTTCCAGTGCTCCTCTGATTCCCATCTAATCAAAACCACTACTTCTTCATCACCGCGCCGTGCCTTTTTTACCATGACAGTCGCATCAATAAAGCCTTCTTGCTGTTCAATTAGCCCTTTTCCTCCAAAACGTTCGACTACTTTTTCTGCATTGCCTTCTGTAACAACCGTTTTTCTCATTTGGACAAACACGAAAACATCCCCTATCTTCTTATAATGAATTATGGTTTTAGAAAGTCACAAAAAATCGTTTTTCACCAATACAAAGTGTGATACTGATAATCATTATCAATAGTTCACATATTGATTATAACATTGCGAATTTTCTAGTCAACAATTAATTGAGAATCACTTTCAATTATTTTTCCTGTTTATGGCATAGGCTGTTTTCGTATAATTTGTTGTTTTTTATTAAGTTTTAAAAAAATTTGTTCCATTGCGCTCCGGACATTCCACTAAGTTTTTTAAAATAGTATTCAAAAGCAACAACCTTTACGAATACAGCCATGGCATAAAAAAAACACTAGGACCTCCTAGTGTCTTTTACAAAGCAATTTATGTTTGTTATCGTTCTTGTCTTATTTCAGAATCAGTAATGAACAGCATTCAACATGTACCGTATGAGGGAATAAATCCACTGGCTGCACAACCTTCAACTCATAACCGAATGCTTCAAGCGCTTTAATATCGGTAGCAAACGTATCTGGATTGCAAGAAATATAGACGATTCGTTCTGGTTTAGAGCGGCCGATTTTTCTCATCACTTTGCCGCCAGCACCTGAGCGCGGTGGATCCAGCACTAATAACTCGGGATTGCCGAAGCTTTCCAACACCTCGTCAATCCCCTTTCTTGCATCTCTGGCCAAGAAATACGTGTTGCTTAAGCCGTTATCACTGGCATTTCGTTTAGCTGATTCGATGGAGCTTTCAACGATTTCAATTCCGGCCAATTTTTCTACACGGCTGGCAAATGGGAGCGAGAATGTGCCAACACCGCAGAAAAGGTCAATCATCTTTTCTGTTTTCTTTGGCTGCCCCATTTCTAATGCTAAATCAACCAGTTTTTGCGCCTGTGTGGGATTGGTTTGGAAAAATGTATCAAACCAAAGACGGAACCGGTAGCCGCTCGTTTCATCGTAAATAAAATCCCGGCCGGCTAAAACGTTGGTCTTTTCTGACTGTGTGCGGTCAGCCCAATCCGTGTTTTGAAGCCATAACAAGCTCTTCACCTGTGGAAACTTCTGTTCGACACGCTTGACTAAATCTTCTGATGCCTGTTGGTGCGCCTCAGGGGCTTCTGTTGCAAACAACGCCAGCATCATTTCTCCTGTGGCAAATGACTGTCTGACCATCAAATGGCGCAGCAAGCCTTCATGAAGATCCTTATTATATCCTGTCAATTGATACTCTTTTGCCCAAGCCGCTACTTCCATGGCAGCTTCGACCATTTCCTTGCCAGCAATTAAGCAGGATTCAAGGGAGATAATTTTTCGGAAATTGCCCTGTTCATGCAGTCCCATCGAACCATCAGGTGCGAAGGTAAACTCCATTTTGTTTCGGTAGTGCCAAGGATTCTCCATACCAATGGTGTCTTTCACAAGTTGTGGATCAAAGCCCTGTGCTTCCACAGCCTGTTTCACATGGAGCGTCTTTTGGCTTAATTGTCCACGGTAATCCCAATGCTGCCATACGCAGCCGCCGCAGGTTTCAAAATGCGGGCAGGCCGGTGCAATTCTTTCTGAATGTGTCTCAAGGATTTCGTCCGGCATCGCTCTTCTTCTTCTGCGGTCCGGCTTGTCCACGGTTACACGGACCTTTTCACCTGGAAGAGTTTGCGGAATTGTAAGCCTTAATTTCCGCTTATTCCCTTGTTCATTTTCAAGCCATACATTCACTTGGCCTGAACCTTTTTCATCTAATTTCTTTATCTCAACGACCATTTCTTCTGGTTTCGTTATAGTCAATTTTTATACCTCCTCAAAAATAAGGAATTCATAAACCTCTATTATACATCAATTTTAGTCACTAAACTAGTATATCGGACATTGAAACAATTGGGAATATCCTATACCTGGCAGATTCGGGTAAAATCATTGTGGCTGCAGATAGAAACGGTTGTCTATGTAGAGGCAGGGCATGGCGGCGGCGGTTGATAAACAGCTCACTTAAAGAAATTCCCAAATAAAAGTCGTAGATTCGCAAATAGAGTGTCATTTTCACTTAAAACTGTTCACTTGAATCAGCCAAATTACGGAATTGCACCAAACTTTTACGAAATATAATAAAAGCCGAGATTTGCTCTCGGCCTCATTATTCCTTTTTTAATGTAACAACTGTATCATTCCACGATTGTCCGCCAGCCACTTCATCCATCACACCCATGATTAATGAATTGGGATTCACTCCCTTGCCTTCTGCGGTCTGCCCGTATTGCCAATGCCCAAAACTGGCCGAAATGGCAATCACTCTCGGATGAATCGCTTCAGTCACATAAGCCTTAACGTTTAACTCTGATTCACCACGGACAATCGTGAAGAGCTGGCCATTTTGAATATGATGCCTTGCTGCTGCTTGAGGATGGATCCAGCATGGATTATCCCCGACAATTTCCGTTAACCAAACCTGGTTAGCAGTCCGGGACTGCGTGTGCACATTCCACTTGAAGGTAGTAAGGATATATTCATCCTCCTTCATCTCCGCATGACGGTGTATAGGGCGATAGGCAGGTTTTCTCCCCAGCTGCTCTAAATGAAAGCGGAAAGTTGGAGAAGGAGGTTCATATGGCCGGCTATCAACCCAAATCCCTTCCTTTTGTAAGTATTCCAATCCTCCCGGTACAGCCTTGGCCCATTCCCTGATAAAATGCTCAGCATCTTCAAATGGGAAATATTGCGCCATTTCCTCATCAATCGATTTTGCTAAAGTTATGAATGTATCGCGAATATCCCAGCATTCTCCGGGAGGGGGAATAACAGGCTGCCGCAATCCAACATAGGCCCGATATTCGTGTGAATTCCGGGCATCTAAATCCCACTTTTCCAGAAAAGTAGTATCAGGCAAAATTAGGTCAGCCGTTTCCGCCATTTCGCTATAAAACGCATCAATCACGATATGAAAGGGAATGAGTTCTTCATCCAGAAGAACATCTCGAGCCAGAGCCGGTCCTTCCGGCCAGCTCATCGGCGCATTGACATAATAAGAAAGGAGCGTATCCACCTTGGCAAGCCTTTGCGAGATATACGGAAAAATCGTACTGGAAACCGCCCGAGGATACATTTCATTGGCAAAAGTAAATGCCGACGGGTGCGATAGTTCTGTCCGAATGGCCGGCTTCGGCGGCAGAGGACCCGGCTGTGGAGCAGATCGATTAACATCACCAGGTGTATATTTCCATCCTCCATCTTTTCCTATGCTCCCTACTAGTGCATTCAAACAAATGATAGCCCATTCGTTATCGAATCCATTCTCATGCGCATGGGCTCCACGGTTTGATACCGTGGCTGCACGGGGGGCCGCTTGCGCAAAGCCTCTGGCAATCTCACGAATTTTGTCCGCAGGCACACCACTATCGCGCTCTGCCCACTCAGGGGTATACATTTCATAATGTTTTCGCCATTCTTCGATGCTTGCATTTGTTCGCTCGTTGAGAAAAGTTGTATCCTGGAGATTTTCTTTGAGTATAACGTGGCCCATAGCAAGTGCCACTAACCCATCTGTCCCTGGGAATATGGGAATCCATTCATCGGAACGGGCCGCCGTGTTCGAGAGCCGGACATCAAAGGTTACCATGTAAGCCCCGTTTCTTTTCGCTTCCGCTGCCCGCTGCATCATTCCGACATGGCCTTGATGTGCCTCATAAAAATTACTTCCAAAGTTGAGAATGTACTGCGTGTTCGCCAAATCTGGAGTATCCCAATCAGTCTCTCCAATTGCCGCTTTGATCGCCATCCGTTTGTTGAGCGAACATAATCCCCTGTGCCCCAATTTATTTGGCGTTCCAAAGGCGTCTGTGAATCTCTCCAAAAATCCATTCGTCCGATCTCTTCCATATAATAAAACCAATTCCTCTGGCCGGCCTTCCTCTCTTAACATCCGCAGCCGCCTGGCTATCATGCTGATGGCTTCATCCCAAGAGATCCGCTCCCACTGTCCGCTTGCCCGCGGCCCGATTCGTTTCATTGGGTAGAGAATCCGCTCAGGGTCTTCCGCCATGTTAATGGCAGCTTGGCCTTTTGCACATAGTTTCCCGCGTGAATTAGGGTCTTTGGGGTTTCCTTCTAGTTTAAGAATCTTCCCATTCTCGACTTTCGCGATCATTCCACATACCGTACTGCAATTGAGACACATAGTTGGAATTTGCTGAACAGCCAATTAGACCCCTCCTTTTTGAGCATTTATCCGCGTAAGGGCTTGCTGCATGGTTTCATCCAGTCCCTGATAAAGGACAAGCGGCTTCGTGCTTTTCTTCGGTTCCCACGTCGTATAGGTCCCCATCTTCAACCGTTGGGCAATCTCTGGATCATCCTCATTGCCGAACCTAATGGCCTCCGTTGGACATGTGCTTACACAGGCCGGTTCTTGCCCTTCCGACTGCCGGTCTTGGCAAAAGTCACATTTCGAAGCTAATTGCGTTTCCGGATCCATGTAAATCGCCCCGTACGGGCATGCCGACACACACGTTCCTGATCCCACACACATGTCATGATCAATAATGACAGCCCCATCAGTTTTCCTGCTAATGGCCCCAACAGGACATGCCTGAATACAGGGTGCATCCGTACAATGTTGACATAAGGCAGGGATAAAGGCACGCTTTACATGTGGAAATACTCCTGCTTCGGCAACCTGGACACGATGGCGATAGTGTTCTAAAGGTGCACGGTGCTCTGCTTTACAGGACACTGAACACGCATGGCAGCCGCCACAGCTGTTCAAATCAATAAGCATCACTTTATTCCCATTCATTTCATTTCCTCTTTCTTCAGTGGATCATAACCATATTTCGCAAAGATGGCCTGCCCTTCTGGAGAAACCATAAAATTCAAAAGTGATTGCCCCGCTTGTGGATTGGGAGCATTTTTTGGCACGGTAATGTAGTTCGTTGATTCTGCATTGATGGATGCCGGGATCTCTACAATTTCTACCTTTTCCTGAAATTTCGATGTGACATCGCTGCGATATACGACCCCTGCGTCAGCTTCTCCAAGTGCTACCTTTTGCAATACTTGTTTCACATCACTTTCCATGGATACAACATGAGCCATCGTATTTTCGGTAAATTGGTTTCCATATACTTCATCTGCATTTTTAAAAATCTGCCGGGTGTATTTGCCGATTGGGACCGTATCTACCCCGATGATTAGTTTTATCGGCTTATCGGCCAAGTCTTTCACTTCTTTGATCGCTTTAGGATTTCCCTTCTCGACCACAATCACTTCGTGGCCATGAGAAACCGGCTGATATTCATCAACTAATCCTTCTTTTTGCAGCGCTTCAATATGGGATATGTCAGCCGATAAAAAGAGATCCGTTTTAGCGCCTTGTTCTATCTGGGTACGCAGGACTTGAGTTCCTGCAAAAGTGGTTTTTGCCTTAGTGCCTGTGTGTTCCAAAATATCCTTAAACGGATCAGTTGCATTGGCGGCCACCATGGCAATAAGCTCCTCTTCTGCAGCTTCTGTACTGTTATGGTTGCCTCCGCTAGTTAATGCGATTGAAGCGATAACCGCAGCAGCTAAAGAAGCGAACACTGCCCATTTTACTTTTCCTTTCTTAGAGTTGGCATGGATCATCCCCTCTTGCTTACTTTTCTTAACGGGTTGAGGTGTATGAGATAACATCCGTGCGTGCTGGTGTGCGACGGAGGCATAAACCGTCTCCCCCACTTGAAATTGCTCCGTTTCCACTGTTTCACTAGCAATATCTGCCAATAGATTTGAATCGCCTTCTAAATGAAACCGGACAAATCCTCCTAACCAAGACATATCAATTATTTTGCCTTTCCAGATAAAGTCTTGACCAGTTTCCCCTCTTTGCCTCGATAACTTCATATGCCATGGCGAAACCGCGGCGTATTGGGAGGTATCCTCAACACATAGCAAATTCGTGCCCGTAAATTGCGCGACAAAATGGCTGGCAGGATACTTCGCGATTTCATCCGCTGTGCCCGATTGAATGATTTTCCCCTGATCCATTACTGCAATTCTATCACCTAGTACTCTAGCATCTTCATAATCATGTGTTACCACAATCGATGGAATCCCCAGTGTCCGCAGCAAATCCTTGAGTTCTGCCCTTACCCGCGTCCTTGTGGAAACATCAAGTGCGGATAACGGTTCATCAAACAGCAATAATTTTGGTCTTGTCACAAGTGCCCGCGCAATAGCCACACGCTGCTGTTCCCCGCCAGAAAGCATCGAAGGCCTTGCATGCGCTAAATGGTTTATTCCTAATAAAGTGAATACTTCCAGCAGGCGCTCCTGTTTCTCATCTGCAGATAAATAGCCAATCCCATAGAGGATGTTTTCAGTTACTGTCAAATGGGGAAATAAGGCATAATTCTGAAAAACAAAGCCAATATTCCGCTTTTCTGGCGGTAAATTAACCCCTGATTTTGTATTGAAAAGCATCTGTCCCCCAAGCTCGATTTGACCGTCATCCGGTTCTACAAGTCCAGTCAGCATTCTCAGCGTACTGCTTTTTCCACAACCAGAATGGCCAATAATGACTAACGTCTCCTTGTTAATTTTCTCAGTTAACTCTACTGAAAAGTCGCGCAGCTGTTTACGAATTGAAATATGTAACATTGTTAATAGGCTTCCTTTCTCTTTCCAATAAATGAAACTGCCAGCAATAAGGCGAACGCTACTAGTAACAGAAGGGCTGAGATCGCAACCGCAATGCTAAAATCAGATTCCATCGCTGTATAGATGGCGAGCGGAAGTGTTTGCGTTTTTCCAGGCAGATTCCCTGCAAACATCATCGTGGCCCCGAATTCTCCAAGTGCCCGAGCCCAAGATAGGGCAATTCCCGTTAATAAACCGGGAAGTGCAAGCGGAAAGGTCACTCTCCAAAAGGTTTTCCAAGGGGCGATCCCTAAAGTCCGCGATACAGAAATCAATTGGTCATCCACCGCTTCAAATGACTGGCGGGCAGCTGTTACAAAAAAGGGCGCAGACATAAAGATTTGGGCCATGATGACGGCGGCTGCCGAAAAGGCGATACTCATCCCCCCAAACCATCCCTTTTGCCCAAACACCAGCAATAACCCTACACCTGCCACCGCAGGCGGAGCCACGATCGGCATTTGCAGCGCCACTTCTAATGTTCGTTTAGCCGGAAATTCAAATTTGGCCAAGCAATAGGCAAGCGGAGTACCTAATACGATAATGGCAATTAATGCAATCAGGGATGTTTTTAGGCTTAGCATTAAGGCTTGATAGGATAGCGGGCTATAGATTTTTTGGATCAATTGCATTGGATTTTCATTAAAAAATATGGCCAGCAAAGGTAAAAAAAGAAATGCAAGCAATACTATAATTGGTAAATATAACACTTTCCGACCCATTTATTTCCCTCCATTTTTCAACTTAAACTATTCTTCTAGTACATTTGTAATGGCCTTCCAAATCGTTTTAAAAGTAACCTGTATCATAGATGGCATTTGATAATGCCCCCATACAAAATAAGGCCTTCCTAAGAAGCTTTAATTTTTCTTCACATAATAATATAACATTTTTTAATATGTTATATAATTTATTTTTATAACAAAAATAAGAAACTACACTATATTTGATCCAGCCATTCCACTTTTTAGACTAAAAACGAATAAAAATTCATAAAAAAAAGCCGAGACTCGCTGTCGGCTTTTTCATTATTTTGTGCCATGGATTTGTCCATGTTTCTGGTCGTTATTTTGCTAAATTATTGGTACTCAATACTTCCTCTAAAGAAGCAAGTGCAGCTTCTTCATCACTGCCGTTTGCAATAATTTTGATCTCTGCGCCTTCACGGACACCAAGAGACATAACACCCATGATGGATTTTAGGTTAACGGCTTTTCCGTTGTATTCCATTTTGATTTCAGAATCGAATTTGCCTGCAGCCTGTACCAAAACTGTTGCCGGTCTTGCATGGATTCCTGCTGGGTCAATTACCTTAAATGTTTTTTCTGCCATGTTACATTTCTCCTTTCAAATTAAAAAACCTAAATAAGGTGCTTGGTTAGCCTAAGAGCACTCTTACTTAGGTTTTGCCTGCCGAACAGTAACAATCCTTAAAAATCATATAAAATTTTAAAGTTTTTCACCGTTTTGGCGATAATATGTTTATACCATTTAAAGCTGTTTTTCTCAAGTTTTTTTAAGTATTCTTTTTGGTTTTATTGCGCGCTAAATACATATTTCCCTTCACCAATTTCCATTATTTTTCCTGCCAGTTTTTCCGAATTCGTATGAAAGAAAATATGGGTCAGTTGATTAACCTCACCTTGTGTAAAAATAAATTGGTAGTCGCCAATCATTAGCGCCTCTGAGTCTTCGTCCGCTGACTCCGCTTTGGGTAAATCAAATAGCTGCTGCCAATGCTTGGCAACTGCTGCAGGATCAGACACGGTAAACCGGGCACTTTTGAGTGTCACTGAACCGGCAGGATGGGGCTGGATAACGCCGGTATTGGACAGATTCTTCAGCCTCTCCTCATCCGACCCCTTCCATTGAATCACAAATGGATAGACTAGTCCTTGAAAATCTCCATCAATGGTCACCATCTTCCATTCAATCCATTCACCGCGGGCATCCAAGCGTTTGCCTGCCATAATAGGAGAAAGCGAGAGGCCATTTGCTTTCAATCTTTCAACCGTATCGTCTATATTGTCCGTCCGAATCGCCACCCGGCTCAGAGCCTCGTGGTCAGGCAATGTGGTAACGGCATCTTTTACCACCCGGTTTGGTTCCTGAATAGAACTCGCCAATTCACGATCCTCAATGGCTAAAAATTCAAGATAGGTCAAGCCAAAATAACTGAGGGCGTTAAAGGTTCCCCATAGTTTATGTGAGCCTCCTCTAAAAGCAATCAGCCCGTTGTCAGCAAACACCTGAATAGGCTTTTCAAGGTCATTTACATAATGTACGATATGATCCCAGCGTAAAGTTGTCATTTAGATTCCTCTCCCAACTCGGTGGTCCGCTTCACTGCCGATTTGACTGCCCGCTGGAGTCCGGCAGCAAAATCACTGTTATTTAATTCATAGAGCGCATGGATGCCTACGCCGCCGGCTGAATTATTTATATCCAGTAATTGCCGTGGATGCAGACCGCTTTTCTTTAACATTACGACAGACCCTGCCACGTTTTCAAGTGCCACCTGCCAAGCCTGTTCGCGTGATAATCCAGCCAGTACACCCGCATCGGCAAACGATTCAATGAAGTAATACACATAATTAGGTCCAGCAACCCCAAAGCCTGTAAAGGTATCAATCAATTTTTCATCTAAATAAAGGACTTTGCCAAAGCCGTTTAAAAACTCATCCACTTGTTCCTTTTTGGCATATTTGTTTAGTGCTGCTCCGCTGTAGCCAAACCCGGTATCTGTCAATGTATTAGGAATGACCCGAATAATCGGACGATTTTCCCCAATGAATCCTGTTAGTTTCTCGATCGTAACCCCTGCCACAATCGATAACACAGCAGTTTCGGGGCCTGCAAACTCCTGAATCGACTCCCCCACTTGCGCCAAATCATCTTGCGGACGAACGGCTATAACCAAAATGTCAGCATTCGCCAGCGAGGCCTTTTGTTCAACTGCATGAGTCACGCCGTATCTGTTAGTTAATAACTCGCAGCGCTGCTCATTTATATCTTCTACACTAATGTGATCCGCTGGTACCACACCATTTGCTATTACGGCGCGAATCATCGCCTCAGCCATCTGTCCGCCGCCAATAAAATGTATCTGTTTCATGTCAACCACCTATATCATTTTTTATCAGAATCTACTAAAATAAATCCATCGTATTTATCTTGTGATTTTATATATTTGTCAAACTCTTCCGATTCGTAAGCTGCTTTCAAGTCTTTTGCCCATTGCTTATTCTCATTTTCCTTGTTAATGGACACAATAATTCGGTGCTGCTTTGGTGTGTTTTCAATTTTTAATGCATCGGTAATTTTTTTGCCGGCATTGGCAATATAATTTCCATTAATAATTCCATAATCAACATCTTGTAAGGAAACTAAAATTTGGGCTGGATCCAGCACTTTAAAGGAAATATCGTATTGATCAGGTTCAACACTGCTTAAATTGAAATCGGTCGTTCCGGCATCTGCTTTGACTTTCACCCAGCCAAGTTCCTCTAAAATTCGGACGGCCCGTTCCTGGTTTACGGGGTCATTCGGAAGAGCTACTGTCGTGCCATCCTTCACGTCTTCAAGTGACGTATGTTTTTGAGAATATAAGCCTTGCGGAGCCGTTGGGACAAAGGTAATCCCCTTCATATCCATATCCAGCTGTTCGTTAATTCCTTCCATATAAGCGGTGCTTTGGAATACGCTGGCATCAATCGAGCCCTCTTTCATGGCCGGATTTACCTGCATATTTTGGGAGAATGTCTTAATGTCCACTTTATATCCTTTTTCTTCTAAAATGGGTAAAATCCCCTTACGGAATTGTTCTTCGTAGGTTCCGACACCAAATCCTACGGTCATTTCCTTTTTTTCGGCTGATGCAGTTTTCTCTGTGCCGCAAGCGGACACGAATAATAGCAATCCAATTGCTGCTAACAAAAATAACCTTTTCACTTTTAGTAAGCCCCTTTATAAAATAGATTTCTTTAATTGCAGTAACGCATCGTCTGTCGCGGTAATCGGGATGGAACAATTTGGCGCCAAGATAAACGGCTGGCTGGACATAAGACGGAGCGCTTCCTTGGCCTGCTCCTGAATTCGGCCGATGTCATTTTTGGCAAACAATTCATGGTCGACACCGCCCACCTTGGTTGCTTTTAAGTCACCAGTTAAACCGATATTTCCCGCAGCACCCGTATCCCAGCTTATGCCTTCAATCGGATAGTGATTAAACCGTTCCGGCTGAGAATAAGGGCCGCAAGTATGCAAAACCCGCTTGACATGCTGTGCAGCCTCCAGCACGATCATGTCATAGGGTCTGGAAAATTCATTAAACATGGATTCGTCAAACAGCTTGGGATGAGCTGTGCCGGTAACTGCATAAAATATCCCATCTGCACCAGCCCTTTCGAGTTCCGTCACATAGTCTGCCAGAGTCAAGGAGATGGCATGCAAAGCTTGATGAACCCCTGACCTTTGTTCATTAAACAATGCTTCAAAAGAAACAGGCTTGTCTATCCCGAAAATAGTTTCATAAACATAGGCAGACCGGCCAGCCAAAAACAATAAAACGGTTAATGGTGAAAAGATAGTCTGGATAAGGGGTGTTTCAGGCAGCCCCTCTCGAATTTGTTTCACAGCCTGTAATTGTTCTTGCAACGGAGCCGAAGCAGCAGCAGCTTTTACTTGAATTTCCCAAACATCAGCAAGTATAGCGATGGCTGCTTTAGTTTGTCTAGGGAACACCGTCCGATAATCTTGAAAATCATAGGCATTTCCCCAAATCTCGGATAAATACGTCGCCCGCGGGTTAATTTTTACCCAATCCCAATCATATTGTTTGGTAAATTGGATGGTTGTGTCTGCTAAATCCTTTGCATTTTGTTCTTTGTCTGTAAAATGGCGCCAGCCGCTCACAATGGGACGGTCAGCCAATTCTCCGGACAAAAGCGCGTCAAAGCGATCCTTTTTGTTCCATGCACTCATGAACATTGCCTCCCTTGTTATCTATTAATTTCTCCTTGCCTTCCTAGCCAGATAGTTCCCAAACGATTGAATTCCTTCTACTAGAATGATTAACACCACAACGGTAGCTACCATGGCGAACGAATCAAAACGCTGATAACCATACGAAATAGCTAAATCCCCCACTCCTCCGCCGCCAACCGTTCCTGCCATGGCCGTGGCTCCAATCAAACCAATGGTCGCTGTGGTCAATGTTAGGATTAACGAACCAAACGCTTCAGGCAATAAAAAATGCCAAATTACTTGAAAGGGCGTTGCCCCCATTGCTTCGGCTGCCTCCAAAATTCCCGGATTGACCTCCAATAATGAATTTTCAACAAGACGTCCAATATAAGGAGCGATATAGATGATCAGCGGAACAATCGCAGCATTTGTTCCAATCGACGTATGTACGATTAATCTCGTAAACGGAATAATGGCGACCAAAAGAATAATGAATGGCAGTGAGCGAAGTATATTGATAATTGGGTTAAGGATGCTATACACCCATTTATTTTGCAAAATGCCTCCTGGTTTGGTTACAACCAGAAAAATCCCAAGTGGAATCCCGATTAAGGCGCCAATTAATAGGGACATCCCTACCATGTAAATCGTATCGATAACCGCCTGGACAAACTGGTCGGCTGTAATTGTGGTTGAAATCATATTTCTTGCACCTCCTCTACCTCTACACCGTTTGCCTTCAAAAATGACACGGCTTGGTTGATTTTTTCATTATCACCTGTTAGCTGAATGACCATGTTACCTAATGTTGTTTCCTGTATTTCAGCGGTACTGGCAAATAATAGATTGAATTTGATATCGGATTGGCGGATTAAGTTGTACAAAATAGGTTCAGAAGCTGTTTCTCCGACAAACTCCAGTTTAAATAACCGGTAATCGGCTTCCTGTTCGACTGATTGCTTGACTCTGTCAGGAAGTTCTGTTTGAATCACGGTACGGACAAAGTTTTTGGTTGTTGGATGCTTCGGATGGCCAAATACGTCCAGTACTGAACCTTGTTCAATAATTTCACCGTTTTCCATAACAGCGACTTTGTTGCATATTTCCTGGATTACCGACATCTCATGTGTAATGATCATAATCGTAATGTTGTATTCTTTATTAATCTTTTTTAATAATTGCAATATGGATTGAGTGGTCTGTGGGTCGAGAGCTGATGTCGCTTCATCACATAATAAAATGGATGGGTTCGAGGCCAGTGCTCTTGCAATCCCGACGCGCTGCTTTTGCCCGCCTGATAATTCATTGGGGTAACTGCCAGCTTTGTCACTTAAACCAACAAACTCCAACAGTTCGGTTACCCTTGCTTGGATTTCTTTTTTATCCTTATTGGCTAAAATTAGCGGCATAGCCACATTATCAAAGACTTTCTTTGATTCGAGCAAATTAAAATGCTGAAACACCATGCCAATTTTCCTTTTGACTGCACGCAATTCTTTGACGTCGTAAGTATCTAATGCTTTTCCTTCAATAAACACTTGCCCTTTCGTTGGCCTCTCTAAATAATTCACTAAACGAATTAACGTACTTTTGCCTGCTCCGCTATAGCCAATGACTCCGAAAATGTCCCCTTTTTCCACTTTTAAATGAATCCCTTTTAGGGCCTCATTGGAGATGCCTTTTCGATTGAAGGTTTTGTAAACTTCGATTAGCTCAATCATATATGTTCCCTCGTTCCTGCGGATTTCATAGTGAGATTAAATTGATTAAACTGGTTCTCTAGAATAACATAGTTTTTTTATCGGAATAATTGGATACTACCATTTTCTGAAATATCCTTCAATATCAAGTAAAAATATTCACAAATATGTAAATTTTTCAGCCAAAGTTCTTAATTCCTTTATTCTAATCTTGACTTTTCCTTTTATAGGTAACTTGATCAATAGTCCTTTATGTTACAATAACTACTATTAAGAGAGAGTGAGATTTAAAAAGGTGAGTGTTGAATGAAAAAAGTTGGATTAGTAATGAGGAAGATACAATTTACTGAGAATCATGGTCCGCGGATTTTTGCAGAAAGGTTAAAAGCGATTTGCCGTGAGTTCGGCGTTGATATCGTTTTTATTTCACCGGAACGGCATGTTAGCGGCTATGATCATCTTCATGGATATGAACATGAGAAAGGCGATCTAGTCAATTATGATATTGTTTTGGACAAGCTCTATGCTGAAAATATTGACCATGTGATTTATACCGTATCGGGTTTTACATTTTTAAAAATGTTTATTAAAAACAGTGTCCTTTTCCCGCATAGTTTTCCTGATCCTGCTTTGACGGGTTATGAGATGATGAAGCCCTTTTACTCCATTGTGGACAAAGCGGTTGTTCAAACGGAGTTTCTGAAACGTGAGTTGCATTCAAAGTTCGGTGTGGAGGATGTGACGGTTATTCCGATAGGGTTTGATGAACGATTAGTAGAGAGGCATTTTGATCCCTCGCAAATCGTCGATAACCGCGTATTGTGGATTGGAAGAGACGAAGAGAATCGCCAGCCAGAAGTGGTTCTGGAGTATGCTAGACAGAACCCTGATGCAGAAGTGTTTATGGTGTTTGGGGGCGAACGGTATCGGGAAAGTGTGAAGAGGTACAACATTCCTGACAATGTGCAGCTGGAGTTTGCTCTTTCGCAAGATGAGGTTTTTGCTCTTATGAATACGGCAAAGGTTTATTGGAACAGTTCGAAATTTGATACGTTTGCTATGCCTTTAACTGAAGCGCTGGCGATGGGAAAAATTATAGTTAAGCCATCGCATCCTTGCTATGACCATATTAACTCAACTCATGCGTTTTCAGGCAACGATCAAAACTGGTTCGAACTAGTAAACATGGCACTTGCCTCCCCAACCAAGTTTTCGCTAGAAAATCGGATGTATGCCTTTGATAGGTTTTCAAGTTCTGTTATGAAACAAGGTTACCAAGATTTCTTTGATAAATGGTTGGCTGGAGATATTCAAAATAAAGAACCGCAACAACGGGGACTGTCCCCCGCCTCATTAACGTTTTAGTGCAGTAAATTAAGTCCCTCTTTTCGCAGCTTTTTTGCTTATGAGAAGAGGTTCTTTTTGTATTAAAATTTCATGATCGATATGTATGAGATATAATGATATATATAGAAAGGAGACTTGATACATATGAATTACCGTGAATTAGGAAAAACAGGTATAAAGGTAAGTGAAGTAAGCTTCGGGACATGGGCAATTGGCGGCAGCTGGGGAAGAACCAATGATGAAGAATCCCTAAAAGCTATCCAGTACGCGATTGATAAAGGTGTCAATTTCTTTGACACAGCAGATGTATACGGAGATGGGCATAGTGAAGAACTTCTGGCAAAAGCAACAAAAGGAAAAGAAGATGAAATCTATATCGCTACAAAATTTTGCCGGCAAGAGGATATCCATGACCCAAATAACTATTCCTATGAAACAGTCCGCTCTTATTGCGAAGCAAGTCTAAAGCGTTTACAGCGGGAAGCAATAGACTTATACCAAATCCACTGCCCAGCTACAGAAATATTACGGAGCGGTGAGATTTTTGATGTATTGGATCGCTTACAACATGAAGGAAAAATTAGAAACTATGGTGTCAGTGTGGAAACAGTCGAAGAAGGATTGATCTGCTTAGAGCATCCAAACGTGAAAGCGCTGCAAGTCATTTTTAATATTTTCCGGCAAAAACCTTTAGAAGAACTTTTACCTAAAGCATATGAACAAGGGGTAGGGATTCTGGCAAGGGTTCCGCTTGCCAGCGGATTACTGACTGGAAAATTTACAAAAGAGCATGTTTTTGAAGCAGACGACCACCGCCGTTACAATGAAAATGGGGAATCCTTTAATGTTGGTGAGACATTTGCTGGCGTCGGTTTCGCTAATGGTGTAGAACTCGCAGATCAGTTGAAGTGGATTGCAGAAGGAAGACCATCAATGGCTAGTGCCGCACTTCGATGGATTCTTGACCAAAAAGAAGTATCTTGCGTGATTCCAGGATTTAAGAATATCCAGCAAATCGACAGTAATTTGCAGGCCTTAGAGACAGCATCCTTCTCAGAAGAAGAACTCCAAAAGCTAAGGACATTTTACAATGATCAAGTAAAAGAATTAATTCGTGGCGCTTATTAAATAAAACTGATTTAACATGGCAAATCCAACAGATTAATAAAAGAGCAACCGAAACGATGGGTTGCTCTTTTAACCATATTTATCAAGAAACTATTAATATAATAAAAGGATAATAGTCAATATTTGGCACTTCCCGAGGTTATTTACCGGGAAATATCGACAATTTACAGGTATAATAAATACTTGGAATTTTCCCTTATTTTAATAGATATTGCTTCTTCACTAGTTCAGTGAGTCCTAATTTATCCAAATAATTGATTGGTGCAAGGAAGGTTATGGTTACCACACCAGGGTGACGGCCAATTTCAATCGACCCAGTAATCGTAGCACGATTCATTACCTCAGGGACAGTTATTTCAAATAAATCTGCTGCGCGTTTCAGCCCAATTTCCGTTGCTTCATTTAGGTTTGAACCCGTACCAATGATTGAGATTGGCAGTGACTCTTCTAATTCCTCAATTCCCCATTGTTTAGCTAAACTTAACGCCCTCTCTTTTTCAGCATTAGTAATCGGCTTTGCTAAATAGGGAAGATCCTCTTCTACCGGCAAAAGAATAGGTCCATCAAGTCTTAGGCCTTTTATGACGTGTACCTGAAGCGAAACAATACCGGAAACATCGGTAGTATGGCCAGCAATCTCACCATTTCCCTGCATGGCATGCATATCTCCTATATAGATACCGCCACCAGGAACTTTTACCGGACATATAACAACAGCCCCTTCACGCACCCGATTAATATCCATATGGCCATCCGTGCGCTCTTCCAATTGTTCCTTAGACAGTCCATATTCATGTGGAGCATTGATTAAAAATTGGCCAAAATCACCCGCATTATGGGAGTCAGGAAATTTTCTGGAGGGAGTGGTTCCAAGCTGTCCCAGGAATGGTCGAAGCCTTGCAACCGTTCCAACCATATCATGTGGGGCAAATGTCACGATTGGGTTTTGAACAGAATTTTCAGGAGTTAACATATATTTTTTTCCATCCGCCGCCGCCATTTCAGCAGCTTCTCTATTTAGAGTAACCCCTACTTTATGATCCGCATCGAAAGCCATTGTGTAGCCATTCGTAAAAATAAATGGAGTCACATCTGCACCGCACTTTTTACATCGGATTGCTTTTGGCCCTGTTCCTTCAATTAATGTATCAGGATGCATTTCTCCACATTCGGGACATTTGACTGCAACAAATGGATCCCCTATGAATCTTCCTTCTACTGGTTTATCATTCCCTGATGAAGTAACGACTGATGTAACTTGAATATTATTAATCTTGATTACGATTGCATCACCTACTTCAGCACCTTCAACAAAAACTGGTTTGGTCACTTCATGCCCCCCTCGAAGGCAGGGTGTAATCATCGGTCCCCAACAGCCTGGTGCCGTATTGGCAATAATATGCCCCCCATCTTTAACAGGTCCAAGCATCTCCTCATCAGGATCCAAAATACCGTTTGTAAATTCATTTACAAATACCATTTGTTTTGCCTCCATCGACATTCCCTCCATTTAATAATTTATACCCTCCTTCATTATAAGACATATAACTACGTGTTTTTTAAAAATGTTTAAATTTTCACATTTTAGAAACCTTTGCATACAATCTAATCAATGTCATTAAACTTAAACCTCTTTATACCTCATATTCAAAATGATCGGCAGCCATAGCTTTATCTATCCCATTCTAAAGGTCTTCTAATCTTCCAAGAAAAAAAGGCCATGAGAAGAGGGCGCTCCTTACAGTTTTGTTGTACAGTGGGATATGATTGCACTTTAGCCTAAGCAATAATATTTTTCTCCATATATAAATAATGTTTTTTCTTAACTCACATACCCCTGTGTTAACTGATTATTATAAAGGTTGGAGTAAAATCCATTCTTCAATAACAGTTCTTCGTGCGACCCCTGCTCAACGATTTCTCCATCATGAATGACCAAAATCATGTCAGCATCACGAATGGTACTAAGTCTGTGGGCAATCACAAAACTGGTTCTGCCCATCATTAATGTCTTCATCGCCTCTTGAATATGAAACTCTGTCCGAGTGTCCACACTGCTGGTCGCTTCATCCAAAATCAAAATAGATGGATTAGCCAATACCGCCCTGGCAATCGTCAATAGCTGTTTTTGCCCTTGGCTAAGATTGCTTCCCTCTGCATTTAATTCCGTGTCGTACCCCTTAGGCAGCTTTCTGATAAACGAATCGGCATTCGCTAGACGCGCCGCCTCCTCTACCTCTCTATCAGTAGCATTTAGCCGTCCGTAACGGATATTTTCCCGAATTGTCCCAGAGAAAACATAAGCATCCTGCAAAACAAGTCCGATTTGTTTTCTTAAAAAGGTTTTGTCCAGCTGGCGGATATCTTCTCCGTCAATGAAGATGGCCCCCGATTGAATCTCATAGAATCGCGTCAATAGATTAATAATCGTCGTCTTTCCCGCCCCTGTTGGACCCACTAACGCAATCATCTGTCCAGGAGAGGCCTGAAATGAAATGTTCTTTAGGACCTGTACATCCGGAGTGTATCCAAAATGAACCTGATTGAAAGTAACTTCCCCGTAAATTTTTTTATTGGGAACTGTTACCTTCTCTTCTAAATCCTCTGAATTCGTATCTAGCACCTCAAACACACGCTCCGCTCCGGCTATAGCTGATTGGAGCAGGTTGTACTGGTTGGCCAGTTGATTAATCGGCTGGCTGAATTGGCTGGAATAATTAAGAAAGCTGACGATAATTCCGATCGTAATAATGTCATGATAGGAAAAGACACCGCCAATGGCTGCAATAATCACGAAGGTAAGATTCCTCGTCGCATTCATCAGGGGACCCATCGAACCTGAAATCGTTTGAGCCTTTAATCCAACTGAACGCAGCCTTTCATTCATCTCCCGGAACTCTTCCAGTGATTTGGCCTCCCGTCCAAACACCTTAATCACTCGTAATCCCGAAATGCTTTCTTGAACAAAACCATTCACTTCCCCCAAGCTCTTTTGCTGTTCAGAAAAATATTTGCGTGTATATTTAGTTATTTTTTTCGTAATCGTCGTAATCAATGGGACGGTTAAAATGACAATCAGTGTCATCCAAAGACTTAAGCTCAGCATCATGGCCACACTGCCAACAAGCATGAATACACTGGAAATCAATTGAACAACAGTTTGGTTCAGTGTATTAGAGACGTTTTCCAGGTCATTGGTCGTTCGGCTCATTAACTCACCGTGTGTCCGCTGATCAAAAAATCGAACTGGCAATTGCTGATATTTTTCAAAAAGATCTTGGCGCATTTCTCTTACCGTATTCTGTGCTAAACCCGCTGCGACATATTGCTGCAGCCAAGTGAAAGCGGCACCTAAAAGGTAAATCCCAAGTAAAGCCAAACCCATGAGCTGAAAACCGTTTAGTTTATGAGGGACAATATAATCATCAATTGTTTTGCCGATCAAGTAAGGGCCCAATAGAGTAAAGCAGGAGACTAAAGCGGTGCTAATGACCACAAGCCAAAGAGCTTGCCGCTGCCTCTTTAAATAGGTCCATATTCTGCGAAGAGTCGCTTTCGCATTCTTTGACCTTACTGTCGGAACTTCCCCAGGACGAGGACCGCGATTAGACATTTGAAAGGGGTTTGGATTATTTTTAGCTGGATTGCTGCTGTTCGGCATAATATTTCCCCCTCTCCCCATATTGGGAGCGATAAATATCCTGATAAACATCACACGTTTCCATCAATTCTTGATGGGTCCCGCATCCTGCAATGGCACCGTCCTCCATGACAAGAATTTTATCGGCGTTTATCACGGATGAGATTTTTTGGGCGATTAAAAATGTGATGCTGTCCATCATTATTTTTGCTAAAGAATCGCGGAGCCGTTTCTCGGTTCCAAGGTCCAAGGCACTTGTGCTGTCATCCAGTATTAAAATCGGAGGCTTGATCAGCAGGGCACGGGCTATTGCCAGCCGCTGTTTTTGTCCGCCAGACAAGTTGACGCCTTTTTGGCCCACTTTTGTTTCATAACCGTTTGGCAGCTTTGTAATAAAGTCATGCGCTTGAGCGATTTTGGCAGCCTCTTCAATCTCCTCTTGTAGGGCATCCGGTTTTCCAAAAGCAATATTTTCTCTTATGGAGCCCGTAAACAAAAACGATTCCTGGAGTACCATACCAATTTTGCCTCTAAGCTCAGAGAGGGGTAGATTGCGGATGTCTGTTCCGTCCATCAGAATCGAGCCGGACGTGACATCGTACAGCCTTGGTATCAGCTGGACAAGCGTTGACTTTCCGGAGCCTGTCGCCCCAATGATAGCGATGGTTTCCCCTTTTCCAGTCTCAAAACTGACATCCCGCAGGACCCATTCCTCTGGATGGGACGCTCCTCCATATGAAAATCCAACCCTATGAAACTTGATCTGTTTTGCTTGAATGTTGAAATCTTTTTTAAATGGATGACTAATAATCGTAGATTCTGTTGTTAAGACCTGTTGAATCCGTTTGGCTGATACACTTGATTGAGAGATATTCACGAGTAGCGTGCTCACCATGAGCAAGGAAGAAAGGACTTGTGTTACATAGTTTATAAAGGCGACTAAATCTCCCACCTGGACAGACCTCATCCAAACCAAACTGCCGCCGTACATCAGGATTCCAACCAAGCAGGCATTCATAATGAGTGTCACAATCGGTGTATTCATCGCAATCACCCGTGCCGCTTTGATGGCAGATTCCGCATAATTTTTATTGGCCTGTTTGAATTGCCTTGTTTCATAATCCGAGCGGACAAACGCCTTAACGACTCTGATTCCTGCCAAGTTTTCCTCCAGCCGGTTGTTTACGGCATCGAGTTTAGCTTGGACGTTTGCAAACAACGGATAAGAGTATCGAATGATAACAAACAGGATGAAAACTAAAACAATCAATGTCCCTAATAGGATGAGTCCTAAACGAAGATTCAGCAGTAAGGACATGATGATGCTGCCGATTAATAATCCAGGTGTCCGAATCAGGGATTGCAAAAATATTCTCATTAAGTTTTGGACCTGAACGACATCATTGGTCATCCGCGTAATTAACGTGCCGCTCTTAAAGGTATCCAGGTTCTCAAACGAAAATGTTTGTACCTTTGTGAATAGAGCCTCCCGCATATCGGCACCAAAGTTCTGCGATGCACGGCTGGCAAAGATATTGCACCCTACTCCAGCCAATAATCCGAGCACGGCTGTCAGAACCATCAGAGCCCCTGTATGCTGAATGGTTTGTAAATCCCGCTCGACCACTCCTTGATTGACGATTTTGGCGGCAAGGGTTGGCTGGAGCAGATCAAAAATCACTTCAAATAACATAAATAAAGGTGCAATTAAAACAGATTTCCAGTAAGGCTTTATGTAGTGTCTTAATCCCAGCATGAATTTTCTCCTTTCTCTACTCAGGATCCGTATTCGGTTCCGAAGACACTTCTTCCTCCCCTTCTCCTAGTCCTACAGGCTTTTTTAGTTCTTCCACTTCATAGAGTTCAAACTGCTGAACAAATTCATCAATGACCATCTCTATCGCTTTCAATTCCCCAAGAATGATCGGCTTGATCTCCAGGAACTCTGGTGCCTCCAATTGCTGCTTTAAGGTCATCCGTTTTAGCTGGAGCCTTTCTAAAAAGTCTAATGCCCGTCCGCGGCGGAAGGTTTGAGCCCCATGACGGTCTCTTCGTTTATGCCCCCCGCCCCGGTGCTTCTCACCTTTCCAATAACCCGCCATCTCTTCTTGATTCATTGAAAAACATCCTCCTTTGCATACAAATGTATACGTATATTTAACAGCATATAAATTTGTATACAGAATGTCAAATATTAAATGGGGCCTGTCCCCCACTCTAGTAAAGCGTTAAAGTGACGTTGTCTAGGCTGTTTAAATTTCGAGGTGTATTGTGATAAGGTATAATCGAAAGAGGAAAGTTATTTGGAATGAGTAGTTGAGGTGGCAGAATTGAAAACAGTTGTTGTTGTAGGCGGCGGGATTACCGGGTTATCAGCCTTGTATGAATTGCAGAAGTGGAAGAAAACGACCGGTGCAGATATACGGCTGGTTCTTGCTGAGTCGTCTGGTCAGCTCGGGGGAAAGATCCGGACCGTCAAACAAAACGGGTTTGTCATGGAAGCGGGAGCGGACTCCATCGTGGCCCGCAAAATGGAGACCATGCCTTTAATCGAAGAACTTGGTTTAGAATCGGAAGTTGTTTACAATGCAACAGGCCGTTCCTATATTTACATGGATGGAGAGTTGAAAGCTATTCCGGAGGATGCGGTCTTCGGCATTCCGGCCAGTATTGAATCGCTGGCGAAAAGCACGCTCATCTCACCAGAAGGAAAAGCAGCTGCACTAAAGGACTTTTATACACCAAATGAAACGTTCACGAAAAACGATTCGATTGGAGCCTTCCTTGAGCATTTTCTTGGAAAAGAATTAGTAGAGAAACAAATTTCTCCAGTTCTTTCCGGCGTCTATTCCGGAAAACTTAGTGACTTGACCATCGCCTCCACCCTCCCATATTTGCTGGATTACAAAGAACAGTATGGAAGCATCATAAAAGGGCTGGAAGCCAATAAACAGAAATTTAAAGGCGGAGAACGGAAATTCATTTCTTTTCAAAATGGGTTGGATACGTTGACCGACGCGTTAGAGCAAAATCTTGGTGATGTAGAAATTTTTAAAAATACAAAAGTCATTAAGATAGAAAAAAACAGCAGCCAGTATCAAGTGTTTCTTGGCAATCAGGAAATCATCAAAGCGGATTATGTCCTCCTATGTGTCCCGCACACTGTTGCTGAAAACTTAATTGATGATCTGGATCTTCAAGGCGAATTTTCTGGATTGAAAAACAGTTCACTGATTAGTGTGTATCTTGGATTTGACGTACCTGACAGCATTCTGCCAGCAGATGGCACCGGATTCATCACCGCAAATACAGAAGAATTATCGTGCAATGCCTGTACTTGGACAAGCAGGAAATGGGAACATACCTCCAAGTCCGGAAACCTGCTGGTGCGGCTTTTTTATAAAAGCAGCCATCCTTCCTTCCTTGCATTAAAGGAGATGGACCGGGAAGAACTGCTTGAGACTGCTCTGGAAGATATCCACAAAAGCCTTGGTCTAAACGTCCAGCCTGTTGTAAGTGAAGTGACCAAATGGACCGAACAAATGCCAAATTATTTGATTACCCATCCAAAAAGTGTGGAAGCACTTGAAAAGAAAATGGCTGCATCTTACCCAGGCATGCTTCTTGCCGGCTGCTCCTACTATGGAGCAGGCATTCCGGACTGTATTGAAAACGGGATCGATTCAGCCAGAAGGATCCTCCAACAGTTATAATGACTGACAAGAGGATAGCCTGCTTATGCGCAGCTATCCTCTTGATCATTTTTGGTCATGATGGGAAACCAATCCTTCCATACGTCCCTCATGATCCTGAGTTTGCAATTGCTTCGCCGATTGGCGTTACGATCCCATCCATACTCGTTGAATTTTTTTCTTTATGATAGTCTGCCAGCCCTTGTTCCCCTTTATGGGCAGCCCACTTTTGAAGTGTATCCCTTTCCCCATCATACGAATAGAAGGGAACGCTAAAACCACATGATGTTTTGACCGTTTCAATTTTGGCAAAAATGATTTGCCTTGCACCTGGAAACAAGTCAAAATGACCAGCTATGTTATCCCATTCCGTAGTTCCAGGCAATATCACTTTTCCTTCTCCATAGAGACGCAAAATCATCGGAGGGCCTTCAAAAGCTGCGAACATGAAAGTGATTCTGCCGTTCTCTTTTAGATGCGCACTTGTTTCATTCCCACTGCCAGTTAGATCCAAGTAAGCTACCTCAGTTGGTGAAAAGATCCGCAGCACATCATGCCCTTTTGGGGAAATGTTCACATGCCCATCTTCTGACAGTGGTGCTGATCCAACAAAAAAAATCCGTTGCTTTTTTATGAATTCTTCGTGGCTTGGAAGGATCGATGAAAAAACTTTCCCCATAGCTATTCCCCCTTGATTTATCCCATCTGAAAAGAGTTGTTTCACACATTGAAATTTTCTTTATTTTATTATGGGCAAAGCCATGCGTCAACCAGATTTTTCCTGATAGGATTCATAGTGAATACAAGGGAACCTCCTTCCAACATCATTGATCGTACCTTAATTTGTCAGACCGGTTTTATACTTTGTTCTCAACTTTTCATAAAATTGACAATATTTCATTACACACAACAGATGTTGCTTTGTTATAATATAGTTGTATAAACACAAACTTTTCTTCCTTTTTCCCCCTGTCTGCCACCTGAACCTATAATCATGTTAACACCTATTTACTATATAAATTTTTAAAAAATAAGGAGGTATCCTGCTATGGATGTTTGCATTTCCTGTGGACAAGAATTAGCAATTATGGAAAGAAATCGGGCTGAGTGCTGGGAGTGCCGGGACAAAGCGACTGAATCTTACTCAGATGATGACGACGTAGATCTAACTGGATATGAGCTGGTCCCGCCTCATAGTAACCACAACCTCAACCTATCCACTACTCCAGAACAACCTTAGATATTTATTTCACCATACTTTTTTATAGGTGTTTATCCAAAACAAAAGCAACGCAAAAAGTGCGTTGCTTTGTTGTTTTTAAAATACCTTTTATTTCCCATTCCCTGCCTTTGGGTACTCCATCTGTTCATCTACAGGGATGACGCATGCTTTCAAGGCATTTTCTACGGTCAAAGTATATTTCTTGACCTCTTCATCCTTCCACTGGAAGCAATCGGACATATAAGCAATGACTTGCTTCTTCCATTTTTGTACGTTTTCAATATTGAACAGGAGGTCGCCAGTGCGCCGGTTCAAGAAATCAATTGGGGTCGCTGCCATTTCATGTTCTATGGCATAGACAAGCCGGGCGAATAAGTCCAATGGCAGATTATATTTTTCTGCTTCGTTTTTTTTCGCAGCTAACAGCTCGAATACAGTATCGGCATTGGAACCATATGTCTTCACCAGCTTTTTAGCCTCTTCCTCTGATAGTCCTGCCTCCATTCCTTTTTGATAATGCTGAGAGATATAGGAAGGGAACTCCCTTGAACCTCCTACCTCACCTCCAGAGATTGGCAGATTTATAGTTTGGCATGCCGAATAGCTTCTTCCTTCTTCTTCATGGAATTTGCTGGATAAAAGATCAACAACTGTTTCCGCCATTTTCCGATAGCCTGTCAGTTTTCCGCCAGCAATGGTAATGAGACCCGAATCCGATTCCCAAATTTCATCCTTCCGGGAAATTTCCGAGGCACTTTTCCCTTCCTCATAGATGAGCGGACGAACACCAGCCCAGCTGGATTCGACATCCCTTTCACTAATCTGGACATCCGGAAACATATAGTTAATCGCGTTGATAATGTAGCTGCGGTCGCTTACAGTCATATACGGGCTAACAGCATCTTCATTATAAAAAGTATCGGTCGTGCCAACATAGGTTTTGCCATCCCGTGGAATCGCAAATACCATACGTCCATCGGGTGTATCAAAATATACGGCCTGTTTCAAGGGAAAACGGGACTGGTCGATCACCAGATGCACCCCTTTGGACAGCTGCAGTGTTTTCCCTTGTTTCGAGCGGTCCATTTCTCGAATTTGGTCGACCCATGGACCTGTCGCATTGACTACTTTTTTTGCCCGAATTTCATATTCTTCACCAGTTAATTGATCCTGAATGAGAGCGCCAGCCACTCTGCTATTCTCATAGACAAGTTTTAATACCTTGGAATAATTAAGGGCGATGGCGCCTTTTTCAACAGCCGCTTTCATGACCTCAATCGTTAATCTGGCATCGTCTGTCCGATATTCAACGTAATAGCCGCCGCCCTTAAGACCGGCCTTTTTAATTAATGGCTCTTTTTCTAATGTTTCCTCAGCTGACAGCATGGTGCGCCGTTCTGACTTTTTTACATCAGCCAGAAAATCATAGACTCTTAATCCGATAGAGGTGCTAAATTTGCCAAATGTTCCTCCCTGGTGCAGGGGCAAGAGCATCCACTCCGGTGTGGTGACATGGGGTCCATTTTCGTAAACGATTGCCCGCTCTTTCCCGACTTCGGCCACCATCCCCACTTCAAATTGTTTTAAATACCGGAGCCCGCCGTGGACAAGTTTGGTCGACCGGCTGGAGGTGCCCGCCGCAAAATCCTGCATCTCCACGAGTGCTGTCTTCATGCCCCTTGTCTGTGCATCGAAGGCGATCCCCGCCCCGGTAATTCCGCCACCGATGACGAATATATCATAGACATCATCTTTTAGGTGCTTTACGATTACATCACGATTTAAATTAGAAAATTTCATTTTTTTCCTCCTAAAAATTAGAAGCGATATATTTTATGATTAAGAATCTTTCATGGATCTAAAAAGACTCGATCATAGCTTTGCTCTTTAAACGGGTCTACGGCGAGTAATTGTCCTCATGACGGCTTCATGGCGACAAAACCCTGCTGCCTCTTTTGGTTTTTGTCCTCATGACAGCTCCATGGCGACAAAACTTGAGCTGCTTTTTGATTTTTTGTCCTCATGACGGCTTCATGGCGACAAAACCTGGCTGCCTCTTTTGGTTTTTGTCCTCATAACGGCTTCATGGCGACAAAACCTGAGATGCTTTTTGGTTATTTGTCTTCATGATTTCTGCCTCTGTTACCGTAGCCCATCTTTTTCAAGTTCATGAACATTGACTGTCTCTCCTTTTTTTCCTCTTCACGGGGCACTGACCACTCCAAGAATCATAAGTACAATAAAAAAGAGACCACAAAAGACACTATCGTTTTCGGATAATGTTCTGTGGTCTCTCTAACTCTCCTGACAATTATTAACTTATTTTCATTATATCACAAAGTATTCATGTTGTTTATGTTTTTATTTGAAGGCAATTGCTGCTCGAACGGCCTTTTGCCAGCCAGCATAAATCTGATTGCGGGTTTCTTCAGCCATTTTCGGCGTAAATTGGCGTTCGACCTTCCACTGCTTCGAAATTTCTTCTTGGTTTTTCCAAAAGCCAACCGCCAGTCCCGCCAAATATGCCGCACCCAAAGCGGTGGTCTCGTTAATAACCGGCCGTTCCACCAAAACATTGAGAATATCGCTCTGGAACTCCATTAAAAAGTTATTTTTCACAGCACCACCGTCCACACGAAGCGTTTTTAATTCAATACCAGAATCCGCTTCCATGGCTGACAGGACATCCTTCGTTTGATATGCAAGAGATTCAAGAGTCGCCCGAATAAAATGTTCCTTTGAGGTTCCACGAGTCAATCCAAAAACCGCTCCCCGGACTTCACTGTCCCAATAAGGGGTTCCCAGCCCAACAAATGCCGGAACAACATACACACCTTCTGCCGACTCAACTTTTAAAGCATACCCTTCACTGTCCTTGGCATCCTTAATCATTCTTAGACCGTCGCGAAGCCACTGAATCGCAGAACCAGCTACAAAAATACTGCCTTCCAGCGCATACTCTACCTGACCGTTTATCCCCCATGCAATCGTAGTTAACAAACCATGCTTCGAATCAACCGCCTTCTCACCCGTATTCATTAACATAAAGCAGCCTGTACCGTAGGTGTTTTTTGCCATTCCCGGTGCAAAGCATGCCTGCCCGAATAAGGCTGCCTGCTGATCTCCAGCAACACCAGCAATCGGCACTTCCCTGCCAAAGAAATGATAATCCACTGTATTCGCATAAATCTCCGAAGACGGGCGGACTTCCGGAAGCATCGACAGCGGTACACCAAGAATCTCGAGCAATTCCTTATCCCATTTAAGCTCATAAATATTGAACAGCAATGTCCGCGATGCATTTGAATAATCGGTCACATGGGCGCGGCCGCCAGAAAGCTTCCAAATTAGCCAAGTATCAACAGTACCGAACAACAGCTTTCCTTGCTCGGCTTTCTCGCGTGCCCCTGAAACATTGTCAAGGATCCATTTGACTTTTGTGCCGGAAAAATAAGGATCAATCAGCAGCCCGGTTTTCTTGTGGAACAAATCATCATAGCCCTTTTCCTTTAATTCATCACAAATGTCGCTCGTTTGCCTTGATTGCCAAACTATCGCATTATAAATCGGCTGCCCTGTTTCTTGATCCCAAACCACTGCTGTTTCCCGCTGGTTGGTGATGCCAATCCCGGCAATCTGTTCAGGAGTAATCCCGGCTTCTGATAAAACTTCTGAAATCACCGAAAGAATTGACCCCCAGATTTCATTCGCATTATGCTCAACCCAGCCTGGCTTTGGAAAGTACTGCGTAAATTCCTTTTGCGCGCTAAAAACGCTTTCACCCTTTTGATTAAAAAGAATCGCACGGGAACTTGTCGTGCCTTGATCCAAAGACAGAATATATTTTTCCATTTTTTCCCCTCCCCGTTTAAAATACTGATCATATCATTTTAACCTTTGGCCGCAAAATATTCCCATAATTCCCGTTTTGAAGTCGTAATCGCCTGTGCACCAGCTTCCAGTGCACCCAGTACCTCATCCTCTGTTCGGATTAAGCCGCCAGCAAATATCGGGATATTCACCCGTTCTTTTACTTCCGCAATCATCCATGGCATCGCCCCGGGAAGCACTTCAATATAATCCGGCTGCGTTTTCTCAATTATTTTATAGCTTTTTTCCAGGGCATGGCTGTCAATCAAAAAGACCCGTTGAATGGCGATGACCCCTTTTTGTTTTGCCTTCAGAATGACATTCGCTTTGGTAGAAATCAGGCCATATGGTTTAAATTCCTGACAGAGGTATTCCGTTGCGTATTCATCACTTTTCATTCCGTGAATTAAATCCATATGATAAATCATTTTCTTCCCATGCTGTTTTGCCATGTGATGAATATTTTTTAGCTGGGCCATATGCATATCCAAAAATACCCCCATTTCATAGGGGCTTCGCAAAAATTGCTCGAATTCCTTCATGTTGCCCGAAGCAGGCAATATTTTCTGATTCATTTATACCAGCCAGCCCTTTCCTGTCGCTATCCTCTAGGATTATGTCCCTCTGCGTCATCCGCATGTCTCTCCTCTAGAATACAAAAAGAACAGCCGATATAAAAGAATAAAACATTGAGTTCATTTATACTTGTTTACATTCTGTTTCTGTTTATAATCAAATAAGAAATCTTTTAAATAGAACGTCTTGTTGGAGGAAATATGTCAATTCAAGTTCAAGATTTAAATAAATCCTTTCGTGTCCATGTCCGGCAGGAGGGTTGGACGGAAGCGTTACGCAGTTTGTTCAAACGGGAATACCAGACTGTTCATACTGTGAAGGATGTATCCTTCACCATCAATACCGGCGAAATTGTGGGATTTTTGGGCCCAAATGGAGCCGGAAAAACAACCACGATGAAAATGCTGGCAAGCGGATGAAATGTGAATTGGCCGCCTCTTTATTGCACCGTCCCTCCGTTTTGTTTTTAGTTGAACCGACCATTGGATTGGATGTCAATACACAGGAAAAAGTGCGTCAATTCATATTCAACTATAACCGGGAACACAAAACAACAATTCTTTTAACCTCTCATTATATGGGCGATGTGACTGCACTTTGTGACCGGGTCATGATCATTAATCATGGGAAACTGCTTTACGACGGAGAATTGCAAGTTTTATCGAAAAAATTAACGCCTTATAAATTGTTGGAGGTGCGACTTCCATCTGTTGCTCTGGGCCGATGGGAATCCTACGGCGAAGTCGTTTCCTATTCAGATGGAAAACTGACGCTTCGAGTCGCAAGGGACCGTGTTCCACATGTCTCATCTGAGCTGCTGGCCAATTACGAAATTAATGACCTGAACATTCAAGAACCGCCTATGGAAGAAGTCATCACGCTAGCGTTTCAGGAGGAGTCCAATGATCACTAAATATCGAGCGATCTTGCGGATGAAATATGTAGAGATGTTTGCTTATCAGCTCTCGACGATGGTCTGGATGTTCGGGACAATGGTCCAGCCCTTAATTACCATGATGGTGTGGATGAATATCTATCCCGATCAGGGCGATACTTTTGTTTTGTACTTTGTAGCGTTGATTATGGTGGAGCGTCTCATAAGCGCTTGGGATGTCTGGGAAATGGACCGGCAAATACGGGAAGCAAGGGCTAATCAATTTTGCACTGCGCCCGAATATGCCGAGACTTCTTTTGGCATATCCGGATGAGGACGTTGCATTATGTGCTGACAAAGCCAGTAGATAGTATGTTCTTTGTGAGCCTGCGGCATCTAGTTTTCTGGCGTTTGATTGATGTCTTGCTGGGAATTGGATTGATCATCTATGGTCTGGTTCAAAAGCATTTCATGCCGTCTTTGCTTGATGCAGGGTTCTTTTTGATCAGCCTTCGTATATAAATCCAGTAAGGTTTCAACGTTCTCGGTAATGATTTGATGCTGCTTGAGAAAATAGCCCAATGACCGGTTTAAATCAGCCGTCTCGAGTTCGGAACGGGCTATTTTTTCACTATAGCCAATCGAAGGATCATCGGCCAATTCCTGGATAAAGCTTAATAACCGATTAAACCGGCCTTCAACCGACTCCCCTTTAATCATATGGGTCACCACAAGGGCTCCGGCATTAATCATCGGGTTTAACGGTTTTGCCGGTGCCATGATTTCTAATTTGGCAATCGAATTAAACGGATCGCCGGTAGGCTCCATTCCAACCCGTTCAAACACGTACCGAGAACCTTGTTCCATTAGAACAAGAGCTAAACTGACCACCTTTGAAATGCTTTGCAGCGTGATTTTTGTATCAATATCTCCTGCAGAGAGACATCTTCCGTCAGGATAATGAATTGCGATCGACAGCTCATCGGGATTGACTTTCCCCAGCTCGGGAATGTAGTCCGCCACCTTGCCCTGTTTTGAATATTTTCTCGCTTCCTCCACTAATTGCTCTAATTCGCCGCTTGTTTGGCATGGCATCATTCATCACCCATAGTAGTATGAGCGAATAATCACCCTATCATTCTTTTGATGTCAGGAGGCTTTGGAGGGATCTGAAATTAAGCCCATAAACGCGATGGTTCCCGTTTTTTCTTCCATAATTGCAAAGAAAAAAGGCCTGTTCACCTCCATAAAGAATGGCGGATCTGTTATTGCCATCTCTGTTTTCATTTCAACAGAGGTGGCGGCGGCCGCTTCCGTCCCCTTTTCGTTCACCTCTATATAGGTTTTCTGCTTGACCTTGCTGATCCACACCTGATCGGGCTCCATTATCATTTTTGAAAAATTGGCGTGTTGACCATCAAAGGCTGTGGGCATGCCGAGGCGTTTCAAAGCTTCGTTCAATAATACCTCATATTCTAGTTTGAATTTAGGTAACAATACGGTCCCTTCTTTTAAAGTAAATTCCGTTCTCCATTGCTCCCAGTTTTCAGGTGTCAGCCTATTCTGGAATTCTTCTAAATTAGAGTTTTCTTTTGGGAGAAATACGTTCATACTCCATTTTCCATCACCGTATGGCAAGGAAACGGCCTGGAACTCTTCATTTTCCATATAAGGCAGCTTTTTATTCAAAGCCATAAGGGGTACCATTTTTGAAGTGCCATTTGCAAGCTGAAATGTTCGTTTCACTGTTTTCTTTTCGTCAAATGCATCTTTCCAATTCCCTTTAAAATAGACTGCGTTAATAAGAATGGCGGCTAAATCAGGATCTAGAGGTGACTCGACAATGTCTTCTATTTTTCCTTTGGTCGATTCCTCCACCCAGTCATTGATCTTTTTGACAGATTTGCTGTTTTTTATATCAATTTCTTGGATTTCGGCATGAAAGTGTTTCTTGTTATTTTTGGCGAAATCGGATTGAAAGTGAAAGTCCTGGTTGAGCCAGATGGAGTTGGCTATATGTAGCTGAATTTTCTTTGAGTCCTGTTGAAGCAGTGACATCAGGGAGGCGTTGGCTTTACTTAGATCAGCAGCATCAATGCCAGCAGAGTGTAAGACCTTGCCCATTTCTTCTTTTGTTGCCCCATCGGAACCGTTATAAACCATGGATAAGGCCATAAATAAGCTGACAGGGGAAATCAGCGTGTTTCCATCTCCACTGACTTCTCTAAGCACTTCCAGCCCCAGTTCATTATTGGAAGAAGCTATTTTTTCAACATCGTCATCAACCAATGCTTCTTCCAAACTTTCCGGATTATGCCCTATTGCCCAGACGGTCAAAATAAAGAAACTCGCTAATACTATTGAAATAGTCCCTATCTTCAAGGCTATCACCATCCTTTACCAACTTAGACTAGCAATTTAAGATTAAGGTTACACAGCCTATCGAAAATTTGTAACTTAATATTCTTTTGTTCAAAGATCCGCTCGCACGCAGACTGGAACACTTCTTCATGGCGACAATTGGGCTCGGCCTTCTTTTTTGTCGTCATATACAATTCATGGCGAAAAATCTTGATCCTTTCCTGTCTCATCAATGACATGCCAAGTCCAAGTCCACTATTTCAAGTTCCCTGACAGCCATAAACGGCATCATTTCCATAAAAAAACAACGCAAAGCTGCGTTGTTTTTTAACTATTTGATTTTTGCGCCAATTCTGTTGCAGTGTTGGCCGCCGTTAAATCTACCTGGAGCTGCTCGCTCAATTCATCCGGATGATAATACCCCTTCGCCATCATAAAGTTAGTAATATCCTCATGTGTTTGTATCGCAGCACGCAAATGTTCTCTTAAGACAGCACGCAGTTCAGGGGTCGCAGCCTCCGTAATCGCCACAGTATAATTTCTAACCCCCGCTTTAGCCGATATCAGAAAGTCTGTCGCGATCACCTGATCAGTCATGCCGCCCATCCCGATCATATTTTGGATAAATTGATTCATCGTTAAGCCTCCCGATTGGTTAATAATTGCTGCAATTGTTCAATATGCTGCTGCCCAGTGGTGACATCATTTGCCAGTATCGCTTTTAATTCAGGATCCACTGCTAATGCACTCATCGTTGTTGCTTTGGTTAAGCACAGATTTTTGAAAGTCAGCAATTCGTGAAGATCCAGTGTTTCATGAAGGCCTAAATATTTCACCATTTATATTTCACTCCATTAATTCTTATTTACTTCGTTATCATTTGAATAAATTGGGCTCAATATTCTTCCTCCAATAAAAATGGTTTGGACAGCATTCTAACATTTTGCATAAAAGAAAAAGCTTATTGGGACAATATTTCTGTTACGCAAATTGGAGGTGAGTAAATGGATAAGGAAATGTTAGCGTTGCATGAAACATTAGAGACGCATGAAATCATCAATTTTAAAACGGTCTGTTTACTTAGGTCAAAATTAATGCAGGGAATTTGTTTTAATAATGAATTAAAAGAGTTAATGGAAAAAGATGTGAAGCAGACCATTCAGGATATCAATGAATTGCTTCCATTTTATAAACAAAGTCAATTACTTCATTAATATGGAGGCGAAAACCATGCAGGACTATCTTGATCCAAGAAATGCTGAAGGAATGCCCAATCTGGCTGATTCCACCTTTGCTATGGATTTTCTAATATCGGTTAAAACTGGCATCCGCAATTATGGATTTGCTATTACGGAAACCGCAAACCCTGAACTAAGAAGGATTTTAGCTAAACAACTGGAGACAGCCATTGATTTGCATGGAGATATTACGGATTTAATGATAAAAAATGGCTGGCTCAATCCCCATGACTTTACTAAACAGTATAAAGTCGACATGAAGGGAACGGAGACAGCTGTCCAAATTGCCCAAATGACACTCTTCCCTATGGATACCGATCGAGGCGGAATGTTTGCCACACCAAACCAATAAAAGGAGGGATATCCTTTCATGAAAGCTGTCACATATCAAGGGATCAAAAATGTGGAAGTACGAGACGTCAAAGATCCCGCGATAAAAAACTCAGATGATATTATTGTAAAAATCACCAGCTCTGCCATATGCGGATCGGATCTCCACTTAATTCACGGCATGATTCCCAATACCCCCACAAACTTTGTTATTGGACATGAACCAATGGGAGTGGTGGAAGAGGTTGGTCCAGGTGTTCGAAACTTAAAGAAAGGTGATCGGGTCATCATCCCTTTTAATGTGAGCTGCGGGACTTGCTGGTATTGCCAGCACGACCTCACCAGCCAATGTGACAATTCCAATCCTCACGGTGACATGGGCGGTTTTTTCGGCTACTCTGAAACAACTGGCGGCTATTCCGGCGGGCAAGCAGAATATATGAGGGTTCCATACGGAAATTTTACCCCATTTAAAATCCCCGAAGATTGTGAAGTGGAAGATGAGAAACTCATATTGCTAGCGGATGCCGCCTCAACCGCCTATTGGTCCGTTGACCATGCCGGAGTAAAAGATGGAGATACAGTCATTGTTTTGGGCTGCGGCCCTGTTGGACTGCTTGCTCAAAAGTTTGCCTGGTTTAAAGGGGCTAAAAGGGTCATTGCCGTAGATTATATTAACTATCGCCTGCAGCATGCGAAACGAACAAACAAAGTGGAGATTATTAATTTTGAACAACATGAGAATACCGGCCAACATCTGAAGGAGATCACCAAAGGCGGAGCAGATGTCGTGATTGATGCAGTGGGAATGGATGGAAAATGGACCCCAATGGAGTTCCTGGCTAGCGGCCTCAAGCTCCAAGGCGGAGCAATGGGTGCCATCGTGATTGCCAGTCAAGCTGTCCGAAAAGGCGGCACTATTCAAATTACTGGGGTGTATGGAGGGCGCTATAATGCTTTTCCTCTGGGAGATATATTCCAAAGAAATGTCGATATCAAGATGGGACAGGCACCGGTCATTCCTTATATGCCTTTCTTATACGATTTATTTTCTACTGGAAAAATTGACCCCAGTGATGTGGTTACACATGTCCTTCCATTAGACCAAGCCAAGCATGGTTATGAGGTTTTCGATACAAGAACAGAGGATTGCATAAAAGTCATCCTTAAACCGTGAAACCCAAACAGGATCCATTAATGACAAATAGTGGATAAAAATAGCTCCAATTCTTGAGGAGGTATTTTTTTGACCATAATCAAAATGAAAAGAGCAACTGATCCAGCTGCTCTTTTCACCATTTATTTAAAATTTTTCCATTCCCAGCTCTCTACTTCTGGCAAATCCGAACCTTCTTCACGAATATATTGATAATGTTTCTCCACCATTTCTTCCATTTCTTCCACAATACTTGTGTATTGTTCCGCATCCGGCAAATTTTGTACAGCTTCTTTCACTAAATCAAACCGGTCCATTTGGTTTAAGACGCGCATATCAAAAGGTGTTGTGATATCGCCGTTTTCCCGATACCCATGGACGTGCAAGTTATGATTATGGCGGTCAAAGAACAAGTCTTTAATTAGCCCTTCATATCCATGGAAAGCAAAGACGACAGGTTTGTCTGCAGTAAAAAATTTATCAAACTCAGCATCAGGCAAACCGCGTGGGTCAAGCTTTTGGCTTCTAAGTCTCAATAAATCCACCACGTTAATATAGCGGATCTTTAATTCTGGCAATTTTTCATGCAGGATTGAAATAGCAGCCAAACTTTCAATGGTTGGTTCTGTTCCTGCAGATGCGAACACAATATCCGGTTCTCTGCCTTCATCTGTGCTCGCCCAATCGATGATTTTCAACCCTTTATCCACTAATTCTTTTGCTTCCTCAGCGGTAAACCACTGATGGCGTGGATGTTTAGAAGACACCACCAAATTGATTTTTTGGCGATCATTTAAAATCGTATCAAACACGGCCAGTAATGAGTTGGCATCAGCAGGTAAATATTCCCGAATGAATTCTGGTTTTTTGTCTGCCAAGTGGCCCAGCAATCCTGGATCTTGGTGGGTATAACCATTGTGATCCTGCTGGAACACCGTTGAAGTGGCCACGATATTCAGGGATGGAATGTCAGCCCGCCAGCCTTGCTCTGTTGCCTTGCGCAGCCATTTGAAGTGCTGGGTAATCATGGAGTCTACAACACGCAGGAAGGCTTCGTAGCTGGCAAAGAAACCGTGGCGGCCTGTCAGAACATAGCCTTCCAATAAACCCTCCGCTTGGTGCTCGGATAATTGGGAATCGATGACGCGGCCATCGGCTGCTAAAAACTCATCATTTGGTTCTTTAATAGCATCAAGCCATTGACGATTGGTCACTTCAAAAACAGGAGCCAAACGGTTGGACATCGTTTCATCCGGTCCGAAAATTCGGAAGTTGCGATGGTCGGCATTCAGTTTGATCACATCTCGAATATAGCGTCCTAACACAGACATATCCTGGGCTTTTGTCAGCCCGCGTTCCGTCGTATCAATCGCATATTCTTGAAAATCCGGCAAAACTAAATCCTTAATCAAGAATCCGGCATTTGTAACCGGATTAACAGCCATCCGTCTTTCCCCAGCAGGGGCCATCTCAGCAAGTTCCGGCAGCAGCCGGCCATTTTCGTCAAACAGTTCTTCCGGACGATAGCTTTCTAGCCATTCTACTAAGGCATCAATATGCTGCATATTGTTTTGGTCGACTGGAATCGGAACTTGGTGGGCCCGGAATGAGTTTTCAACCGGCTGGCCTGCCCATTGCTTTGGACCTGTCCATCCTTTTGGCGTACGTAAGACAAGCATTGGCCAATTTGGGCGGGTTTGATCATGGGTTTCCCGCGCATGATTTTGGATGCGTTTAATTTTTTCAATCATTTGATCCATAACAGCGGCCATACTTTCGTGCATGGCTTCAGGCTCGTCACCTTCTACAAAATATGGTTCCCAGCCCATGCCCTCAAAGTATAAGGTTAATTCCTCCGTCGTCATGCGGGATAAAACGGTTGGGTTACTGATTTTAAACCCATTTAAATGCAGGATAGGCAGAACGGCGCCATCCGTTGCTGGGTTGATAAATCGATTGGAAAACCATGAAGCCGCTAATGGTCCCGTTTCAGCTTCGCCATCTCCGACGACAACAGCCGCGATCAAATCAGGATTGTCCAGCACTGCCCCAGCACCATGTGAAAGTGAGTATCCTAATTCTCCGCCTTCATGGATGGATCCAGGAGTTTCCGGTGCCGCATGAGAAGCGATGCCTCCTGGGAATGAGAATTGTTTGAACAGTTTTTTCATGCCAGGGATATCCTGTGTAATTTGTGGATAAACTTCCGTATAGCTGCCATCCAGATAAGAATTGGAAACCATCACCTGGCCGCCATGGCCAGGTCCTTCAATGTAAAACATATTCAAGTCATATTTATTTATCACCCGATTGAGATGAGCATAAATAAAGTTTTGTCCAGGGATGGTCCCCCAGTGTCCAATTGGTTTTACTTTAATGTCAGATGCCTTGATTGGTTCCCTTAGTAATGGGTTATCCTTCAGATATAACTGGCCAACTGAGATATAGTTGGCTGCACGCCAATATGCATCCAGCTTTTTCAAATACGTTTTAGATGAGTAATCAACTTGTTGTGCGACTAATACCATTTCATTCACTCCCTATCATTTTTTCATATGGAACTATTTTTCTATATATTAATCATATTCTTTCTATTATTAAAATCAACCATTTTTAAAATTGATACGGTCCAATTTTGTGAAAATGTTAACATATTGTGACATAAAGGGATGTCATCTCAATGACAAAAGGGGTTTAACCGATTTATTTTGCAAAAAAAAATAAGACCGAAAAAATTTTTCTGTCTTATCTTTATTGGACCGATACAAATGTATTGAATTTTAAATACTGATAGTGGAACCGCATATGGGAAAATTCAAACGGGGTGCCATTGTCCAAAAAGAAAATGCCTTCCATAATCCCAACAGGCTCATTTTCATTTAATTGAAGCAGTTCCCGATCATTTCCTGTGGAGGGCTCTGCATAAATAGATAAAAATGACTTGGTAACAGCTAGGTTGTGGGCTTTTTCCAAATAATTAAAGATGGATCCTTCAATAATTGTGTGGTTCAGGTTTTGCACAATTTTAATCGGAATGTATCCTGTTTCAATCATAAAAGGAACATCATCAAACAGCCGTAAGCGAATGATTTTGTAAACAAAATCATGCGGCTGCAGGAACAAATCCCGCTGCAATTCTTCCGTTGGCGGAATGACCTCAAAATTCAATACTTTAACTTTTGGCTTTTTTCCATGCATTTGAAAGTTGTCGGTCACTCCCAAATTAGATCCTTCATAGTTAAAAATCGATTCATTTTTTATATATAATGGGTTGATAAATGTCCCAGAGCCGCGTTTTTTAAAGATAATCCCGTCATTTGCCATTTTCGTCAGCGCATGCTTTACTGAACTTCTGCTGACCTGGTAGGTTTCGCTGAGAGTACGTTCATCGGGTAATCTCATATCAGCAAATTGCCCTGCAAAAATTTTCTTTTTAAGGTCATTCATAATTTGCTTATAGACTAATTCTGCCATATAGAACTCCTTTTCAAGTCTTCTTTATCTATTTTAGCATAGTAAAAAGGGCTGCGCACGAGCATGAATCGTTGGTTTTATTCAAAAAGAATGGATACCCTAAATTCCATAAAAATGACCAAATCATCATTGGATTTGGTCTTTATTACGGTGCCAGCCTAATTTGAAAATGGTAATTTAATTTCGTCGGCCTTTCTTTTCTTAAGGTCCATTTTATAAAAATGCCATTTTTCCTGATTGTCCTTCCCAAAATTGGAATCCACCATGAAATATAACGTTTGCCCATCAAAAGAAATGACAGGATGTGATGCATAACTTTCGAGGTAGGTGAGCTGCTTTTCCTCCTGGCTCTCAAGGCTATATAAATATAACTCATATTGAAACGTGTCCCCGGTATCCGGATTTGCGATGGCTTGATAAATGAAATTCTTCCCATCTGGTGTAAAGGCGAAGTCAAATATGTCCGTTTCCTTTTCAACATCTGAAAAAACACTGTATTGCTCCGGATGATCGAGTGAAACAGAAAATATCCGCTGTTTCATTTGAAAAATTTCTTCCGCCGACTTCGCTTCCGAATCATCATCACTTTGAAAATAAAGGGCAGTGCTATCCCCTGAAACAACCAGAGAGGTCATGCTGTATTTTTTCGTGTCTGTCAGCTTCTCAATCCCTTCTGTTTCGAAGCTGTACTCGAAAATATCAAAATCATGCGGCCGTTTCCCGGTAATCGGCGAGTAATTCGTGAATGTACCGGCGCCTAGAAAAAACAGGGACGTATCCTTCCTTCCGAATTCCACCTCGGTGACGAGATCTTGATTAGAAAAAAGTTCCCTTTCCTTATTTGTTTCAAGATCGATCACCTGAACACTTGAAAATGGGTTATTCTCCATATCCTTGCTTTGCACAACAAACGCCAAAAGCTTCCCATCCGCTGAAAAACTGGGATCCACAATACGTTTATCATTCTCGATTTCTATGATCTTTTGATTCTTGTTCGTTTCTTCATTAAAAAGATTCAATACCGGCTTCCCCTGATGATAGGATACATAGGCAATTCCTTTGTTTACTGATACATCATAATAATTCGTAAGACCTTCATCTTTCTCGTTGTCCTCCTTGGCCAAAAGGAGGCCAGCTGAAAGAAGTGAAATGAGTAAAACCACCGGCAATATTAACACAAGCATCCATTTTTTCCTGTTCAAATCTAAAAGCAACTCCTTAGGCTAAGAATGACAGCAGTAAATAACCAACGATAACAAGCGAGACAAGGATAGGGAACAGCGGCGTCCAAAGAACTATTTTCTGCTGTTTTTCCCACTGAACAAGCTGCAGCCGGTAAAGGGCCCCCCAAATGATCAGAGGCGTAATAAATATCAGCATCATAAAATGGAGTTTGCCAATCATCACAAGACCGCCATAGATAAAAAATAAACAGGCGGCACAAATAATCAGGCCAGTTGTAATATACAGGATGTGTATCACTTTTTTCCCTGCAGGAACCTTCGTTTCCTGAGCACCTGGCAAAAGGGCGGTTTGATACAGCAGGATAGCTGTAAAAATAAGATTCAGCCATGTCAGCAGCAACAGGATACTTTCGATTAGACCACCTGAAAGGTTAGCTGCACCGAGTAAGCCATACGACCACAACAACAGATGAAATACAAGAACGACAATACTCCAGCGTTTTCTCAAGGTACTCCTGAAATGGGAAAAGGCGAGCACAAGAAGGACAGTTCCTAGACTAATAGATACAAACAGCCAGTCATACTCGGCATCCCCCTTCATTAATAGGTGGGCGAGGTAGAGACCAGAAGAGGAAAACAGAGATAGTATGGCCAAGAAGATAAATAATTGTTTTCGGTATGGATACAGCACCTGCTGCATTTCCCGCCCAATTTTTTCATCATCGCCAAACTGCTTGATCGCCATTTTGGCAGCCTCCTGTTCCGAAAGACCTTTTTCTATGTACTCCTCCGTCAGTAATTCGAGATGGACCAGCATTTCTTCTGCCATGTCAGCCTTGTCTTCCGGAGTTCCATCAATCCCTGCAACAATTTTTTCTACATAGTTTTCGAGAAGCTTCATCATGTCAGTCCCTCTTCCACCTTCCGGACTAGACTCTCGACCAAACTCCAGTTTTTACGCTTTTCCTCAAGCTCTGCAGCACCTTTATTTGTGAGATGATAATATTTCCTTCTCCCCGAATCGGTATCCTTCCAGTAGGATTCAATCCATTCCTTTTTTTCCAGCCTTTTAAGTGCGGGATAAAGGGTTCCTTCGCTCATTTCATATTGTTCTCCGCTTGTTTCTCTCAAAATTTTCATCATTTCATATCCGTACAAGTCCTTTTGGGAAATTAACGATAGTAGCAACAGGTCGATACTTCCCTTTAGCATTTCTTTGTCCATAGCAGCCTCCCCGATAATGGATTAACTATATCGTATCACCTTGTATATCGCATTACAAGGTATAAAGTAAAATTTCCCATCAAAGGATTTTTATTCCTCCTCATAAAATACGCACAGGTTGACCATTCTCCATCGGTTTATGTCAATTGCCATTGGAGATTAATCATCTTTTTTTAAAAAAGGGATGCCCCTAAGGAATTAATTTAGTTGATCTTGCCCTTTCTGCTGTACGCTCAATCCAGCCGCTTAATGGTCTTTTAAATACCAATGCGATTAGAAAGCTGAATGCAGTAAAACCTAACAAAAACAAGAAATCTTTTATAACAATCTCCTTTATCATTCCTCCCACAGTTTCCCGAAGCATGCTTACCGCATAAGTGAATGGCATAAAAGGATACAATCGTTGAAAAAAAGCCGATGTCAGACTAACAGGAAAAGTGGCTCCAGAGCTTGAGATCTGCAGTACCAAAAAGATAATGGACAATCCTTTTCCAATACTGCCAAACACTGAGCATAGGGTGTAAGTGATAATAACAAACACCATACTGATAAAAACACTTAACAAGACAAACCAGAATTTGTCAGCCACATAGGAGTGAATCAAAAATATATCCCCAACTGATACAATTGCTGCTTGAAAGATTCCGATGGTAACGAAGGTCAGTAACCTGCCTAAATAACGCTGATATTCCCTATAATTTCCCTCAACCTCTACTCTCAATGAAGATATGAGAAGTGTTCCGCCTACCCACAGCGCTAGCATCGTATAAAATGGCGTCATCGCAGAGCCATAATTCGGGATAGGGAATATCCGTTTTGATTTTAATTGAATCGGGGCTGCTAAAAACTGGCTTTCTTTTCCGGGATCGTGCGTTAAAAATTCTATTAATTCATGGATATTGATACTTTGATTAAACTGTCGGATTCGGTCTGCTGCCATCCGTATTTCATTTTCAAAACCCGGCAGGTCATTTCTTGCCAAGTCAGCCGCTTTATGAATGACTCTAGCGACTTCAGGAAGTTTTGTTCGTATCAAATCCGCTGCTTGTCGGATATGATCCTCAACCTTCGGCAAATCGTTTCGAACGAAATCCGCCGCTTTATGAATCTTTTGTTTGATCGTCGGAAGATCACTTTTAATAAAATCAGCTGCTGTATCGATGCCGCTCACCACTTTATCTACCTGCTGCTGGAGATCGCTCCGATGGTTTTGAATATCTTGACGAAGTGTTGCCAATTCATTTAGGAGAGTTTTCAACTCAGCTTGATTGGCAGATGTGTCTGGGTTATCCACTGCACTCAAACTATCAATTGCTTGATTGATTTGAGATTCGACTTCAGAAAGATTCGCGGCCATATCTGTCATAATCGAAGTGGTGCTCTGGATGTCAGCAAGCCTGTCCTGCAGCGCCAGTATTTGTTCACCAGCATCCTCTATAACCGGCAAGTTTGCTTCCACTTTTAAAATACTGTCACCAACCCTGTCCAGTTCCGGTATTCTTTGCTCAAGCTCCATAATTTGCTGGCCTTTTTCTTGGATTTCCGGCAATTTCCCATCAAGCTCAATCGCTTTTTTTCCCATCGCCTCAATCTGCGGCAGCGCCTTTTCCAGCTCAAGGATTTGGTTTGCAACATGCTGGATGGAGGGCCAATCCTTTTCAAGATCTATACCCGCCTGATAGAAAGCTGAAAAAATAGCCTTCCCTGCCGTTTCTGTAAAGGCGTCACTAATTTGAGCCGTGACACTTGAAGCACCTGAACTAGTGATCTTTGGCGCAATCGCATTAATTTTTTCGTTAATGCCAAAAATGATTTCCGGCTTTTGAGGATTTGCTTCTAAAATGCTGGTCAGTTTCTTAGAAAAATCCTTTGGCAGCAGGAGATAAGCATAATAATCCCCGTGTTCCACTCCCTTAATGGCATTTCTTTGATTGACAAACACCCAGCCAAGTTTGTGATTGTTTTGTAGCTTTTTAACGGATTCGGCTCCGGCATTCAATTGCTTTCCAAGCACTTCCGCACCTTCGTCCTCGTTCACCACAGCAACCTGGATGCCTGACGTATTCCCGTAAGGGTCCCACATCGACTTAATGTTGAACCAAGCATATGCAGAAGGCAGGACCATTAGTCCCACAACCAATAATAATACGGTTGGAACACGAAAGATATTTTTCCAATCGGTTTTAAAAATGTCCCAAATGTTCCCCACTTTTACCACCTCTACCAGTAAGCGCTAGGTTTAGTATTAGAAATAGGATTGCGTTTATGCCTTTCATTTCTTTGCAGTGTAGCTAGCTACGATAAAAAAAGCGGCTCAAATTTCCTCCTCTGCTGGATAAATCGTCTGAAGGACTCCGATTTCCGGATATATAGTTTTTTTACGGATATATTTAAATTTTCACGGATATACCCATATTTTTCTTTACAAAAAAAGTGCAAGACACGAATGCCCTGCACTTTTTCAATGATTCTATTAAACGGCTCTTTCCTTATTTGTTGGAGCAATTGATATTCCAGTTGTTTCTTCAAAATTATACAAACTGACTGGCAAATCCGCGAATCGCTCTAATTCATTATAGGCCGGTATCCCGTGGTACGACATATCCAGCCCTTCCTCTTCCTCGCGTTCCGTTGCACGGAAGCCAACCGTTTTCTCACACAATTTGGCAATCAAAGTGCCGCCGACTAGCCCCCAGACAACCACCACCGCTGCACCTAAAAGTTGAATGCCGAACAGAGAAAAATCCCCTGTCGCAAGAAGACCATCAGACTTATCGAACAATCCAACCGCAATAGTGCCAAACACGCCGTTAAAGCCATGTACTGCCACAGCCCCCACTGGGTCATCTACTTTTAAATTGTCTACAAACAAGGTCGCATAAATGACAATAAGGCCACTCACAGCCCCAATGATAATAGCACTCCATTGAGAAACAAAGGCACAGCCAGCTGTAATCGCCACTAATCCAGCCAATACTCCATTGATCGTCATGCTTGGGTCCGCTTTGCCAAATTTCTTCATGGTCATAAACAAGGCAGCAGCACCGCCGCTTGCTCCAGCAAGCATCGTGTTAATGGCTATGGAAGGCAAGGCAGTGTTAGAGGCATCCAAAGTGCTTCCCGCATTAAAGGCAAACCAGCCAAACCATAAAATAAATGCCCCCGCCGATGCCAGCGGAATATTGCTTGGTGCAAAGACATTGGCACTTCCGTCAGAATTAAATCTTCCTTTTCTAGGTCCCAGCCGTTTAGCCATGGCCAATGCAGTAAATCCCCCAACCGCATGGATGGCTGCCGAACCGGCAAAATCCTTCATTCCCAATTTCGCCAGCCAGCCATCATCGTTCCATATCCAATGGCCAGACAGCGGGTAAACAATGATACAGATGACCGCCGCTGTCACCACATAAGCTTTAAAGCTCATTCGTTCAGCCACCGCACCAGAAACAATCGAGATGCATGCCACAGCAAACCCCATTTGAAACAGCACATAGGCAGCGCTGGGCAATTCAATCGCGAGCACAATCTTTTCCGGGCTGCCAAATAAGGTCGTCCCCATGAGCCCAAATACATCATGTCCATACAAGATGCCAAAACCGATCATCCAAAAAGCCAATGCACCAACGGTTAAATCAACAAAGATTTTCATGGTCACATTAACCGCATTTTTCGTTCGAACAAAACCAGCTTCCAGTAAACTAAATCCACCTTCCATAAACAACACCATTGCGGCAGCCAACACAACCCATACGGTATTTAAAAAGATCAGTTCCACGAATGTTATTCCTCCTGGTTTAATTCATCAATATCAAAGTCTGGCTTTCCTGTTCGTATATTGTAAGCTTCATAAATAGGATAAACGTAAATCTTCCCGTCCCCATCTTCACCAGATTGGGCGCTCTCCACAATCGTTTTGATGGTCCGTTCCACCATATAGTCGGATAGGACAATCTCGAGTTTCACCTTTGGATGGAGGGTCACGTTATAATTCTTCCCACGGTACACGCCCAAAGTATCTTTTTGTTTCCCTCTGCCAACCACTTGAGAGACAGTAAATCCTGTCACTCCTATATGCTTCAATCCTTTGATGGTCTCCGTAAGTTTTTCCGGCCTAATGATGGCTTCGATTTTCTTCAAGTATAATCACCGCCTAGTTCATGTTAGGTTTCCTCACATGATATGTTCTATCATATAACTTCACAGAATTTCCGTCAATGCAGAATAATAGATTGCCATATATTTCTGAATTTTTCCCAAAAACATTTCCATGCCGCTAGAAGCTTCATTCGGATAAAAAGATGGAACCGAAACAAAATAATGGTGAAAAAAAGAGCCGAGGTGATGATAACGAATGAAAGCCATTGTGATTGACCAATATGGCAGCAAGGAGGAACTCAAAGAAAGGGATGTACCTAAACCGGTTCCTCAAGAAGGGGAAGTTTTAATTGAAATGCATGCCGCTTCCATTAATCCGATTGATTGGAAGCTGCGGGAAGGACATTTGAAAGGAATGCTGCCGTTTCAGTTTCCCATCATTTTGGGCTGGGATGCAGCAGGCATCATCTCTGAAGCAGGAGCAAATGTTACTAAATTTAACGCAGGTGATCGGGTATTTGTAAGACCTGAAACGACCGCACAGGGAACCTATGCAGAATATATTGTGACACAGGAACATCTTCTGGCTAAAATCCCTGACAACATCAGCTTCGAAGAGGCTGCAGCTGTCCCCCTGGCAGGATTAACCGCCTATCAGTGCCTAGTTGATTTTGCCCAGCTAAAACCTAGAGACAAAGTATTGATTCACGCTGGTTCTGGTGGTGTGGGCAGTTTAGGTATTCAAATTGCCAAAAGCCTGGGCTACTATGTTGCCACTACAGCAAGCAGCAAAAACGAGGAATTTTTGAAATCCTTAGGAGCTAATCTCGTCATAAAATATGATCAGCAGGATTTTGAACAGGAATTGAAAGATTATGATTTAGTGGTTGATACCATGGGAGGCGAAATCCAGATCAAAAGCTTTCATGTGTTAAAGAAAGGAGGCACACTGGTTTCGATTGTCCAGCCGCCAGATGAAAAAAAGGCTGAGGAAATGGGGATTCACGCCAAATTCCATTGGCTTGTCCCTAATGGCAATCAACTAAAAGAGTTGGCCGATTTAATGGAGGAAGGCAAATTAAAGCCTATCATCGGGAGTGTATTTGATTTTAGCGAGCAAGGGCTCCGGGAAGCCCACGCGCTCAGCGAATCTCATCATGCTAAAGGAAAAATTGTTATTAAAATAAAATAAAAATGCCAGATGGCAATCTGCCAAGTTCTCTCGACAGGTTGTCATCTGGCAAATTTGTTTCTTCCTATCATCGTCTTGAACAAATAAGCTCTTCCAGCACTTGTTGAATCGCAGCCCCCTCTTTAAATGTTATTAATTTTGCGTCATTTCCCTTAATCGCCTGCAATACATGGTCTACCAAGTCTAAAAGATGGTTGATCGGTGCTGCATCATCCAATCTGATTAATCCCTGATTCTTTTCTCCAAAATATACCTGGTTCCAATCCTTTAACATGACCACCCCGGTTGTTCCGTATATTGTAAATTCCATGATTTCCTTCTCCCCTGTACCGGTTAACCCATCAAACACTACGGGTGTACCATTTTTCAAGCTCCCTGCCGCCATTAATCCAGTTTCTGATTCAGCAGCGGCTTCTGGATAGTTCACTAAGGATTGAAGGGGTTGTATCGGTCCGAAAAGATGTTGAATTATTTGGATGTAGTGAGGCATTATCTCTCGAATAAAGCCTCCTTGGTCCCGAGTATTAATCCAGTTGTTCTGCTGCCAATCTCTTGGCCAAGCCGGAAAATGAGACCTTACTTGAATTCTCTGAATGTCACCCAACCGATTGGACAGAACGATTTCTTCCATTATTTTATATGCATTTCGATAAAATGTAGGGAAATTCATCGCATGGATGACCCCTTTCTTTTGAGCAGTCATTAACATTTTTTCCGCTTCTTCCAGCGAATGAGCTAACGGTTTTTCACACAGGACATGTTTATTCTTCTGTAAAGCCTCTATTGTCACCGGATAATGAAATTTTGGAGGAACAGCTATATAAACTAAATCCACATTTTCGTGATCCATTAGGTCTCTATAATCTAGGTATAAATTAATTTTGCTAGAAAAATACTTGCTTAGTACTTTCTTGTTCGTATCACAAATGCCTATGATCTCAGCATCAGGATGCTGCGAAAATACCTCCATGACTTTTTCACCTACACCTCCAGCTCCAATTACCCCAACCCCAATTTTATTCGCCTTCATTTAAATATCTCTCCTTGAATTCAGTCTTTTCTCCTATATAATAAAAATAAGAAATACATAAGTAAAATGAATAATATACATGGTTTGCATTAGAAAAAATTATGTTAGGGGCGTTCCTGCGTGGTATCTTTCAATCAATTGGAGGCATTGGTTAAAATCGTCGAGGAAAAGAGTTTTACCAGGGCTGCGGAAGCACTGCACCTTACCCAGCCTGGGATCAGTCACACCATATCCAGCCTCGAGAGTGAATTAGGGATTACTTTATTCAATCGAAATAAGAAGAGCATTGAATTGACAGAGGCCGGAGAAGCAATTTTACCGAATGCCAGAGAAGTGCTTCAACAAATCGAGAGCATAAAACAAACGAGTGCCGAATTTTTAGGCATGAAAAAAGGAACAATTAAATTGGGCGGATTTCCAAGTATCATGGCCAATTATGTGCCTGCGCTCATCTCTTCTTTTCAAAAAAAATATCCCAATATCAAGTTCTCTCTCTATGAGGGATCCTATGAGAAAGTTACCGAGATGATTGAAAAGGGCATCATAGATTTGGGATTTACCGTTGCACCGGTTCCCCATTTATCGTTCACTCATATACTAACCGACCTGATGGTTGCCGTTTTGCCTGCAGAGCATGAGTTGGCTCAACAAAGCTCAGTAACAATGGAGGAGATTTCCAATGAAAGATTCATAAAAGATTTAGGGTGTGAACGTTACTTAAAAGACTTAGAGTTAAATGATTCTGCCAACATTGATTTTGCTGTCTCTGATTTAAATATCATATTATCTCTTATTCAGGAAGGTCTTGGGCTCACCATTTTGCCAGAAATGTCTGTTTCCAGGCTTCATTATCATGTAAAAACCGTCAACCTCCATCCACCTGTCCCCAGAGAAATCGGGATTTGCTTCAACAGAAAGAAAAATCTACCTTCCATAAGTAAAGTTTTTCTTGAATATGTTAAGGAATTTTTTATAGAAAAAACATCCTAAGTATGGATGTTTTTTCGTATTATGATAAGTTTTCAATGCTCATCTCTTAAGAGCGCCGGTATGAATGAAGAAAAAATTTTCTTCATTTTAATTTTTGAACCTTTGTAAAATCAGATTGGCCAAGTAGCTGGGGCTGTAAGGTGTCCCATCTTCAATCCACCATGATACGATCCCAAGTGTCGAAGAAACCATAATTTCTTTGGGCAGCTGAAATGACTTCCCTTTCGCTTTTCGGCCTTCCTCATAAAAAGTGACGATATCCATCAAAATCCCAAACACTCTTTTGCGAAAATCCTTATTTTCCAGCATGACATTGTAAAGACTTGCATTGCGGTAAAAATGCTCCAGAAACGAGACCATCCGTACAGGAGGCGCCGTGCTTCCCTTCACAGGCGGACGATTCTCGGATGAAACCTTGGTCGTCTCATACAGCTCTTCAAGCACCTCATCAATCATTTGCTCCATCAAATCTCCAATATCGCGATAATGCAAGTAAAAGGTTGCACGATTCAATTCAGCACGATCAGCAATCATTTGGACCGTCAGTTTGCTTATCTCTCTTTTTTCCTGAATCAAAGAGAGCAAGGCTTCCTTAAACATTTTTTTAGTTCGTTTAATGCGAGGATCCACTTTCAAATTTTCTTTGTTAGACATTTCAGCACCCCTTTGTCTAAAATTTTATATTTTATCGACGAAAACTTAGAATAGTGTTATTTAATTTACATATAGCCTTAAAGTGTAAATGGCATTTATCACAATTTACATGTTACTATTTATTCATTGACACAATATCAATTAATCGACTGTGTGTCAATGAAGTGAAAATACGAAAGGAAAATAAATCAAACATGAATCAACCAATAAAAAAAGGAATCCTTCTCTTCATCTTACTCTTAGGCTCATTTCTGTCGATCCTGAATCAGACCATATTGAATGTCGCATTACCGGATCTGATGAAGGAATTTGAGGTTTCAGCTACGACTATTCAATGGCTGTCGACAGGATTTATGCTGGTCAATGGAATTTTAATACCGGTGACTGCTTTTTTAATGAAGCGATTTACCACGAGGCAGCTATTTATCTGCTCCATGGTACTCCTGCTAGCGGGGACTTTCATAAGCGCTGTTGCACAGGGCTTTGCTTTGCTTTTAATCGGCCGGATGATTCAAGCCGCTGGAGCCGGCATTATTATGCCTCTGTTAATGATGGTTGTCCTAGTGATATTTCCTGAAGAAAACCGGGGAACGGCAATGGGGACAATTGGTCTTGTGATGATTTTCGCACCAGCCATTGGCCCGACCCTGGCAGGTTTCATTATCGAACATCTTTCATGGAGATGGTTATTCATTGGCATGCTCCCGCTTGTGGCCATCGTCATCCTTCTGTCGATTAAATATCTGGTGAATGTATCAGAGACATCCAGGCCAAAACTTGATTATCTCAGCGTCCTTCTTTCCACCGCGGGATTTGGAGCGCTGCTATATGGATTTAGTATTGCAGGTGACAAAGGCTGGGCCAGCGCTCCGGTATTAGTCTATTTAGCTATTGGGATAATTGTCCTAACCCTGTTTTGCTGGCGCCAGCTTACTGCAGCGGATCCTTTATTAAATCTGCGTGTTTTCAAAAACAAGATGTTCACTATGACAGCCATCATCAATACTTTTGTGACGATGATCATGTATGCAGATATGATTTTGCTTCCTATCTATTTGCAGGCAAGCAGAGGCTATACGGTTTTAGAGACTGGATTGCTGTTATTGCCTGGCGCATTAATTAACGCCTTAATGTCCCCTGTATCTGGGCGCTTATTCGATAAAGTTGGAGCCAAACCGCTTGCCTTTATCGGCTTGATCTTCATTATCGCTGCATCATGGGGAGTAACTGATTTGAGCGAAACGACCACTTATGGCTATTTGATGGCCCGAACCATTATTTTGCGGATTGGGATCTCGTTCATGACCATGCCGATCACTACTGCCGGGCTGAATGCTCTGCCGAAACAGTTAAATGCCCACGGATCAGCCGTAACGAACACCGTCCGTCAGGTAGCAGGTTCGATAGGAATCGCTTTAGTTGTAACGATAATGACCAACAGCTCGAAAAGTCATGCTGAAGAGCTGATTCAATCAGGCGATATGCTATCGAAAGCCCAACTCACAAAGGAAGCAGCCATACTAGGAACAAGCGATGCTTACATGTTTACCGTTATTGTCGCGATCTTAGCCTTCCTTTTAACCATATTTATTCCAGGCCGGAAAGCAGCTGCAAAGCGGGAATCAAACGAAATGTAAAGGAAACGCCATACCAAACCAGTTGAAGAACGTTAACAACAGATTAAGCCCGGGAGTGTAATTATTGAAAAATTGACAAATTCAGCATAAAATAAGGGTGAAAGGGCTCTCAAAAATAGGAGGGGTTTTTTATGAAGCTTTCAAATAAGGTAGCAGTCGTCACCGGTGCTGCATCCGGCATGGGAAAAGCCATTGCCGAGTTGTATGCGGAGGAAGGCGCAAAAGTCATTGTGGCTGACCTCAACATCGATGGGGCAAAGACCGTCGTGGAAGGCATCAGGAACAACGGAGGCACAGCCATCGCTGTTCAAGCGAATGTAGCAAAATTGGAAGACATCGAGAATATGATCGATACAGCCGTAAAGGAATTTGATTCATTAGACATCCTAGTGAATAATGCTGGCATTATGGACGGGTTTGAACCAGTTGGTGACATAAGCGACGAACGATGGGACTTAATTTTTGATATTAATACAAAAGGTGTCATGCGTGCCATGAGAAAAGCTATTCCTCTCTTTTTGAAAAAAGGGAAAGGCGTCATCATTAATGTTGCTTCTACCGGCGGATTAAATGGCGCACATGCCGGTGCTGCATATGGGGCCTCTAAGCATGCTGTGGTCGGTCTTACCAAGAATACGGCGTACATGTATGCCAATGAAGGCATTCGCTGCAACGCCATTGCCCCAGGGGGCGTAGCAACAAACATTGGCGCCTCGATGAAAAATATAAATGAATTCGGTTTTGGACGTACAAAAGCGGTCCAAGCTGTGATGCCAAGAATCGGTGAAGCAGAGGAAATTGCGCAAGCGGCCCTATTTTTAGCTTCTGATGACGCTAGCTTTGTAAACGGATCGGTTCTGGTTGCCGATGGCGGCTGGACCGCTGCATTTTAACCTATTATAAAAATGATCACGAAAAAAACGCTCAGTCGCTGGGCGTTTTTTTTGATACAAAAAATGGAGATGCACTTTAGAACCTTTGTGCATCTCCACTTTAGTATGATAGTTGAAATCTTTTGATTAATGCAATACTCTTGACGCACTAGAAAAATTAGAAGGGTTAAAAGCGGCAATTTTCACGACGTCGCCCGTTTGCGGAGCATGGATATATTGCCCGCCGCCAATGTAGATACCGACATGGTATGCCGGTGATCCTCTAAACACTAAGTCACCCGGCTGTACTTGGCTTAAAGGAATTCGTGTCCCAAAGTTCTGCTGAGAACTGGAAACCCTTGGAAGGCTAATGCCAACCGCATTTCTAAATACATAAGAAGTAAATCCAGAACAATCAAATCCACTCGGCGTCGAACCGCCCCAAACGTAAGGAACACCCAAAAATTGCTTCGCGTAGGCAATCAATTGGCTTGCAGCTTCAGGGCTAGCTGGACTGACGGCTGCAACCGAAGCTGATGCTGCAGGGCTGCTGGTTGAAGACGCCTGCCTTGCCGGCTGCTGAACTTGCTGAGCCTGGCGGGCAGCCTCTTCCTGAGCGCGCTGCTGGGCTAATTGTGCCTGACGTTCTGCTTCCTTTTGTTCAGCCATCTGACTCTCCTGGCTTTGTAATTGAGATTGAGCTGCCGCTAAGGCTTGGGCAATTTCTTGTTTATCTGCCTCGATTTTTTGCTGTTCAGCAGCTAATTCACCCTGGCTCTGTTCTAATTTATGTAATTCTGTATGTAATTTATCCTCTGCATCGTTTAATGCCTGCTGTTTATCTTTTAAACCCTGCAGCAGGTCTGTATCGGTTTCAATAATTTTTGAAATAGCTGAAAAACGAGTCAAGAACTCAGAAAGATCAGTTGAAGTAAACAAGATTTCCGCGTAGGTGGCAATGGAGAGTTTTCCCTCTGCCTGAATGCTTTTTAGCCGTTCAGCATATACCTGTTTGTGCGCATCTAAAGACTTCTTTGCCTGTTCGATTTCTGCTTCTGTTTCGTTAATTTTTCCTTGTTGCGTTTGAATCTGGTCGCTTAGCTTTTGGCTTTTCTCCATTGCTAAGCTGATTTTATTATCTAATTGCTGAACTTTGGTTTCAAAATCCTCAATTTGGCCTTTTGTTTCATTTATTTGTTGTTGTGTCACTGGTTCTGCAAAAGCAGGTGTGACGGATACTTGAATCATCGTGGCGAGGATAGCAGCGGATACAGTATATTTAAAAATCGATTTCTTTATCATCTAAAGTCTCCTCTTGTAACCTATTAATTATTTCCGAAGTCTTAATATATTACTAGTTTATATTCGAAAAGGAGGAAAAACAATGAAACCGTCGGATTTGTAATATAAATGTAATTTTATGTAGAAAATTCTGTTAACCAATCGACATTTTGTAGAAAAATAAATACTTTCCATCCTCTTAAAAATAATTAGGCTTGAATTGCTTCCCTTTTAGATTTATAATAGTTTCAATTTACTGAAATCAACAGCAATGATGAGGAAAAGTAAAATGATGAGTCTTTCACCAGAGAGCTTCGGGAGCTGAAAAGAAGCAAAGTGATTCATTTGAACAATGGCCTCTGAGCTCCGCACTGAACCTGGCTTTGTTAGTAGTAGGCTGCGGCGAGAGTTGGTACTCGTTATCAAAACCACAGTATAAGAGCCGCCATAAAAATGGCTCCGTACTTACAGAGGCTGATTGCGCGAGCAATTAGTAAATTAAGGTGGTACCACGCGGATGAACAACCCCGTCCTTATCTATTTATAGATAGGGGCGGGGTTTTTTGTTGTATAAAAAAGGAGGAAGTGCAAAATGAATATTTTTATTGGCGGGGCCTGGCCCTATGCGAACGGCTCCCTTCATCTTGGCCACATCGCCAGCTTATTGCCAGGCGATATTTTGGCCCGCTATTGGCGGCAAAAAGGGGAAAAAGTTTTATACGTTTCAGGGAGTGACTGCAACGGGACTCCGATTGCCATCCGGGCAAAGCAGGAAGGCGTGGCGCCAAAGGAAATTGCTGACCGCTGCCACCAGGAATTCGCGGATAACTTTAAAAGGCTGGGATTTTCCTATGATTATTACACCCGGACCGACACCGAGCACCACCATCAAACGGTTCAGAAAATATTCTTAGAGTTACTGAACAATGGCTATATTTATAAAAAATGGATTGAACAGACCTTTTGCACAACCTGCAATCAGTTTCTTCCTGACCGTTATGTTGAAGGAACCTGCCCCAACTGCGGCCAGCCGGCACGGGGCGACCAATGTGATTATTGCTCGGCTATCCTGGATCCTGTTGATTTACTGGAGAAAAAATGCAAAATTTGTGGCAGCACACCATCCGTGAAGCAAACCGAGCACTTTTATTTTTCTTTGCAAAAATTTGAAGAACCCTTAAAACAGCTGGTGGAAGAGGCCAGGAGAAATTCTTTCTGGCGGGATAATGCCATACAGTTATCAGAACGGTATATTGAGGAGGGATTGAAGGACAGAGCCGTATCAAGAGATTTGCCGGTCGGCATCAGTGTGCCGGTCCAGGGCTATGAAGAGAAAAAGATCTATGTTTGGATTGAGGCTGTTTCCGGTTATTTTTCAGCAAGCAAAAAATGGGCTTTGGACACGGGAAGCGATGATGAGGAGTTCTGGAGGAAAGAGGCTGTTTCCTATTATGTTCATGGGAAAGATAATATCCCGTTTCATACGATCATTTGGCCTGCCATTCTTTTAGGAATTCATCAGCAAAAGCTGCCTGACCATATTGTATCCAACGAATATTTGACATTGGAAAAGAAGAAGATTTCGACAAGCCGAAACTGGGCCGTTTGGGTACCGGACATTTTGGAACGCTATCACCCAGATTCCATTCGCTATTTTTTAACAATCAATGCCCCAGAGAACCGGGATACCGATTTTTCCTGGCGAGAATTCATCTACAGCCATAACTCCGAGCTGCTTGGCGGCTACGGGAATTTAGTTAATCGAACGTTAAAATTTATCAATAAATATTATCGTAGCGAAATACCGCAAAGTTCGATTGACCCAACGATTAAAAATAAAATTAGCTTTGTTTACGATACGGCAGGAAAATTAATAGAAGCAGGGCAATTCAAGCGGGCTTTGGAAGAAATTTTTGAATTGGTCCGATTTACGAATAAGTACTTTGATGTGCAGAAGCCTTGGAAGCAAATTGTGGAGGACGAAGCAGGCTGTGGCCATACCATCTTGAACTGCACAGTTATGATTGTCAATTTGGCACAATTATTGGCTCCTTTTTTACCATTTTCCAGTAAACAAGTAAATGGAATGTTAGGACAGGAGGAACTCCATTGGAACTATATAGACTCCGTTCCACATGAGATAGGAGAGGTTATACCACTGTTTGAAAGAATTGACCTCAGTGTAATTGAAAGGGAGATTGAACGGCTGAATGACCAGATGAATCAATAATATGATGGCCAAAAGGCTTAACTACGAGGAAGATCATAGTTAAGCCTTAAGCCTTCCACTCTATTAAAATCAAATATTCCTTTTATGATGCCTATTGGTCATGATCAAGTGCAGGTTTTTCTTTCAAGGCGTTTTAAGAAAAGCTCCACAAATCGATGACATCTCCCCAAATCACTATCTTGCGGGGTCAGTTCTATCTTTAACGTAACAGCAAGCGTTGAATGGATATATAACATATCTCTAAATTCATCCACTGCCCCGCAAAAATGCGGATAAAAGCTGTCTCCCGTCCCAACGACGCCTGTTGTCATCTGTTGAACATCCTGATTTTCGAATGCTCTATATATCGGGAGCAATTCTGCCGGCACCTCCCCCTTACCCCAAGTATAAGTCCCAATAATGACTCCCTCGTATCCTTGAAGGGCCGGAATGGGAAAATCCTTTGCTTGGTAAACCTCCACATTTATATACTGTGAACGAAAAAGCTTGTAAAGAAGCTCCACAAGCTCCTGCGTATTTCCCGTTTTAGAGGCATAGACAATGGCGATTTTCATTATAACTCATCAAATCCATTTGACTGTGTAACCTTTGTATAGGTACGGGATTTTTGCTCAAAAAAGTCTGATTTCGTTTCATTGATCATTTCATCACTGAAAACATGAATCCATGGCATCGGATTATTCCGATCAGGAAAAAGATTTTTCAAGCCAAGCTGACGAAACCGCTTATTGGCAAGGTATTCGACATATCCTTCAAATTCCTGCAAATCGATTCCCTCTATATCTTTTAAAATGAACTGAGACCATTCTTTTTCCAGCTCCACTGCTTTATTGATCGTTTCGTAGATATAATCGATGTTCTCTTTCGTGTTCATATCAGGATTTTCCGTTAACAGAATACGGATAAATTGAGAAATGAAATACGCATGCTGCATTTCATCACGCTGGATATAACTAATCATGGTGCTGGTCTTCAACATCTTTTGCCGGCGGGCCAGATGATAAAAGAAAGCAAAACCGGCATAGAAATAAATTCCTTCTAAATTTATTGAATTGACCGCCAGCTTCAATAGATGAAGCGGCGTTGGATTGGTCCGAAATGTTTCATACGCTTCTAATATGTGTGAATTTCGTTTTTGAACAATAGGGTCATCCTTTGCTTGATCAAACCGTTGATTTTGTTGCTGCGTTGGGACAAGTGAGCTTAATATATACGAGTAGGATTCATTATGAACGGCCTCCTGCTGGGAAATAACAGCAAAAATCGCTTTAAAACTGGAGTCAGTCACATAATCCATGACTTGGCTTATTGTCGGTGTTTGCAAACTGTCGAGTGAAGCAAGCTGCGTATTAATCCGCAAAAACACATCCTGCTCGACAGGCTTTAGGGAACTCCATTGCTTAATATCATCCTGCATATTAATTTCTTGAGCCTTCCAAAAATTTGACAGCAGCGTCTGATAGAGACCATACATTTGCGGATAAGCGATATCATTCCAATTTAATAGTCCAGAACATTTCCCGTTTAAAATCCCTGTTGATTTATTTGGAAAGTCCGGATTTAACAGTTTCATTTTTGTTAAAGGCTGGTTCATCATCAATCCTCCAAATTTTTTCCGCGTAAGGGCACTTCTTAAACTTTAGCTATGGCAGGCTTCACATTCCTCCTGCTCTGCCTGCGAGGTACTCCGAACATAATAGGTCGTTTTCAAACCTTGTTTCCATGCTTCCAAATGAAGTTGGAACAAATCTTTTGCTTTAATATCATGTTTCACGTAAAAATTGAAGCTAATAGCTTGGTCAATATGGCGCTGTCTCGCAGCATTTTGTTTAATACTCCACACTTGATTTATTTGATGCCTGGCCCGGCGGTAATAATTGTACGTAATATGGTCCAGATCAGGTGCCGTCACTTTAAATTTGAAGTTTTTCTTTTCTTCAGCGTATTCTACTGAATAAATCGGATCAATACCATCAGTCGAACCGCCAATTTTGGCCGTCGATGAATTAGGTGCCACCGCCATCAGCCAGCCATTACGCATCCCTATTTTGGCAGTGTCTGCTCTTAATTGATTCCAGCGTTCAGAGGAGTAGCCTTTTCTGTCAAAATATCTCCCCGTTTCCCATTCAGACCCCGTGAACTCTCTGTAGACTCCCTTTTCTTTCGCTAATTCCATCGATGATTGAATCGTATAGTAGGCAATATCTTCATATAATGTATCCGCGTATTGGACCGCCTCTTCCGATTCCCAATGAATTCCTTCTAATGCTAAAAGATGATGCCATCCAAACGTGCCCAATCCTATCCCACGATACCTTTTGTTGGTTTTTTCAGCCTGTCTGACCGATATTGCATTTAAATCGATAACATTATCCAGCATTCTCACTTGAATTCGAATTAAGCGTTCCAGCACATCTGCAGGGACCGCTTTTGCCAAATTAATAGAAGAGAGGTTACAAACTACAAAATCACCGGGTTTCCTTATAATGACCACATTTCCCTCTTCATCTTCATATTCTTTTAAAATCGCAGTGGCGGACATATTTTGAGCGATTTCTGTACAAAGGTTACTGCAATAAATCGAGGTGCGACCTTTACCTGCTACGTGTTTGTTCGGATTCTGCCGATTGGCTTCATCCCGATAAAACAGAAATGGAGTGCCAGTCTCCAGTTGAGAAATCATGATCCGCGCCATAATATCCATCGCCCGATAGGTTTTACGCGGCAGAAGCGGATGATGAACCGCCTCATGATATTTCTCGGCAAAATATTTTTGCTCCTTTTCATCATAGAAGTCTTCAAGACCGAGCGAATTGCCATTTTCGTCCTTCCAGCCCATGATTTGCTTGATTTCATGAGGGCAGAAAGTATGCCATTCGCCGATGCTTCTTCCGGACTTATCCACTTCCTGCAGCTTTTCCATAAATAAATCAGGTACCGTCACACCAGTAAAAATATCATGTGCCTTTCGCCGTTCATCTCCATTATTCGTTTTCAAATCAAGAAAGCCATTCATAATATCTTTATGGAATACATCGAGGTATACGGCAATGGCTCCTTGGCGCTGGCCAAGCTGATCGACGCTCACTGCGGTATCATTAATCAAACGAATCCATGGCACAACCCCAGAGGAATTCCCTTTAAATTTTTTGATGTCTGAACCCAAGGCACGCACCTTTCCAAAATAAAGGCCTACACCGCCCCCATCTTTACTGAGTCTTGCAGTATCCCAATTATTCAAATAGATGCCGTCCAGTGAATCCTCCACCGTATCAATAAAACAGGACGAAAGCTGGCCAAAACTTTTTCCTGCATTGGCTAAGGTCGGTGTGGCCACTGTCATATATAGGTGGCTTAAGGCCCAATAGGCTTCCTTGACCAGATTTAATCGTTTTTCCTTTTTCTCATCTTTCATCAAATACATGGCAACCATCATGAATCGTTCCTGTGGCAGTTCATAAAGATTGCGGTCATGATCCCGTGCCAAATAACGGTCAGCTAATAAAAATAATCCTATGTAGGTAAAAAGGTGATCCCGCTCAGGAACAATGGCAGAAGCTGCCTCCTCTATTTCTTGACGCGAATACGAATCGATGAGGTCTGAGGAATAGATTCCTTTGTCTGTCAGTTGTCGAATTAATTTGTAAAAATCTCCATATTTTTCCTGTTGGTTATACTGCCTATTGTTCGCTGCATGGGCATACAACTGCCTTAAATAGAGACGGGCTGCTAAAAACGTCCAATTGGGCTGATCCATCGTGATGTGATTTAATGCCTCATGAAGCGCCAGTTCAATTTCTTCTTGCTCTGTCCTATTAGTCAGGTCCAATCGTTCCTTTAGAGCAGCAGTATCTAATTCATATTCCTTTGCTGCTTCGTCTATTACTTGCCGCACCAGTGATCGATTTGTTTTTACAGAAACAGTCATCTTTCATTTCCTCCTTTAGAAATAAACCAAATCCAGGCTTAAGCTCGTTTTGGGCATAAAAAAACCGCCCAATGATCAGGGCGGAGGAAACGACAACAGGAAAAAGAATAAGCATGCAATAATAGATTCGCTTTCTTTTTAAAGCCATCGTTTCTTCCTCTCACTCCCCGAAGAAGTTGAAACACATGACAATAAGACAGGTCTCCTGACTCATGCTTCATCCTACTTTAAATCCTTCCCGTATAAGCACCAAAAAAGTCAGCCGTCTTATACAGTGGTTGTTTTAGTTCGTCAGCATTTACAGTTGCGGGGGCAGTTTCGGCTTCAACCGAATTCCCTTTTAAGCGAAAATCGCATCTTATTGCAAGGCTATCACTATATATAGTTATTAAATTTACACGCCAATCAATATACGGCGTTTCTTTAATAGTAAATGATAGATTAGTTTTTTACAAGAAAAAATAAGGTCAGCTTTTTGGATGGTTTGAAAGAAAAAAACAATTGTTCTCTATCCAAAGGGGCTCCTGCTTACTCGGCCGATCAAGGATAGTCATTGCCTTATTCCAGCTACTATTGCTTACTAATTAAAAAATGTTTAAAATAGATTGAATTCATCAAAGAAGGGACAATAGGAATGCAAAATAATCGATCATTTACAACGTATACAGTCATTGGAACCATGCTATTTGGAATGTTCTTTGGGGCAGGAAATTTGATCTTCCCAATCCAAATGGGACAACTTGCCGGCACGAACTTTTGGCCTGCTTTAATCGGCTTTTTAGTTACAGCCATCGGGCTTCCTTTTTTAGGAATTTTAGCATTTGGCCTATCTGGAAGCAATGGACTGCGGGACTTGGCGGGCCGTGTTCATCCCTTATTTGGACTCGTCTTCTCGATGGCGCTTTACTTAACCATTGGGCCGTTTTTTGCGATTCCGCGTACAGCCACGGTCCCATTCGTGGTTGGTTTTGAACCATATATGAATCCCGAACACACCCGGTTATATCTTGCCATTTTTAGCTTTGTGTTTTTTGCCATTGTCTATTATTTCTCCCTGAATCCTGCAAAAATTATTGATTATATCGGCAAATATTTAACTCCGGCCTTTTTATTATTTTTATTTATCCTCATCTTCATAGCCATTGTAAAACCGATGGGCAGTTTTGAAATGCCGGTTGGTGATTATAGCAGTCCTGCGTTTATGACCGGATTTAAGGAAGGGTATAATACGATGGATGCCCTTGCATCCCTTGCCTTCGGCATCGTTGTGATCCATGCCATTAAGGGGCTGGGTATTACAGAACCAAAGGCCATCGCAAAGGCAGCCTGGAAATCAGGCATTTTCGCAATGGCTTTGATGATGCTGATATACGGACTCATTACGTTCATGGGAGCATCAAGCGTGTCGGCAATCGGGACATTTGATAATGGAGGATTGATCTTTGCTGCCGTTGCTCAGCATTATTTCGGATCATTTGGCGCCCTGTTGCTTGCTCTTATCATTGTTCTTGCCTGTTTAAAGACAAGCATCGGTCTTATTACATCCTGCAGTGAGTTTTTTCAGGCCGTTTTTCCAAAATTCAGCTACCGGTCCTTCGTGCTTTTACTATGTCTGGTATCATTTGTAATTGCTAACTTTGGCCTGAACAATATTATTCAATTTGCGGTACCTGTTTTGATGTTATTGTATCCATTAGCTATCGTCCTGATCTTATTAACACTCTGTTCACCCTTATTCGGCCATAAGCGAAGTGTTTATGCAGCATCGATGCTCTTTACTTTCTGCGTCAGTCTTCTCGACGGATACAGTGCCTTGGCTGGCAGCCTGCCCGGCTCGGCCGTGTCGTCATTTGAATCCTTGAAAGCATTTTATGCAGACTACTTGCCATTCTATCAAATCGGCCTTGGCTGGATTTTGCCAGCTGCTGCAGGTGCAGCCATCGGTTATTTCTGGCCAGGAAGCTCTAAAAAGACTGCTGTTTCATAAGTGCTAAGAGTACCGTCCTCCACAAGGGACGGTTTTTTTTATTAAATTCTTTGGCTTGCCCGGGAGGACCTAAAAGAGACTGTCCATAAAGGGGGCTGTCCCCTCTGATTTTTGGACAGCCTCTATGATGGATTAATTAGAAGCGAAATGGAATACTTATGAAATTTTGCACAAAAAAGTATCCCGCATATATGGTTTGGCTTAGCAGGGCAAGGCCTAGGACAATGGCCGGGACAAATTTCGTTTGAACGAGCGCCGCCTTTCTGGCGGGATTGGTCCTCGACATAAACATTTGCTTGCACACGCGGACAGCACAAATAATTGACTGAATAAATAAAACCGAGGCAAGAAAGATACTCATGTGAACGAAAACCAATTCGTAGTTGATATGAAACGGAAAGACAAGCTCGTAGCGAATTTGCGCAGGCATGGCCATTTGGCAGCGAAGATAGACAGGCAAAGCTAATATGACGGCAACAGAAAGCCCCCAAAAAACTCCGAACAGGTTACGAATCCACAATACTAACGCAAGAATGGTCCACCCCAAAGACAAATAAATGACCAAATGATAGCTGCCTCTTGCCACTAAATAAAATAGCCCGATGGCTGTCACCGAAACGGCCGTATAACCTGCATAGGAGATCAGCGCTTTTTTAAAGGGAGAGGCGATGGCCCCGGTGGTTTGGCCCGATCCATCCCTTAGAAGCTGTATTTTAATTCCCCTGCCGCCTTCCAAGCAAGCACAAATAACGAGACTGACCAAATTGTGAAAATGTGCTAAAAATATCTTTATTATGGGAAGACCGCTCCCTGCCAGCGCAATCGCCAGGTATATTGGAACCAGTATGGATGTACTCAATATTCCACCTCCTCTCGACGTTAGATAGAAAAAGGAGCACCAAGCCGATCTGGTGGTGCCCCCTGCCTTGCTTTATAGTGCGGATGTTTTTTCCTTTTTAAGCTTTTCTAGTTCCAAATTTAACTCATCCTCAGTTACATAACGGCTGCAGGCTGCCTCAAACTGGGCTAACGGGGCGGCAAATTGATATCCTGCTTGTGCCTCCGCTTCCATCATTAAGATTTTTTCTTCCGCACGCGCTACACCTCTGGCAATATCATCGGTATTGAAGGAAACCGTTACTTTCTGAATTTGTTTCATCGACTGAGCTACATTGGCACGTGAAGCTAACAAAATTTTCTTCTGTTGAATTTGGTTATACGTAACCTTCAACTGATCCAGTTTTTCGGTTAGAAGCTTTGATTGATCTTTGATTGCCACTAGCTGCTCCTGATATACTTTTAACTGTTTTTCATGGGTGAGCTTTTCTTGCACAGCCAGTTTCGCCATCTCATCATCACCTTGGCCAATCGCCAGTCTCGCTTGGCGGGCCCGCTTCGCTGCAAGCTCTCTTGTTTCTGCAATGAGGGCTTCCTGTTTCTTTTCCACAAAAATTTGTCGGGCTAATGCTTGCTGGCCTTTCAAAATTTCCCGTTCCATCTCCCTGGAATATTCATTTAGCATGACAATCGGATCTTCAATTCCGTCCAATAGACCATTCATTTCAGCTGATGTAATAGTTTTTAATCGTTTAAAAATTCCCATGTTATTCATTCTCCTTTTTATTTAATAGATTGTTTTCCCATTGGTCCAATAGATTAGCATTTTGGTTGGTTACTGGCAGATGTGAACCTGCAAGAGAGGCATCAATGAACTGCTTTAATGATGAAGCTTTTGATTTCCTTCTAAGCCATCTTACTAATAGAACTAGAACAGCTAGTCCAACAATAAGGAACAGCCAGGGGAACCCGCCGCCATGGTGGGGGGCATTCATCATCGAATGGGGAGCAAATCCTCCGCCACGCATTCCATTGCCTCCAAAGCCATGTCCGTGAGGGCCTCTCGCATATGCGCTGCTCCCTCCAGTTAGAAAGTGGAGCACATTGAACACCAGTAGCATAACAGCAGCAATGCCCCCCCAGAAAATACCCTTTTTGACCTTTGCATTCATCTCTTTCTCCTCCTTTCGTTCCTGATGTAATGAATCATAATAGACATTGGTGAAAACTCGGTGAAAAGGAAAAGATTTTTTAAAAATACTTCTATATATTGCAGGGTGGTGCCTATCCCCTTTGCTTTTGGACAGCCCTGGCTAATTAGCTATAATCTTCCACTGTATAAACCAAAACGAACAACCATTCGAAAATGCTTAGGAGAAATATGTTGTATTAAATTTAAGAGAAATTTATTATTTCCTTTACGACAAGAAAAAACCTGGGACAAGCAGCTTTTCTGCTGCTTATTCCAAGTATAGGAGATGGCTGTTTCTGTTTTCCAATGACGCCAATTAGTTATCCTTTAATATAGGCTGATCAAGCAAATCAGCATCCAGCGTGTTGGTTGAACTTGCTCCGTTAAAGGTGGATACTTGAAAACCGATATTGGAAGAGCCTGAACCATGTAAAGTCTTTGTGGCGTGTTTAGGTGAAATAAATAATGCCGGACCAAATTGGACAACACCGCCGCTGACCGTATCAATATTCACTTGGAATGGCAAAGACATCGTAAAACATCCTTTTCAAATTAATCATTTATTACAATGTATGCCCCGATGATGTTTTGGTTCAAAACCGAATGGTAATCCTTTCCATTTTCTAAGCATAAATGATAGCCTGGATTATTTACTTTTCTAGGTTATAACCGACAACCGTCCATATTCCCGTGGAGTCCTGTCTGATGATCCGCTTTAAGTACACCTGTTTTATCGCCGTTTTATTACTGTTTACCTCAACAATGGCCGAAGTACCGTCGTTTTGAACTAGCTTAAGCTCCTTCTGGCTAATTGGGTAGTCACCTGTTATTCCCTGCGGTGAAATTTGCAAGCTCACAAAGACTTGGGCGGTAAATACAGCATCAAGCTTCCAAGGCGAATTTCCTGCATCCACACTTTTTTGATCATTCGCTTCAACCGCCAGGTCATATTGGACCTTAACCTGAGGCTCCATCGTGCTCTCATCACCTGCTGGCAGTTCAAAAGAACCGCCCGTGAATTCCTTGGTAAAGGAAACTAACTCCTCTAACGAAACACTGCCCGCCACTGCATATTCAAAACCATCCTGCTGCCAGCGGATCGAACTAACAGGCGTCATGCCTGCATAGAGGCCGCCGCCGCTTAGAATCCCAGTTTCTTCAAATATCGGTGATTGAATTTCTGCCGTTCTGTCTCCAACTTTCCCTAAAATAGAAGTGGGAACAGGTGTGAATTCTCCAGTTGATTTCCCTTGGACGACGATTAACTGTTTAATCGGATCCTGTGTTTGATAATAGATTTTTACAAGATTTTGCTTCGGAACAATTGCCAGCTTATCTTGAACCAGCCCATTCGGAAGCTTTTCTGCTGTCTTAGGGTAAAACCCAACAGCTTGTGCCGCTTCATTAAGGTCATTGACGAATTGCTCTGGATTGGTGTCAATTACCCTATAGCCCTCTGGAACCTTGTAAGCCAGCATCTGCTTTGGAATGCCCTCACTTACATCCAGCTGTGTATAAGTAACTTTATACTGAATGGCATTTTGCATCGCCGTTTGTTTTTGTAACGGCAGATTGGTTTGTTTGTCCACCCAGATTCGATACGGGGACCCGCCATTCGGAGTCACTTCGATCATGACAGCCGCTCTTCCCGCAATTTGGCTATCGCCCATCACTTTCGTCGAAATCGCCTGCTTCACCTCTTTAATTTCATTTCCCAGTTCAAACACAAAACGATAAGCATCAGGAAAGGCAGAAAACAGCTGCAGCTGCTTTTGATCATGCTGGATCTGCCATTTCTTTTCTCCATTATTGACCGTGACCATTCCTTGATTAGGACCAGCGATATTTTTGACATAATAATGCCCCTGTTTGTCCGCCCATACTTCTAGTTTCGCCTGGGTCACCGACTTGCCGGCTGCATTTGTTTCTACTATTTCCAGCATGCCATGATAGGCTTTGACTTCTTGATAAGCATTTTCCATCGCAAGAACAAGGTGACTGCTGCCTGATGGCAATAAGAAATTGACAATGAGAGCGAAAATGGCGGCAAGCGCAGCAATGCTCGAGATCCAAGCCCATTTCCTCTGTTTGGCACGAGGCTTATCGGCTTGTTTCTTTATAGCATGAGCTAATTTTTTCTTAAAATCGGCGTCCGGCATGGCCGGTTCTCTCAGGCTTCGGACCTTTTTGACTGTTTGAAAAAGCTCCTTTAGTTCCTCAGAATCCGTTGAATATTCATCTTCCAGCGGTTTTTGCTCCGCATTTAATCGATCAATATATTCGGATAGTTTCTGTTCGTTCTGCTTCATTTGTTTATCCCTCCTGTCTATTGATTATTTTTTAGGATATCGGCAAGCGCTTTTAATGCCCGATGCTGCATCACCCGTATCGTCACCTCGGTTTTATTCATGATTCTGGCCGTATCTGCAACCGAATGCCCTTTGATAATCCGTAACTGAATAACCGTTTGCTGTTCCTTTGTCAGCTGCTGCAAGCCGGCTTCAATGAAAATCCGTTCTGTACTCTGTTCTGCCAAGTCAGGACCTGGGGCCTCTGCCACAGGAAAGGAGTCAATATCCACAGTGGTTCCTCTCCGTTTTTTCGTTCGCCATCGGTCACGCAGAACATTTAAGGCTACCGTTTTTAAAAAACCGATATATTTATCTGGATGGACTCGGCCCCTTTGTAAATAAGAAATGGCTTTCATATAGGTCTCTTGGGTAATATCCTCAGCTTCCTCGCGATTTTGCACTTTATAATAAATGAATCGGTAGACAGCTTCCCATGTATTATGACAAATCTCTTCCATAAAATCGGCGCGGCTGTCATCTGGCTGCCGTCGATTCTTAAAATCAGGCATATGTTTTCCACCTTCTTTCTTTGCCAGGCTGCATTTCAATAATAACAACGTCTTTTTGCAGCATAGTGTTACAACGAAGTTTGCCATTTCTCTCTTAACTCTGCTTCTAAACTTTTGGTAATCAACAAAAATAACCTGCCCTATATAAGGCAGGTTACGGATAAATGCAGATTTTATTCTCCGACGATTTTGGCGTCCTTTAACATGTCCTCGGTTAAGGTAATCCCTTCTTCCTGAGCTGCCTTTTTGTTGATATACAGCTCGAGTTTTTCCGGGAAGCCCACAGGAATTTCACTTGGTTTTTTGCCTTTCAGAATATCCACCGCCATTTTTCCGGTAGAATAGCCAAGGTCATGGTAGTCCAATCCATAGGATGCGAAGGCGCCGCGTTTGACCGAATCACCTTCACCGGCAAACAATGGAATATCTTGGTCATTAGCTACCGTGATAACAGATTCTAGGGCGGATACGACTGTGTTGTCCTTTGGAATATAGATGACATCCACACGCCCAACCAGCGATTCGGCTGCCTGCTTCACTTCCGAGCTGGCTGTGATCGTTGTTTCAACGGAATCCAGCCCAGCCTCTTGTAAAGCAGCTTTCGCATTTTTGACATTGACTACTGAGTTAGGTTCACCATTGTTATAGATGATGCCCACCTTCTTGGCATTTGGAACAAAAGTCTTAATTGAAGCAACCGTTTTCTTGATGGCATCTGGATGTGTATCAGATGTCCCGGTTACATTACCGCCAGGCTTGTCCAAGCTTTTTACAAGCTCGGCCCCGACCGGATCCGTAATAGCGGTAAATAGGATTGGAATATCCTTCGTCGACTTGACTGCCGCCTGAGCACTGGCAGTTGCAATCGCCAAAATGACGTCATTCTTGTCTGCCACCAGGTTTTGGGCAATCGACATATTATTATTCATGTCCCCCTGGGCATTTTGATAATCCAGCTTCAAGTTTTTGCCCTCTTCATAGCCGGCATCCTTCAAAGCCGCAATAAATCCCTCTCGTGCGGCATCCAAAGACGGATGTTCGACAAGCTGGGTAATCCCGATTTTCACTGTCTTCTCTTTTGCTTCTCCCCCTGTTGCTTTGCTTTCCCCTCCGCATGCTGTGAGCAGCAATAGCAAACCACACAATAGCAGCGTTAATCTCTTTTTCATTTTCTTCCCCCTCATGGTTGTAAGAATTTCTTACAAATAATTCTTAATATTCAGATTCTATCATGTGCAGTTGTTCGGAACAACAGATATTTTCATGTCACTGCACTTTATCCTTTCCAAGGACAAAAAAAATAGCGCTAACCCCTGTATCATTAGGTTTAACGCTTTATTTTTTTATGCAGTTCTTCCCATTGCTTTACTAAGCGCTTTGGTGCCGCACGTAAATAGGCTTCTTGAATGAGATCGGCCAATTCCTCCCAAACTTTCCCGTCTGGATTTTGAATCGACACCCAGCCGTGATGCCCAATATAAGGGTTTTTGAAAAAATACTCTTTCTGCAGCAAGAATGCTTGCGTTTCCCGGTCCGACTTGAACGACAATCTGAATCCTTTCTCGTTCTCTCCCGAAATCACGAACGATTTTCCCTTGATTTTAAAAGTGTGGTGACCGAAACCATCAATATGTTCCGCCGCTTCAGGCAGTGCAAGACAAATACAACGCAGCTTTTCAAGCATGTCCGAATTGTCTTGTGATTTCATGTATTATCACCCTTCAAGATCCTACTTGGCATTCTCATCGGGCTGATGAATCCCGAATACATTGCCTTCCGGATCGATATAGTATCCCTGCCACGCCATTCCAGGCAGTGCATATTTGGGCATAGCAACCTTGCCGCCTTGTTCAAGAATCTTTACTTCAGTTGAATCATAATCTTCCACACCCATTGTGCAGGCAAATCCATTTAAAGCCTGTCCTGGCTCCGGAGGTGCACTTTGACGCTGCATTAAAGCCCCGTTGATCCCAGGCTCATTCTCATCTCCAGTCACTGCTCCAAAGTAAGGCATTCCCGCATATTCGCTCCAATCTTGAAACGACCAGCCGAATACCTCTCCATAAAATTTCTTGGCACGCTCCATGTCATTGACATGAATTTCAAAATGCACTAATCTTCCCATGATAACCTCCTGATTTAAAAATGAAGTCTATTGCTTCCAGCAAGCAGTCACTAATGTAGATTGGGGCATGTCCATGTTGATTTATCTTATTATTGGAGATTCTATGATGCTGTGAGTAGTTCCATTTTTTTGCTAAAGGGAATAGATTTCTTCTTTATTATAGGATAACCGACGGAATATATTCAATTTTCACAAAATATTTTTCCACTAATTACCCACTCACACTTCATATATATTTGGTGATCAATGAGCTCAGCGGTCAGTCTCCCATTCATTTTTTCCATTAAGCTTTTGGCAATTGGCAGTCCAAGGCCTGTCCCTTTTCCAGTCCTTGTTTGGTCCGCTTTATAAAAGCGGTCAAACATATGGTGGACATCCTGTTCATTCAGCTGATGAACCGAGTTGCTAATCGTCAATTGAACGGATGTCTGGCGTTTTTCCAGCTGGATGGCCACATTTCCGCTGGAATGCCGGATTGTGTTGACGATCAAATTTTCAATGACCCGTTTCACAGCAGATGGATCAGCCATAATGACAACATCCTGATCAGGAATATGAATTGTCGGTTCTACGTTTTTTTGATGAAATTCTTCATAGAATCCTACCAACACTTCCAAAACTAACTGATTTAATTTAATCCTTTCCGCTTTCACCGGATAATCGGTTTGCTCAATTACCGAAAGCTCGAAAAAATCTTCCAGCAGGACCTTCAATCTCTTAGCACTATTTTTAATAATTTGCGTATACTCTTTCCGCAGTTCCAAAGTGATTTCATCCGATTCTAGAAATTGAATATAACCCAATATGGAGGTCATGGGTGTACGAATATCATGTGAGATATGAGAGATCGCCTGTTTTAACTCGTTTTCACTTAAACGTTTTTCTGCCTGTGCTTTTTTGGTTAAATCAATCTGGATATTTATTTTCTTTGCCAGTCTCTCAAAATCCCTATCGAAATAGTGAATATCTATTTTCTTCTCAGTTTCATTTGTGTTTAATTCATGCAGCTGACGATCTGCTCTTTTGATTTCCTTTTTTAAAAAATAAAGACGGGTGAGAACATACACTAAAGCAATAATGGCTGATATCGTTATAAATAGCATACGGCTCCCCCTTTATTGTTCTTACTTAATTTCTTTTTTTCTAAAAATCAAACTTCCTAAAATCCCAAATACTAGGAATGTTATAATTGGCACAGCAATAAAAGTGAATATATCATTGCCATCCCAATGACCTATTTGATCAATCGTTAATATGGAGCCTTCTGTCATAAAGATTGAATGAGTAATGAAAGGTTCCAAAAACGTAACTTTCGCACCTATAAACTCTAACAAGCTTGGAATTAGAGCAAGGAATAAAATTAGAAATCCAATCGCCTTGCCACTGTCATTTAAAATGGTCGAGCACAGTGCCATAAAAGAGGCGAAAGCTGCTTCATAAAGCGCAAGCAATCCGATTGTTTGAAAGAAAAATGACCATTGGGGCATAACATTGAAACCCGAATAAACAGCGCTGGCACCCATCATAAAAATCGGCAGGATTAATAAAATGATGATGGATCCAATCGAAAATACAGTCAGCTTCGCAAAATACAGTCGTATTCTACTATGACCTGAAGAAGCAATACTCTTCATTGTTCCCATCGAATATTCACTTGCTATAAAGAAACCTGCTAATATGGCTGGCAAAAGATGAACAATCTGAGTGTTAATAGAAAGAATATCCCCTCGGTAGAAGTCATTTCCATTAGGTAATTTAGTATTTTCTCCAAATGGGTGCAGAAGATCAAGAGGATACAGTACAGCGAAAGCAAGCAGGAATAATATTAGTACCCAAAAAGATCGATCTTTTCTTAATTTATACCATTCCGTTTTCACAAGATTACCCATGCTGTACACCCCCGATGCGTTTGGTAAAGTAGGTTTCTAAATCTTCTCCCATTGGCATAAATTCTTCAATAATCAGTCCCTCATCGGTGAGTGCTTTTGAAACAATCCCTGGTGACTCTGCATGGGCAAACAGTTTAATCGCGCCATCCGGCATGACTTCATAATCCGCTGAACCAAATTGGCTTTCCAAAACGGTAGCGGCTTTGTTTGGATCGTCGACTTTAATATGCAAGTAGTGCTGGCATTTTTCATGGAGCTCTTTTGCCGATAACTGCTCTAACAATTCTCCATTATGAATAATTCCATAATCGGTGGCCAATAAATGAAGCTCGCTTAAAATATGGCTTGAGATTAAGATCGTTATGCCATATTCCTGATTCAGCTTTTTTAATAATTCTCGTATTTCGACGACTCCCATGGGATCCAATCCATTGATCGGCTCATCGAGAATCAAAAATTCAGGGTCTCCAAGAAGGGCGATGGCCAGTCCGAGGCGCTGTTTCATCCCTAAAGAAAAATTCTTGGCTTTCTTTTTTCCTGTATCCCGCAATCCTACTAGAGTAAGTGTTTTCTCAATGCATTCCTTTCCAGGGATTCCTTTTAAAAGCCGATGGGCTTCTAAATTTTCCGCAGCGGTCATATTGGGATATAAAGCGGGGCCTTCAATAATTGTTCCAATTCGTTTTCTTGCTTTGTTCAGCTCCCGCTCCGTGCTCTTGCCGAATAACTCCATCGTCCCAGTTGTTGGATTGCCCAGTCCGCATACGAGGCGAATCGTCGTTGATTTTCCCGCCCCATTTTGTCCAATAAATCCATAAATCGATCCCTTTTTGATCGATACATTTACTTTATTCAAAGCCATTTTATTCTGATATTTCTTCGATAAATGATGGGTTTGAAGCACATACTCAACCATATCGTTTTCCTCCCTATATCATTCTAAACCAGCATGTCCAAAAATAATGGCAATCCACCATCCGTTTGGACGTCTGTTTCATGTTGGATACTCTATTACTATAAGAAGGAAATACTAAGAAACTCTTAAGGAGATTCTTAAGAAAACCTTAAGTTTTTAGCCTGTAGCCCAATCCCCATATCGTTTCAATATATTCTTCCTGAGAATTCGCTTTGGCAAGCTTGTTTCTGATATTGCTCATATGAACATTAATGGTATTATCATCCCCATAAAATTCCTCCTGCCACACACTCTCGTACAAATTTGCTTTGGTGAACACCTTCTTGGGGGAGGCCATCAGCAAAAACAAAATCTGATATTCCAGCGCTGTTAATTTGAGCTCCTTCCCATTCACGGACGCCAGTTTAGCATCTGTATCAAGGACGAGATCTTTGTGGCAAATCTGATTGGCACTTGGCAACTCTGCCACCCGCCGATATCTTCTTAAGCAAGCATCGATTCTGGCCGAAACCTCTTCAATATCGAAAGGCTTTGTAATATAGTCATCCGCTCCAGCCCGTAACGCCGCAATCTTGGTCTGGGTTTCCAGCTTGGCTGAAATAATCAAGACAGGAACATCGCTCTCTTCTGTCACCTTCCTGAGGATTTCTTCGCCTGACAACCCAGGGAGCATGAGATCCAGCAAGATTAAATCCCATTTTTGCTGTTCTAAATAAATCACAGCCTCCGTCCCAGAGTAAGCGGATTTCGCTGTATAGCCATTTTTGCTGATAATATTGCAAAGTAATCGATTAATATCTTCATCATCTTCAATGACTAAAATATTGATGGCAGTCTTCATCTTATTCATCCTCAGCATTTTTTATCATTATCATTCAATGAAATAAATCCAATGTCAAGAATCGAAGGCCTAAATGGGCAGTTTTTATAAAATGATTGTCTACTAGAGGTGGAGGCATTTCATTGATTTTTGTAAAATAATATTTTTGTCTAGGACAACCCCTCTTCTTAAAGAATACGATATTATTGATTCCTATTGAATGGAGGTGATATGGATGGGCCGTGAAAGATGGTATAGAGATGAGGATCCATTTATCCAAAGGGCAACTAGCATGAGTAATAGTAACAACAATGGATCTAATGCTGTCGCTGGTGCCGAGGATATCGATGACTTAAATGATTCCAATGGCTTCAATGGTGACGGAGACGAGGTGGAAACAATCGTTTCTCCTACAGAAACAATCGTCAATCGTACAACCAATCGTCGTACAGTTAGGCGTGTACACCCAACTCATATAGTAAATGTCAATCGAAATATTACAAGAATTGAAAACTTTTATCCTGTAACAGAATCAGTAAAAAATATAAATGTGGTAGAGGAATTTGATTGCGGAAGCGATTTACGAAATCCACGCTGTAAACCGGTAAAGAAACGCAAACGACATTGCTAACCGAATTGCTAGAGCCAGCACGAAATATTTTGGCCATATCCTAGCGATAGTTTGAAGCATCCTTCGGGGTGCTTTCTTTTTTTCTGCTTAATTGGTCAGCGGAATACTCTCCTGAACTTCATCCCCGTTTTTTTGCACCAAACAAATTCCACCTGCATAACATGCCTATAGGTTTTTGATGAAAAGAGGTGAAAAAATGGCTTCCTATATGGATTACACATCACCATCAGCTCAATTCGCTTTTGACGTTAATAAAAGCACTTTGTTTAAGAAAGACAACCAAAACTATATCAATATATTAGGAATCCAACAGTTGAATACATTGGAAAATGTATCTCTGTTAGATATTTTTCTTAGTACAAATAATGTGGTGGAACCGCACTATCACCAAAATGCCGCTGAACTCGTTTATTGTATTTCTGGCACTGCGACCGTCTCAATCCTGAATCCCTTTACGAAACAAATAATGAATTATACGATTGCACCCGGACAAGTCGCTAACGTTCCACAGGGCTGGTGGCATTATGAAGTGGCCTTAGTGGACCACACCCACCTTTTGGCCATTTTTGACGCTCCCACCCCGGAAGTGATTTTAGGTTCTGATCTTTTGAAATTTACTCCTGCCTCGATCATGGCGCATACCTATTGTCTTGATGAAAATCTTTGGGAGCAGGCAATCGCGCCCGTTACCCCCTCCACCTATATCGGTCCCTATATAGACTGCAACAAAGGAAAGGCAAATATTCCTCTCCCATCTGTCCAGCAGCCGTATCAACACCTTGGATTCATTCAACAATACCGCCAAATTCCCTATTCCCAGCCGTATCAACCGTATTGGGGCTAACGAAAAAAGGGACTGTCCAAAAATCAAAGGGGTCAGATACCACACCACAATATATAGATGTGTTTTTTAAACGTCTGCCGATTGGTCTAAGCGTGGAGTCATCCCCCTTGATGTACAGCCCCCTTTAATCATGTCTCCCTCTTGTCTTGCCATTTGAAATAACCATAAATGATGGCTGCTTCAATCACGAAAAGGATAAATCGTTGCCAAGGAGCAATTTTAACCAGTGTATAAATCCCCAAAATATCTTGGAGCAAATAGTGCATAGGGAAAACCGCAAACATAAAATCCAATAGGATATTGATAACAAGATACACCCAGAACCTTCCATAGGTAAAATGAAAAATCCATAAAGTTATTACAGGAAAACCACCGAGAATACCTGCAGCAAACAACGGACGCAATGAAGGAAATATCGCTTCATTAATGACCCAATGTTTTTCATTAAAGGCGTAAACATTATATAGCACCATTAAAAAGGTTGCAAAGATGGCTGCAGGCATAAAGCGTTTGATATCTTCTTTCTTTAAGAAAAATAAGGTTAACCATGGTCCAATGAAGATTACCCATAAAATAATTTTATTTAACATTCATTCTCACCCTTTTTATCCGGTTGACAGTAGGGTGGTCTAGCATGGAACACCTTATTCATATAGTTGGATTAATTTACAAAAAATACGTAAAGTGTAAATTTCCTTCCCAAAACTTAACCTTTAAAAAAGGGTTATAAATTGGGACTGGTGCCAATTCCTTTAGAAAATGTCCCCTTCACTTGCTTTAACGTCGCAACGATCAGAAAGCTAACAATTACTAATAAGAGCCATGAACTCACCTTTCCTACATGTACAAGACTCCACGCTTCAGTTTGGTTTGGATATTCCCACGCACCAAAAAACGTTGCGATATTTTCCGCTATCCAGATAAAAAATCCAATTAGCACGTAAGAAAGGGCAAGCGGCATCCGATAGCGGGTTCTATTCACCTCGTATGTGACCCACGTTCGCCAAAAGACGATTACGACAAGTCCAGATAGCCACCAGCGGATGTCAATCCAATAATGGTGAGTGAAAAAATTCAAATAAATCGCAGCCGCAAGAGGGACAACTACTAAAAGCGGCGGCCACTTGACCAGTTCTACTCTTAGTCTTCTCCAAGCCTGGCAAAGATAACTCGCTACACTAGCGTACATGAATCCGCTATACAAAGGCACCCCCCAAATTTTGAAATATCCTTCCTCTGGATAGGTCCAAGAACCCATATGTGTCTTGAAAAGTTCAAGCGCCAGCCCAATAAGGTGGAACAAGGTGATAACCTTTAGTTCATCCCATGTCTCAAGCCCAAAACGCACCATCCACCACTGCATCAGCAGACAGATAAAGAGCAGCCAATCATACCTTGGCAGGAAGGGAAGCGTCATGATTTTTGTAAGAGCCAAAGAGGCAAAGATAACAACTGGGAACAAACAGGATAGGGCCTGCTGCCATCCAAAACAAATGAGTTGTTTTAGCGCCCTCATAATTTGCGCCTCCCCGTAGTTTTTCTGTTGTTATTGGGTTTCTTCCTCACTTCGGTATTCTAATATATCGCCAGGCTGGCAATCTAAAGCCTTACAGATTGCCTCTATAGTGGTTAAACGAATCGCCTTCGCCTTCCCATTTTTCAAAATAGATAGATTTGCCATGGTGATTCCCACCCTCTCCGACAGTTCGGTTACGCTCATTTTCCTTTTTGCCAGCATTACATCAATATTGATTATTATCGCCATTATATTCACCTCAGACCGTTAAATCATTTTCTGATTTGATATCGATTGCTTCTTGCAACAGTCTTTGGAGCACAGCAGCAAAGACGGCAATTACTACTGAAGCAAAAATAATGACCAGCCCAATCAATATGATACCCGGGGCGTCATCTCTCTCCGCAATGAGATAATAGAGCGGCATGCCTGCTGCAATCAAAGCACTGATTGTGACAGCACAGTATTTAATCTTCTTTAAAGCCCTCACAGATAGTTCCGAAAAGGCTTTATTCTTGTCAATATAGCTTAGAAGAAGAAAGGCTTGATACAAAGCAAAGTAAAAGGGAATTGCAGCTGCATACAAATCGATAAAAATGAGATATTTTATATAGGCATGCTCTGGGTACAATTCTGCTGCATACTTGGCAATCTCAGGAACCAAGAAGATGCACAAGGCAAGAATCGGAACTCCGATCAGAATTACAGCTATCTTTAAAAAGAGCGTTGAAACTTGTTTCATCAAAAGCACCTCACATAATGATTGTCAATTTGAATTTAACATACAGTTTATCGTTTTTCAATAAAAAAATATTGAATCATACTATATAATTGTTGTTATAAATTATCCTTATTAGACAAAGCCCACCGTTTGCAATAGATTTTCTCTTTCCTAAGACCAATCCTAGATTATCAGTTACATAAACAAGATTTCTAACTCTTCCCTATAATGATAAAATGATAGCAGGAATAAGTTCCTGCCTGGTTAGGAAAATCCTAATAATCATGGATGCGATTCCTCCGAATAGACAGCGGTTACATCAAATAAGATATAATAAGGTTACTAGCTAACTTTTCCAAAAGAAAGGCGACCAATCAATGCTGAATCGGCTAAAAAAATGGAATACATTACGGAACCAAATTTTGTTTATCTTCTTACTTGTCATGATCATTGTTCTATTAATCGTCAGTCTTCTTACATTGAGACAGGTTTCCTCTTTGCTGAAAAATAATGCTGAAAAGCAAATCCAACAAGTAGCCATTGAAGCAACCGGCCGAATCGATTCACTCTACGAGCAAATTAATATGTCCTCAAAACTTGTCATAACAGATGAGGAGGTCCAACAGGTTTTAACAGAGGTCCATCATGGAAAAGAAGTATCCTTTAGCGACCGGCAGCGTTTAATGGGGCATATTAACAGAATTATGGGCAATACCGATGGAATCTTTTCCTTTCAGCTCTTTTCCGGCAATCAGCAGCGCATTCTACCTCTTGATGAAAGCCCTTTAACCAACCAAATTGATCAGAAGTGGGTCGATCAAGTAAAGGAAGCAAAAGGCAAAATGGTTTGGATTGGAGAGGATCCCAATGACAAAAACTACTTTCTTGCCATTCGCAGAATCAATTTAATAGAAAAGCAATATCAAAATGGCGGCTATCTCCTCATTAGCATCAACCGTGACCATTTTCATTTTGCCAATGAAAAATACGAGAACAATCAATATTCCATCCTCTTGGATCAAGACCAAAAGCCCATCATCCAAAACTATCAGGGTGACATATCCGGCATCATTAAAAGTGATAAAACGATGGTTCAACTTAATCAGCTGGATTACATAGTGACAAAGCAGTCGTCCAAACTCACAGGCTGGACCGTCCTTATTTTGACCCCTGTAAGTGAACTTACAAAGGGAATATCAGGGATTAGGACAGGCATTATTTTATCCGGAGTGGTTGGCATGTTTATTTTTACCATTAGTTCCTTTTTCCTATCCACTATCATCACAAGACCCATCTTAAGATTAACCAAAACAATGCAGCAGGCAGGAGAGGGTTCATTGACACTGAATCCAGATATTTCTTCGGTAACAGAACTAAGGGAACTAAACAGTACCTATAATCAGCTTGTGAAAGAAACCAATCATTTAATCCAGATGGTTTATCAAAAAGAAATCCTGCGCAACCGCAGTGAATTGAAGGCCCTTCAGGCACAAATTAATCCACATTTTCTCTTCAATACATTAGACGCACTCCATTGGTCACTGGAAGAAAAAAATCAAGAGGAGTTTTCTGAAATTGTTTTAGCGATGTCAGATTTATTTCGTTATACCATTACAAAAGAAACCGATGATGATTGGGTATTTTTAAAAGAAGAATTGAAGCATATCGAGGATTATATGGAAATTATGAAAATGCGCTTCGGCAACAGACTACAATGGAAAATCTCTTTCCCGCAAGAATATGAACTTGTTAAAATACCGAAACTCATCATTCAGCCTTTAGTAGAAAATGCTATCTTGCATGGAGCGGGAAACAAAGTGGGAAACTGCCAAATATCCGTAATAGTTGAACCTATTATCCAGGACAACAAGGAATCCATTCGCATCTCAGTCCAAGACGATGGTTCTGGAATCGGCAAAGAGCGGCTAGACTGGATTATCCAATCAATGAAAACTGGCGGCACATCCTCTCTGAATGGAACAGGGATGGCCATTTCAAATGTCTACAAACGCTTAAAATTACATTACCATGGAAGTACACTTCCAGACCTTTTGATTGAGAGCAAGGTAAACGAGGGAACAAAAATTTCGTTTAATTTACCGGTGGATGGGGGGGAATAAAATGTTTACTAAAAATATCGTAATCGTGGATGATGAACCACGGACAAGGGAAGGCTTGCACAGAACACTGGAAAGCTGGAATAATGGTGAATTTTCCATTCTTAGTGCACAAAGCCATGAGGATGTTCTGCGGATTGCAGAGAAACAAAAAATTCATATTTTGCTATCTGATATCCGGATGCCCCAGATGACAGGATTGGAACTATTGAAAACTATGAAAGAAAAAGGAATCAATCCGGTGGTCATTATTATTTCTGCATACTCCGAGTTTGAGTATGCCCAGGAAGCATTAAGACTCGGTGTCGTGAATTATCTTTTAAAACCGATTGGGAAAAAGAAATTAATCGAAGCAGTTGAAGAGGCCGTCAAGGTGCTGGAAAAGCAAGTAAGAGCCGGGATGATTGAAAGAGTCGTAGATGAAAAAATAGTCGATGCCAGCACTAATATCGATTCAACCAAAGACACCATCCGCAAGGCTATTCGTTATATTGACCAGCATTTGAAGGATGACTTGACCCTAAAAGATGTGGCGGCACATGTCCATTTAAACCCCAGTTATTTTAGTGTGCTGTTTAAAGAGCAAGTGAATCTCAATTTTAGTGAATATGTGACAAGACGCAGAATCCAGCGGGCAAAGGAATTAGTGATTTCAACCGATCTGCCGATCAGCGAAATTGCTGAGGAGGCCGGTTATAAAACGGCCAAATATTTTATTAAGATTTTCAAAGAATTGGAGGGAATGACGCCTAGTGCTTATCGAAAAGCGAACAATGAAAGGGCTTTCTAAAAAAAGTAGTATTTTTCCTAATCATCGTTCCCTTTTTTGATATTTTCCCCGGTGGTAGACTTTAATTGTAACACATAGACAACAATTAAGGGGGTTTTGGTTGATGAAAAAGAAAGCGTTTTCCGCATTGCTGTCATTGGCATTAATGGGCGGAATAGTTTTAGGCGGGTGTTCATCATCGTCCAGCTCATCTGATGATTCAGGTAAGTCAAGCGGCGGCAAAACAGTCGTCAAGATGATGCATTTATGGCCGGAAGGAAGTTCAAAGGCACAGTTTACCATAGTGGATGACATTATCAAAGACTACGAAAAAGCTAATCCTGATGTAGACATTCAGACAGAAATCTTAGGAAATGAACAGTACAAGGAAAAAATCAAGGTGTTATCTGCCTCCAATGAACTTCCAGACGTTGGGATCACTTGGGCGGCTGGATATATGCAGCCTTTCGTCGAAGGAAATATGTTTGCCCCATTAGATGATATTGTACAAAAAGATCAATTCGTTGCTGGTACACTTGATGCATTCTCCGTTGACGGAAAACCATATGCTTTACCTCTTGAATTGAACATTACCCCAGTTTATTACAACAAAGAAATTTTTAAAAAATATAACTTAGAGGTTCCTAAAACATATGATGAGTTCTTAAAAGTGGTAAAAACACTGGCTGATAATGGTGTTACCCCAATCACTTTAGGAAACAAAGACCGCTGGACAGGATCGATGTGGTTTATGTACCTGGCAGACCGCATTGGCGGGCCTGAAGCATTAAACAATGCCATCAATCGTACCGGAAGTTTTGAAGATCCAGCTTTAGTTAAAGCTGCTGAAGAAATTACCAAGCTTGTGGATATGGGGGCATTTGTAAAGGGATTTAACGGATTATCAAACGATGAGGCAAAAGGTTACTTTATGAATGAACAAGCAGCTATGTATTTGATGGCGACTTGGGAATTGCCAAACTACACCACCAGCCCTGATGTATCTCAGGAATTTAAAGATAAAATTGGCTACTTCAAATTCCCAACCTATGAAGGCGGAAAAGGGAATATTGACAGCTATGTAGGCGGCCCAGGAGTTGGCTTATTCGTATCTGAGCAATCAAAGGTAAAAGAGGAAGCTAAGAAATTTGTTGCTTACTTAGTAGAAGAATGGGGCAAGCGCTCTGTCGTGGACGCTGGGGTTATTCCTGCTACAGTAGTAGACACATCCTCTGGCGATCTTGACCAAATGTACATTGACATTCTGAATGATTTAGGAAATGCGACGAACCTGACACTTTATGCGGATGTTCAAATGTCTGCCAGCGTGGCGGATGTTCACTTAAACCAGATTCAAGCATTATTCGGCGGTCAAACAACTCCTAAAGAGTTTGCCAAGACACAAGAAGAAGCTCTTGCTGCTGAAGAATAATACTTGCATAGAATGAGGGCATATTGCTAAAAAATATGTCCTCTTCTTTATAGAAAGGAAGGGGACCAACCAACATGAACAAGGTAATGTCGAATAAATTCGTGATCGCCCTTTATACGCTTCCAGCGTTACTTCTCATCCTAGTCCTAATCTATATTCCCATTGCATTATCCGGTTATTACGGTCTCATGGATTGGAATGGAATTGGCGAGATGAAATTTATCGGATTGGAAAATTATATCACCTTGGTACAGGATAAAGTGTTCTGGACAAGTACATGGCATTCTTTTCTATTAGCCATTTTTTCCACGGTAAGCTTACTTCTATATTTAGCGGTTTCCCTGGTTTTAGCCAGTAAAATTAAGGGTTCTGATTTATTGCGGAAGATTTATTTAATTCCCATGTTATTATCCTCCGTTGCCATCGCCCAGCTTTGGATGAAGATTTTCGATCCGACAAACGGAATGGCCAATAAATTGCTTGAGTGGTTTGGCATGGAAAATACACCGATTTGGCTGGCAGACCCAGCCATCGCGCTTTACGCCATATTCATACCAGTTATTTGGCAATACGCAGGATTTTACATTCTTATTTATTACGCTGCCTTAAAAAATGTACCAGATGAAGTGATAGAAGCTGCGAAAATAGACGGGGCCAATCCACTGCAAATTGCGATTAAGATTAAACTGCCGCTGATTTCTGGCGTATTTAAGGTAACCATTATGCTGGCAGTCGTTGGATCTTTAAAATATTTTGACCTGATTTATGTGATGACAGGCGGAGGGCCAAATGGAGCAAGTGAAGTAATGGCCTCCTATATGTACAAAGAAGCGTTCAAGTTGAATCACTTCGGTTATGGCAGTGCTATCGGGTTTGGACTATTAGTCATCTGTATGTTGATGACTTTGTTAACTTCGAAACTAACGAAATCTAATGATGATGTTCAATATTAAGGGGGAGTGAGACAAGATGAGTGACCTTAGCACACAACAGGAAACAACGAACCTTTCTGTATCCAAGAACACGAAGAAATCTGCCCTGAACAAAATCGGATTTGGATTTCTTTATCTAATATTAGGGTTATTTGCTGTGATTCAGATCTACCCATTAATCTGGCTGGTCTTCTTTTCACTGAAAACCAATCAAGAAGTGTTTGGGATGTCTCCTTTCTCTTTGCCGCAAGACCCGCAATGGGGCAACTATACAAAAGCATGGACTTCTGGAAATATTGGTCTCTACTTTTTTAACAGTATCTGGATTACCGTATTATCCGTCGTCCTAACCATTATTCTTGCTAGTTTCGTAACATTTGCCGTTACACGGATGAATTGGAAATTAAGCGGCCTAGTTCTCGGATTATTTTTAGTCGCCTATATGATTCCATTACACTCGACATTAATTCCTTTGTTCAATATGTATAACTCTGTCAATTTAATTGATAATCCTGCTTCCATTGTCATTTCGTACACGACTTTTAACTTGCCGTTAACCATAATGATTTTACTAGGGTTTTACAAAACGTTTCCACGTGAAATTGAAGAAGCTGCGATAATGGATGGCTGTTCGGTTCACCGGCTCTTTTTCAAGATTACCCTGCCAATGACCATACCTGTTCTATCCACAACAGCGATTATTAATATGATTTATAACTGGAATGAATTCGTCTTTGTCAATACATTCATCAGCTCTGACCATTGGAAAACTTTAACCGTCGGGATCAATAACTTCGTAGGGCAATATTTGACAGATTGGGGTGCCATTGGCGCCACACTCGTGATCAGCATTGTGCCAATTCTAATTACCTTCCTATTCTTAAGTGATAAGATTGTGGAAGGCATGGCCGCAGGGTCTGTCAAGGGATAATGAATCAAGGCGAAAGTTACACAAAAAAGACAGATAAGGAGTAATCTAGTTTTTCAAAGAATACTTCCCTATCTGTCTTTTTTGGATGGGCTAGGCCTGCTGTTTTCTTTTGTCTACTTTTTTGAAAACAAGGAAGCACGCAGCCATTATAATTGCTGCCGAGAGGCTGCCGCCGAAGAAAAAGCCCAAACCTGGAATGAACTTTACGATAAAAAAGACGGCAGCCGTCCCAGCAAGCATGACGAGATTTTCCAACGGGTGAATGAGCATCATGAAAAATGAATTTTTAATCAACTGGGAAAGTTTTAGCTCATAATGGACATATACCGGGAACAAGTAAAGGATCGTCATGACGACAGCAAACATAAACAGGTATAGCGGAATTTGAATCGCACTTATAAAGTTACTCCCTGCATTTCTCAAGAAAACTAAGTCAAGAACCATCAGTCCCACAGCTGCCGCGATAATGAGTCCTAACCCATTGCTTCTAAGAAACTCCGACTTATATGTTTTCCAATAACTACGGAAAATGGGAATGTCCGTGTCACCCATCATCCATTTTCGTATAATCGCAAACATCGATATCGTGGCTGGAAAGAATCCAAGGACAACCAGACCTAACAAAGAAAATCCCATCCATAATAGATTAATATAAGCGAATTTCGCAATCCATTCCGTCGCAGCATAGGCCCGATTTACCGTTTTATTCATCCAATCCCTCCGAAGAGAAGCACCATTTATTCCTATTATAAAACGTTAGCTGAAGGTTTGTATATTCAATAAATTAAGCGCTATCAAAAAGAGCTGGCCCCAACTAAGGAAAGCCAGCCTTTAACCAAATTATTTATCCCCATATGGGTTAATCGTTTGAATCGTTCCGTCTTCGTTATAGGTTAGTTCCGTATATTTTACAGACCGCTTATGGTCCACGCCGCCTGATAACGAGCAATCATGATAGAACAGATACCACTTATCGTTAAATTGAACGATTGAATGATGCGTGGTCCAGCCGATTACAGGCGTAAGTATAGTACCTTTGAACACAAATGGGCCCTGTGGATTTTCACTTACAGCATAAACAATTTTATGAGTGGTCCCGGTAGAATACGAAAGATAGTAAAGGCCATTGTATTTATGAACCCATGGGCCCTCGAAATATCTTCGGTCTTCATCACCTGCCAGAATCGGATCTCCGTTTTCATCCACTATGGAGATTTCCTGCGGTTCCGATTTAAAAGTCAACATATCATCATTTAATTCAGCTGCTCTTGGTCCTAAAGCAGGTTCTGCAGGAGCCGGTCCTTCAGCAGCCGGGATAAATGTTCCTGTCTGCCACTTTTCCAGCTGTCCTCCCCAAAGCCCGCCAAAATAAACATAAGCTCTGTCGTCATCATCCACTAAAACCGCTGGATCGATGCTGAAGCTGCCAGGTATGTAATTTTCCTCTGGCTTAAAAGGTCCTGCAGGATGAAGGCTAGTCGCGACGCCGATTCTAAAAATGCCTTCTTTATCTCTCGCTGGGAAAAATAAATAATACAGGTTGTTTTTGTAAGCAGCATCAGGTGCCCAAAGCTGTTCGCTTGCCCATGGAACATCTCTTAAATGAAGCGCTTCCCCATGGTCTGTACATGGTCCCTCCACATCATCCATGGATAAAACATGATAATCCTCCATGGCATATTGGTCACCATTGTCATTAGATGGTCCATCATGGTCAAGATCATGAGAAGGATAGATATATAGCTTTCCTTCAAAGGCATGTGCTGAAGGATCTGCCGTAAAAATATGTGTCACTAAAGGTTCATTAGGTTTAGAATTTTTCCCCATAAAATCCTCCGATAAATGTTATGGTTCCTTACCAATTTATTATAACTTTAGTCACCCGACTTTGTATAGTCAAACAACTAACTTTTTTAGGTTAGGGTTCCTGAAGGAGGGAGCATTACTTCATCATTAATTAAACGATGTTTTAACTTGAAATCCAGTTTGTGAAACTTGGCCATTCACTCTGTCATCCATTTATAGATTTCTACTGTCGTCTTCTCCACATTGCTTTGGCCGTTTAAGTAAAATAGAGGTGTTCCTGTTCTGCTTAATTCTTTCATAATTTTTTTATAAAATGCATGGGAAAAGACCGCTGTATTAATAAAGACAGCATCCACGCGCTGGATCTTCGAAATATCCCTATTCAATAATGAAACATCCACAAATTCGGCATTTGGTAAAAATGCTTTTAATTTTTGCTGCCAAATGGGATAGCCCCCAAATATGAAGATTTTCTTTGACTGAATGTATTCTTTCATGATTTCTATTGATGGGGTTTTAGAGAAATGGCCATCATTCTGTTCGTCTCTAAAGACATAATCTCGAAGGGCATGTACCTCCTCGCTATAGTCCTCCATCTCTTCGATCTGCTGTTCTAATTGACGGATTTTTACCTGAGCCTCACGGAGTTCCTGGCTTAATCCGTCAATTTCTTTCTGCTTCCTTTTAACAGTCAGCTGCCATTCCTGCTTCCTTTTAAACAGGTCGGCCTTTTGTTCATTAATCTGGATCTCTTTCCATTTCATTTCCTGATAATGATCCAGATTTGATTGAGATAAATACAATTGCTTCGTTTCATGGTACTGGGAGCTAAGACATTTTAAATAAAGGCAGCTGATAAAAAACAAATCCTGTTCTTCTTTTGAAATCGAATTATATTTCTTGGCATATACCATTTCTAAAAAGGCCATATCCAGATCTTTCTTCGTCATGGGCGTTTTTTCAGTCGCATCCATCTCATGAATATTGAGTGCCTTTAGCCAGCCGCCCAATGCCCCGATAAATTTCCCCGGCGTGTCTTTAAATACTTGTTCCTCAGCCTGCTCCGTGCCACAATGAGGGGCTGTTTCAACAATTCTTTTTACATTTTCGCTGAGCAGATATTCTAGAAATACTCCTAAGGATTCAAAATTGGGCTTTTTAGGTATGTTATATTCCTCATAAAGTTGATCGATTTCCTCATTGTGCTTTTCCACCATCTCAGATGAGAACAAGCTTTTTTGCAAGGGAATCTCGTTAATGGAGGACCTTAATACTTTCTGGAAGGATTGCCAGGCAATATTTCTTGTATTAATTGGTTTATGTTCTCGTACACAGAGGTACCAAAGAACAATATTTTGATAGATTAATTCAATTTCCTTCATTATTTTATTTTTATGTCTTTTGGCAAAGCTTCTCATAAACTTTTCAAAATCCATATGTGTTTGCCGCTGTGAATACTGATAAGCAAATTTGTAACCTTTTTTAATCAGTTGATCAAGCGGGGCAAACTGTTTGGAGGTGGCGCACCATTCAATAATCCCCGCCACTTTTCTGATTTTTTCTTCATTTTTCGTCGTATACATTGAAAATAACGGATTTCCTTTTTGGCCGCTCTTTCGGTAGGCTTCATAGTATTCCCGTTCGTTTTTTTGGTAGCACTCATCGATATAGGGATGTAAATACGAATTGCAGCCTAAGGCAATACATAAAAATTGGTTTAATATCTCATGATCCTGCGGTAGTTTGCCTATTGGATACGACATTAGGTCCTCTCGCCTCTTCTATTGAACTATTTTTAATGCTGCATAAAGCTTTCTACTCTATTACTAGTTTAAATGGCAGTTAAGAATATGAAAATGCATTTTATCACATTCGTGCCATTTTCGTTTACTTTTGTTAAGTCTTGTTATGTTTTGTTAAGTTTTTCACGTCGTATATTGTCAGAAAATTACCATAATAATTAGTTGAGTTACTAATTTCAAAATGTTACCATTTTATTTGGAAGGCGATCATAGAGCACTCAAACTTTCCATCAAGATATACATAGATTACTATTTTGAGGAGGAATTTTATGAGTCAATTAACTGCAGATTTAAAAGAAAAAGTAGAAAAGTTTTTAACCGGCAAGAAAAAGCTTTTTATTAATGGCGATTTTGTAGAAAGCAGATCACAAAAAACTTTTGATACTTACAATCCAGCTACTGGCGAGGTATTAGCATGTGTTTACGAAGCAGAGGCGGAAGATATTGATCTTGCAGTTAAAGCAGCCCGAAAAGCATTTGATGAAGGACCATGGTCGAAAATGAGCGCAGCCAATCGCAGCCGGCTTATGTACAAACTGGCTGATTTAATGGAGGAAAACAGTGAGGAACTAGCCCAATTAGAGACCTTGGACAATGGTAAGCCCATCCGCGAAACGACGAATGCCGACATCCCATTGGCAATTGAACATATGCGCTATTATGCAGGCTGGTCCACAAAGATTGTAGGTCAGACCATTCCTGTTAATGGACCATTCTTAAACTATACCCGTCATGAGGCTGTGGGGGTAGTTGGACAAATTATCCCTTGGAATTTCCCGCTTTTAATGGCGATGTGGAAGCTGGGGGCTGCTCTTGCCACCGGCTGTACGGTTGTTCTAAAACCTGCGGAACAAACCCCGCTTTCAGCACTTTACTTGGCTGAATTAATCCAGGAAGCCGGATTCCCTGCAGGTGTGGTGAACATTGTCCCTGGCTTTGGGGAAACAGCAGGCCAGCCATTGGTTGACCATCCTTTAGTGGATAAAATTGCCTTCACCGGTTCCACTGAGGTTGGAAAATTAATTATGGAAAAGGCCGCTAAAACATTGAAGCGTGTCACGCTGGAGCTCGGCGGAAAATCACCAAACATCATCCTGCCTGACGCCGATTTAACGAAGGCCATCCCAGGCGCACTTAACGGTGTGATGTTTAACCAAGGACAGGTTTGCTGTGCCGGTTCCCGTGTGTTTATTCAAAAGAAACAATTCGATAATGTGGTGGCTGACATGGCCAGTCACGCAAAGAATATTAAGCAAGGCGCCGGACTTCATGCTGATACCGAAATTGGGCCGCTTGTTTCGATTGAGCAGCAAAAACGGGTGCTGGGCTATATTGAAAAAGGATTGAACGAAGGGGCTCAGCTTGTAGTCGGCGGTGATAAGCCTCAGGAACAAGGCTATTTTGTCTCCCCTACTATTTTTGCGGATGTTCGTGATGAAATGACGATCGCCAAGGAGGAGATATTCGGACCGGTTATTTCCGCCATGCCATATGACGATTTGGATGAATTAATTAACCGTGCGAACAATAGCGAATATGGATTAGCTGCTGGCGTGTGGACACGCGATATCGCCAATGCCCATTATATTGCAAGCAAGCTCCGGGCTGGAACGGTTTGGGTAAACTGCTACAACGCCTTTGATGCGGCTTCCCCATTTGGCGGATATAAACAATCCGGCATTGGACGGGAAATGGGGTCCTATGCACTTAATAACTACACAGAAGTAAAGAGTGTCTGGGTTTCTTTGCAATAGAATAATTTAGCAGAAGGTGCTGGATTTCAGTGCCTTCTTTTTTTAAAATAAAAGTGCCTGATACCGCCCCGATGGCTGTCGAGATTCGACATTACTGGCAGTGCAGGCACCTGCTTTTATTCTTCCTTATAAAACCGCTCCCCCGTTTCCGGGTTAAAGTAAACGACTAATTTTTTCTTTGTGGTCGGATCGATGGAGGCTTCATTTGTCCGGAAGAAGCCTTCAGGCACTTGCTTCCCATGTTTTTTTCTGAAGCGGCGGTCCCAGATAAACCAAGATCCAATGATTAAAATAAGGACGATAAGGATTTGCAAGCCGAAATAGCCAAAAATCCACCCCATCGCTATTCCTTCTCTGCGATAACAGCTGTGCCATAGGCTACTATTTCACTCATATTTTGGCCGATTTCACCAGAATCAAAGCGCATCATAATAATGGCGTTTGCCCCCATCGCTTGGGCGTTCTGCACCATCCGATCAATGGCTTGTTTTCTGGCATCTTCCAGCATTTCTGTATATTGATTGATTTCTCCGCCTACAAGTCCCTTCAAGGAAGCTACGATATCTTTTCCAATTCCTCGGGCACGTACGGTCAATCCGAACACAGGACCCTTTACTTCGGTAATTTTATAGTTTGCAATTTTTTCTGTTGTGACAATAATCATGCTTTGATTCCCTCCTTATGGATATATGTTCATTGTACTTCCAGCTGACAGAATATACCATTGTTTAAAAATATTTTTGGTACTTAGTAGGGCAGGTCAGGAAGCTAGGATTCGCGGAGGACCATTTTCTTCTTTTTTCATATAGGAGGTCCTTCCTGAAGGACCTTTCATGACGACAGTTTTTTTGGTTCCACTGCTTTTTTGGCGCCTTGACCCTTTCCTCACTAGTTCTAAAAAACAAGCTTTCATCCCCATCATGAATAACTAGGATTCTAGGGCTTCGAGTGGCACCATATCTGGCTCTCATCTATGCCAGGAAAACTTTGAGCAGCACAACGTATGGCAAAAAGCCCTTATGGTCAAAACTAGAGGAGAGAAATAAATGGATACAGTCCAACGTGCTGCAGGAGGATCCGCAAATGACAAAGGATGAATTAATAAAACTATTAGTACTGATAGAGAACGTTTATCCCAAATTCACATTCAAGAATGAAACAATTCAACAATGGTTTGAATTTTGCGGTCAAATGGATTTTGAAAAAGTGATGGCCAAGCTGACAAAACACATCAGGAACAATCCATTTCCACCTGCAATTGCTGATATCGCCGTATTTCCTTACGAAAAAAATGAATCTCCACAACGCTTACAGAAATGGATGATGAAAGTGCGCGCGCGAATGGAACACGAGCATTGCAAAGCGAACCTCACTAAACTGCCATACTGGCTCGCCGAATACTCAGCAAGGAAAGGGGGATGAACCGTGGGCATCCTTGATGGCTACATTTTCAATGACCCGTTTCATGCCGGATGGATCTCCCAAAATCATGTACCCCTGAATCAGTTTACCAAAGAAAGCAGTAATAAGATCCCCATATAATACAAAAGATGCAATTCCAAATATTAGAATTGCACCTCTACTGTTTTTAAGCCTGCTTAATTAACTTTTCGCAAATAAGATTGATAGGATATTTTTAAAAGCAAAACTGGAGACGATATGACACTCTGCTTGATTTTTATGCCCATTCACCTTTTGCCAGAGCATTTGCTGACTGTTTACTTCCCTTTGGTTGGTTTGTCCAGATAATTTCTTAATCTTATTTTGATCAAATGGCCGCATTTCTTAACTTAATTAATCTTCGTATTCTTTTTCAAATACTTTAGTACTTCTTACTGTATCAAACGGCCGTACCAATTTTTCAATCTGTTCCCGTTTCGGCTCAAAAAATGGCGGCAGCGATAGTTTTTCACCAAGCGTTTCATAGGGCTCGTCCCCCATAAAGCCCGGCCCGTCTGTTGCTATTTCAAACAGGATTTGCGGATAGACATTGGTATACAAGGAGCCAAAATAATACCGTTCCACATAACCGGAATTCGGCAGACGGAAGGATTGCATCCGTTTCATCCATTCATCCAGTTCCGCACGGTCCTCCACACGGAACGCCGCATGGTGCACGGTTCCAAATCCCTGGCGGCCCCTAGGAAGAATCGTATTATATTCCACAATGACTGAAGCGCCATTACCGCCTTCACCTGTTTCAAACAAATGATAAGAACCTTCTTTAGCGGTTTCCTTAAATAATAAAACCTCCTCCATCAGTGCTTTGAAGTAATCCAGATTGGAGACTCTAACAAAGACCGGTCCCAATCCTGTAATCGCATATTCTAACGGGATAGGCCCTTTTTGCCAAGGAGTGCCGGCGGCAACACCTTGATTGTTTTCATCGGAAATCAATTGGTATTGTTGATCATCAAAATCCACAAAGGAAAGTGTTTTTTTGCCAAACTGTTCCTTAATCCCTGTATGCTCCACCTTTAATCGGTTAAAACGTTTGACCCAATAATCTAATGCAGCATCATTAGGAACCCGGAATGAGGTCTTTGAAATCTCGTCTGTCCCATGAACTCCTTTTGGGATTCCTGGAAAGTCAAAAAATGTCATGTCGGTACCAGGGGAGCCGACGTCATCTGTAAAATACAAATGATACGTTTGGATATCGTCTTGGTTCACGGTTTTCTTCACTAGTCGCAGACCCAAAACATTCGTGAAAAATTCATATATTTTTTCTGCACTGCTTGTAATGGCTGTAACGTGATGTACGCCTTTTAATTGGTTCATAATTAATTATGTCCTCCCATCATTTTTCGTTTTCCTTATTTTCTATATCTCAACCAAAATTATTATCTTTAATTCAAACATCTCGAATTTGAGATAATTATAAAACAAAAATTCTTTTGCGTCAATAATAAATATAAGCTCTTTAAGATCGCTTTGATCGCTTTCCTCCTTCTTTGATTTGCTATTTATAAAAAAACAGGGGCTGTCATATAAGGGGTCTGACTCCATGTGTAGTTCTGACACCTTTGCTCTTTGACAGCACCTGCCATCCCCTGCATTCAAATAAACACTATTTAAAATTGGATAAGAGGATAAATCCATGGGAGAAGGATGGAAGTAATAATCGCCGCAAATCCCATGGCCAGGCTTGAAACTGCCCCTTGGACAGGACCTTCCGTCATGATCTGGCTGGTGCCTATCCCGTGGGAAACAGTGCCAATACTTAGACCACGTGAAAACGGATCAGTAATTTTCATACATGTTAGTAGGATGGGACCCAACACTGCACCGAAAATGCCGGCTGTAATCACAAAGGCCGCTGCAAGGGCCGGATCCCCGCCAATAAGGGCGGCAGCTTCAATAGCAACAGGTGTCGTGACCGCTTTAACTGCGGATGCCGCTTGGATGGTATCAGATAATCCCAATGCCTTTGAGAGCCAAACGGCAGAAGTCATCGTTGCGATTGTGCCAATTGCCAGCCCCAGGACAGCTGGCTTCAATCTTTCCCGAATGATCGACTGATTTTTATACATAGGCAGCGCAAGAGCAACAGTAGCTGGACCTAACAGAAATGTCATCCAATCCTTTGCCGTTGCATATTGTTTATAGCTTATGTGCAATGAACTAAGAATGGCAATGATGACGATAGTCGCTGTTAAGATAGGTGTGGTGAATGGCGATGGAACATGTTTTGCCAGTTTGATTGCGCCTATATATACTGTGATCGTAATGAAAATGCTAAGCAGAGTGAGACTGTCCATGATTAGTCTTTTCCCCTCCAGTTGGATTTCTTTCCTTCTTCGTCAAATACTGAGTGGCTGCCGCACTTATCGCCAAACCAATTATGGTGCTGCCCGCAATCATTAGCAGCAGCTGCCATCCATTTGTCTTTATTAATCCTCCGTAGTTCATTAAGCCAACTGCAATTGGGACGAAGAAAAATCCTAAGTGCTTATTTAAAAAGGCTGCACCCTTCTCTATAAATTTCACCTGGATAATTTTGCAAACTAACATAACATAAAGAATAACCATTCCTAATACACTGGATGGAATCGGGATATGGAAGGTTTCAACCGCGTATTTTGAACATGCATAAATGGCCCAAATAAACACCAATTGGATAATGAATAGGAAAGCATTTTTCACAAAAGACATCCCTTTCTCTTTCCTTTTATTATGAATAATACTTTATCAAGGTCCATCAGATTTGAAAAGGAATAAAGTTCCATCTGCAGATTTCGAAGATCTGCTGCCAAGTAAACCCAAAAAAGGGCAGCCCTCACAAGGACTCACCCCGTTACTTTGGATTATTTTATGCGCCGGTCATTGTAAAAATCGGCCTATCAAGTTCCAGGCGGATTACTCAAAATGCCTTCTTCTTTCTGTATCATTGGCTAATTTTTACTTGGAATGGCCAAAAAGCCTTCTAATCTCTTCCGCGCCACAGGATCATCCGAATTGGCATTTTGCTTGGCAAGCCTTAACGCTTCTTCATAATTATCAGCATGGTAAATCCCTGTTCCAATGACAACCCCATCGGCCCCTGCCCCGATAAACTCAGAGCAATTCCCAGGTTTCATTCCTCCATCAATGATGATAGCAAGATTAGGATTCATTTTCTCGGCACGTTCTCTAAGTTGTTTAATCCGATCAATGGTTTCAGGAGATGGCTTTTGACCGCCAAATCCAACCTTGATAGACATTAACGTCAAAGCATCTATTGACGTAAATACCTCATCCGAAATGTTTTCAAGGGGGGTTTCTTTTAGAATAGCAATACCGGCCTGCAAACCTCTCGAGTGAATATACTCAATAATCGCAAGCGGATCCTTAGCAGCCTCTAAATGAAAAACAACCTGATCCGCTCCAGCATCACAATATTTTTTTACATGTTCCTCTGGAGAATTGACCATTAAATGCACTTCAATAGGCAGGCCTGTTATATTTCTAATTTCCAAAACTGTTTCTGGACTAAACGTCTCTCTTGGAACAAACTGTCCATCCATAACATCTATGCTAAAAGCATCGACCCCTGCCCGATCAACGTCCCGAATTTCATCTGGTAATCTCGACCAATCAGCATCGAGAATAGACGCGAGTATAATTCCCATAATTAATAGCACCTTCCTTAATATCGTAATTGCTTTATATCAAACTAAAATCAGCCAGTTCATAAGTCCACTCATTTTTCATTCCATATAGAGAATAAGGAAAACAACTCCATTTATTCTTTTCCTTTTACAGTATCGTTATACTGTTCGGGTTAGTTGGCCATAAATAATATTCCGAGTGTATTAGGGCCACAATGGGAAGAAATCGTACAGCCGGCCCGGGTAACCAAAATTTCTTTAAATTCCGCTAACTCTTCTATTGCATTCTTAACTAGTTCAATATTCTCGGGAGATGTGCCCGAATGGGTGATAAAAATCCTGTCAGTTTTTATATCAGCCTGCCCGCTTAGCTTATCCATAGTGTAATGTTTCAATGCCTTTGGCAGCGCACCTCGATATTTTTTTCCAACCTTCATATTTCCGCTTGCAGTGTCCACTTCAATACATGGTTTAATATTTAATAGATTCGCACTAAAAGCAGTAAGGGCAGAACATCTGCCTCCCTCACGAAGGTAGGTAAGATTATCAATGACAAAGCTTGCCTGAACTTTTGTCTTTATTTCATTGACCTCCTGATAGATCTGGGCTGCCGGCATTCCCTTGGCAATACGTTCAGCGGCTTCTATCACAAGAAGACCCATGCCTGTGGAAAGATTGCAGGAATCGATTGAATACACATGTCCAAGCTCCTGTGCAGCAATGCGGCTATTCTGGTAGGAAGAAGATAATCCGGATCCAAGGCTAATATGGATGACCTCATAGCCCTCATCTGTCCACCTTTTAAAATAATCGATATATTCTGCTGGATTAGGAGCTGATGTTTTCGGCAGCACACGCTGCCTCTGATATGTATCATAAATGTCGCCTGGCGTAATATCTACTCCATCTTTATATTGTTCGCCGCCTAAATTAATATGAAGCGGCTGACAATGCACTTGATATCGTTCTTTTAATCTATCATCAAGATCACACGTACTGTCTGCACTAAGAATCACTTTTCTCAATTTTTTTGCCTCCTATTTTAATAATGAACGAAATTATAAGAGCCATCAGCCATTAACGATCTTGCTTTCCCTTGTGCTTCTATTATTATTACAAGAATTAATCAAAAAAGCCATAGGAACGGTTTTCATGACTAAATATCCATGAAAACCGTTCCTATAGCTTTCCACTTTTATAACGCTCTATGGTTGTACAAACTAATCCTAAATGGAGGTGTACACTTAGTGAAAATAAAAATTGCCGTAAGCTTATTTATTTTTATATTTTTATTTTCAGCAGCCTTAATCCTGCAGATTAAAACCCAGCGGGAATATTTTGATAATCAACTGGAATCACATAAAAATCAATTGAACCTCGTTCCATTAAATACGCAAAATACTCCTGCATCAATTAATCCCAAGAAATTTTATGAGCCATTTAAACCAAGGGAATATATTCGGATTACAACTGTCCACGGGGATGGTTCTCGCGGCCAAAAGCCATGAGAACCGTCTCCATGGAACTTCACTCTTCATGTAATTTTTTTTGATATTCTTTCAGGTCATCTCTGACACTGCGATCCCAAAGTTTGACTCCTGAATTGTACGCAGCCCTATTAATCAGATGCCCCGAGATTGGAGAGGTCATAAAGAGAAAAACAATGCCAAGGATTAGCCTCGAATTAAAATGCCCTTCAAAAGAATAAAAGTACAAGAAGGTTCCCAATAAAATTGACATAACCCCTAGAGTAGCTGCTTTTGATGCAGCATGATTTCTTGTGTATACATCAGGAAGCCTAATAACTCCAAACGTTGCAATCAAGCAAAGTATCGCGCCTGCCAAGATAAAAAATCCAATGAGAAAATTAACGATGACTGTCACGTTCAATAATAACCCCCTTTTCCAAATATTTAGCAAAGGCAATCGTTCCAATAAAGGCCAAAATACCGATCAGAAGGATAATTTCAAGAAAAGCAGATGAATGCAGCACAATGGAAATGAGCGCTGTAATCGCTACAAGATTGACTCCAACCGCATCGAGGGCAATCACACGATCTGGTATGGCCGGTCCTTTGATAACCCGGTAAATAAGCCCCAGCATAGCAAGGGAACAGCATAGTAAAGCAATTCGAATCACGATGTCCAGCATTACCGGCTCACCTCCAAAATGGCTCGTTCAAACGTTTGTTTGATACTGCTGATTTCATCTTCCACTTCTCGAATATCCATCGCATGGACAAACAATGTCCGATTATCTTCCGACACATCAATCACCAATGTACCCGGTGTTAAAGTGATTAAACTGGATAAAAGCGTTATTTGCCAATCCTTCGTTAAGTCAGTCTGCAGGGCAAAGATACCGGGACTCATGTCTAATTTAGGTTTTAAAACGATTTTAACAATCGCAATATTTGACATAACCAGCTCTCTTAGAAAAATAAAAGTCAGTTTAAAAAAAGCCCATACTCTATAAAGGTAAAAACGGCTGTTGAAAAAACGGCGAAACACGAAAATGACCAGCAGCCCGAATAAGTAACCTTTGATAAAACTGATCGGGTCAAAACCTACCTTGATAAACATCCATAAGAAAGCCAGTACAATGTTAAGCAATATTTGAAAAGCCATTTTCATCACTCCTTTAGGACAGCATCTATATATATTTGAGGATCTAATAATGTGTCTGATGCCTGGCCAATATACGGCAAAATAGCTTCTGAATATAAACCATACAAGGCAGATATAGCCACTAATATAATCGGTGAAATCAGCAGCCATTTGACAGGCGCTTTCTCTTCCCCCTCAAAGGTGAGATTCTTCCCCCAAAAACCATTGATGAAAATTTTCATGACTGAAAATAATACTAGTAAACTAGACATCAGGACAATGGCCGCCCCGAAAAAGCTGTTTCCTTCAAATCCGCCTTGAATAATAAGCAATTTGCCGACAAATCCACTTAAAGGAGGAATCCCCGCTAAAGCCAAAGCTGCAATAAAGAAGGTCCATCCTAGTCCCGGATAGCGGCTGATGAGGCCGCTGAATTTTTTCAAATTAGCGGATCCCGTTATGGCAATAATGTTGCCAACAAGCAGGAACAGGGCGGCCTTAATAATCATATCGTGGATCAAATAATACACCGCTCCTTTTATGGAAGCAGGATTCATCACTGAAACGCCATAAAGGATGGCCCCTACTGCAACGATAATATTATAGATAATGATTTTTTTTACGTCCCAATACGCGATGGCTCCAATAACACCAACGATGATCGAAAGAATCGCCAGTATCGATAAAAGCTGAAAAACAAATCCATCATGGTAAAAGAACAACGTAAACGTTCTCGTAATCGAATAAACGCCGACTTTTGTTAATAAAGCACCGAAAAGCGCTAATACAGGGGCAGGCGGTGCATAGTATGAGCCCGGCATCCAAAAGAAGAGCGGGAAGATCGCTCCCTTAAGTCCAAAGACAATTAAAAACATAACAGCTATGACGCTAACTATCCCCGGCATTCCATAGCCGCTTATTGCACTGATGCGCTCCGAAATATGAGCCATATTCAGTGTGCCGGCAACAGAATAAAGCAAGGCAACCGCTATGACAAACAAAGCAGATGAAATGACATTTACGAGCAAATATTTAATCGATTCCCTCAATTGGATCTTGGTTCCTCCAAGCACTAATAAAACGTAAGAAGACATAAGCATCACTTCAAAAAACACAAAGAGGTTAAAGATATCCCCTGTCATAAAGGCTCCATTCACCCCAACCAGCAAGAAGCTAAAAACTGGGTAATAGTAATAGTTTTCCCGTTCATTCCCAATCGATTTAAACGAATAAAGCAAACAAGCGAGCGCCATGATACTGGTTGTGCATACTAACATTGCTGAAAGCATATCGGATACCAATGTAATACCAAACGGGGCATCCCAGCTGCTGATATTAAGGGACTGAATCCCATCCTGATGGACTTTATGGATGATGATTGAGGATACAATCAGCGTCCCGAGGGATGAAATAACAGCTACTATCCGCTGGACAGCTATTTTTTTGTGTAAACAGATTAAGATTGCCCCGGTTAATAAAGGGATGAATATGGGTAAAATGATTAAATTAGTCATTTGGTTCTGTTCCTTTCATTTCTTCCACATTATCCGTTCCTAATTCTTGATAGGCCCGATAAGCCAAAACCAAGAAAAAGGCCGTAACGCCAAAGCTAATCACTATGGCTGTTAAAATTAATGCTTGCGGCAGTGGATCTGTATAGTTTTTTGCATGTTCTCCCAACAATGGGGCTGAACCTCTTTTCAATCCCCCCATAGTTAAAATAAGCAAGTGGGCACCGTGGCTTAATAAACCGGTCCCGACAATAATGCGCAGCAAGCTTTTTGACAGCATTAAATACGTAGCGGACATAAATAAGATGCCTATGACAAAAGCCATTAAAATTTCCATTATTCATCCTCCCCTATCGTTTGAATAATGGTCATCGTCACACCGACCACAACAAAATATACCCCTAAATCGAAAAGGGTTGCCGTATGCAGGGATAGATCCCCCAATACAGGCAGTTCTACATGTGTAAAAGCATGTGTTAAAAAGGGAACATTAAAAAAAAGAGAACCCGCACTTGTCCCAATCGCAAACAATAATCCAATCGCCGTGATAATCCGGTAGTTAATCGGCAAAATTCTTTGCACCGTTTTGATATCATAGGTGATCAGCAATAAGACAATAGCCCCCGAGGTCATTAACCCGCCGATAAAGCCGCCGCCTGGATAATAGTGGCCGGCTGTAAAAATATAGACTGAATAGAGGACGATGAAAAAAAGAAGGGCTTTTAACGCTGTTTCGAGAATGATATTGTTGGTCTTTTTCATCCTTCTTTCCTCCTATTCCCTCTTAATTTGATCATTCCGTAGATTCCCAATGAGGCAATCGCCAGAACGGTAATCTCAAAAAGGGTATCAAAACCGCGGAAATCAACGAGAATGACATTGACCATATTCTTTCCGGCTGCCTTTTCGTACGTATTTTCTACGTAATATTTCGATATAGAATCAAACAGCTTATTGCTATGTGCAGATAGAGCCATTACCGTGACGACTGCTCCAACTCCAATAGAAATGAGCGCATTCGTTAGTTTAAATCTGATCCTAGTTTCATATTTGCGCAATTTTGGCAGGTGATAAAAACAAACTAAAAACAGCGCAACAGAAATCGTCTCGATCACCAGCTGTGTCAATGCCAAATCTGGCGCCCTAAAGAGAACATAGAACAATGAAACGGTATAACCAACGGCCCCAAGCAAAATAATCGACGTCATTCTAGATTTAACAAACAGAATGCTGATAGCGCCTGCGGCCACAAATAGGGCTAAAATCCATTCATATATCCCTATGGCCGAAACATTTCCCGTATCGACCTTAAGGGCCCCTTTTCCAATGAGTGTGGCTGTTAATATAAAAATAAAGAAAGCAAATATATAAACCAAATAGGAATGAATGGAACCGGTCATAAACGATTTTGTTAATTTATACGATCCGGATTGGGCCCCCTCTACTAACTGGTCATATAAGCGAAATAATGACATCCTCTCCGGAATTTTTGAATAAAGTGTTTTCCACTTTGGAAAGGTTCGATAAAGGATGATCCCCAATATAACCACGCCCAAAGTCATAAATACCTCAATGGTAAACCCATGCCAGGACGAAATATGAACCGTAAACTCTTCACCTGCACCCAACAGGCCTGGGAGAATCTCGGCCATGGCAGGCGAGATCAGGCTATCTGATAACAGATTGGGGAAAAGCCCAAAAATGACCACAAGGGAAACTAAAATGACAGGCGGAATTAACATCCCTAAAGGCGCCTCATGCGGCTGCCGATCCAATTTTTCCAGCTGAACGTTTCCTGTGAATGTTTTAAAAATAAGAATCATGCTGTAAACGAATGTAAAGACACTGGCGACCCAGGCAATTACGGGAAATAAAATCCCCCATGTTTCAAGGTGAAATAGATCCATCTCCGTTACACGGACCATTCCTGTAAAGAACATCTCTTTACTCAGGAATCCATTAAACGGCGGGATTCCGGCCATCGAGAAAGCCCCGATAATCGAGACCGTAAAGGTGATCGGCATAAAAGTCATCAATCCGCCCAGTTTCCGGATATCCCTTGTTCCAGTTTCATGATCGATAATTCCCACTGCCATAAACAAACTGCCTTTGAAGGTGGCATGGTTAATTAAATGGAAAATGGCAGCTGAAACGGCCACAATATAGATATTTTCATCCAAATCAGCATAGTGAAGAGCAGCTGACCCCACCCCAAGCAATGACATGATCAGACCAAGCTGGCTAACAGTAGAAAAGGCAAGAATCCCTTTTAAATCGGTTTGTTTTGCTGCAAAGATGGATCCCCACGTCAAGGTAATCAACCCAATTCCGGAAACGAGCCAAAACCAAACCCCAGAATCGCCAAATACCGGAGTGAATCTTGCCACTAAATATATCCCCGCCTTCACCATTGTCGCCGAATGTAAATAGGCGCTTACTGGTGTTGGAGCTTCCATGGCATCTGGCAGCCAGATATAGAAAGGAAATTGAGCGGACTTTGTAAAGGCACCCAATAAAATACAAAGCAAAGCAGGTATAAATAAGGAATTCCCCCATATGCTGTGTGATTCGGCTGCGATTTCCGATATACTGAAGGTTCTTGTCATGATATATAAAAGGATAATGCCCCCGAGCATAGCCAGGCCGCCAAACACCGTAATCAGCATTGACTTCTGTGCGCCATATCGAGATTGTTCCCGTCCATACCAGTAGCCAATTAATAAAAACGAAGAGAAACTGGTTAATTCCCAGAAAGCATACATTACAATCAAATTGTCGGATAAGACCACACCAAGCATCGCTCCCATAAACAACAATAGATAGACATAGAAAGATGGAAGCTTTTCTTTCATCCTATCTAGGTAATAAATCGAATAAAAAACGACTAATGCCCCAATACCGGTGATTAACAGGGCAAATAAAAGGCTGAGCCCATCTGCTTTTGCCGTAAAATTTATACCTAAAGATGGAATCCAATTAAAGGTTTCTGTAACCATTTTTTGATTTGAGGTTACTGGCAAGAAGGAAAGAAAATAGATAAACAAAAGAATGGGCAGGGGAAGAATAAACCATCCCGTGTGGATACGATGAAATTTTTTAAAAAATATCATAAATAATGAATAGATCAAGGGCGAAAGGATCGCCAAATGCAGAAAAGACAAAGCAAAACCTCCTTATACGTCCAGTTATATCCTCCAAATAGATTTCATTATTATCATTTGTAATAAACTTGGAGAAATACAAAGAGGAGTCTGGCATCAAAGGGCATAGTAATCCCTAAGTGACAGACTCCTCCATGAACTTCCAATATAAATATATGAATATATTATAACATATTTTCCAGCTGAAAAAAAGTGTGTATTTCAACCTGTTTTTTCATCTTTAAAAATATTGCAAATAAAGAGGACTGTTCCCTTTGCTAAAATCACGAGAACAGTCCCCACAGTCTCTTTATTTTTGAATTAGATTTAAAAAGGAACAAATGGTTAAGATGCCCTTGTCAAAGTTTTCTAAGTTAAAATGTTCATTCGGAGCATGAAGATTTTCATCCGGCAGACCAAATCCCATTAAGACAACAGGACTATTCAGCGCTTGACTGAAATCTGATACGATTGGAATCGAGCCGCCTTCTCTTTTATAAACAGGCGATTTCCCATACACCTTTTCATAGGCTTCCGCTGCTTTTTGAATCATCGGACTGTCAATAGGAGTGAGGAATGGATTGCCCGTATCCCCAAGAGACACTTGGATTGTGCAGCCTTTTGGCGCATTCTCTTCCAAATGCTTTTTGATCAATTCCTGTATCTGTTCAGGATTTTGATTATGGACGAGACGGCAGGTAATTTTCGCATGCGCCTTATTTGGAATCACAGTTTTTGTGCCTTCCCCTTGGAATCCTCCCCATAATCCATTAATTTCTAATGTTGGCCGGGAACTGACTCTCTCTGGATAAGGATAATTGTTTTCCCCTCCCGTTAAATCCGTTAGACCTAACGATTTTTTTAGCTTTTCTTGATCAAAGCCTAATGCTTTAATTTGTTCCTTTTCAAATTCTGTCAGATCCACGACATCATCATAAAAATGGTCCACATTTACTTTTCCGTTTGCATCATGAAGGGTTGAAAGCAGCTGCACCAATAAATGGCTGGCGTTCTGTACTCCCCCGCCAAACATGCCTGAGTGCAAGTCAGAATTAGCGGTTTTAAGGGAAAATTCCAGCGAACAAAGCCCTCTTAATGAATAGGTGATAGCAGGGACGCCTCTATCCCACATATCAGAATCGGAAATAACGACCACATCACAGGCCAGTCTTTCTTTGTTGTCGAATAAAAACTGCGGTAGATTCGGACTGCCGATCTCTTCTTCTCCTTCAATGCAGAACTTAACGTTTACTGGTAACTTGCCTTCTGATTGCAATAGTGTTTCCACTGCTTTGATATGTAAAAACGTCTGTCCTTTATCATCTGTTGCCCCTCTGGCAAATATCTTTTCATCACGGATGGCTGGCTCGAACGGAGGAGTTTCCCATAAATCAATTGGGTCCACAGGCTGTACATCATAATGGCCATAGACTAACACTGTTGGGGCATTTTCCTGATGCAGCCAGTCGGCATAAATAATCGGATGGCCTTTTGTCTGGACAATTTCTACATGCTCCATTCCGATGCTTTCTAATTTGCCGGCAATCCAAGAAGCTGCTTTTTGAATGTCCTCATTATACTCAGAAATCGCACTAATGCTGGGAATTCGGAGCAATTCTTTTAATTCTTCAATATTCTTATCGTGATTTTTCGATAAGACCTCAGATAATTGACTCATGCTATCACCTTTTCTATTTTAGTTTCTATTCTATTTTATACAAAAAAATGAAGAAAACCAACGGGACCGTGGGGACGGTTCTTCTGGATTTGATTGACCGGCTCTTAGTATAAGCCATATAGGACGTCCCTTGCTGCTGGGGGCTTGACCATTTTATACGAAAAGAATCACAGTTCCATCTCGTCCACATAGAATAAAGTAAACGAAAAGAAAGGAGTTAGTAGATTGGTCAAAATCTTTATTGATGCAGGACACGGCGGCTCTGATACTGGAGCGACAGGAAACGGTCTGCAAGAGAAAGACGTGACATTGCAGATTGCAAGGAAAATTGAAGAACAATTAAAAGGCTATGAAAATGCAGAAGTGAAGTTGAGCAGAACAGATGATCAAACGGTAAGTTTGCAGCAGAGAACCGATATGGCAAATTCATGGGGTGCTGATGTTCTACTGAGCATTCACTTGAATAGTTCCTCTAGTTCAGAGGCAAGAGGTTTTGAAAGTTATCGTTATCCCAATGCGGGTTCTAGAACGGTCCAATTTCAAGACATTCTCCATGCAGAAATCATGGAGAGAATTGATAATTTTACAGATGATAACAGAGGAAAACAACAAGCCAACTTTCATATGCTAAGAGAAAGCAACATGACGGCATGTCTAACAGAAAACCTATTTGTTTCAAACAAACAGGACTCAGATTTGTTGAAAGACGAAAACTTCCTTAATGAGCTTGCGGCAGGGCATACAAATGGATGTGTTCGGTTTTTTGGCTTAAAAAAAAAGTAACGAATAAGCAAGGATTCTTCAAATCTATATCCCCCTCAAAAATGATTAATCTTCTTCATCCAAAGCATTTATTAAAAATCCCCGGTCTCTTCAAGCCAACAAACTGGAAAAACGTCTTAATCATCGCTTGGAATATTCTTAAAGGTCTATTAATAAGAAAATAGGATCATAAATATAGACAGTTCTAGTGGCTTTTGGCTGGAATGAATCCCGCCAAAAACCACTGGAAATGTCAAATTTCTTTTACAGGATGTTTAGCCGTAAAAGCACGAGATTGTTTGTGGAGATAGACTTCCGTTATCAGCAAGTTGATCAAAATGGAAAGATACACTGCCAACGGGAACGAAACACGAAAGGTAGCATGTGTCAAAAGTTGAATGAAGAGAAGAAAAATCCGGAATGTGACAAATACAAATGTCACGGCATAGCTTCGAAGCATCCATTCACGGTGCTTCGTTACATTTTTACGTCTGATGTAGAATATGGCAACGGCAGTAGTCAGAAACCAAACCATATCCAGGACAAGGAAGGCAATCGTAGAACCAATTCCGCCAGTTGCGTATAATGAAATATATGGAACCACTAAAACATTACCGAAAATGGCTAATCCATAAATACGACCTAACTGCCGATGCCGCTTTCGATTTTGGCGGCTCTTGTTTGTTAATTGATAGGCTCCAATTAATAAGGCAAGGACACCCAGCAGAATATGCGGATAGAAAAACAGCTTCCAAATCGCATATGGAAAAGTGGGATCCTGCAGCTTGGAAGAAACAATTCCTGCCTGGCTGGGCTTATAAATGATAAATTGAATCACAATATACATGGTAAATAAATACGCTAATCCATAAATAACGGGCAGTAGGATTCTCTTATTTAACATAAATTCTCCTCTATGCTTTTTTCGCAAGTAATTAATTCCTTAAAACGTTTCTGGGAGTGTTTTCGGTAAACAACGGTAAAGCTGATCGCAGCTCCAATGAACCCGTACATGACAAAATTGGAAACAGCCAAGAATTGCGTAACCGTTAATTTAAAGACAAGAACCGTACGTACGGCGGATTCTCCAATTAACGCCAATCCCCAAACAATGGTAATTAATCTTAAAACAAAACGAAAGTAACTATATTTCCAATTGTCAGCGAAAGCCGAAGCCGCATCCGGTTGATTCCCAACCGTAAACCGAAGAGCAAAATAGAAAATAAGCGGTCTGGGAAATAGCAGTGAGGCGAGGAAAATCATCCCCAAAATGCCTGTAACAAAAGATTCCCGAATTAGAAGCAATCGTTCACTTCCCCCGATACTAACCATCATCATCCCAAGCAGGAAGCTAATCAGCATAAATACAGCGAAAACATCGAGTCTTCTTTTTTTAATCAGACTTAGCAAATTGTCAAATAACGGAATAACAGTTGCTATGGATAGAGCAGTTACACTTGACATGTGCGGCTTTAATGCTGCGTAAACAATAAACGGAATAGCCCCGTTTATCAAAAGAGTCATAACAATGCCCTTTATTATTTCTTTTTTAGAATGCGGCCTCGCTTGATTCATCTACAATCCCTCTTTTCTCCTCAATTAACTTTTGATTTCTAGACGATAAAATCTTTTCATAACACTGAAATGGGTGCTTGCGGAATGGATAATGAATTTTTCCAACCGGAGAGTAATCCGACCGTTCATATATCTTGATAGCAGCCGGATTCTCCATATAGGCATCTAAGCGGATACTGGTATATCCATTGGATTTCACCCACGCCTCAGCATGTTGAAGAAGCAGTTTACCAATGCCTTTTCCTTGCGAATCAGGATGGACTGCCAATCGATGGATGACAGCGGGCTTCCCATTAGAATCCAGCCAAGGAAGTTCTTTATATTTTGAGCTTTGGTCTTCATTTACTACAATGGCACCAAGGCAAAATTTATTATGGAAAATGGCATGCAAATGGCCTTGTTTCAAGTCCTTTGAAATGACCCATCTGTTGGGGTAAAACAGGTCCCATTGGTGCACACCCTTTTTTCTCAGGTGGCCGGTGACAGTTTTATATAATGATTTTACCGATCTCAAGTCATCGATCGAGGCCACTTCAATGTTCATCAATATTATTTCCCCCTTTAAGTTTTATGGTCAAACAACTCCTTCGCATTCAATGGATAAGGCACCGCACCATTATGAATGTAATAAATGCTCCGATTTGGATCTCTAAACAAACCGACTTGCGGTTTGTTTGTTTTAAAAATAATTTGGTGATTACACGATATATTATTAAGCAATTTCACAAACCAACCGCCAACTCATCTTACGATTTTGATTATACATACCGTCGGTCGGTTCGTCAATAAAAATTTGGAAATTTTATCCCATTTATTTTTTCAATACTCTCTTCATTATTGGAGTGAACGCAGCAAGAACTTAAATATATCTTCAACATTTACCTGTTGCCCTGTATTCTTCCCTATGATGTTTTGCACTCTGAGTCCATAATTGAATACCATAAAAAGCGAAGCCATTTTTTCAGCATTTATGCCTTCAGGAATTGCCCCTGCTTTTTGTCCAATTTCAATCCAGCTTCTGGCTGTCTTTAAAGAAAAGCCATACATCTCCTTAAGTATGGACTCCACTTTCGGATTATCAATTCGTCCCAGTAAATAAGTCATGATTTTACTGGATATATCCTGTCCCTCTGTTTGTGCCGCCATCCCTTCGGCAATAAACTGTATAGGCAGAACAGCATCTTTAGGAGGCGTGTTTTTGACAACATCGTTAAAATGGTTATTCATTTGTTCCATTTTCGATTTAAGTACTAATCCAAATAATTCATCCTTACCCGATACATAATGATAAATCGCACCTTTGGACAAACCGGATCGTTCGATAATATCCTGTAAAGTTGTTTTTCGGCATCCTTTTTCATTAATTAATAGTTCTGTTGTATCCAGAATATGCTGGAAGCTGGCATTTCTTTGTAAAGGATTGGTCATAATAAACCTCCAAGCTATTGGCTTTAAAACTTAAGATTAGCCTCCGTATCAAACCGGCGGTCGGTATAATACATATTAAAAAATATAGGATTATTTGTCAAACGGCAAGCCTCCTTTTTTTTCGAGCCATTGAACCATGGGGACGGTTCTTCTGGCTCCCGATTGACTGAAATCTCTTCATAAGCCATGAGAACCGTCCCTTTGGATTCTTTGGATTTAGAATGGGTTCGTCGCCAGCATGCTGGCTGTTTTCACATAAATACGTGGATGCAATTTTAATTGGGAGACGATAAATTCAGCAATGTCTTCCGGCTGCATATATTTTTGGTCATTGTTCTCAGCAATTAAGTTCGTCTTAACTGCCAGTTCAGTAGCAACGGTGCTCGGCGTCAATGCAGTCACGCGGATATTATTTCTCCGGACTTCCTGTGCCAATGATTCCGTTAAGCCAATTAATCCAAATTTGGATGCGCTATAGGCACTGGATGTGGCCGCACCATTTAGCCCATTTGTAGACGAAATATTGATGATGTCGCCGCCGTTTTTCTCTATTAATTGAGGAAGAACCGCACGTGTGACATAATATGGTCCCATTAAGTTAACATCAACGATTCTCTTCCATTCCTCCGGATCCATCTCTAAAAGGGTTTCAAACTTGCCAATTCCTGCATTATTAATCAGGATATCAGCTGCCCCTAATTCCTCCGTTAATTTTTTCACTGCCTGGTTTACTTCTTCCTGAGACGAAATATCCACGGCCGCATAAGCCGCTTTCACCCCTAAGCCTTCTACTTCTCTTGCTGCTTCCTTTAAGTCAGCCTCTGTTCTTGCAAGCAGCCCGACATTTACTCCTTCATTTGCCAAAGCAAGTGCAGCCGCCCTGCCAATTCCTTTTCCCGCACCAGTTACAAATGCCACTTTCCCTTTTAATGATTGTGCCAATTTCAACAACTCCTTCCTATCTCATTATAATATTATGGGAAAATTTTTCTATCAGTATGCTCTAAGACCATGAGGGAGGTTGTACTAGTTTTTTGATTGACTGCAGACCCTTTAAAAGCCTTGAGAACCGTCCCTATGGACCACCAATGCAGGTTTTCCCGCAAGGATAAGCTCTTTGCTTCGGCCTAGCAGAACAGCCAGTATGACAATCAATAACCCTGTTCCCATTAGCAGCCATTCGATTTTGATGATATCTGCGATTGGACCAAAAATAAGCATTCCAAGCGGCATCATTGAGGTTGAAATCATCCCCATTACACCAAAAACTCTGCCTAAATACTCTTCTTCTACCTTCTCCTGCAGCAAAACGGTAGCCGGTGTATTAAATATAGGCATAGCCACCCCGAATAAAGCCATGAAAATCAAATAAATCCAAAAGAACGGAACGATACCTAGCGCCAATGTACAGACTCCCATTATCACACTTGCGAATCCCATCGTTTTCACTTTATTTTGAAAACCTCCCCAGGAAGCAATCAGTCCTCCACCAGCCATCATGCCAATGGAAAAGGCAATTTCGATTGCCGTCAGCTGCCATACATCATTGCCAAAACTTCAGGCAACCTGTAATGGCGTCAAAAATGCCGCAGGTGCCATCAAGACAAAGAAGACTGCAAAAAACAGGAAGAATTTCTTTAGAAAACCATGGTTATTCACATACTGTAAGCCTTGTTTGAAATCACTGAAGTAGCTCGTTGTTTGTTTCTCTTTTGCCTTTTCATGGACATCGATTTTTAAAAAGGCCAGCAAAGTGAAAATGGCCAGAGCCGCCGTGATGACATCAATAAAAAATATTACTTCAATCGAGGCTAATCCCAAAAGGGCTGCACTTACAATCGGAGAAATAAACATGATAACCGCTTGAATACTTCCATTCACTCCGTTCACCTTTGTCAGTTTTTCTTTCGGAACCAGCTGCGGTAATATAGCCCCGACTGCAGGGGTTTGAATTCCAGTTCCAAAAGCACGAATTGCCGCCATCACAAACAGCAGCCAAATCGCATCAAACCCTGCCAAAAAGAGAATGGCAAGGATGAGCGTAGCAATGGCAATCAGTCCATCTGAAAGGATAATCAGCATTTTCCGGTTGTAGCGATCTGCCCAGACCCCCGCAATCGGTGACAAAATAAAGGTGGGAATAAAACCGCAAATGATATATAACGTCATCATCAAACCAGATTCTGTCTTTAGCGTTATATACCACATCATGGCGTATTGAATCAATGAAGATCCAAACAGCGAAATCGACTGACTACTAAAAAAGAGAATAATATTCTTTAACCAATTCTCCTTGAGATCGTTATTTAAGGTGGTCATGAAATCACAACTCATTTCTATTAAAATTTATTGAAACACTTTTCACCTTCATTCAAAACAACGCACCGCTCTATTCACATTCCATTTTTATACAACAAAAAAGAGGGAGACTTGGCATTACCCCCTCTTTTAACATAACCGTTCAATATAGGTTTTCTTAAAATAGACAGACCAATCCCGTTGCTCTGAAAAAAGACAGAGCCTTCAATCGTATTTAATTAACGAAAGAAAATAGGAAATCTTAATTTCATTGATGCTGTCACAAGGAAAACCTCCATTTCTTCATGATCAATTTTATCATACCAAAAGAGCCCTATTCATACAATGTCTTTTCATTTCTATGGCTCTTCTGTTCAATTAATACCCAATAAATGTAGCCCACAGCTGTTCTAAAATCCCTTCAGGTGAATAGCCCCGCACTTCCCTTTGAAATAAATAAGCATCGCTCCTCAGAGCTGCCAGTACCATGTCTGCTCTAAATACACTATTCGGTAGAGCTTCTTTTGCTGAATCCATCTCTTCAAATAGATTAACGAGGATTTGGTGCAATTCATCATATAACGGACTTTTGGTTTTCGACTTTGACCGGTTGGCAGACTCGAAATCCTCCACACCTTTCAGCAATTGTGCCTTGCTCTCCCGAAAGGCAATAAATAAGCGAAGAACCTCTCTTAATCGTTCGCTTGGAGGCTCGGTACGGTTTTCCTCCAAATACGCTTCAATCGCCTCAAAGAAAAAAACGACATTATCTTTAATGAGATCTAAACATAATTCGCCTTTGTTTCTGTACCTGCGATAAAGTGTTCCTGGACCGATCTGGGCCACTGTCGCAATTTGATTCATGCTTACCTGTTCAACACCAAATTGTTCAAATAACCTAGAAGCTGTTTCTAATATTCGCTGGCGATTTTCAGCAGCATCCCGCCGTTCGACCCGATTATAACCTATATAGCCATCCTTCATATTTTCACTCCCCACATCTATAACTAACAAATTGACAAACGGAGATATCTCCGTTTAAAATAAATAATAGAGTTCTCCACTTATAATAACTAAATGAAAAGAGGTTATCAACGTATGCAAAATCATACTGAAAAAGCTGCATTATTGGTGATGGATATCCAAAACGGAATTGTATCACGTTACGCAGAAAACAAGGAGATACTGCATAACATTCAAGAGGCGGTGGCAAGTGCGCGAAAACACAATATACCAGTTATTTTTGTACGCGTTGGATTTAGCAAAGGCTATCCAGAAGTCAGCCCACGAAATAAGGGATTTTCAGCCATTGCTGCTCATGGAGGCATGACGACTGCAGACGTGGCCACACAAATACACGAATCGGTTAAGCCGCAAGAAAACGAACCAATTGTCACCAAATACCGTATCAGTGCTTTTGCCGGCAGTACGCTCGAAATGATTCTCCGCTCCCGTCAAATTGATACGCTGATCCTTACCGGGATTGCAACAAGCGGCGTTGTTCTTTCAACTGTACGAGAAGCAGCGGATAAAGATTTTTCATTAACAGTATTAAGTGATGCCTGTCACGATAGTGATCCTGAAGTTCACCGCGTCCTTATGGAGAAGGTATTCCCTCGGCAAGCCACTGTTCTAACTGTAGGTTCTTGGGTTTCATCATTGGCTTGACCCATCAGGGGCTGTTTTGCTAAGCGAAACAGCCCCTGTCCATTTGCCTTTACTTTTATTTCACGTTAGATGCGCTTATTTTTCTAGCCCCGGCCATCTTTACACCCAAATGGACAGCAGAAGGAAGGAATAGATTTTGTCCAAATCCAGAAATCAAAATCATTTTAATCAAAAACTGATTACACCGATGATCTTAGGATCGATTCTCAATCCGATTAACTCTTCGATTATTTCAGTGGCCTTAATTCCAATTGGGCAGGCGTTCGGTGCACCGCCCTCCCAAACTGCTTGGCTGATATCTGCTTTATATTTGGCAACCGCAATCGGCCAGCCAGTCGTCGGAAAACTAATTGATCTTTACGGTCCAAGACGCCTTTTCTTAATTGCTACGTCATTGGTTGGCATCTCCAGTTTAATTGCAACTTTCGCCCCCAATTTCTGGTGGTTAGTGGCCGCACGAGTCATTCTTGGTTTTGGGACATGTGCTGGATACCCCTCTGCCATGTATCTGATCCGCAGTGAGGCAGCAAGAACCGGGAAAGACAGTCCGACAAGCATTCTGACGATCCTGGCCATTTCCAGTCAAACGATCGCCGTGATTGGACCAACTTTAGGCGGTTTACTGATTGAAGTCGGGGGCTGGCAAAGTACCTTCATTATCAACATCCCATTATCACTTGCCTGCATTATTTTGGGTTACTTGCGCTTCCCCAAATTTGCAGCAGCCTCCGATGGGAATAAGGGGAACAAGGCAGCGATTGATTTAACCGGCATCCTCTTCTTTGGGATCACCTTGATTGCTGCCCTGCTTTTCTTAATGGCTCCTAGCATGCACAAGGGATATTTGTTAATTCTGTCGATCATCGCTGGAGGTATTTTTTCCGTGGTTGAGTTAAAAATAAAGAATCCGTTTATTGATCTTTGCGTATTAAGCGGAAATAGGCCATTGTTGCTGACATATACCCGCAATTTACTTTCTGCTGTTGTTTCTTATAGCATCCTGTATGGGTTTACTCAATGGCTGGAAAACGGCAGGGAGTTATCCCCATCGAAAGCAGGGTTGTTATTGCTGCCGATGTTTCTAATGGCCATCCTTGTATCTAGATTGACTGGAAAAAGTCCTGCCATCCGTTTAAAGTTAATCGTCGGCAGCTTCGTTCAATTTATTTCGATTGCACTGCTGCTGTTCACTAATCCTTCGAGTAATCTGGTTTTCCTCGCAGCTATTGTTCTGCTGTTAGGGATACCTCAAGGCCTGCTAAATTTAGCCAACCAAAATGCGCTTTATTTTCAGGCACTTCCAGAACAGATCGGTGCTTCGGCCGGCTTGCTGAGAACGTTTATGTACATGGGGGCAATGGTTGCTTCTGCCGCAAATGGACTATTGTTAAAATCGGATGCGATGACCATTGGGATTCACCAAGTCGCTCTATTCTGCGGGGGAATCAGCTTGCTCCTTATTATGATCACTCTATTAGATCATTCCTTACTCAAGGTCGGCCATAAAGGTCAATTGAATCATACTTAGGTCAAACCACAGGGACGGTTCTACAGGCTTTTAGTAACAATAAACCACACATAAAAAGCCATTTGAACCGTCCCAATCAAGGTCCTTTTAACTAGCCGACTCACTGCGTTTCTTATTTCATTTTCCCTAATTCATCTATAAAGGCTGGTCTTTTTCTATATAAGTCTTTCAGTTGATTGATTAATTCTTCTTGCTTTGTCTTGCCTGCTATCTTTGTATATCTCTTTATTTTTTGGCATATTATTCGGTACTCTCGTCGATTGGATGAATCCCTCGCTATAGACTCTATATACTTTTTATAAAGTTCAATCACTTCTTCCTTAAATGGTTTGACTAGCTTCTCCGCATATTCTTCAATATAGCTGGGATTGTCTTTGACAAACTCCAACATTTCTTCAAGATCATTTTCTGTCTCAATTACCTTTAAGAAAATTCGACGGGCATCCCAGCCCTTCCCAGATTTCAGTTCTTGTTTTAAGCATAAATAGAAATCGCATTGATATTCTGAAGCTAATTCTTTTAAATCTTGATAATATTCAAATTCACCATCAAACAAAAGTTCCTTGGCTAATTTCTGTTGTTCTTCTTTTAATGCAAGACACTTATATGCAATATAACGAAATTTTTTCCACTTGGCGATCAATCCTCGATATGGCTCGTCCTGCATTTCTCCTTCCAAAGCTAATTCTATGACTTTATGGTAGTTTTTCTTCTGCATGCACTGATTGATTAGTTCCTCTCTAAAAGAGGAAAACTGAAGATGACCGTGGATGAATTGTTCTGCTTCCTCTTGTGTACCATATTGCTCAATCAGTTGAAACAAGAGTTGCAGAATCCGTTCATTCTTGTAATTTGTGTATCGATCGCTGGATTCTTCATCAAGCATGGACTCCATTATCCTTCTAAGCTGCTCTCTATGGATTGCATCATCTGCAAATTCAAGGCAAATTTCTAGTAAATCCATTCGAAAATCCTCCCAACCGTCAAAAATAGGATGATCGCTGAAAGATAATAGTTTCTCAAATACCTCTGTTCTTTGATGAGCTTTCACACTTTGGATAGCCGCGATTTCCGTTATTAATTCTAGTGTTTCCATGACAAGGGACCCTATATCACCGCCAGAATCATCCGCATATTGAAACGCATTGATTGCCTCCCCAAGCAATAGAAGGGCAATATCTACTGCCAACAAAGGATTCTGCGTTGTCCTTGCCTTTTCTGCCACACTTTCCATTTCGGATGTAAAAGCTCCTATATCTCGATAGTTAATGAAGCCATTTCGCCCTTTATATTTTCTTACAATCGCATTTATCAATTGCTGACAGGATTCGAGCTCTTGGCCACTGTTTGAGTATTTAACGATGAGACTGTTTTCTAACGCTTCATCATCATTGACAATATCTATAATAATTTCGAGCAATTCATCCTTCGAAAGAGCACTTAAAACCTCTGGGAGCGATGCTCGCCTGGAAGGCTTGCCATTTACTTTGCCATTGGAGGTCATTTGGTTCAATATTTCCACAAGCTGAAAATAGGCTGCCGCCTCGTGTTTACATACAGGACCAAAATCATATGGGCAATTACACTCGGAATATAAAATGTCTCCGTTTTCTCCTACCTCAACTGTCACTTCGTAATCATCGCTGCCTTCAATATAGAAAACATACTTATCATCACCAAGGCCATAAGATTCAACTACTCTTCCACCCATATAATAGTTGAACCCTCTGTCTAATATGGTTTTGTTTATATGGGTTTCAAAATTATGAATGTTCATTCCTGTCCCTCACCATTCACCTTTACCAATATCACCAAACAAAAGGTTATTAGTCCGATTATTTTCTAATCCCGATACGCATTCGATAACTAAACAGAATATCCTTGGTTTCTCCAGAAAAAACTTCTTCAACATGACTTCTGAACTCTTCAAATGCCCCTTCCAGTTCTTTCACACCTAATTTTAATGCCGTTTGGAGACCGCCCTGGCTTAAGGCAATATTGGCATAACGGACAGCGTCACATGTTTCCCAGTTATGAAACACAATTTCTTTGGCAAATGAAAATAATCCTGATTGTTCAATTTGATACAGATGCTTCTCTTTATCCCATTTATGGGCTTTACTTTCATGTGGAAGAAGCTGGGCAAGTTTATGGTCGACAAGTGCGTACAATCTATTATAATGTTCTTCCAAACGCCAGTCACAGGCAGGCGGCCAATCACAATCATAAGCGGCAAATACCCCATTCGGACGAAGAACCCGGGCAAATTCCTTTAAAGTGGACTCTGGTTCCATCCAATGAAAGGATTGGGAGCACGTTATAATATCTGCCGTTTCATCCGGCATTCCCAACTGGTGGGAGTATGCCTTCACAAACTTAAGACTTAACGGTTTTTGGAGTGCTTCCCAATGGGATACGGCCACATTGCGCATATCATCATTCGGCTCCACTCCGATAATTTCATCCGCTTCATTGAGCCAAAGAAACGTAGAAAGTCCCGTACCACAGCCAACATCCATCACTAGCTTAGGTCTCCCTTTCAAGTATGCCGTTATGATTTTCACCACCTCATTTGGTGCACTTGGGCGATTCTGATCGTATAATGAGCCAAAACCAGTAAAGCGTTCGATATTATTGCGATTTGCTTCAGCCATTGTCTCCACTCCTTTATCTATCCATTGTTACAAATGATTGTATCACAGTAGGAAAAAAGAGGAGAAAACGATACATTCTTTCTTGTTCCAAAAATTTAATTAATTCTATAGCCTTTTTCCAAATTGCTTGTTAAAGAATCGAGCCGAAACGGTTACAATGAAGAGGATATATGTTAATGAAGGGAAGTGTAAGAAGATGGATTTCGAAACAGTTATGCAGGAACTAGAGGCACTTGGAAGCGAACGAAATAGAAAAATTTACATAAGCAATGGTGCACACGAGCCGCTATTTGGCGTAGCTACAGGCAAAATGAAACCAATCGCCAAAAAAATCAAGATCAATCAGCCTTTGGCCGAGCAGCTTTACGCCACCGGCAATTATGATGCCATGTATTTTGCCGGCGTCATTGCGGACCCCAAAGCAATGACGGAAGAGGATTTTGAGCGTTGGATTGATCGTGCTTATTTTTACATGCTGTCCGATTTTGTGGTCGCCGTCACTTTAGCAGAAACCGATATTGCGCAAACTGTTGCAGATAAATGGATTGCAAGCGGGGAAGAACTTAAAATGTCAGCTGGCTGGAGCTGTTATTGCTGGCTTTTAGGGAATCGGCCAGACAGTGAATTTAGTGAAAGCAAGCTGGCCAGCATGCTTGATCAGGTGAAAAATACGATTCACCAAGCTCCAAATCGGGCAAAATCCTCGATGAATAATTTTATCTACACCGCCGCAATTTCTTATGTGCCGTTACATGATAAGGCTGTTGAAGCGGCTGAGGCTGTTGGTCCAGTTGAAATCAAGAAGGGGAATAAAAAGAGCAGCACCTCGCTTGTTTCCGAAAGGATTCAAAAGGATCTGGATCGGGGAATACTTGGTTTTAAGCGCAGATATGTTAGATGTTAATAATAGATCAATAAGGAGTATTATCCTTTTCAAGGACGAATACTCCTTCCTTTTTAAGTCGCCTTAGCTTTCCGCCGCCAAATGATGTAACCTAACAAAAATGAAATGATACAGCCAATAATCGTGTCTAGTAAACGAACAAATAAAATGCCGCCTGTCATATTGCTATGCAGACTAGAACTAATAACCATTAACGGCGTCATAAGCATGGAATAAAGGAGATAGTTTCTTTTCTTCAAAATAGGACGAAAGGCAGCCAGTGATCCAACAATTAAGGCAATAGCTGCATGCGGCAGCGGGATGATAAGTAAAATACTTCCCACCATAACCCCCATAACTGTACCTATACCTCTTTGAAAGATCCTTTGCAACGCAGATGAATAATGTGGGTGAGTGATTAATGCCACTGTGAACGGTATCCAATGGGAAAGCTCTTGGCCCAGAAATAGTCCAATCGCTTCAGCCGTTATCATGCATAGCCCCATTCGAATCGGAAACTCCCACCCCTTAAAGTGCCTCAATGTCCGAACCCAATGATGATAAATTTTTTTAAACGGGATTGCTTTTGCAGAAGCAGGGAACTGCCCGATTCCTCGTTTAAAGCAAAAATTAAAGATCAGCAAGAGAAGCGTACTCCACACTGCTCCGATTCCAAAAACAAGAGCAAATTTCAATGAGAGACCAATCTCCCAATTTGAACCTAATCCTGTGCCAATAATGAAAAATACCAAGAATTGAATGGCTAATCGGGCGATTTTCTTATCTAAACCTGTTATGAGTGCCACGAGAAAGGAAATACATACAATCACTAAAGCCGTAATCCAATTCTGTCCACCTAGCAAACTTCCCAAAAATATCGACGATGCTCCTGCTAATATGGTCATAAGATAATCCGCTGCCAGCTTCTTCAGTGTTGGACTGGATGAACCTTGAGTGACAAACATAGCACCGAGCGAAGCAAGCAAACTTGCATGTAATTGATTAAACAGGATACCAAAGAAAATGGGACCAGCCATTCCGATAAAACTTATAATGAGAATCCCCCAATTGACTTGTTCAGTCGTATCCCATCTAAATAATAAGGCATTTATCGAGTTTAAACCCTTGTAAAGTAATTGGGTACGTTCCTGCATTCTATTAAAATAAAAGAATTTGATAGCTCTCACCTCGCACGCTTCCATTAAATTAATTAGAGTTCTAACTAATTGCATAAAAAATTTTCTATTCCTTTTCTAATTTATCTACCATTTTCACGAGCAGTTTCTTCAATAATTGAATCTCCTCAGATGTGTAGGCGGAGCCAATCTTTTCATCTATCAGTCTTGCCAAGTGTTTCGTTTGATGGGCGAGTTCCTTCCCGTTTTCCGTTAAATACAGTCTTTTATATCTGCCGTCATCTGGATGATCCTCTCTATAGACAAGCTCTCTTTTCACTAATCCATTGATTAGACTTGTGACGCTCGAACGTTCAATTAATAGAATCGTTTGGACTTCAGATGCCAATAAGCCTGGATGCTTATATATGATACCTAGGGCACTCCATTGTGCAGGCGTAATTCCATAGGAATTTAATTGGTCCTGCATCTCTTTACGAATGGCTCTATTTGCTACCTTAACTAATCGGCTAATGCGGCTATCTAACTGTCCCTCTTCGATGGATGAATGAATGACTTTTTCCAAAATTAATCCACTTCCCTCAAACTAATTAGAATTCTAACTATATAAATCTTACTTATCTAAATAAACTATGTCAATGAGCGTATCATTCATGGTTAGATGTCAACTCCGATACAACGATTTTACTGCCATCCGGAGTGAAGAGAACCTGTACTGGCTGAGCATTGAAAGTGATCAGAGAATGGGTGGATCCATGAATAGGAGTAAGGTTCCCGCTATTATCTATATGAAAACCAGGATATTGGAAGCAAAATTATTTGCGGGATGACCCACATTGGAAACATAGAGAAGATGGCCAAATACATCTACACTGTTGGGCTGAGCACCTCCTGATGGCTTTACATCTGCCAGAACAGGTGTCCCGCTGTCAGTAATAATGAAACTGCTGATACTATGGCTTCCTGCGTTCACAGCAATCAGAAAACGTCCATCTCGAGACAAGGTTAAAGCGCCTTGTGACGTTAAGGGGTCGACACCATCGTTAGTTGTCGCGTCGAGACTTCCTTTGGTCCAGTGCCCCTGCCATAAGTAGGGTATGCACCCGCATAGGTGAGCATCCCTTTCCCGTCCCTGCTATAGGCTATGATTTGGTTCATGACATCATTATTGGTCATTATGTACACCATACTAGGTCGCTGGCGAGAAAAATTGTTCATTAGCTGCATGTTGTAACCTCCTCCCTTCATAATCTTATATGGTCCTTTTACCTTTTAGATTCCACAAAAAAACAAAGGACGGTTTTGGTCCTTTGTCACAGTTTGTTAGTCTATGCTCGTATTGCTTGCTAATGGAAGATCCATATTAAAAAATTCAGTGTAGTCCTTTAAATTATAATCAGCAGCATCAGAATGATTTTGAAATATGCACGTTGATATTCCTAATTTTTTTGCGGGTAATAAATCCCATTCTCTGTCACCAATCACTAGGTCGATTTTATGCTTCGTGTGCAAATGAATGTATGCTAATGGATCCGGTTTCCGGGGGAACCCATCGTCAATTGTAACCATATCCACAAAGTATTTTTCCCAACCATAATATTTTAAGATGCCTAAGACTCCTTCCCGATGCTTGTGTGTGACAATCACATTTTTTGTTGCAAATTTTAATATTTCCTCTACTCCATTGAATGGTTTCATATCTACTGGTGCTAATTTTTTCTTTAATCTTTTGATCTCTTCTTCCTGTTCACCTGAAATGTTATAAAATTGAATGGCATGCGAGTATGATATTTTTAACTTTTCATAGATTTGGTGTTTATCCACTGTTTCTCCCAAAACTTGAGAAAGTATGCCCGTATAAGCAGGATATGTATCAAATAGTGTTCCATCAAAGTCCCATAAAATGTTCAATTATACCATCCTCTTTATCATTATATTAAACATATTTTACCACCAATTCTTTCCCTTCAATAAATAGGTATATCAAAAAAACAAGAGGAGTTTAATTCATTTGCGAATTAAACCCCAATTATTATGAGTTCTCCTATTTTGCATCCTTAAAGCTTCCAAAGCAAACATTTCAAAATCATTTTGTATCTCCATCAGGTTCTATGATAATGTATGCCTGTCACCACTCTCATACTGTCGAAGGTCAGTGACAGGCTCATCCTATTTACATTAGCTTTATAAGATTATATTCATAAATTAGATTTTGCTAGTTTTAGCTGTTGATCTTCAATGATATAGATCATTTCCGCCACACGATCGATAAACATTCGATCATGTGACACTAGGATAACCGTGCCTTCATACCGCTTTATAAAATGCTCTAACGCCTCAATACAAAAAACATCCAAGAAATTGGTCGGTTCATCTAAAACCAGCGCATTGTATCTGCCCAAAAATAATTGGCACAAAACGAGACGAATCGCTTCTCCACCACTTAGATCCCGTACATTCTTCCTTAAATCATTGCCAGTAAAATTCATGGAGTGAAGAGCTGCACGAGTTTTACTCTCATCATATTGGCTTCGCCCCTTCATATATGAGAGCACCGGTTCATCCTTCTTAAATTGATAGTCCATTTGACCATACGATCCAATAACTGCTTTGGGAGAAATGGTTATCCCTTCTCCTTGTCGTAAAATATGGCGAAGCAAGGTCGTTTTCCCCGTGCCATTGTTTCCTGTGATTGCTATGGTCCGGCCTACTGGGAATTGGAAGCTTGCTTCTTTAAGAAGTGTTTTGTCACCTGCCTTTAGCGTTAAACGATCGGCCATAATAGGGAACTTATTGTGCAGTTCCAGTGCCTTAGATAGAGGGAAATATAGTGACAGTTCCTCTATCGGTGCCTCCACTGCATCCAGTTGTTCCACTCGTTTTTCAAGCGCCTTAGCCGCTCGCTGCATAGCCTTTTGGCCGGTATCCTTTGATTTGGTCATGAACATCTTATTCGCCTTGGCTTTAGTTTCTTTTTTGGAAATATGGCCATTTTCCTTCGTCATTTTTTCCGCTTTCTTCATCTTCTCCTCTGCCGCTTTGAGCAGCCGGCTTTTTTCTTTCAGGTACTTCTCATGCTGTACCTGCTGCTGTTTTCGCATCAGTTCTTTTTGAAATACATAGTCTGAATAATTCCCCGTATATTCCGTTACGCAGCCGTCTTCGACTTCCCAAATTTTCGTCACAAGCTTGTCGAGAACATACCGGTCATGGCTGACAAGCACCAAGGCGCCATAATAGTATTCCAATTCTTTGATAAAAAATTGGGCCCCCGATGCATCTAGATGGGTTGTTGGTTCATCAATCAATAGACCTTCATGATAGCATGAAAATATCTGCGCTAATTTCAGCCGTGTTTGCTCGCCTCCGCTCAAATTGGCAATCTCGGTCGATGGAATCGACAGTTTACCAATTAACTCATAATCGACTTCTCTTTCAACCGGTGCTGTCAGCTGGTCAAAATAGGCAAAATCTACAAAGCGGATTACTTGCCCTTTATTCGGGGTGATATGGCCGGCCAACAATTTTAATAAGGTGCTCTTGCCTGCTCCATTTTTCCCCACAATGCCAATCCGATCAAACTGATGAATGGCCAGCCTGGGGATATTTAATACCAATTTATCTAAAAATGAGAGTTCAATATTTTCTAATTCAAGACATACTTTTTCCATGGCTGATTACCTCCACTTCCCAAGTGTGTTTGGATCTATTTCATTCTTCTTTGTTCCGAATAATATTTCTAAGTCCACAGTAATCTCAGCAGAATCCTGATTCATAAACTCATCCAGGCGTGCTTTATCTCCGTTCCAGGCAAGCGGGGTCATTTGTCCCAGATGGTTCAGCTCCGCTTTAGCAAGTTTTCTTGAGTAACGTAAAGGGATGGAATCCAGCAGCTGGAAATGCTTTTTGAAAAGCGTCACCGTTTTATCATTTCTGTAAATAACCTTGTTCTCATTTTGATGGAAAAGACTTTCTCGCAGTTCTTTTAAATAATCAGGTCCCGGAACTACTTTAATGACGAGACCATCTGGAGTTAATATCCGCTTAAATTCCTTGTAATTGGAGGGGGACAAGATATTTAGAATGACATCAAATGATTGGCTTTCTAAAGGTGATCTTGCCAAATCACCTACTATCCAAATTGGGTCCTCATACCTTTTTGCTGCCAAAACAATGCCTTCTTTTGACAGATCAAGCCCAACTCCGGTCATTCCAGAGCATTGGCATTCATCGATAATCCTTTGTAGATGGGAACCCTCGCCACAGCCCAGATCTGCCACCATTAAGGGATTAGAGACATCCAGATGCCTGAGGATCATTTTTGCAATGGTTTCGTGCATCCCATCGTATAAGCCGCTTTCCATAATGATGCTGTGTCTTGCCTCAAACAATCCCTTACCATAGTTGCTTTTGATAGAATGAGCGGACATGTTGATATATCCCTGTTTGGCAAAGTCAAATGTGTGGCGGTTCATACATAATAAGCTTTTCAAATCCACAACCTGCATCGTGCTGCCGCAGATTGGACATTTTAATGCTGGCACTACTTCCCTGACATATTCCGCGCTTTTTATTTTTTTCGTCATGCTTATCTTCCTTTCGCCATAAAAAAATCACAGGCGATCTGCCTGTGATTTGCGAGTAAAGGGAAGAAGACCCATCTTTATTAGATCAGGGCGATTAGAAGCCGTCACCAAATAAACCTTCTATTGATAAGGAAAGAAGGAAATTTGAACATAAATAAAGAAAGGCAGAATCATCCGCCTTTCTTCACTTACGTTTTTTATAATGAAATGAAGATTATTAAAAAAGGACAGACTTATCCCGTTTACTCTGCAGCCACAAGCAGAGCCTTTGAACTATTTAATTACTTGTTCAAAGTTGGGAATCGAAGTCTCATAGCGTGTGTCATTTTTTAATAATCCTCCTTAAGGTCATAATACGATTAATATTCTACTATTGATTTTAAAAAATGTCAAAACCATACACTCTTCACTTCAGTTATGTATCCATAAATAGATCGGCTTTGATTGCCGTTCTTTATGCCTGTATTTTTTACCAGATTGGCATTAAGCAGATGGTACCTTGATGAATCTCGTTACCATCTGCTTTTATTTAATTGAGATTTAAGCTGCTATTTAGCTGAACTTATATCCCTGTTTCATACTTGCGCCGCAGGATCAACTTTGAAGCAAAGTATATGAAAACCAGCATCATATCATCATCCTCCTCCACCATCTATTTGCCAGCTCTTGGCCTGCGGGACCTTCCGGGTCTTCCTTTTGCTGGTACAAGTCGATCAGTTCAGCTGTGATGTCGCGAAAGTTTTTGTTGAACTCAATGGCAGCCTCTTCACTTTCAAATTGATTGGAGAAATACTCCATCTGTCGTTGGCTCATGTGCCGAATCAGAAAGGAATAAGGATTCCCTCTCTGGGTAGCCTTCAAAATAGCGAGCAGTTTTTCGATACTCACATCAGTCCCCAGCTTAAGCTCAGATAAAACATCCTCCAATTGATGAACAGACCCTTGGAGTTGGGAGATCTGCTCCATCAGCACTTGTTGCTGTTGTTTAAAAATCTGCTCCAATTCATAAGTCGAGTCAGCAGGAAGGATTTGATCGCGAATTTCCTCTAAGGTAAAGCCCATTGATTTAAAAAACAATATTTGCTGTAACCGGATAATATCCTGTCTGCTGTACATCCGCCTTCCCCCCTCACTGTATCCACTGGGGGTCAAAAGACCTTTTTTATCGTAGTATTGTAATGTACGCACGGTTACACCGCCTTTTCGGGCAAGTTCACCTACAGTAAGCAATTGTTCTTGGTCATTTTTTCATGCTGCTGCCTCCTCTGGATTCATTTTATTACGTTACGTTGCGTCACAAGCAAGCATTTTATAGATATTATTAAATGTTTTGTTTAACCTCTAGCTTTATTACTACCAAAACAACAAAAAGCCTATTTCCAGTATGGAAATAGACCTCTCATTTCATCCTAAATTTGGATCATAGCCTTCTTATTTTTAAGCGCCCTCGAATAAACTATCCCTAAGGACACAGTTTTAAAATTCCTCGTATACAGCAGGGTCTTGATTGGCAATCCTTCCATCAGTTCGTGTTAATTGCGAAATCATCCCCATTTCCGTTTCATTCAGTGAAAAATCAAAAATCGAGATGTTTTCAAGCTGTCTGGCCGGCGATGCAGACTTTGGAATGGAAATGGCCCCTAGTTGGTAATGCCAGCGCAAAACAATTTGAGGAATTGACTTGCTATGACGTTCTGCAATGGTTTGCAGTGTATCAATTTGTAAATCTTTAAATCCACGGGTAAACGGGCTCCAAGATTCTGTTGCGATACTTTTTTCCTCATGGTATTTTCTTTGTTCTTCCTGATTAAAAAATGGATGCAATTCAATTTGATTGATACTTGGAATTACGCCTGTTTCCTGTTCCAGCCGCTCTATATGCTCTGGCAAGAAATTGCATACCCCAATCGAACGGATCAATCCCCATTTTTTCGCATCAATCAATGCTTGCCAAGCCTCGACATATTTATCCTGAATCGGGTTTGGCCAATGAATGAGGTATAAATCATAATAATCTAAGTTTGCGCGATATATGGATTCTTGAATCGCCGTAACGGCTTTATCATACTCCTGATAGCGTCCTGGCAATTTAGAGGTGATTCGCAATTCTGATCTGGGCACAGAACTGCGGCGAACAGCTTCTCCCACTGTTCCTTCATTTTCATAATTGTATGCGGAATCAAGGAGCCGGTACCCCATATCGATTGCACTCTGTATGGCAGCGACCCCTTCATTTCCCTTAAGCTTATAAGTTCCAAGACCAATCACCGGCAAAGTAAGACCATCATTTAGCGTCATTTCTGGAATAGAATTGCGCAATTTCCGTCACCTCAATCATTAGAATAATTTAAAAATATCATAGCGATTGAAAAAAATCATGGCTTTTGTCTTTCATTTGGACTTTTCACAAGCAGTCATCAATTACATAAGATAAGTTACAGGACAGGAAAGAATGGGAGGAAATAATGTGCCCTCGGTTATAACTTTAGGAGCTTTGAACGTCAATTCTCTTCAGCCGAGCTCTGTCGTTCAGGTAGGTGAGTTGGTGATTAATGGGATGGATGCAAACAGAAAATACAACTTGAACCTTGGGGGTATGTATGGTTTTGCCAATGCCGTTACGGGCAATTTAAATAATATTTCAGATAGTTTTGAAGCAGTCGATGGCGTGATCTTTGATCAGGATATTAAACCAAATCTTGCAGGGAATATATAAGGTTAAATAAATGACTTCCCTGCTTAGATAAAAAACAAACCCTTATTGATCCAACGAGGGTTTGTTCGTTTTTGCCCTTTTATGGTATCCCTTTTCAGCCTCTGGCTTTTGTTCACTTTTGGCTGTTGATTCCTCTCCCTGTTTGGACAATGACGCAGTCATTTGAGAAAAATTGTTCTTATCGCCATGAATGTTTCCTAACCCTTGATTATGTTGTTTACTGCTCTGAAAGTCTTCCAAAAAATTGTTGCCAATACTAAAGCAGGAAGCACTTTCAATCGTCCCAATTTTGATCGAGCCGATATGAAAGGTTGGAGATAGAATAGTGGCAGCCATGAATTACTCATCCTCCCGTTTTCCATTGCCGATAATCCAATAACTCTCCAAAATCATATTCCTATTCCCATCCAATTTTCCAACTACTTCGTTGGTAATTTTTTTAGATTGGAAAGTTTTAAGAGTATTTTTTTCACCCAGAAATATTCCAGCCGAGGGGCCGATCCTAGTGATGTTAATGTTCCCTAATGCCAATTTGATCATAGAAATCCCTTCCCCTTTTGAGCCCTTTGTCAAATGAAAACAGCAGCTAGTTTTTAGGAATAAGTTCCCCGCTCCTAACCATTGCTTTCTCTTATGTAGGATATTCCAGCTAATGGGCGAATGACACAATGTTTTTTTGCGGCAGTCTCACGCTTTTTTCCCCATAAACATACGCTACCATTAGCAAATTTAAAAACAAATGTGGTGAACCATAGATGTTAAAATCCTCACATTTTCACTTTAATGGAGATATAAAGGTGCAAACCATGCAGAGACAGTCAGGGATATTTATTGGGGAACGCAACACAGCGATTGGCTGGAATGCCCATGGGAAGGAAAATCAAGTGGTTGGCAGCATAAGCGGAGAATCCAATCTGCTCTTGGGAAATTTTTTCCTATTAAATGATCCTGACATCGTAGATACTCCAATCGATGACCGTGACTTTAACCTGCATCTTGAACACCCAAATGACGATCATACAACCCATTTCACGCTTGACAATATCAATGTCAATGCCATGGTGAATAGTAATTCTATTAACGTTGGAAAAGGACATATAAATGGAATGGATGCGAACGAAAAAGTCAATTACTCGCTAGGGAATTTATACGGAGACAAAAACCACATCCAAGATAATGCAAATATCGTTCATGATCAGGATATGGTAGACGGAGTGATGAATGACCAGGACATCAAACTAAATATGTAAAAGAAAATGAACAATCAACTATGTACGGGGGCTAATGAATATCCTCCTTACGGATACGATAACCCTTTGAGGTTTTTTCCATTTTCTTTTCAAGGGAAGAGGTTTCTGACAGAACTTGTTTTTTTGCCATTTCCTTGTCAACCTTTTCGTGAAGTGTTTTGGCCAAGTCCTCTGTGCTGCTAATATGATTGCCAATAATTAATTTCCCGCTCAATTGGTCAATTTCAATACTGTCTAACCGGAAAATCATGTTTTCGATTTGATCCAACTCGACATGATCAAAATGAAAAGTATTTCCTGCCCCTTCATTTTGTTTCTGTTCCAATAACTCAATAATCCTATCTAACTTTGTTACAATAAGGGAGTTTACTCGGTTTGAATCTGTTCGTTTTCTTTTAAAAGAAAAATATTTAAACATAAACTCCCCCCTTAAGCAGACCGTATAGGAGCGGTCCAACATGTACAAGTTCCGATTGCCATCAGTATTGATTATTCCTATACCTATTCCAATTTTATGCTTAAAAAATGGAACTTAGTATTTTAATGACACTTCCACGGGCTATGCTCCAACGTTGATACCCGCTTCAACAAGCTGCATGGATAACTTTTTTTCATCCCCCGGGGCTTTGCTAAACCGTCATTTTCCAGCTTGATAAAGCCAGCCAGTTTTCTTTTTCTTTATAATCAGGCATGATTTTCCCGACAAGGCGCCAGAAGGATCGGTCATGGTTCAGATGAATCATATGGCACATTTCATGGACGACTACATAGTCGATTACTTCCCGCGGTGCCATTGCCAGCCGCCAATTGAAGGTTAACTCCCGCTTCGAATCACAGGTTCCCCAGGTAGTCTTGCTATCCGAGATACGGATGGAACGCGGTTTGGTTTTGAAATGGCTTTGGCAGGAAGCCATACTTTTTTCCACCAGCGCCTTACACTGCTGATAATAAAATCGCTTTAATGCTTGTCTGATTTTTTCCGTGTCATGCTGCTTTACGTATATATGAAGCTTCTCTTCCTTGAACAGTACATGCTCTTGCATGATATGGTGATCCTCAAAAATCTCAATGGGATAGGCTTTCCCTAAATAAAGAAAACTTTCACCGTATTTATACGCCTTTTTCTCTGGTCCAAGCAGCCGGTCCTGCTTTTCTTTTATTTTTTGTAAAATAGGTCCCCAGTTTTCCTCTAACACCTGATGTACGCTCTCATCTATTATCCCTTTTGGGGCCAGGACCTCCACATGGCCATAACCATCAATCAAAATGGCAATCGATTTACGATTTTTGTACTTGATTTCAAAACGTATGGTTTCACCTAAGTAGGTATGTATCATCTAATCACCTATACCCCATATTCTAGCTTTATCCCCTGTATTTGAGCGCCAGCCCTTTTAAGAAATTCCTGGCAAATTTATCTCCACACTCTTTATAATTCTTATGTCCCTCTTTTCTTAACAAAGCGCCGAGTTCCCCTTTGGAAACCGTGATTCCTGCCCTTTCAAAGATATCGAGCATATCCTCGGTGGTCAAGGATAAGGCAATTTTCACTTTTTTCAACAGAAGATTATTCATGTTTGTGCTTTTCTTGATTGATGGCTCTGGTGTAACAGGCTGTCCTGGTATCGGCTCTTGTTTTCCTCTTTTAAAAATTATGAAGCCATTTAAAAAGGAATCCAACATGCTGTTATTGCATCTGATTTGATCATCACTTTCCTCCGCATCATCGTCCGATTTTATCAGAATCTTTATGACTTCTGGTACCGTCACATCCATGCCGCCGAGTTTAAAAATCTCTGCCATTTCTTTATTTTTTATTTCCAATGCATATCTCAGTCTGATTAATATATCGTTATTGTCCATATTGGACCTCCCAAAGGAATATTTGTTTATTTCAATTTTGGCACATTTGATTAATATAATACTTTTTCTGTGTAATTACCATACTGAAATCTCGCCTGCCCCTTAGGCAGCAATCAACACCCTTCCCAATCTGCACAAAAAAAGCGCCTATCACGCCCTATATAACGTCGAAGAGTATTCGACAAATGAATGGATGCGACAGGCACTTACATGTATGCTTTTGTTATTTGTTTAACACCAAATTTTCAATCGCATAGGCGACTCCATTTTCATTATTGGATAATGTATGGAACTGAGCCGCTTCTTTTACGACTGATTCAGCATTGCCCATGGCAACTCCACAGCCAGCATACTCGATCATACTTAAATCATTCTCGCCATCCCCGATACAAATGACTTCTTCCCGTTTAATAGAAAGTTTTTCAGCCAGTTGTTTTACGGCATTTCCTTTGCTGACACGTGGATCCAGAATTTCTAAAAAGAACGGAGCACTTTTAACCAGTGTATATTTATCCCAGATGGATTCAGGTATTTTTGAAATAATATGATTTAAGCGTTCCGGTTCATCAATATACATGACTTTCGGAATAATCATGTCTTTTGGCACCTCATCGATTGGCCTATAATGGAGTGGAATTTGATTGATATGGGCCTCATGGATGGTGTATCGGTTAATTTCTCTATTTGGTGTATAAAGATTTTCGGTATCAAAGAAATGAAGCGGTGAATTTATTTTTAGGCTTAATTCGTATAATTCTTTTAAGTCTTCATATGCTAAGGTAATTTGAGATTCTACCTCATTGGTGTGAGTATTTTGCACAAGCGCCCCATTAAATGTAACAACATAGTCATCTTTATCATTTAATTTCAATTCTTCAACAATCGATTGGACACCGACGATTGGCCTCCCTGTGCAGATAACAACCCTCACTCCTTTTGCTCTTGCAGCTTGAATAGCGTCATTTACTTCTTTTGTGATTTCTTTTCGATCATTCATCAGCGTACCATCAATATCTATTGCCACTAATTTATACAAATCGCTACCTCCTAAATCATGTAACTGCATGCAACCATTTCTCAATCACTTATCTGACCGCTCATACATTCGTCATCATATATTTACGATCATTTTTCTCCGTTTCTTTTAAAATATAATGCTCGATGGCATAAGCTACCCCGTTTTCATCGTTTGTAAGTGTAACTAAATCACACATTTCTTTAATGTGTTCCTTCGCATTTCCCATGGCAATCGACAATCCAGCAGTCTCGAACATCGGGATATCGTTATTTTCGTCCCCGATAGCCACTGTATCTTCCAAAGGAATATCGAAATAGTCTGCCATTACTTTTAGTCCATTCCCTTTATTCCCATCCATATGCATCACTTCGATATTAAAGGGAGAAGAAGTGGAAATATATCCATCCTTTACTGACTCTATATTAGAAATCAAACGATGCTTTTGTTCTGGAACCAATATTAAGGCAAAGAATTTCTGGATTTCCAGTCCTTCTTTATTGAGTAGTTCTTCAATATGGTTAAAACTTAAAGCCAGCTCTGATTCCACAGGATTTCTCGTCATTCGCTCAAAATTTTCATTTTCATAGTGTTCATCTGGAATAAGTCCAGAGTCAAGCACTTCATCCAAGCGTTTTTTCCAGTCCTTCGGCATATAAACTCCCATGTTCGTATAAACCTTATAGGGGATACGCTCATTATCCAGGCTTAAAGCAACACTGCGAACTTGATCAGGGTTCAATGAAGTAAGTTCAAGCAGTTTTCCATCTGCATATACAGCAGTACCGTTGCTGGCTCCAATTGGACAATCCAAGTCGTATTTTTGCAAGAGTGCATGAATGGATTCCGGGGATCTGCCTGACAAAACCATTACAATATGCCCCATCGATTGAGCCTTTTTTATTGCTAAGATATTTTCTCGATTAACTTCATTTATAGAATTGACGGTTGTGCCGTCCATATCAAGTGCGATCAGTTTCATCATTCATTCTCCTCGTAAAAAAATGACCCCTTTTTGAGGTCAAAAGTTGCGAAAGCAGCTTTTTCATTATTTCATATAATTTTTCTTTTATCCATTTTTTTGAACGTTTTTGTTGCTCTTACCGTGATATTATAGAATTATTTATTGTGACGATTTCAAAAAATAGATCCTTATTTTTTTCACTTTTCATATAAGAAAATCTCGGAAGCATTTGAAGCAAGGGACCAAAAAGGAGCAGCGGCTATGTATGAATTGACCTCTATTCAAGCTCAAAATATTGTGAATAAAATGATGAAGGATATTCCTTATAATATTAATATAATGGATAAAAATGGAATCATTATTGGGAGCGGCAATAAAGAAAGGATCGGCACGCTGCATCAAGGTGCTGCAGCGGCTATAAAACAAAGGAGAATAGTAGAGATCAATAAAGATGAAGAATTTGTAAAAAAGGGGATCAATCTGCCCATTGATATTAATGGAAAAATTGTCGGCGTCGTAGGGATTACCGGCGAGGTAAAAGAAACGAGGCCCTTTGGAAATCTAGTAAAGTCCACCGTTATTTTGTTAATTGAACAGAGTGCTGCCATAGAAAGAGAAAATCTTGAAAAGAACCTAAAACAAGATTTTTTCCACAGCATAACCGAACCATCTGCCGTCTATTCTAAAGAACTAATCGACCAGGCGTTATCCTATGGTATCCAATTAAACAATCCTTCTCAAATCGTGTATGCAGAATTTCCTTACGAGGTCGAAGAGGACACCATTAAAAAAGATCCTGTATTTAAAACATCTAATACTTCGCTTTGTTTCATTGTTCAGGACCCAAATCAGACCGATGAACTGACCAAACAGCTTGAAGCTGAACATCCAGATGCATGGCTTTCCATTAGTAAGATGAACAAAAAAATTTCCGATGGCTTTTTTCAAGCAAAATCTTCTATGCGGATCCTGCAGGGTGTATTTTTAAATCAAAAAATCATTTCCTATGAGGATTGTGAATTTATAGCAGATATGTCCGAACTTCAAAGGAATAATCCCAAATCTGAACGGTTAATCCCTTTGCTTGAAAAACATGAGGATTTGATAAAAACGCTGCAGGTTTATCTAACCTGTAATATGAATGCGAATGAAACAGCCAGCCGGATGATCATTCATCGTAACACTTTAAACTACCGATTGAACAGAATTCATAAAATAACAGGCAAAGATCCAAAAAAAATATTGGAACTCATAGAATTAATTTTTTTGCTTATTCATCGAGTGCATTAAAAGAAGAGGATGCATGGGCATCCTCTTCTGCGTTTATTTTAATAACCGGGCAATACTTTCTGAAGTACGGGCCACATTTACTTTTCCGTTCGCCAGCAGCGTTTCTAGATCAGCCGCACCCGGAACGATGCCAAAAATGGCATCAAATCCTTCGTCATACAATGTTTCAACATCCTGGCCCACATAACCAGCCAAGGCAATTACTTTAATGCCGCTGTTTACACTTTTGGCTGCCTGAGCCACACCAAAAGGAGCTTTTCCAAACTTAGTTTGGAAATCAATCCCCCCTTCGCCTGTAAAGCAGTAATCCACATTTTGCATTTTTTCCTTTAGATTCGTATATTCAATCACAATCTCAATTCCTTTTTTCATGGTTGAGTTTGTGAAAGCTAATAACCCGGCACCAAGACCGCCTGCTGCACCTGCGCCTGGAACGTCGACTACATCAATTCCCAGCTGCTCTTTCACAATTTTGCCGTAATGCCGTAAATTTCCATCTAAAAATTGAACCATTTCTGGAGTGGCACCTTTTTGCGGGCCGAATACAGCCGATGCGCCCCGTTCTCCACATAGGGGGTTCGTTACATCTGAAGCCACCAAAATGTTGATATTCTTTAATTGTGGAATCACTTCAGCCGTATCAATGGTATATAAATCGCCTAGATATCCGCCGCCGAGCGGAAGTTTATTCCCATTTTTATCTAAAAATTTATAACCCAATGCAGCCGCCATTCCTGTTCCGCCATCATTGGTCGCACTTCCGCCAATTCCCAAAATGATATCCGTAATCCCTCGATCTATGCAGTCCCGAATTAATTCACCCGTTCCATAAGTGGTTGTGATCATAGGGTTTTTGGTTTCCTTTGTCACATAATGGATTCCGCTGGCGGATGCCATCTCAATCACACCAGTCTTGCCGTCTCCCAGAACTCCATACTGTGCTGTTACTGGTGTTCCAAGCGGTCCGGTAACTTGTTTTTCTAGGATGATGCCGCCAGTTGCATCGACCAATGACTGAACCGTTCCTTCACCGCCGTCTGCCATCGGGACATGAATGCATTCTGCATCCGGAATCGCTCGTTTTATTCCGATTTCCATTGCTTCACAAACTTCTTTAGCCGTCATACTCTCTTTAAAAGAATCTGGAGCTAATAAAAACGTTTTCCCCATTATTTACACCCCGTTTATTTTATAGAATAAATCCGAATAGAATAGTCGCAACGATTGTCATGGTTAAACCAACAATACTTTCGTACAAGACAACCTGCATCCGGTCCTTCATGCTCATTTTCATTGCATCACGGGTCACGTGGAAGTAGGTTCCATGCGGCAAGTGATCGATGACAGTTGCTCCGGCATGAGTCATAACAGCTGCTGCCAACGGAGCTGTGCCCGTAGCTAAAATGGCATCAGAGAATGAACCGGTCGCTAAGATAACACCTGTTGAGGTAGAGGCCGTGGCAGCTGCCATTAATATACCTGCAATTGGCGCAAGGAAGGTACCAGAAATGCCTGTAGAATTAACCAATGCAACTACCTGCTCCGGCAGATCAGAGGCTGTAATCAGACCGCCGATGGCTCCTGCACCGATAATAATTAAAATCGTTGGCGTCATTCGATTTAAGCCCGCTCCACAATAGGACAAGATTTCTTTTCTCTTCCCTAAAGCAATGGACCCAACAATGCCCGCAAACGGGAGGATAAATAGAGAATCAATTTTCAAGCTTGCTAATGCGTCAACTCCAATCATGGAACCAATAGGACTAATCATTAATAGGACAATTGCGATAACTGGAGTTACAAGAGCTTTTGACAAAGTTGGCAGATTCATCTGGCTCACCTGTTCCAATTCTGCTGCCTCTTTATCCGTTACTTTAGTGCCTTTATACTTAATAAGAGTAGCTAAGATAACAGTTACAATGACGCCGAAAATAGCAGGGACAAGTCCGCCGATCATGACTTGGTTCACGTCCAATTTAAATCCGCCCGCTGCTGCAATGGTATTCGGATTTGGAGAAATAATATTGCCCGCTTTACCGCCGCCGGACAAAGCAACCAGCATGGCAACTTTGGAATAACCCATTTTGTTCCCTACAGACAAGGCGATCGGAGCCACTATTAATACAGCAACCGGGATAAATACACCTACAGCCGTAATAATCATTGTTGCCAAAGCCAATGACAGCATGGCTTTCGTTCCCCCGAGCTTGTCAACTATCACTCTAGCAATCGTTTCTGCTGCACCTGATTCCATCATAACGCCAGCGAAAACACCGGCAGCAATAATCCGGATGACTGTCCCCTGTACACTTTGTGTTCCTGAAATTAAAATGGATACAGCATCCGCAAAATTAGCTCCGCCAATAAAAGCACCCACTATAGCACCTAAAATTAAAGAATACGTTGGAGCCAGTCTAAACAAAATTAGAATAATGGCAAGTGCCAAACCGCTTAACGCACCAATCCAGCTAATATCTAATGCTTGTGTCATATAAATCCTCCTAATTGTGGTGGGAATATTGTTTCAATGAAAGAGGCTCTTAGCTCGGTTCATGAATAGTCTTTCGTCTTTTATTCTTAACTTTATTAGATTGCACAATGTTAAATCTTGATAAGATCCTTGTATATTTTTGTTTTGTTAAAAAGGTGACCTTGTAATTTCTCTTTTCAGTAAAGCCCTTTCATTGATTGCGCTTTCAGTATAGAGGCAAATCAGCCGCCAAACAATTGATAATCCGCCAAAAATATTTGTGCATTTGCACTAAATATAGCGTTTTCAATGAGTGGTATAGACGACAAATCCTGTGGTATCAAGGAAAGAGGATTTAAAAAACCCGTTTTCATAAAGATGAAAACGGGCTGAATAGATATGAATATTTTGTGACTGAAGAAGCACCACTGAAAAATAACAGCGGTATCTATTAAAAGTCCTTAACAAAGTTGGGGTTATAGCTGCTCTCAAGGATACATCTGCCCGCCCCGTATAGTGGCGCATCGTTTCCTAAAGGAGTCACATAGATTTCAGGCATGTTTCGTACCAGAGGCTTCACGGCCTCACGCAATCTGTCCAAAAAGCCTTCAATCAACAGTGGCATATCCCCGCCGATCGCAATCATCTCCGGATCAATCAACGCAATGATATTGACAAAGCCGTAAGCAAGATAGCCAATCAGGCGGTCCTCAATTTCCCATCGATTCTCACTTTCTTCCAGCAATTGCCGCATTCCAAAATGTGACTCGAAAAACCCCTGCTCGGTCTGCTGCTTAGTACTTTTCGATATTGTTTGCGGGTCCACGATAAAGTGGCCAATCTCCCCCGCAGCGAAATGAGCACCCCGGTAAAGCTTGCCTTCAATCAACAGAGCTGCACCTATTCCATGACTTAGATGAACATAAACCATCGTTTCCGATAATAATTGGCGCCGCCATGCCTCTCCCATCACCGCTAGGCGGACATCATTTTCGACGACAACTTGGTAGTCGTTGAAAAATAATTGGAAGTGATCCTCGAGAGGCTCATTCTCCCATCCAAACTCCGGCGCATCCGATACACACCCTGCCTCATCCACGACACCTGGCACAGCAATTCCGATTCCCAACAGCTTTTCTTCGATCCCGCCCGAAGAGACAACAAGCGCTTTCATCTTAGCAGAAACCAAAGCACAGAGATCCTTGGCGGGAATATGGAGGGTCGGGAAATCTTCCGTTAATAAAACCTCCCCAATCAAATTGGACACCCTCATGCGAATTTTATCATGATTCATTTGAATGGCGCCGATATATCTTGCATCCGGATTCAGCTTAAAAAGCTGAGGCGGTTTCCCGCCTTGAGAAATTCCGCCTCCTGCTTCCAGCAGCCAGCCTTCCTCCAGCAGTTCTTTCACAACGCTGGAGACAGTGGGCATGCTGAGTCCTGATTTATCACGCAGTTCGGTCCGGCTTGCAGGAACAGATTGTTCCAGCAAGCGGAGAATGGTTTGCCGATTTAACAATCTTAATAGATTTGGAGTTGCTGGAATTGAACTATTGACCATCAAAATCACTCCCTGTGCTTATCCTTTCACTCCCGTCAAAGCAATTCCTTCCACAATTCGCCGCTGAAATATCAGAAACACGATAATCATCGGGATAATCGCAAGCGTGCTCATCCCCATGATGGTGTTCCATTGAATCCCTCCGCTATCACCCGTAGCATAAAGAGAAATCCCTACGGGGATGGTCCGCATTTTGTCTGAGGAAATCACAATAACCGGCCACAAATAAGCATTCCAATTGCCTAAAAACGTGATAATCCCCAGCGCTGATAAGGCCGGTTTCACCTGAGGGAGCGCAATTCTCCAAAATATTTTCAACTCCCCCATCCCGTCAATTCTTGCTGCATCTAAAAGATCATCCGGTATCCCCAGCATGAATTGCCTCATCAGAAAAATACCAAACGCTTCAATTAACCCCGGAAACATGATCCCTAAGTAACTGTCGATAAGATTTACCTTCGTCCCCATCACATACCAAGGGATAACCAGCATTTCTGTTGGGATCATCAGGGTACTTAAAATTAAGATAAAGATGGTCTTGCCGCCAACAAATTTATATTTCGCTAACGTATAGCCAATCAGCGAATTAAACACCAAACAGCTTAGCGTCACAATCGCTCCAATGATAATGCTATTAATATACCACTGCAGAAAATCGGTTTCCTCAAAGATATATTTATAGCCAGAAAAGTCCAGCTTGCTGGGCCAGAACGAAAAACTATAGAAATCTGGCAGGCTCTTAAGGGACGACAGAATCATCCAGATAAAAGGAAACGCTACTATAATCACCCCGGCCAGCAAAACCAGATGAATCAAATAGTCAAAGCCATTCACTTTCTTCTTTTTCAACACTTCCACCCCCTAGTACTCATAGCTTTTGTTTAAGACTTTCATCTGCAAAAGGGTAACAAGCAATATGAAGATAAATAGGACAACCGCTACCGCAGAGGCATATTCCATATTAAATTCCGAAAAGGCATTTTGGTACATATAAACCACAATGCTGACTGTGCTATTTAAGGGACCTCCAGCACTAGCCCCGCTGCTCGCCGTCAAACTTTGGATTTGGGCAAAGGTTTGCAGCGCAGAAATGACTCCCGTTACTGCCAAGAAGACAATGGTTGGATTTAACAGCGGCAAGGTAATTTTCCAAAACATTTTCCACCTTCCGGCACCGTCAATTTGGGCAGCCTCATATAATTGTTTGGGGATACCTTGAAGACCTGCCATAAAGATGAGCATACTAAATCCCATTGCCTGCCAAATCATAACTGCACAAATACAGAATAAGGCAAGCTTAGGGTCTGAAAGCCACTTTTGCGAGGGAAGCCCGAACCAGCCAATCAGTTCATTAAAGAAACCCACACTTGGTTCAAACATTAACCTCCATACCCAACTGACTGCGATGACCGAGGTAATGTAGGGCAAGAAATAAATCATCCGGTAAAACCAGCGGAAATGCTGGATCCGTTCCAATGCTAGGGCAATCAGCAAACCAAGTGCCATTTGAATAGGGACTGTTATGATGACGTATTTACACGTATTCCAAACCGATTTCCAAAAAACTTCATCCTTAAATAATTGCTGGTAATTTTCCATGGTAAATCCTTCGCCATATTGTGAGGAAAATGACATGGAAAAAGAATATAGGGTTGGATAGATTCGAATGCATAAGAAGAATAGAAGAGGGATAGCAAGAAATGAATAGGCAACCATTGTCCGCTTTGTTTTCAATTTCATCGGCGGCTTGTCTCTTTTTTCTATCATTGATTTTTTTGTCCCTCTATCGACCATACTCGTTTGGGCCAAGGCTGGACCCTCCTTTCACCTGATGAAAAGACCAGAGGACGGAAAGCCCCTGTGAAAATCTCACACAGATGTTCCAACACACCAACCGTCCGCTATTCTTGTAAAGTTAATTATTTTTAAAATATTCATCTCTAATTTCTTGCTGCTCTTTTACTAGACTTTCAAAGGTTTTGTCAATTGGCTCGTTATTTAAGATGATTTTATCAATTTGGGCCGTGATCGAATCGCGTTCCTTTGTTTCATCAACGAAGAAGGTGGCATGCGCAGATTTCAAACCTTGAACAAACGGACCATAGATTGGATCATTGTTAATCGATTCGTCATTGGCAAAGGAAGCCGCTGCAGGCAGTTCTCCAACTTCTGTTAACCATTCTTTCTGTGTTTCTTCGGAGATCAGGAATTTAATAAATTTCTCCGATGCTTCAAGCTGCTTTCCTTTTACACCCTTAGCGATTCCATTCGTCCAATAAGAACCAAAGTTAGACTCCATGCCGCCTTCCTCTTTTACTGGAAGGGTTGCAACACCCCAGTCAAACTTGGCCGCATCTTTGATCGCTGTAATATCAAATGATCCATCGATAATGATGCCCGCTTTTCCTGCTTTGAAGGCGGTATTGTAGCCTTGTAAAAATAATGGTTCGCCAAGCTTCTCTTTCTTGTACATGTTAATCCAATACGTAAAGGCCTCAAGCCCTTCTGGTGATGAATTCCAAAGTACTTTCTTTCCATCATCACTAAATGGCGTTACGCCCCATTGACGAAGCATGACTTCTTCAAATGCATGGTATCCTTGTCCATTTACATCCCAAGCGAAGCCTTCTTGTTCCAAATTTCCGCCGGAATCACGCTTGGTCATTTTCTTGGCATATTGAATGAGCTCATCCCACGTTTTTGGAGGGCTATCTGGATCAAGTCCAGCCTCTTTAAACATGTCTTTGTTATAGAATAAGGCGAGTGAACGAACGGCCGTCGGAAGGGAATAATATTTGCCGTCAATCTTAGAGGCTGTAATCATTGGAATAAAGTAATCTTCAATTTCAGAAGTGCTCATGAAATCTTGGGGAATCGGTTGAAGATAACCTTCTTTTACATATTGCGGCAGCCATCCATAGTAGAGATTTAAGACATCCGGCCCTTTGCCTGCGTGCATGGCAGCTGTCACTTTTTGGGTATATTGATCATAAGGGAAATCTTGGGCAACGACTTTAATGTTGGGATTTTCAGCTTCGAACTTTTTAATTAAACTTTTTATTTCTGTTACTTTTGCCGGGAAGGTATATTGCCAGTAGGTAATCGTTACTTTATCACCAGATTCAGATGAAGAAGCTTCGTCGTTGTTGCTGCAGCCAGCAAGTGCGATAAGACTGAATGCCATCATGACGACAAGCATTTTAAAAAGCCGCTTTTTCAATGGTAGAAACCCCCTATTATATAATTTTTTTGAATTCCGATACAACAAGCAGCCCGCTTATACCTTAATGGTCCAATATCGTTCCTTTCGATATGGCTCTAACAGTACATCTTGCTTTTCCGTTTCAGCCGCCAGGCTTTGCTCGAGTTTTTTGATAATGAATTCAGATTGCGACCGGTGGGCACGCAGCGCATCCAGCTTCACATCCAAAACCTCCGATACATCCATTACATGATCCGGAGTTCCGATGATCTTTTCACAGTTTTTCGAGAAAGCGGAGGCATATACGACTGGCCTTTCCTCTTTTGGAAAACGTGAGATTGCTAGAATAACAGCTTCTGCTAAAGCATCGTGATCAGGGTGGACCGCATAGTTTGGGTAATACGAATAAACCAGCTCCGGTTTCACTTCATTTAGGACGGTTTCCACTCGATCCGCCAATTCTTCAGGATCTTCAAATTGAAGCGTCTTGTCAAGCATCCGCCAAAGTCTCAAATCCTTAATCCCAATCACATTACAGGCATCTTTTAATTCCTGTTCACGAATTTTCCAGAGAGTTTCCCGATTTGCAAAAAAAGGTTTCCCCATTCTTCGGCCCATCTGGCCCGATGTCGCGCAAACCAATGTGATCTCAGCACCCTCCTTTGCGTGAAGCGCCAGTGCCCCCGCTTTTCCAAATGATTCATCATCAGGGTGCGGGTAAATCGCAAGAATTTTTTTATACACACTCATAACCTCCTTTTCCTTTGCCATTAAACCGAAAATGGATGCCGGCTAAGCTCCAGGGCAATGCCAATCCGCCCCTCATGATCATAACCGCCAAGTAAAAGCTGGCCCTTTTCTGTCATTTCATAATCCGTCAGTCCCTCTGCATACACCCATCCCTCTTCAAGCTTTAGACCGACACGATAGGGTCCAGCGCCAGCAATTGTTCCACGGCTGTAACGGATGCGCCCATTCCGGATAAAGGCACATACAGACATTTGCTGCTCACTCTCGAGCGAGGCGTAAGAACCATTTGAGGTTTCTAGATGATAATAAAGATCCTGGTTTAAAAATTGATCTAAGTATTGTTGGACTTCCCCTCGGTCAATTGATTTCATCCTAATCACCTCCTTTTTTGACTGTGCATTGGTTTGGTAATGTGTATACGCCTCTATCCACATGCCAGCTCCTAATTCAGTTCATCTGTGCGGAATCGTATGTCGCTGCCTTTACTTATTCTTTTTCCACCTTAATTGCCAATCCTGAAGGGATTGTGAACAGTTCCATTCAATGGTTTTTGAAACTCCTTTTCCTTTACGCAGGCCGTAAAGCAAGGCACAATAAAGCGGCTGTTTATCAAGGATGAAGTATCTAAACGTGTAATCTTTTGCCAGCCTTTGGATGAGACGGCCGGCCACAAATGGGTGATACTGCAAAATGCCTCCGCCTAAAATAAGCATGAAGGGTTTTTCAGACAATCCTAACTTTTTAATCGCAGTCCGGCAGGCATGGGCCAAATCCGCGGATGCATTGGATAGGATCTCCATTGCTTTAGTGTCCCCTTGATCTGCAAGATCGAAAATCACAGGTGCCAAAGAGGCCATTTCATTAATCGAAGAATTTGCTTTATAAACCCAATTCATTAAATCTTGGATTGTCCGCAATTTCAGATGAGAAAGAACCGCATCCATGATTCCAGAAGGCTCCTCCTGTCCGTCAATGGTACGAAAGATGTGCTGAATCGCCGCCAGTGAAATCCGGTATCCGCTGCCTTCATCCCCGATTAAATGGCCCCAGCCGCCAACCCTAATGGATCTGCCTTCCCCATTCATGCCACAGCAAATCGATCCAGTCCCTGCAATGACAAGAACACCAGGCTCATCATCAGCCAGTCCCCGCAAGGTCATATTGGCGTCATTCTCTAAATAAAGCTGGTCAACTCGAATCCCTGATTGATCAAAACTATCTAATAATATTTTTTTAACTGCTTGGTAATCCTGACCTGTATCAATCCCTGCCATCCCCACAATGGCTCGTTCAACCTCCAAAGCGGCCGCTCCGATTTGATTCAGAAGGGCCTGCAATAGCTTGGTCAGGTTTTGGTTCGTTTGGGCGATGCCGATATTCTGATAGTTGACAGGACCCTCTTCTGCATAGGCAAGAATTCGGCCGTCATCATCACACAGCGCACCCCTGCAGCAAGTGCCGCCCCCATCAATGGCCAGAATTGGAATCGGATTCATCCGTTTGGCCCCATTGGTTTGTGAGTTGATCCAGCTTTTTCCTGCATTCCGCCATTCGATTCACTTCAGCGTTGAATAGAGAAATTTGTTCATTTAAACACGCCCTTCTATCCGTAATCCCCCGCTTCATTTCCTCGGGAGCTGGTCCGCCTGGCAATGACCGAATCTTAACAAAGTTTTCTGGATCCATTGCAGCACGGACAACTGCCTCTGGTAAATTCAGCGGATAGCCAACCACTGCTTCTGCCGCCTCATCGACCAGCTCCGAAGTAACATGGGTCGCATTCATGCACCTTGAACAGGCGATTTTCACAACTTGGCTGGCAATCGAATGAGCAGTTCGAAACGGGATATGCGCTTCCCTAAATAAGGTGTCGGCTAATTCTGTGATAGTCGCAAAACTTTCCTGGGCTCTTCTTTTTAAAAGGGCTTCATTTACTTCCATTGTGCCAACTACTGCTTTTGTTAACCGAAAAACTTGATCAATAAGCTGCAGGCTCTTCCATAAATATGGCTGCAGGTCATCCTCGGTATCATTGATATCTCCGTATGGCGTGTTATGCAGCATTTGAAGGACCGTTTGGGCATTGCCGATCCCGCTTGAACTCAATGCGCGGATATGCTCCAAGGAAACAGGATTTCTTTTTTGCGGCATAATGGAACTGGTTTGAACATAAGGGTCAGCTACACGGATAGCAGAAAATTCTTGAGAGGACCATAAGAGGAGGTCTTGTGAAAACCGTCCTAGATTGATGAACGATAATTGGCATGCTGTAGCAATTTCACCTAAATAATCAGCACCGCCAATAGAATCATAGGCGCTTTTGATGATTTTCGGAAAACCTAAAAGCTCTGCCACTCTATTTCGGTCAATCGGAAATCCGGTCGTAGTTAATGCTGCCGCGCCTAGTGGACTGGCATTGCATGTTTCATAAGCTGATTTTAATCTTTTTAAGTCACGGTCAACCACATCGTACATTCCTAGCAGATAGTGGGAAAAGGTCATAGGCTGGGCCTGCTGCGTATGAGTATGGCCTAGGACAATCGTTTCCTTATAGGAATCAATCACCGTTAGCAGGGTTTCTTGAAAGGAAAGCAGCGCTTTGAGGGAAATTTGAAGCTTGTCCCGAAGAACCATCCTATACATTGCAACCCCCATATCATTTCGGCTTCGGGCAAGGTGCAAACTTCCGCCAATTTCTCCAGCAACATCCATAATTTGACTTTCAACAAGAAAAAAGAGATCCTCATAATTCCCATCATAGGAGGATTGAATCAGTGCTTCCTTATCCAGAGCGCGAATCCCTTTCATAATTTGAGCAGCTTCATTCACTTCGAGTAATCCTTGTTCCACAAGCATAATCAAGTGGGCTTTATGGATCGAAATCATCGGCTCTAGCAAAGATTGTTTGGCATGCTCATAAGCTGGAGCTAATACCACCTCAGAATATGTTGCACCTGGAAACTTGCGGCCTTCCTTTTTTAAAATACTCTCCATCATGCTCATTACATTACCCCCTTGTAGACACTTCCATGGCCAGTTAGAAGAAATAAACATTCGATTAGTAAATAAACTTTATTTACTAATAAGGCTTGAATATAAAGCAATTGAAAAAGGCTATATTAAGGATTTGTAAAAACTTTGTAAAGTTCCCTTAATAAGGAAATTATAGACCCCTATTTATAGGTTGTCAACAAATTATCTAAATACTCTTATAATTCAAAAACACCTGCCGCCACCCAGTTATGTCGATAAGTATTCAACCAATTCCGGGTGGTGGCAGGCGCTTGCCTCTATTATATTGATATTGAGTTAACACTAGTATAGAGGCGAGGTACTTTCCATAATATACAAAAATACGTAAAATCTCACTTTTTCATTTAGACAATTGAGACTTTTTGATTATTTAGTATAATATCCTTAGCAAACTAAATAAAAAGTAAGCACTCTATACAATTCTTAAAAAGGTGAGGACGCAAAGTCACGGACCTGAACCCACTCGTAAAGGTGCCGGACCGGCAAAGGAACCGGATCAAATAGGTGAACCTAGTATTTGAGGTTCGCCTTTTTTTATCCGATGTTAAAAAGAATTGCTTCCATGCTTTAATAATTATGCGTTTTATCAAAAGGAGTTAGATCATTGGCAGTCAAACCTGTTTTTTTCTTATTTCTATACATTTTAGCTGACTATAGTTTGTTATTTTTTTTAGAGGGCAATCCAATTTTGCTTTCAACTGTTAGCAATATTTTGCTTACTATAACTAGCCTCATCACTGTAACCGTTCTTCTAAAAACATACACTAACCAAAATAATCAAATAAAAAAATTTACACTATTATTGCTTTTAGGTTGTTTATCTTATTCTATAGGCAGTATTTACTGGACTTACTATGAATATATGCATATGTCCCCTCCAACTTTGGGATTATATGATTTTTTCATGTTATTAGTATATATATTTTTTATTTGGGCCTTAATTTACTATTTTAAAACTCATAAAGTTGTATTGGCAGCTACTTACCTATTTGACATCTTGATATTTACAGTCATAACTGCAACTTTATCCTGGGTATTTATCGTTCGTCCCTTTTTAATGCCAACTTTTGATGCTCATTCCTTGTTAATGTCCATTACTTCTTTAGGTTATCCAATAGCAGATTTAACAATATTATTTGCATGTTTAATTATTTTTCTTTATACTTCATTATCTAAATCGATACTTTTAATTATTTTAGGTTTTCTTATCAATATAATGGCCAATAGTATTAACTTTTATCAAAGTGCTCATACTACTTATCTTTTTGACCATCTTCTTGATCCGTTATGGGTTTTATCGAATTTACTTATAGGATTTTCAGGTTTAGACAATTTTAAAGTAAATCAGAGAACGTATCCCAAAAAATATTTTCGATTATTTATTCCATACTCTATCATGATCATTTTTCTTTTTGTGTTATACATTCATTTTTATGATATAAAAAATCCTTTATTTATTGGCGTTTTTATTTCCATCGTCTTATTAATGATTCGCTTGTTTACTACAATTTATAGTAATGAATCATTAAATCAAGAAATAAACCGAAAGAATTTACAGTTAAAGGACGCAAACGAAAAGTTGAAATTTTTAGCCTATCATGATGAGTTAACGAAATTACCTAATCGGCATTTTTTGTTTGAAAAAATTCAAAATGAAATGAAGGCAACTATCAACCAAAATCAATGTCACTTTTATCTATTATTTATTGATTTAGATGGATTTAAATCTGTAAATGATACTTTTGGCCATTACGTAGGAGACAAATTACTCAGACAGGTTTCTTGCAGGTTAAAAGAACAATTGCCGGAGGGTGATTTTTTATGCCGCTTTGCTGGGGATGAATTTATTATGTTGTTATCTGACAGCGATCAAATTGGTGTGAAAAAAATGGCAGCTGCTATTGTGGAATCTTTAGCTAAACAATATTTGATTGATTCTCACAAAATATCAATTTCGGCAAGTATTGGAATCAGTGCTTATAAAGAAACTGACTCTTTGTTATCCGTGATGAATAGAGCGGATAAAGCGATGTACGACATAAAGAAAAATGGAAAAAATAGCTTTGGTATTATGTAAAAGAACTCCCTCTCAATTAAGATCGTGATGTCAAACAACCTCCATGGTATTGTTTCGTAAATAACACGGAGGTTGTTTTGGGCATGATAGAGAAAATTCTATTAAAACTGCCTTAACAAATACTCACAAACCTTGCTTGAACTCAGTCTAGCCGCTACATAGGGCGGTTGGACTTCTCTGGCTCCTTCCAATGGAAATCCCAGCCATAACACCTTCTTGTCAACCATCACAAACGGAAACGGAAAACTCTTTTCCCGCCATACATCTGAGCTGCTCCATCTTTGTTCGGAAATAACCGTCAACGTAATTCCTTTGCCTCTGTTTCGTAACTGCTGATTCCACTCTTCAGTTAACTTGGCACCCTTCGGCAAAGAAATAAGAATCGATGACTTGGCCGAATTCAGGTCCCGAAACACAGCTGCTAATTTACGCGCATGCATCCATCTCAATTTTGGCAGCTGGTTTCGAATCCATGAGCCTATTTCTTTTGTCGTGACCGTTTGGTTGTGCCAAACCTGATGATCAACGAGCTGCCTTAGTGTTTTTCCGCGATAAATGTGCTTTTCAATAAAATGCCGGTTGCTGACATGAAGAAATTTTCCTTTCGTTCTCGTAATTGCCACATTGATCAAGCGTTCACTATCCTTGCCGGTCATTAGCATACCAGCCCGATCTTGCGGGGCACTATCGACCGTATCAAAGATCATCACATCCCGTTCACTCCCCTGAAACCGGTGGACGGTGGCGGCAATAATATCTGCTTGGCTGCGCTCCTTCTCATAGATTTCTTCAAGAAGCAGTTCCATAAGATTCGCCTGTGCCCGGTACGGTGTCACATACCCAATCGATTTTGCTCCCCCCAAATAGGCTTCATGAATCAATTGAAAAGACAGCAGCAGCTGCCATAGGTTGAACCGGGAATTGGTCGCCTTATCACTCATACAATGCAAACCCGTAAAACTGGTATCCACCAGCACAGCCGCCTGGTCTTGAAAAGGAGCAAGGCTTACGATCTTATTTCTGCTTTTAAAGACACTTTCGTGATCTCCTACCAGCGAGTGATAGATGTACCGATTCGTAAAAGCAGAAATTTCAGGGTGCATCCTCCGCTGCTCTTTTAATAGAAAAAACTGAGGATGAAGCTTCCCTTCATTTAGCGACTCAACCACCCCAGCATGATGGAACACATCCTCTTTCAGCCATTTGGCTGCAAGGGGGTCCCGGCTTGCAGCAATCGGAGGCAGCTGCTTAAAATCCCCACAAATAATGACCCGCTTGCCCAAAGCCGCGGCAAAAGCGGCCTGCGGAACATAGGCCATGCTCGCTTCATCGAGGATAACGACATCATACTCCACTTCATATACAGCACTGTCACTAGCTGCCTTTGCCAGCGTCGTCCCAACAATGAACGCATCTTTAACTAATTGAACCTCTTTTTTTCGAACTTTTTCCAGCAATTTTGCAATCTGTGTTTCAAGCTCCAGCAAATGATCCGAATCGCGTTTGCTAAAAGAATCGGCCAGGTCCTGCTTTAAGGCCCTCCTTTCTTCCACCAGCCTCTCTCTATCATGGGCAAGATGAGGGTCCTGCTGTTCTATCAGCAGATTAGTGGTAATTTCCTGATGGGCTGCCAGCGTCTCACCGGGGTTCCCGCCGTAGCGGAGTACATCCCCTTCACGGAATCGTTTTTTCTTTTTAATAAAATCAGTCAGTTCCCTCATCACTACATCGACAGCTTGGTTGCTATGGGACAGGATCAATACTTTTTTTTGCTGAAAATATTTGTTGGCTGCCGTTCTGGCTAAGGTGTATGTTTTTCCGGTACCCGGCGGTCCCCAGACGAACGTGACCGGATTGTATTTGGACCGCAGCACCAGTTCGTGGACATTACTCGTAATCTTTTCAACTGGATGATTGGCTTTCATGGGAGGATTCATCAATCGTTTCACTCTCAGCCGCTTTTGTTTGCTCTTTTTGATTTCATCCAAGCGTTCGATTAATTGTTCGAGCAATTCCCATGGGTCATGCATCAAATACGCATCCGGGATGAGGTCTCCGAAGCTTTGCTCTAATGCCAAAATGATTCCCCTGCCTTCAGAGGAAAGCACCTTGCCGCTCGTTATCATCGTTCCCCATTCCAATTTGATTGAGGAACCCACCGGAATTCTTAACGAAATGGCGGTATCAAAGTAATAGCTATACGGGCCGTCGTTCGATAGCAGCCTTCCATTGGTCACTGAATATCGGCTTCCGCCAAACTTTTTTAAATAGTTGATCTCTAGCTGCAGCGCTTGCTGCCACTCCATAATATAGGTTTTGGTTGTCGTCATTTGCTTCTCCTTGTTTGTGCTGCTTTTAAGATTGTATCAAACTTGGTTCCGTTTTTGGGTGCCTGATATGGAAGGTAACAGTGCAAAAAGCGCTTGTTTAAATTTAGGGCTAGCCTGAAAAATATCCTCTATGTTATAACTGAACGTTGATTTTCTGTGCTTGAAAAATAAAGGGAGGAATTCCGCTTAAATTGGGAAATACCCGTATTTCCTTAAAAATAAGGGGATTTTTTCCGTTTATTGTATCAAAATCAATGAATTTTGGCTTATTTAGAGCCGTTAAGCGGAATTTCTCCCCTTATATCGGCTTCTTAAGGCCCCTCTAACTACAATAGACGGAAATTCTCCGCTTATTAATTCTCATACCTACACGAGAATCAACAATGAACTAACAGAGCCAAATTCATAAAAAAGTCAAAATACATTTAAAAGCATTATTTTAATAAAACAAATTGAATAATTATACACACATGATTATTATTATATTACTATTTGAATGAATCTTATTTGGGAGAAAGCAAACATCAGGAAAACCATAGAAAAAAAGAAGCTCGGTGTTTTGGGCTTATCACTCATTAGCATCAATAACATTATGGGCTTAAAAAACATTCCGTTCGCCGCTACGGTTGGACCCTCTGCCATTTTGTTTTGGGTCATCGCGGCACTTCTTTACTTTATTCCCATTAGTTTAATCGTAGCGGAACTATCGACCACCTATCCTGAGCAAGGCGGGATCATCGCATGGGTAAACCGCGCGTTTGGCAAAAAGGCAAGCTTTCTATGCGGTTGGTTTTATTGGGTTGCCAATTTCACTTACTATCCCTCTTTAATGATCGGGATCGGGATCATGGTCAATATCGCTTATGCTGCCACCCATCAGGAAATAATTGAAAACACATGGCTGACCACTATTGTTAATATTAGTGGCCACTCTTGCGTTCTTTATACCTTATGTCTTTTTAATATGTGCTTATATCAAGCTTCGGAAAACAGACAAACAAGCGTTAGGCCATTTAATGTGAAAAGAGATATAACAGCTTATTTCGTTGCTGGCATTGGATTATTATCAGTTATTGGAACAATCGTATTAACGTTAATTCCATCTCCTGATACGACTGTTGCCCAATATGCCCCACTCGTGATTGGACCGGTCGTTTTCGCAGTACTAGGTTTTTGGTTTTATCGATTAGGTTCAAAAGAAGAAGAGAAAGACATCGCTTTGAAAAAAATTAGTTAAGGTATATCTCAGACCAAGAGGCCATTCCACGGAATGGCCTCTTTACTAATTGTTTATTTTGCCAGTGCCAATGCCTCTGGGCAATCAGGAATGTTAGCTGGCAGTCGTTTTCACATATACCTTTGTTGGCTGGCCATTAAAAATATAGGCTTCCGCCATATAACTCCATCCGTATTTTTCATAATACCCCTCTAAATCTGTACAAAGGTAAAAATTTTCAAATCCTTTCTTATTGGCCTCTTTGGCAGCATGTTGAAGCAAAAGAGAGCCAAATCCTTTTCCTCTTAATTCTGGAATAACATATAAACAAGCCAACCATGGAGTTAGATCCTGGCGGCTTATTAAATCGTTTGTTAGCAAGGCATAGGAACCGATTAGCTGATCATTTTGGAGAGCCAAATAAAAACGAGGCAATTCACTTTTGGCGTTGCAAGAATGTTTCATGCAATCATGATAAAACCTCACATTTTCTGTGCTTCCCCATTGTTTCCAAAAGAAGTCTACGGCTTGATCAAACAAATCCATTCTATCTTTTATTTCATATATCTTTATCATTTTTCCCCCTTAAAATACCTGCGACGTCCTGAACCTTATTGATGAACTTCCAAATTATAGGTAACAAATTTATTTTAAACGATTCCACTATGGGATGTCATTTATTTTCCAATGTTAGACATGTTTTTTCTTGGAAGATATACTAAGTATAGGGAGAGTGAAAGATGAAAAATATTTTCCGGATTTTAGTCGGTATCGCGGTGATCCTTATTGTATCTTGTTTATTTTTTGTTCTAACCTTGTACTTAGATGGACAAGCTGGGATTAATGCATGGCTTCTTCTTGTTTTTTCCATACTTCTTGTTATTGTATTTAGCTTTAGATCGAAAACCTATTCGTCAAAAAACAAGAGCAAGCTGGTCATAGCGATCCTTTCAGCCATCTTCCTCACACTATCTACTCTGGTAATAGCCTTTTTAAACTTAGCAATCTATCAATTAGATGACTATTTATATGAAGATAATCAAGTCCTGACCACTGAACAAAAAATGGATTATTACAAAGAAATAACTGATAGTATCACAAGTAATAAAAGCAATCAGCAATTAGAACAAATGGACCATCAAAAGGTTGGCAATATTACGTTTTACTATACAAAAGACATGGATGATCAACAGTTGATCGATGCAGCAATGAAAGCAATCGACACGGCAAAAACCAAGTACCAAAGCTTATTTGGGAAAGTCGATCACACTCTCCCGGTTAAAGTTGTTTTCTTTGATAATCTTAACGAGCTTTCCATGAATAATGATAAAAGATTGGATGGGGCCAAATTCGGGGGTGAATATCATGCTAGCGACCAGACAATTCATATACCGATACCTTCTGATATGATCCCACTGAACGAATTTAAAGAGACGATGATGCATGAATATGCCCATCATCTCATGTACTCAGGTTTGGGCCAGCCTTCATTTGGAAATTTGCCCGTCTGGTTTAATGAAGGGGCAGCCAGTTACATAGAGGACTTTACTCTCGGAGTCAGAGATTTGGATGAGAACTTTGAGTTTGTAAGTTTTGATGATTTAACGACTCTTGGACAATGGCGGAGCCATCTAAAAGAACCGTATGATCCCTATTCCGAGAGCCGTTTGCTCATTAGTTATTTAATCGAACATGAGGGGCCAAATGTCCTTCAAAAACTTATGGATGTGCCGGAACCGACTTCTTTTGATGAGGCTTTTAAAGCCGTAACCGCTCAGAGCATTAGCGATTATGGAGAGACCTTTATCAAGGAAATGAATAATGTTCGAGAATTAATGGATAAAGCAGACACCCTGGACATCGAAAAGGATTGGCAAGGAGAGCTGGCAGTTCTGGATCAAGTCCTATCAATGGTTCCAAATCATGTTCTTGCCAATCACCGAATCGGCAACATCTATATGGAAATGGGCGATTATAAAAAGGCAAAAGAGTACCGTGAGACGGTTCTGTATTTGGATCCAGAAAATGCTGCCTCCTATACCTATTATGCAGATACCTTGCTTTTCAATGGTGAAATAGATACTGCGGTTGAGTCTGTGGAAAAGGCTAGTGAACTAGCAAAAATGGAGCCTGAAGGGAATGGCTGGCAAGAAGGATATTTAGCTCATTTAATGGACTTAAAAAAAAGCATTAGCGAAGGAAATCCTCTTCAGGGCTATCTAACCATGATTAACAGTGATTATGTCCTCTTTGACCAAGATAAATTAAACTTGATTGATGTAGCTTTGGCCAGTTATCCCAATGCCAAGTCAGCCGACAAGGAAAAATTGGTGGAAATGAAACGAGAAATAGAGACTGGGAAGGAATAAGGACAAGCCTCTAACAGACTGCAGATGGCTTGTCCTTATCCTTCATATCATTTCATCGTTTATTCACTGTATTTTTCCACTTCTGGTGTTAAACTTAAAATATATTTGAGCTCCATAAGAAAATGATCTCCATAAAGAAAGGGATGTTTACTAGTGAAAATTGAATTTGAAAATGTCACTATAAATTTTCTCCCTTTCATCATAGCTGCCATCATTCTCTTCTTGTTAATGAAATGGGGCAAAGAATTAGAAAATCGGCGGTTTACGCTATTTTTTTATTTCTTGATCAGTTCCTACATAGCGCCGCTTTATTCCCGTTACACAGAAACAGGCGGTTTATTTCAGATATGGTTCCCTTTAGGTTTTGTCTTAGTCACCGCTTATCTGCATGCATATAAAAGAAGCCATCCCGCCAAAATAAAGGCCAGTCTACTAGGTTTAATTCTGGCAATCTATCTTTTAATTCAAAAATATATAGATTTTCCATTAGACTAAAACGGACCAGGGACAGACCTGTCCCTTTGTCCATAACTTCTAACATGATGATCATGTCTGGTGAAATACCTCTCTCATTCCAATGAAATCTTCACAACATCAGCCAAATATTTGGTTGTGTTATATCCATAAATCTCCAATCTTTTTGGATTCACTTCTTCTCCAACGTTGTCACTGTGCAATTCTATGTTATCAACTGTAGTGAAGTATCGAGGCTGCTCAATTTCTTCATAGGCAAAATTGCCTCGATTCAAATCGTATTCTTTCCCGTTTTTATCAACCAGCACTCCTTCTGGACTCATATCCATTGAAGTAGGGACCGTTTCATCCTCACCTATAATATTAAATTGAAGCGACTCATATGCTCGATTTTTAATGTCATGATTGCTTAAGACCACTTTGGTCGGCTGTCCCACTTCCACCTTTTCGATGGTGATTGTGCTGCCTGCATAGTCAAAGGTTTGAGGATATTCTCTAGACGCATCCAGTTCAATGCTTTTATGGTCCTCAATATTTAGATTAATGGCTCCAAAATGGACTTTAACCTCTTTTGGCTTTTCTCCTGCTAGAGCTTCAAATGGTGTTTGAAAAGTACTCCAATCCATGTCTTGATTGGTTTCCACAAAAGAGCTGCCATAAATATCCGCTTTCACTTTTTTATCGTTCACTTCTAAACTGTCAAAATTAAGAAACATTTGCTTCTTTGACTGTTCATTTCTAATGCTATATTGCAAAATCGCCGCGGTTGGAGCGATGGTTAGTTTATCAAATCGAACCGGGATCCCTTCAATTTCGGTTTCTTCATTCAATGCATATTCGATGGAAGGCTGTCTCGTTACGGGGATCTCGAAATTCCAATCCCCTGTTGCATAGTCCATTTCATCATTCATCCTAAACCCATTCTCATCATAAGAATTAGGATTCAATTTCATAAGTCTTGAAATATTGAGTTTGATTGTCCCGTTATCCTTGGAAAGTGGGAGCAGACTAATTTTTCCCTGATAAACGTTCTTGGCTTCCTTATTTACCTCTGATTCAAGGTCAAGCGGATTGTACCGTGGATTTGCTGAACGGTTCATGATTTCATATGAATTCTCCACAAATACCCCATCATCATAATTTATTACATATTGATTATCTTTATTTGTATCTTCGATTTCATAAAAAACAAGCGTCTGAACCTCGTCAGCAACCACACCCTTGATCTTGATTTTCACCCCATCGCTTTTTGCTTCCAGGTTCAGCCTTTCACCCAGGTCCTGTTTCAAAAAGGCACGCAATTCCAGATTCTCCTCTGTCCATGTATAGTAGAGGCTGGAAAACATTCCTGTAAAATAACCTATACCCATTAACAATGCGAACATACCGGCAATAACAAGCGCTTTTCTTTTCCGTTTCTGGTTCTTCTCTTTTCTGCGCCTATCCGTTTCTGCCAATCGATTTTTGACGTTTTCCATGAAGCCAGATGGCATAGGCAAATCTTCCATCCTTTCCGTGAGCTCCAGCATGACATCCTGGAATGCTGCCAAATCCTCCTGACAGTTTTGGCATTGATAAATATGCTTTTCTAAATCAATCTTCCTCGACCGCTCCAAGGTTCTTTCTAAGTAATCGATGTAATCCCCGTGATACTCCTTACAGCCGTAAAAGGCTGATCCGTACCCCATTTCTTTTCTAAGAGACTGGATCCCAGAAAACAAAAGCTCTTTTACCTTTTGCACTGAAACTTGGAGAAGATGTGCTGTTTGATCCATAGGGATTCCATTTATATAGGTAAGGACAACCGCTTCTTTCTCGGACTCTTTCAGTTGGTCAAGCGCTATAAATAAATCCTGCCGCAGTTCACTTTCCTTTGAAACTTGTAAATTTTTATCATGAGAAAACTCACGGCAGATATGTATGAATATGGAGGTAACCCATGTTTCGAATGATGTTTCATTTTTAAATCGTGGAAGTTCCTTTTGGACCTTTATAATGGACAAGTAAAAAAGCTCTTCCATTTGCTGTTGAGTTCTAAGATAGGTCCAGCCAAGTGTATAGAACGCTTGGCTATGCTGTTCGAACCAATCGAGGATGGATCCCGCTCCTTTTTCTCTTATCGCAGTGATCGAAACGGGATCCATTTTTGCTGGAATCATATTGTGTTTCCCCCCTTTAACCAAATCGTATGAAATTCTATTTTATTTTTCTTATGAATAGAGTTAAGGTTATAGTAAAATCAGCCTACAGATCCTTTAGTGCAATAAGTTCTACAAAAAAAGCGTTAATCCTTCTTAACCTTAAAAATGATATATTAACAAAACGCCTAATCCCTTATGTACTAAGGGTTTAGGCGTTTTTTATTGCAATTCATGAATTTGCTTTTCACACATCAATAAAATAGATGGTTGAAAAAGATCGAACCATCCGAATTTTATTCAAATTATAAAATTGTCGTCCACGTCTTCATTGCCACAGCAAAAATTAAAATTCCCATGATAATTTGTAATACCTTAGTATTCACTCTTTTACCAGTATAAGCACCTATAGGTGAAGCGATTAAACTCGCAACCACCATAATGAGAGCAGGCAAAATTGACACTTGTCCTGTTGAGATTTTTCCAGAAACAGTTCCAATCGATGAAATAAGTGTGATGGCTAAGGACGAGACAATTGTCATCCTAGTTGGGATCTTTAACACAACTCCTCTTAAGAAAAGAGAACCTACATTGGTTCCCCATTATTTTACCCTTTCTTAATCCAAAATATTAGCACGCCGTTTTCTTCTACATGTTTCATAAGCTCGTGTCCGCCTGATTTCGCCCAGGCTGCTAGGTCATTTTTTGCCCCTTTATCAGTTGTATGCACTTCTAAAACTTGACCGGATTCAAGCTCTCCAATTGCTTTTTTTGTTTTAACAATCGGCAATGGACATGCCAATCCTTTAGCGTCTACTATTTTTGATGCTTCCATTTTAATAATACCTCCAATTTTAGTCTTAACGAACCGCACAACGATTTGGCCCGATTTCCATTTCGCGCTGCTCATCCATGTCTGGGCTGATTTTCCCCATATTGGTTTGACGAATCTTTTGATAGTCATTTGGTTGCGGCGGCAAGTTTTCCGTTACCAATCTTCTAAATTCATTTTCATCTTCAATATTAAGCCCGTGATTTTTCGCAAAGAGTGTACCTAAATTTTCTGATACACTGCCATCATTGTTTAACTCATCAATGATCATAAAATGCGCTGGAAGAACGATAAGTTCTTCAGATAATTCTCTATAACGCTTATAAAGAGTCTCCCTTAAATCTCCTACCCAGTCCTCTGCCTTGCCTGCAAGGTCAGGTCTGCCAATTGAATCGATGAATAAGATATCACCTGAAAGCAGGAACTTATTATCCACTACAAAAGAAGTCGAACCAATCGTGTGGCCAGGAGAATATAATGCATGAATAGTAATGACCGTATTTCCGATAGTTATGTCATTCCCGTCTTCTAATGGTTGGTAATCAAAGGTTACTTCTGTTGCATCCTTTGGCGGCAGCCAGTAGGTTGCGCCAGTTTTCTCAGCAATTGTCCGTCCTCCGGAAATATGGTCAGCATGAAGGTGCGTATCAAAAACGCGGGTAATTTTCGCGCCAATGCTATTAGCAAATTCAAGATACGTATCCGTCATACGTGTTGCATCAATCAGTGCTGCTTCACCGTGTGAAACAATCATGTAGGATAGACAGCCTTTACCAATTCGAACAAACTGAAAAATTTCTCCTCCATCATTCAGGTCACCCAGCTTAACTGGTTCTAAATGCTCACTCCATGACTTCATTCCACCTTTAAGGTATGACACGTTTAACCCGGCATCGGAAAGCATTTCTGCTACCATTACGGATGAGCCTTCCTTTGCACACACCACTAATACTTCTTTATCAGTAGGAATCTTTTCAATCACTTCTTCTACTCCATCAAGCAATTCAAAATAAGGAACATTTAAATACTTAAAGTTTTCACCATCGATTTTCCAATCTTTATAATCACTTTCATTTCGAACGTCCAGAATAAATAACTCTTCTTTATTAAAAACTCTTTGGGTTACCTCTTTTGAAGTCATTCCTTTTACAGTCATTTTCCTTTTCCCCCCATGGTATTAATTTTACAAAAAATCCTTAACACAATAAGGACAACGTAAAGTTGTATAAACAGGAATTGAATTTATATTCTATATCTTCTCATCTATTGATTCCTGTTGTTTTCCCAGTCCATTGACTCATTCCTGGAATAACATTTATTACTTTTGTAAATCCATTTTCCGTTAATTTTTGTGCTGCAAAATCGCTGCGGTTACCTGTCCTGCAGACTACAAATATTTTATCTTGCTTGTTTAATTCATTGACTCTGTTTTCCAATTCTCCTAAGGGAATAGAAATTGCATTAGGGATATGATTAAAGGCATATTCTGCGGCTTCTCTAACATCAATTACTACGATATTTTCGCTTGCCTCAAGATTTTTCTCTAACTCTTCGTTGCTGATTACATTTGGGTGCTTTTTTCCAATGGATTCATCATTAGAAGATTTGCGTAGAAAATGCTTTAATACGTCACCTTCCTCCAATGTACCCAAATACTGGTAACCAGTACTTTCCGACCAAGCCTTCAGGTCAGCCTTAGATCCTTTATCTGTTGCTTGAACTTCTAATACTTGCCCTGCCTCAAGATTATTCATTGCCTTTTTTGTTTTTACAATAGGCATCGGACACGCTAATCCCTTTGCATCTAAAATCATGTTTGCCTTCATGTTCAACATTAATATAGTCTCCTATTTCAATACCTATCAGGGTATTATTCTCATTAAAAAAATTTATTCGACATTACCTTCCCAAGTAAGCATGCCGCCATTCATGTTCATTACGTTAAATCCATAGCTTTCAAGAAATTGAGTAGCGCGGCCACTTCTTGCTCCTGAACGGCAAACCATGATATACTCTTTCGTTTTATCCAACTCATGCATGCGAAACTCAACTAATCCTAATGGAATATTTACAGCACCAGGAATCTTCCCAGCTGCTACTTCATCGACTTCACGAACATCAATAATATCTAATTTTTTTCCTTGATTTAATAATGTTTCAACTTCTTTGGCTGTAATTTGTTTCATATTATTTCTCCTCCTAAAAATTTTTTAATTCCAAGTATTCATGCCGCCTTTGACATTTGTAATTTTTGTGAATCCCAATTTTTTTAGGATCCTACTAGCCTGCCCGCTTCTCATCCCACTTTGACAAATCACAATTACTTCTTTTTCCTTTGAAAGTTCTTTCTCTGCTTTTTGGGCAAGTTGATGGAGAGGAATATTTTTAAAACCTCTTATATGGTTTCCTTTAAACTCTCCAGGTGTACGTACATCGACAAATTGTATATTCTTATCATTTAATTCTGCTTTCAATTCCGTTGTTGAAATATTGCGAACACCATTTGTTGGTAAGAACCTCTTGAACATAATGAATAAAAATAGTGCAATAACAAGATAATTTACATATTCCATTGGAAACCTCCTTTTTATACAGGGGAAGACCCCTGTTAGGTATTATATAAACAGATTCACATTACCTTCCTCCGCATCTGCTAAGTATGCAGCAACTCCTGCATATTCAATATTACTTAAAAGCTCTTCTTGCTTAAGACCTAACAAATCCATGGTCATTGTACAAGCTACAAGTTTTACATCTTGTTCCTGTGCCATTTCGATTAATTGGGGTAAAGGCACCGCGTTATGCTTTTTCATAATATCTTTAATCATTTTGGGACCAAATCCGGCGAAGTTCATTTTGGAAAGTCCCATTTTATCCGCGCCTCTCGGCATCATTTTTCCAAACATTCTTTCCATGAAGCCTTTTTTCACCAAAATATTTTCATCTTTACGTAAGGCATTTAATCCCCAAAACGTATGGAAAATCGTTACATCATGATCATATGCAGCTGCACCATTTGCAATAATATAGGCTGCCATTGCCTTATCGTAATCTCCACTGAACAAAATAATTGTTGTTTTTTTCTTTTCAGACATATTGTGTACCTCCTAGAATAATCCTCTCATATACGTATGCGGGTATTTTTAAAATTAAAAAATTGACCGTCTGATCTTGCCAGGCACCCTAAGATCATTCTAAGCACCATTTCCTTTGTATGGATTCTCGATTCCATTTTATTCATGGCTTTCTTTGTTTTCACAATTGGCATCGGACAGGCTTAACCTTAAGCATCAAAAACTTTGTAATTCCATCGTCTTAATACCATTACCCCTATGGGTATAAATATTAGTGAAAATAAAAGAGGGTGTCAACCCTTTTTTATCGGCTTTTTACTAGCAAATTCACAGCTTCTTGTACTAATTCTTCCATACTTTTTTCCCCAGTATCGTTTGCTTTTTGAACACAATCCACTAAATTGGAACTAACAATTACCCCTATAGTGCGGTCAATGGCACTTCTAGTAGCAGTTAACTGCGTGATAACTTGTTTACAGTCCTTGCCTTCTTCCATCATTTTTAAAATTCCACGTAACTGTCCTTCAATGCGTTTTACTCTGTTTTTCATTTGATCATTGTAATCCATTGTTTATGCCTCCTTCAATTGGGTTCTTATATGGTTCATCGAAATCTCTTAAATCGGTTACCTTTATTTTATCCAAATCAAGTTCCTTCAAAATATATAAAATGATCGGGAAATATCTTTTATACAAAATAAAGGTTAAAATGATAAGGGGGCCGTTTCAGCCTATAATGAAACAATGTCATTGACACGCTCTATAATATACCCCTATAGGTATAATGTCAATGAGGTACTTTCAAAAATTAGTTTTAGCAGAAAAAGACTGCAATCAATATGAAGTTTAAAAATATCACATTTTTTAAAATCATTTTGACAGTAATGATCTGGACAAGTCTTAACAATTGCTTCCGAAAACAGAGGAATATGTTTTCCAGCCCCCGTCCACATTTTTAACCAAATACCCATTATTTTTTAGAATCCGGCTTGCAATATACCCTCTTAATCCAACTTGGCAGCTGACATAAATCGTCTGTTCCTTTGGAAGTTCTGTCAATCGATTCCTTAGTTCATTTAGCGGTATATTGCTAGACCCTTTAATAAATCCAAATTCACGCTCCATTGGTTCACGAACATCGATTAATACTCCTCCTGCAGCAACTACTTGATCTACCTCATGCCACTGTATCGTTTCCAATTCATCTTCCATAATATTAGAAGCAACATATCCAGCCATATTGACAGGATCTTTTGCAGAAGAATATGGTGGTGCATAAGATAATTCTAGATTTGTCAAATCTTCAACTGTTAATCCTCCTTTAATTGCAGTAGCGATAACGTCTATGCGCTTATCAACCCCATCAGCTCCAACCGCTTGTGCACCAAAAATTTTTCCAGTTTCTTTATCAAAAATTAATTTTAAAGCAATCGGTGATGCGCCAGGATAATACCCCGCATGAGAGCTTGGATGAATATGAACAACTTCGTACGAAATACCTAAACGTTTCAATATTTTCTCATTGTTTCCAGTTGCTGCAGCCGTTAAATCAAACACCTTCGCAATGGAAGTACCTAATGTTCCTTGATACCTCTCTTTTTTGCCCATTATATTATTTGCCGCAATGCGCCCTTGGCGGTTAGCTGGTCCTGCAAGTGGAATCATTGCCTTTGTACCGCTCATATAATCGACAACCTCCACCGCATCCCCAACAGCAAAAATATTCTCATTAGAAGTTTGAAGATATTCGTTAACAACAATTCCTCCGCGCCCGCCTAACCTTAATCCAGCTGTCTTGGCTAATTCATTTTCCGGTCTGACTCCGATCGATAGAATGGTCATATCGGTTTCGATTTCTGTTCCATCGGAAAGGATAATCCTCTTTCCTTGGTCAGCAAAAGACTCCACACCATTTTCTAAGAATAACGTCACGCCTTTTTCTTTTAAATGAGTGTGCAGAATACTAGCCATCTCAAAATCGATGGGAGCCATAATTTGATTAGCCATTTCAATAATGGTAACGTGGATCCCTAGATCTACTAGGTTTTCGGCCATTTCTATGCCAATAAATCCACCGCCAATAATTACCGCCTTTTGAGGTTTATTGGCATCCACATAGTTTTTGATTTTGTCAGTATCAGGAATACTCCTTAAAGTAAACACGGTCTCGTTTTCATTTAACCCAGGGATAGGTGGTACGATCGGTCTTGCTCCTGGTGATAACAATAACTTGTCATAGGATTCCTCGTATACTTCACCCGTTTGTAAATTTTTAATACATACATTTTTATCCTCAGGATTAATGTTTACTGCCTCGCTTAAATGGCGGATATCAAGATTAAATCGTTCCGACATTCCTTTTATAGTTTGTACTAATAATTTGTTTTTGTCCTTAATCGTTTCACCAATGTAATATGGTAATCCACAGTTAGCAAAAGAAATATGTTCTCCACGTTCAACAAGAACGATTTCCACATCTTCGCTAATTCTTCTTAATCTTGCAGCAGCTGTTGCTCCACCAGCCACTCCACCTATGATGATAACTTTTTGAGTCACGTTAATCCCTCCAGATTTATAAATGTTATACATTATTAATTTTCAATACATATACCTATAGGGGTATTATATAATCTTAAAAAAAAAAGTAAACTCCCTTCAAAGGAATGTCACATATTCTACAAATTTAAGAAGAGTTTGGGAGGTTAGCATAGTCGTTAGGCAAATGTTCGATAGAATTTTGCCTAACGGCCGTGTTCCTCTATTTTTTCATAGCCTTATCGACTTTTTGATTGACCGATTCTTGATAGAGATAGCGTAAGTTTTTGAATCTTCCATCAGCGCATCGCAGAAAGCAGCAACGTCTGTTCCTGTGACTTCAAGCACCCCTTTGCCGGCAGCTGCCCCTTCTTCAAAGAAGCTGAGAATTTCGGAGAGCAGTCCGGTGCCTTCATTTAGCTCAACAGGACCGACTTTGAAAAGATATTTTTGGATCTCTTTATAGACAATTTGGTAATCTTGCGGAAGCGCTTTAACACGTGAAACATGGGCTCTCCATTCCTTTTTACCTTCGATGATTTTTTTAATACTCATTTCAGCCCTCCTAATTTTCTTGCTACGTTCTTATTAAGCTGGTCACGCCATTTATCTCGATAAGTTTTTGCACCCTCGGCACCAACAAGTGCTGCGCAGAAGCCTTTGATATCATCTCCCAGCACTTCTTCGACGCTCTGGCCGTCTGCTGATGTCACTTCAAGCAATTCAAGAGCACTGTCAAGAATCGGCATCAGATTACGACCGGTGAAATCTCCGTGAATCCAGAGATTGCTTGAGATTTCTTTCCAAGCAGTTTGATATGCAGCTGGCAAGACTTGTGCGCGTGCTTCAAAACCTTTCATTTCTTTCGTCATATCGCTGCCGGTGATTTTTTCAAAAAAGTTCACTGTAGTCTCCTCCTTCATCTTATTAGCTGTTCATTTCACATTATGCTTTCATTTCGCTTAAATCCGTATGTTTGATTCTCCATTATTTTGCCTTTAATTCGTTTAGTTTACTTGATATAAAGTTAGCCCAGAAATGTTTCAATTCTTGCTGATCAGCATTTCATTTATATTTTTGGTATTCTTATCTCCGGTATTTTGTATTACTTAATACAGGTATATAGTAACACGGAATAGTGGAGTGTGTCAATAATGGAACTTTTTGTAAATACTTAAAATAATGGTCCACAGAGATGGCTATTATATATGGCTGCTTATGCTTTATAGGGATATATTATTTTGACGTTTAAAATCGAAAATTTCCTCAACTGCTTGATGATTCCTGCCCGATTTTTGAAAAGATTCCCTCATCGCTGCAACCGCTTTATGAACAGATAGATCGTTTAACACAAATTCTGCGGCGTCGTGCAATTGATTGGCCGTCAAGCTTTCCATTTGTAACGTAAGTCCGGCTCCGATTTTGGCAACCTGCCCAGCAATGATGGGCTGATCTGCACTTTGCGGTATGACAATCAAGGGAACCCCGAAATAGAGTCCCTCATGGGTACTGTTCATTCCCCCATGTGTGATAAATAATTTAGCGTATTTCAATACTTCGGTTTGTAGAACGTAGTTTTTCACCATAAAATTGGGGGGGATCTCACCTAAATCAGCCAGCGGGGTTCGATTCCCTATCGACATGACCACTGTATGACCGCTGTTTCCAAATGCTTCAAAACAAAGCTTATAAAAATCAGCAGCTCTGTTAAATACCGTTCCAAGTGAAATATAAATCGGATTTCTCCCTTTGATTGCATCAAGGTCAAAGTTATTTTGCTTGAATTTTGATGAGATCGATGGACCAACGAATTTATAGGTTTGGTCAAATTCCTCACTATTGGGTTGAAATTGCCTAGTTGTATACACGATGGTAAGTGGTGCGGGATTACAAAAAACTTCAAAAGGAGATGGAACCTCCACACCATATTTTTCCTTCACGCTTACGGTCAGGCTTTGAAATTCATCCTGTATTTTTTTCGCTCTTTCCGCAGGAATTTTAGTATAGAGCTGTTCCAGCATTGTATTGAAGGCTGCTTTAGATTGTGCAAATGAAGTGCATGAACAAATGGCCGGAAGCTTAAGAATTCGGGCAAGTAAATAGCCACAGCCGAACATGGAATCGTGGATGATGTAATCAAAATCCTCACCTTTGATCTGTTCCAAAACGCTGGGGATAACCGCATCTGCTGTATGTAAAAGACCGTTGATTCTTTCAGGTACATACTTTCTTCCTCCTGAAAGAAAGGCTTGGATAAATTTTTGGCCGTCAATTGTTCGTACCGCAGCCCCTGTCTTCTCTATACGTTCTCGAAAATCTTCGATTGAAAAGTACACTACCTCTTCCCCGCGGGAAATAAGCTCTTGCACAACGTCAATCGTTGGATTGATATGCCCTTCTGATCCAGCATTTATAAATAAAACACGTGCCATAATAGCCGCTCCTCCTCTTTTGCGCACTTTTTTTCGTCATAAATTTATACCTATAATATGAATTTAAAATATTTCCTTTTTCCTTATTATAGCCCACATAAGCATTTTGACAGAATGGTCTATAGCCTATGGTAAAAGTTATCGATAAAATTGTCAGAAGAAAAGGGATTTGGCGAAAATTTGTCTAATTATAAATTATGAAAAATATTCTTTTATGAGGTATCGAATGAACAAACAAATTGAGTACATTGGAGCGAAGATAAAAGAAATAAGCGGGGATCCATTTCAACTAATCGATTCGCCAATGGGCGAAGAAAAATTTTTAAATCCTATATTCGATAAAGTGGATTTTCCAAAAGAATCAAAGGAGAACTTATTTATTCATATAGGGGAGTATTTAATTGACCCTAATGAAAAACACAAAAATGATTTAATAGCCTTTGTCAAAGTCTTTGGTCTCAAATTAATTAAATCTAAGGCTTCATTAGATCAATCTGTTCATTTTGTGTATCTGACCCGCCGCTCCATTATAGAATTGCTTGAACAAGAAATTCTTCAAAATGAGATTTCTCTCAACAGCTATTTTGAAGTGGTGAAATTAATCGAAAACTTATATCAGATTATTTCCAAAACCTTATTAAATATATACAATGCGGAAATGTCATTTATTAAACTTGCCTTGGATGAGTCGAAAGAGGATTTAAAAATGACACTTAGAGAGCTGGCAGATTTGGAGAAAGCCTTAAATGAAGCCACCATTTTTGCCATTTCGGATCATGAAGATAAAATCTTATATGCCAATGATAAATTTTGCAAGTTATATAAGTATACAAGAGAAGAATTGGCCGGGAAAAAACATGATATTTTCTCTTCTAATTTTCATCCTCCGGCATTTTTCAATGAAATATGGGAGACCATCGAACGTGGAGAGGTATGGAAAGGAGAAATCCTTAATCAAGCAAAGGATGGGACAAAATATTGGCTGGATACGACCATCATCCCGTTTGTTGATTCAAACGGTGAACGTTATAAACATATTTCCATTCAATATGATATTACTGAAAAACGGAATACAGAAGAAACGTTGCGCAAAACAGAGAAGCTCTCGATGATTGGAGAATTGGCAGCAGGAATTGCCCATGAAATACGAAACCCGTTAACAACCATAAAAGGATTTGTTCAGCTTCTAAATGAAACCGCATTAAAACCAAACTATACTAACACCATCCTTGATGAAATTGATCGGATCAATTTTATTGTCAGTGAATTCATGATTTTTTCAAAACCCCATCAAATTCAATTTAGTGAATGTAATATCCATCGTATTTTAACTAGTGTGATTAAATTTCTCGAGCCGGAAGCAAACCTTAAAAACGTGAATATTGAATATCAATTGCCAAAAGAGGAAGTGGTTATTCCTGGAGAAAAAAATCAATTAAAACAAGTTTTTTTAAATTTAATTAAGAATTCCATTGAGGCTATGCCCAATGGAGGCAATATTTTGATTTTGCTTGAAAGGACGCTCCAGAATATATCCATCAAAATATCGGATGATGGAATCGGAATGGAAAAAGAACAGGTGAAAAAGCTGGGTGAACCTTTTTTTACAACAAAGCAAGACGGGAATGGCTTAGGGCTTATGGTGAGCTATAAAATCATTCAAAACCATAAGGGAACGATCCATGTGGATAGTCAATTAAATCAAGGCACTACTTTTAGTATTTCATTTGAAAGTCCCCAAAGAATCCATAAAGACGGTTATTATAAAGGTATATGTCAATAAAAGAACGAAATCGCTTCGCACATTGACCTAAAAAAGTGTGCCTCTCTCAGAAAGAGCGCCTCCTACCTTTTGGCTCTTTTCACATAATGGACCCATAAGAATAGGAGGCAGCAACAGGAATTGCTAGTTATGATGTTTACGTGGGTTTGGTTTGTGATATAATCCAAGTTCCTTTTTCTCTTTTGTTAAAGACCGGTAAAGAGAAATCATCATTAATACAACAATTATGGAAAATGGGAAGGCTGCTGCAATTAATGCATTTTGTAATGCTTGTAATCCACCACTATATAAAAGAATGATTGCTACCGAAGATTGCGCAATTCCCCAAGTTAATTTTACTGAATTTGGCGGAGTAAGTGATCCGTAAGTTGTTTGCATTCCTAGTACGAATGTTGCTGAGTCGGCAGAAGTGATAAAAAAGGTACAAACAAGTGTGATCGCTACTATTGAAAGAATTGTCGACATTGGGAACTCATTAAAAATTGCAAACAATACTTCCTCTGTAGCAAATTTCGTTAGGTCAATACTTCCTGCATTTTGAACTTCAATGGCTGAGGTACCAAATACAGCAAACCATAAAAAGCTTACGAGAGTAGGCAGCAATAAAACGCCAATTAAAAATTCTCGAATCGTCCTGCCTCTAGATACACGGGCTATAAAGATACCTACAAATGGCGACCATGAAATCCACCATGCCCAATAGAAAATAGTCCAAGCATTAATCCAAGAGCGGTGTTCTTCATTAAGAGGTGCAATTCGAAAACTCATTTGAATTATGTTTTGAATGTATCCCCCTAGTGAATCTGTAAACATGTTTAAGATTAGGATAGTCGGTCCTGCGATGAACATCAATACAAGTAAGGCGATTGCTAAAAACATGTTAGTATTGCTTAAAATTTTTATCCCTTTGCTTAGTCCAGACCATGCCGACATCATAAATAGGACGGTTACAATCCCAATAATGATTAATTGAACAGTAAAGTTATTGGGAATACCGAATAAATAGGATAACCCGCCATTAATCTGTGCTGCACCAAACCCAAGCGTTGTCGCAACTCCAATAACTGTAGCAAAAACGGCTAGTATATCTATAACTGTCCCCAGTGTTCCTTCCATTCTTTTTCCTAATACAGGTTTTAAAGTAGCTGAAATGAGGCCTGGTTCTCCTTTACGGAATTGAAAGTAGGCTAATGCAAGCGCAACAATAGCGTATATCGCCCATGCATGAATTCCCCAGTGAAAAAATGTGTACCTCATGGCTTCCTTATTAGCAGCAGCAGTTCCCCCCTCTGCAAGCGGAGGATCTATGAAGTGGGATAGTGGTTCAGCTGCTCCCCAGAAAACAAGGCCAATCCCCATACCTGCACTAAATAACATCGCAAACCAGGAAGCTTTGGAGTACTCGGGCTTTTCATCAGGTTTTCCTAATTTTATCGCTCCTACAGGACTGAAAATAAGAAAAATACAAAACACAACAATTATTGTCACTAAAATTAAATAATACCATCCAAAGGATGTTGTAAGAAATGCCTGTAAATGTCCTGTTGCCTCTTCAAAACTTTTAGGTGCCGAAACACCGAATACTACACATGCGAGTAAAATCGCAACTGAAATCCAAAATACGTTTGATATTCTTCTCATCTAATGTTCCTTTCTCTGTTAAAATCTTCGCTGAAAAAAGCTATTACAATTACTTTTCTAATTTTCCCCCAATGATGCCCCTTTAAATTAACAATCTGTTTGTATCTCATAGCAATAAAAAAGAGTGGATTATGTAAGTATATGACGAAAAAATGGAGTATAAAAATGTGGGCTTACTCAGAGTATTATTCTTTCGCTTGGTTGAAAAGAATATTACATCAAACATAGAAAAGTAAAGAATGAAAGAAATCCTATTTAATAAAAGGATGCAGATGCCGACCAAGCAAAGACCGACTTTACTATTTTAACATAAACAAATTTTTTTATCTCCCATTTACAATCAAATGTTATATATGCCAAGATTTGAAGGTTTCCCTTTTTTTGGATAAAAAAGAGCCCAATTTTCTATGAAATTGGGCCCAGAAAATGCGAAAACAATCGGACAACTGCCAACTATTCTTTAAGAGATCGTTGCCATTGTTTTAAAAATAATTTGTTCTGCCTCAGCTGCCGGCAGCGGCTTGCTGAATAAATACCCCTGGCCAACAAAGCACTGATTGTTCCGCAAAAACGAAACATGCTCAGTGGTTTCTACGCCTTCGGCAATCACCATAAAATTCATATTTCGTCCCATGTCGATGATGGTTTTTACAATCGGACCGCCGTCATGTGCAGTAAGCTCATCAATAAACGCCTTATCAATTTTCAGGCAGTTCACCGGGAGATCTTTTAAATAACTTAAAGAGGAATAGCCGGTGCCAAAATCATCAATTGCAATTTGAATGCCCATTTCTCTTAACTCATCCAGGATTTTTCTCGTTTTATTCATGTTTTGCAAGATGGTCTCAGTAATTTCAATCTTCAAGCATTTCGGGTCCAGTTTTGTCTCTGCCAATATATTTCTTACTTCTTGAACATAGTTAGGATTCTGAAACTGCCGAATCGACGCATTGACTGACATCGATACGTCTTTTAACCCCATCTGCTGCCAGGCTTTTAATTGATCGCAGGCGGTTTTCAAAACCCACTTCCCAATCGGCTCAATGAGCCCAGTTTCTTCGGCTACAGGAATAAATTCCACCGGTGATATCATGCCCAATTCTGGATCGTTCCATCTAATCAATGCCTCAAAGCCGATGATTTTCTCAGTCCGCAAATCTACTTGGGGTTGATAATACAGGATAAAACGGCCCTCCTCCACCCCGCGGCGCAGCCTGGATTCCATCTGAATTTTCTTTGAGATTTGTTCATTTAAATGATGATTGAAAAACTTATATTTGTTTTTGCCCTCTTCTTTAGCCAAATACATGGCAGCATCCGCACTTTTTAGCAGGTCATTGGCCGTTCTGCCGCCATCCGGATAGATGGTAATGCCAATACTTGGGGTCATGTACAGTTCATTATCATTAATCGTCATCGGTAAATTAAATTGATGAAGAATTTGATTCGCTGCCTGCTCTATGCGGCTAATCTCTGACTCCCTCAAAATAATCGCAAATTCATCACCGCCAATTCTGGCTACAACTGCCTGGTCACCTGCGGCTGCCTTTAACCGGTTGGATACCTGCTGCAGCATCAAATCGCCGCTGTCATGTCCCAAGCTATCGTTGACATTTTTAAAGCGATCCATGTCGATATACATCAGGGAAAACCTATTTCCGGTTTCTTTTGCGTGTTTCAGCTCCCGATCCATACTTATCTGGAACAGGTTTCGATTGGGCAATCCCGTTAATGGATCATAATGGGCCAATTGTTCAATCTTAGCTAGAAGCCTTGCCATCTCATTTGCTTTTTTAGCTGCCAAAGGCTTCTCTAAATGAACGTTTCCATCTGCATAGGCCAGCATCCGCAGCTTTTGAAAAATCGATTTATTTTCAAACGTGGTTAGAATTTGCTGTAATAAAAGCAAAATGACAATCAAATGCAGCCCTTTTTCTAACACATTGGTCTCGTGATTATGGAAGGTAATCAGTAAGAGCGTTCCAGCACTAAGAATCGTCAAGTAGTAGGTTTTATATTCTAATTTCTCATCCTTGTTGGGATTCCACGGGTACTCCTCTGCCAAAACAGCCGCTAACCCCATCAGTAAAGCGGAAGCCGGCCTTAAAAGAATTAGCCAGTTTCCCGCATACTGCACATGATTGATGTAGAAAAAGTCCTCAACAACTTGAATGAAAAAGCCAGCCGCAATCAAGTATAAACTCATTTTCTTCTGCTGTGGCTTTAGCATAAAAATAAGGCAGACGCTTGAAAACAGCAAGCTAATATTTACCACATGATTAATGGAGGAAATATAAAAACCGGTATGCGTTACTTCTTGATTTCCTTGCAGAATAGGATTCACAACAAAATGCCAGCTCACACTGTAAACTGTAATGATGACAATTATGATGTTGATGAGAAAGCGAATCATCGGCAGCGTGCTTTTGATTGCTTTTATTTCAAACATAAAGCCGGCAAAGAAACAGAGATAGCCAGAAATCCGAAACAAATCCTCCCATAACATACGGGGCATGTTTCCAGCCAAAAATATCTGATAAACAGAGGCCAGCTTGGCTATTAATAAAAAGCCAATCCCCAAAGCAAAAAATAGCCAAAAAAACTTTTGTTTCCCGTTTATATTTTTATAAGCATGGAGCATCCACACAAAAGCCGTGAGATAAGCAGCAACCGAAAGGACATTTATTCCGATATCAGCAAACCCCCGATTATTATGCTGAGCCAGCAGCCAGCCAATAAGGACAGTTATCAATACGATGCTAAATAGACTTCTTCGTACTATATGTGATTTCATGAGTAAGAACTCCTCTAAAAAGTGAATAGCACCTTAGTGCTATCATCCTATCCCATTCTACTTACCGAATCTTAATTTTATATTAATTCTCTATGAATTTCTCGTGAATGAAATATTTGGAATTGTTATGGTAAAAAACAATATTTATTTTGAAAAAAAATCAACCCCCACACGAAGGTAAGGGTTGATTTTGCTGCGATTATTTGACCATTTGTTTCACTAGTTCTTTATTGCGCGCTTTAAACAGTTCATGATGAGAAGATACCATAGCGAATTTATTGGCGTCAGGCTGAATATATTGTTTCGCTTTATTCACTGCGTTTGCGGCATCCTGGAAAGCACCAGCAATTAAATTGACTTTGCCGTCATAGGTGAGAATGTCTCCGGCAGCGTACAGGCCATCTACTGAAGATTCGCAGACAGCATTGCCCGCAATATAGTATTGATCCGCTAACGCAATATTCAACTCACTATTTTGAAGTAAAGCCGCATCCTGTTCATAGCCATGATTAATAATCACTTCATCAATCGGCAAATAAGAAACCTCTCCTGTTTCATGATTGGTCAGTTCCACGCTTTCAATTACTTCTTGATCCTTGCTTGCCATAAGCTTAGTAATCGATGTATGGAGTAAGCACTCAGCCGAGCTGTTCTTTAACTGCGTACACTGTGCTTCATGGCCTTTTAGCGCATCTTTTCGGTAGGCAACATATACCTTTTTGGCAATCGACTCTAATTCATTGGCCCAATCGACCGCTGAATTTCCCCCGCCAGAAATAATCACGGTTTTATCTTTAAAATCTTTTAAAGCCTTCACTGTGTAATGTAAATTGGCTACTTCAAATTTTTCAGCGCCTTCAATGTCAGGCTTTTGCGGCTTCAAGATTCCACTGCCAATGGCAACAATAACGGTTTTGGAGTAATGCCTTTGACCTGAGGCCGCTTGTAAAATAAAGATTCCTTCCTCATTTCGAGTAATCGATTCTACCTTTTCATTTAACACGACCGTTGGATCAAACGTTAATCCTTGTTCAACCAGTTGTTCAATTAATTTTGCCCCAGGAATGGGAGTCAGCCCGCCTACATCCCAAATCATTTTCTCTGGATAGACATGCAGTTTCCCGCCCAGCTGCGGCTGGAACTCAATGATTTTCGTTTTCATTTCTCTAAGTCCGCTATAAAAAGCGGAATAAAGTCCTGCCGGCCCGCCGCCAATCACCGTTACATCAAATAATTCCTGTTGCTCCATTTCGAACACTCCCCAGCCTGCTATAGGATTCATTATATTTTGGATTTGTTTTTACGATTACGTACACATACCTGTTGCAATGGCATGTTCCATTTTCCCGTTCACTCATCTATATTTTTAGAAAGCGATCAACTATCCATTTGATTCAACATTTGCTTTTTCTTTTATTCTATTTTAATTGATAACGATTATCAATATCAAATATTTTTTTCATTTTTTTGCCCCTGTCACAAAAAATTCAAATTTTTTTCTGATTTATGAATGACCAGCCCTTGAATAGCCGACAAAAAAAGAACTGATTTTTATGACAGAACAATCTAAAAATTATTATTGACAACCAATGGTCAGCCCTTTATAGTTGTTTATGAGAATGATAATCATTATCAATTAAATGCGATTACCTGCTCTTATCCAAGGAGGTTAATTATGGTTCGCTTGTATACAGAGGATCTAAATATTGGCTATGGAGAACGGCTCATTGTTAAAAATCTCAGTGTGACGATACCCGATCGAAAAATAACGACCATCATTGGCCCAAATGGCTGCGGAAAATCCACCTTGTTAAAAGCAATTACACGGATTATTTCACAGCAGTCTGGAACCGTTGTATTAGATGGAAAAGACATCTCAAAGGAAAACACCAAAATTCTTGCTAGAAAAATGGCCATTTTGCCGCAAACACCCGAAAGCGCCCGCGGATTGACTGTAGGGGAACTTGTTTCCTATGGCCGTTTTCCATATCAAAAAGGATTTGGCAGCCTGACCAAAAAGGATTATGACGTTATTGATTGGGCACTTGAAGTCACAGGAACAATGGATTTTAAATTTCGTCCAGTTGATGCCTTATCAGGAGGCCAGCGCCAGCGTGTCTGGATTGCCATGGCCTTGGCTCAAGAAACAGACATTATCTTCCTTGATGAACCAACCACTTATTTAGATATGGCACATCAGTTAGAGGTATTAGAATTGCTTCAAAAGCTGAACATCGAACAGGAACGGACGATTGTAATGGTCCTTCATGATTTAAATCAGTCCGCCCGTTTTGCCGACTATTTGATTGCCTTGAAAGACGGGCGAATCGTCAAAGCGGGCGATTGTGAGGAAGTCATGACTCATGATGTGCTAAAAGAAGTTTTCCAGATTGATGCGCAAATCGGCAGAGATCCCCGCACGAATAAACCAATGTGCCTGACTTATAATCTACTAAAAGGAGAAATTCAAAATGAAAAAGCTGCTATTCCCATTCATCGTGCTGTTAGTGCTGCTTATTAGTGCCTGCAGCAACAGTTCATCTGATAAGAAAGAAACTGGCTCTAAGGACTCAGAGGAATCAAAAACCGTTACCTACCAATCAGAAACCGGCCCTGTTGAAGTGCCGGCCCATCCCAAGCGCGTCGTATTGCTTTCAGGTTTCACAGGAAATGTACTCTCATTAGGTGTAAATGTGGTCGGTGTCGATATTTGGTCTAAAAATAATCCCACCTTTAAGGATGAACTAAAAGATACAGCTGAAGTATCCGATGAAAACCTAGAAAAAATTATTGAACTGAATCCTGATTTAATTATTGGTTTATCCAATATTAAAAACTTGGATAAATTAAAGGAGATTGCTCCTACGGTAACCTACACTTGGGGCAAATTGGATTATTTATCCCAGCATGTTGAAATTGGCAAACTATTGAACAAAGAGAAAGAAGCTCAAGCATGGGTGGATGATTTCAAAAAACGTGCCGAAGAAGCAGGAGAAGAGATTCGAGCCAAAATTGGCGAAAATGCTACGGTATCGGTCATAGAGGCGTATAACAAAGATCTTTACGTATTCGGTGACAACTGGGCCCGCGGTACAGAAATTTTATATCAAGCTATGAAACTGAAAATGCCTGAAAAGGTAAAAGAAATGGCATTAAAAGACGGCTATTATGCGCTCTCAGCAGAAGTCCTTCCAGAGTATGCCGGGGATTATATCATTATAAGCAAATATGCGGATGCCGATACTTCTTTCCAGGAAACAGAAGTATACAAGAATATTCCAGCGGTCAAAAACAATCACGTATTTGAAATGGAAGGCAACGGTGCCTCCTTCAGCGATCCAGTTACACTGGAAAAGCAATTGAAATTCTTCAAAAAATCATTTTTAGGTCAATAAAACCCTGAAGAGGCTGTCCATTAAGGGGTCAGCCCCTTTCCCCTATCTATGAAAGAGATGAGAGACTGATGAAAAACGAAACTCAACGTTCCATTCCCTTAATCTATAAAATAGCGGCCAGCCTGCTGGTGTTTGTCGGCATGTTTATCGCTGCCTGCGTGTTTGGCGCAGCCGAAACAACGGTCAAGGACGTTTGGATGGCTATAACTGCCTCCGTGAAAAATGATACTACTTTGATGCTTCGGGAAATCCGCTTTCCTCGGGAAGCCGCAGCCATTTTTGTCGGGGCGGCACTGTCCGTTTCAGGTGCGATTATGCAAGGATTAACGAGAAATCCCCTTGCCGATCCAGGTTTTCTTGGGCTAACGGCCGGGGCTTACGCAGCACTTTCCATTACCCTTGCCTTTGTTCCATCAGCCAATTATTTCGCTGTCACGGTTGCTTGCTTTATCGGGGCGGCCCTTGGAACCATGATGGTTTTCGGTATTGGCTCCATGAAAAGGGGCGGCTTTTCACCACTAAAAATTGTTTTGGCTGGAGCAGCGGTTTCCGCCTTCCTTTATGCAGTCGCCGATGGGGTTAGTCTTTATTTTAAACAATCTAAAAATGTCACAATGTGGACTTCAGGAGGGATGGTTGGAACCTCATGGAGCCAGCTGCAACTCATTGTTCCGTTCATTCTTATTGGAATCTTCGTTTCTCTGCTGTTTTCCAGGCAGCTGACCATCCTTAGTCTAAGTGAAGATGTGGCAATTGGTTTAGGGCAAAAAACAAAGCGAATAAAGACAATCCTATTTATTGTCATCATTATGCTAGCTGGCTCCTCTGTTGCGCTTGTCGGAAATATGGCGTTCATTGGCTTAATGGTTCCACATGTGGTCCGGAGAATGGTCGGAACGGATTACCGATCGATTATTCCCATGTCCGCTATCATTGGCGCTGCTTTTATGCTCTTTGCCGATACACTAGGGCGGACCATCAATGCGCCGTATGAAACACCTGTGGCTGCCATTGTAGCTACGGTTGGATTGCCTTTCTTCCTATTCATCGTGCGGAAAGGAGGCAATGCGTTCTCATGATTCCGTCTTCTTTGCGAAAAAAACAACGCCTTCTTGTCGGTCTCTTCATCATCCTGATTTTGATTACCGTTGTAATCGGGATGGGGATTGGGGATGCTCCCCTTTCCTACGGCAGGCTGCTTCCAACCCTATTCGGCCAAGGAACATTTAAAGAAGATTTTATTTTATTTTCGCTTCGCCTGCCGCGCATGATCATTACCCTTTTGGCAGGAATGGCATTGGCCTTATCCGGTGCCATTTTACAAGGGATTACCCGCAATGATTTAGCGGAACCCGGAATGATCGGGATTAACTCTGGTGCCGGTGTGGCCATTGCGGTATTTTTCTTGTATTTCCCAATCGAAGCCGGTTCATTTGTTTACATGATTCCGCTCGTTGCCTTCGTTGGTGCCATCCTGACTGCCTGTTTGATCTATGTCTTTTCCTATAATCGAAATACCGGCTTGCAGCCGGTCAGATTAGTATTGGTCGGAATCGGATTCTCCATGGCACTTTCGGGAGCCATGATTGTCCTGATCTCCTCTGCTGAACGGGAAAAAGTAGATTTTATAGCCAAATGGATATCAGGAAATATTTGGGGTACTGATTGGCCATTTATTTGGGCCCTGCTACCATGGCTGATCCTGCTGATCCCCTTCACCTTATACAAGGCGAATCGATTAAATCTGCTAGGATTAAGCGAGCCAGTTGCTGTCGGGGTCGGCGTATCGATTGAAAAAGAACGGATTATCCTGCTTTTAACAGCCGTTGCCCTGGCAGCTTCCGCAGTATCTGTTACGGGGGGGATTTCGTTCGTTGGTTTAATCGCTCCTCATATGGCAAAAGCGCTAGTCGGGCCGCGTCATCAGTTATTTATGCCTGTCGCGATTCTCATTGGGGGATGGTTCTTATTAATTGCCGACACCATTGGACATAATCTGGTGGAACCGAATGGGATTTCAGCCGGAATCATGGTCGCCTTAATCGGAGCCCCGTATTTTATGTACTTATTATTTAAAAAATAAGAAAAGCGCAAGCTCCCTGGTCAGCGCCGGATGAACACGCACTAGACCATTTCAAAACCGAAAAATTTTTTATCCTTTCTTTCATAACGAAAACATCCCTTGATAGCTGTCAAGGGATGCATTTTCACTCATACTGCTGTTTCACTTGAATTTAGGGGCAGAGTGACGGTGATTTCCGTACCTTTTCCCAGTTCACTTTGAACCTGAATCTCCCCCTTATGCAGATCAATGATTTTTTTTACAATGGACAGGCCTAGACCGCTTCCTCCGGTATTGCGATTTCTTGATCGATCAGCCTTATAGAACCGTTCAAAGATATGCATGACCGCGTCTTCTTCCATGCCAATTCCTGTGTCAGCTATTTTGACAATCAGCTGGCCCTCTTCTGTTTGCAATGCCTCCACTGAGATGGTTCCTTCGTTTGGAGTAAATTTAATACTGTTATGAAGTAAATTGATCCATACTTGATCCATCAATTCCTCATCAGCAGTTATCATCAGGTTATCAAGTGATACATCCATATTTAATTCTTTCTCAGCCCATTGTGGTTCATTGGCAAGAATAATACGGCGAAGCTGACGGTCCAATCGATAGGTTTTTCGTTCAAGGGTTAGATGATCGGACTCTAAGGAAGTGAGTTTTAAAAGATTCTCACTCAATTTAGACAGCCGGATGCTTTCCATTTCAATAATTTGCAAGTAATGTTTGCGTTCCTCCGGGCTCAATTCATCGTTCTTCAAGGCATGAGCAAACCCTGTGATAGATGTCAGCGGCGACTGGATTTCATGGGAAACATTTGAGATAAACTCCTGACGCATTTCCTCCATTTCCCCCAATTTATCCGCCATATGCCGAATGCTCTCAATAATCTTAGAATAAGGATGGTTTCTATCGCCGCGGATTTGATCCCGATAAAATGAAAGATCAATATTAAAGTTTCCTTCGGCCATCATCTTCATGGCGTGAATCAGCGGAAGCAAGAATTTATCTTGTTGTTTCTTGATTATAGGAATTTTTGTAATCAAATACACACAGCAGCCAAACAGGAAAAATCCCAGAATCGAATTGATCAACTGTCTAGCCAATTCATGAGGATCATATTGAATCGCATCAAAAATATGTGATGTTAACCAATAGGCACAGAACCAGCTGAACAGCAATGACACAGAGACAGCCAAAAAACCAAGCCCTCGTTTAATGATTTCAGCCAGCTTCAATGTGCCACCTCCAGACGATAGCCCAGCCCTCTGATTGTGGTAATTTTAAAAGGGCAATCCTCTTGGGCAAATCGCTGCCGCAGCCGCTTAATATGGACATCGACCGTCCGTTCATCACCCTCGTAATCAAAGCCCCAAATATCTTCAATTAATTGTTCCCTTGAAAAAGTTTTCTGCTGATGGGTGGCCAACTTAAACAACAGTTCAAACTCTTTGAGAGGTAAAGTGATCTCCTGCTCCCCAATCGATACGGTATAGGAAGCGCGATCAATCACGACATTGCCAATTTCGATTCGATTAGAAGCGGCAATTTGGCAGCGTTTGAGCAGGGCCTTGACCCGGGCAGCCAGCTCCTCCGGGGCAAATGGTTTAACCAAATAATCATCCGCTCCAAGCTCAAAACCTTTTACCTTTTGGGTGGTTTCCCCTTTTGCGGTCAGCATTAAGATGGGCAATGTATCAGAATAATAGGAACGGAACTCCCGGCAAAAGGTCCAGCCGTCCATGATCGGCATCATAATATCTAAAATAATCAAATCCATTTTTTCCGCCTCTAGTAAGGCTAGAGCTGCTTCACCGTCTGCTGCTTCTACAATCGACATACCTTCTTTTGACAGAATGATATGAATCAATTCCCGGATATGCTGGTCATCATCTACAACTAATATCTTGGCCATGTAGTTCATCCTTTTTATAAATATAAAGGAATCGCCAAGCCAACGCGCGATTCCTATCTATGATTAACTATATTTTACACCATTAAGTATTTCCCACAACTATATCCGGCGCATATAGGCACGGACCGTAAATGGAGCAAACACCGCTACAATCACAACAGCACCAATAAGAGAGGCAGTAAGGTCCCAGCCTATCGAGCCATTATTGACCAATTCTCTGACTGCCGTAACAAGATGTGAGATCGGATTAATCTTCACAAACCACTGCAGCCAGTCTGGCAAGGTATCGGCCGGTACAAAAGCATTCGAAAGAAACGTGAGCGGAAACAGGATAATCATCGAAATTCCCGATACACTTGACGCGGTACGGGCAATCACTCCGAAGAAGGCAAATATCCAGCTGACACACCAGGAACAGACAATGACAAGCAGACCGGCAATAACGACATAACCCAGACCTCCTTCAGGGCGATAGCCCATCAGATAGCCCATTAGGAACGTGAGCACTGTTGCAATCGTGTAGCGAATGGAATCAGCCAGCAGGGCCCCCGCTAGCGGAGCAATCCTTGCGATCGGCAATGATTTAAATCGGTCGAACACTCCCTTATCCATGTCCTCCCGCAATTGGACCCCCGTGACAATTGAGGTTGAAATAACGGTCTGAACGAGAATGCCGGGAATAATAACAGGCAAATAGCTCTTCACGTCCCCTGAGATCGCCCCGCCAAAGATGTAGGTAAACATCAAGGTGAAAATAATTGGCTGCAGCGTGACATCGAACAGTTGCTCAGGCGTACGCCGTATCTTTAACAGTCCGCGGTAGGCCATTGTTAATGAATTCCGTACCGCTTTTCCAAAGCTCGATTTATTGCGCAGCTGGCTTTCAGCAGCTGGCAGCATTGCATTACTTTTCATACTCGTACTTCCCTTTCTTGTTCTGATTTATCGGACGCCTTTGCAGCGTCCCCCTCCACACCATGTCCAGTGATTGTCAGGAATACTTCGTCTAGTGTCGGCTTCTGTACACTAAATTCAGCCAGTTGAATTCCTGCCTCCCTTAATGCGATCAGCACGTCAGCAACCCGGTCAGCATCCGCCATTGGCGCCAAGACTTTACCGCCTTCAGCCGAAACAGCCGATTCTACCTTTAGCACCCGGTCAACGATCAGTCTGGCGTCCTGCATATGCTGTAAATTTTCAATATTTAAATGTAAGGAAGAGGTGCCAACAGACTCCTTCAGTTCATTTACCGTTCCCTCCGCAACTACATGGCCGCGGTCGATCACCGCGATCCGGTCAGCCAGTTCATCTGCCTCTTGAAGGTATTGTGTGGTCAGCAGTACAGTTGATCCCGACTTTACCAGGCGGCGGATGGTATCCCACATTTGATTGCGTGTCCGCGGGTCAAGCCCCGTAGTCGGTTCGTCCAGGAAGATGAGCGGCGGCTGGGCGATTAGGCTGGCAGCCAGGTCGAGCCGGCGGCGCATTCCTCCGGAGAAATTTTTCAATGGACGCTTTGCTGCTTCCGTTAAGCCGAATTCCTCCAGCAATTCCGATGCCTTACGGCGTGCCTCAGTGCGGCTTAGGCCTAAAAGCCTGGAAAAGATAATCAGATTCTCCGTAGCACTGAGTGATTCATCAACGGAAGCGTACTGACCGGTCACCCCGATTAATTGTCGAACAATCTGAGGCTCCTTTACTACGTCATGACCGAAGATGGATGCTGAACCTCCATCAGGCCGAAGCAAGGTGGCCAGCATTCTGATGGTGGTGGTTTTGCCTGCCCCGTTCGGACCCAGGACACCGTAAATCGAACCAGCACGGACGTTCAAATCGACACCGTCAACTGCACGATTATCACCAAACGTTTTGACAAGGCCCCGTGCTTCAACAGCCATGTCCCCATTATTTGGCACTATATTAATACTGTGTTGATTACTCATTGTACTATCTCCTCTTTCATTCATTTTAGAATTAATAAGAACAATCCGAGGGATTCCCTCTTTTCATGACGACTACTACTTCTTATCCCAGATAGTTGGATGATGGATTACTTCGGAAGTATAAATGACATTTATGAACTGAATATGAACTTACAATGTCACGAAAATAAAAAAGTGCCATGAGCGGAGAAATCTGACTCTGGCACTTTGGAATGTTCACTTTTTACCTGTATATCCGCAGCTTATTCTTGTTTATATTTTTCTTTTAATACGCCGGAGCCGATCCCTGCAGCAATCATAAAAATTAATGAGCCAAAATTCCAAATAAACGAACCGCCATATAAAGTAAAATCTAGCGCGGTAAATTTATTTAGCAATAACACAGCTAGCTTTATGATCAAAAGCGCAACTCCCAATAAAAATAAAACATCAAACAAAAATTTTAGTTTGGGATGTGCCAATTGTTTGCTGTCTTGAATCACTTTCTCGGTCAACTCTTCATCACTCCTTAATAATTCATCAATAGTTACACCAAACAGATCACTTAACTTGATAATGATTTCAATGCTCGGATAATTTAGGCCATTTTCCCATTTAGAAACCGACTGCCGGCTGACAAAAAGTTTTTCTGCCAATTCTTCTTGAGACCAGCCTTTCTCCTTTCGCTCCTTTTTTAACTTATCTGCAAAAATCATTTGAGCACTCACCTTTCTGCATCCTAAACCCTATTATCATTAGGCCTTATAGAAAAAGTAAAGATAGCTGTCGTTGCCCGGCACCGCAACCTCTGGTTTCCTCTCTTAAAATCCTGGTTTCATCCCGTTTATAAACAGACCATTGTTCTATTATCAACAAAATCAATTTCACGAATGCCAAAAGCTCAGAGCCACAGCAGGCAAAAAAAATGGTGACCTTTTGATTAGGTCACCTTTTTTTATTTCGTACTCATCGCTTTTTATATTGAAAAATACTTACTGCTTCTATTTCAGGGCACAATTATTTCACATCTTTGCAATGTCAGATCCCCAGCACGCTATTTGGATCGATCTCTGCCTAATGGGACGATAAGCGGCGTGTCCGTGACCGGGTCTTTGATAACCTTGCACTTTAGACCGAAAACTTCTTCAACGAGTTCTTCAGTGACGATATCGGAAGGGTTGCCTTGCGCGATAACCTTGCCCGCTTTCATAGCAATCAGATGGGTGGCATAGCGGGCAGCATGATTTAAATCATGGAGCACAGCCACTAAAGTATTTCCTTGTTCATTGAGATCTGTAAATAATTCGAGCAGCTCAATTTGGTGTGCAATATCCAAGTAGGTGGTCGGCTCATCCAAAAGAAGCAATGGAGTTTGTTGGGCAAGCACCATCGCCACCCAGACTCGCTGGCGCTGACCTCCGGAAAGCTCATCTACAAAGCGGTTGGCAAGCTCAGCTGTATTGGTCAGCTCCATTGCGGTCGTAACCGCCTGTTCGTCTGTCTCAGTCCATTGCTGAATAAGATTTTGATAGGGATAACGCCCATGTGCCACCAAATTGGCCACAGTAATTCCATCAGGAGCAGTTGATGATTGTGGCAGAAGTCCAAGCCTTTTCGCCACTTCCTTTGATTTATATGTACTAATTAATTTTCCGTCCAATAGCACATGACCTGCTGAAGGTTTAATCAGATTGGAAAGGGTGCGCAAAAGGGTAGATTTTCCACATGCATTAGGTCCGATAATGACCGTAAAGGATCCATCCGGTATCTCAATCGAGAGATTTTTGGATATCACTCGATGATCGTATTGGATGGTGACATCTTCTACTCCTAGACGCGATTGTATAGGCGAAATCGTTTGGCTTTGAAGTTCTGCTATTGTTTTGACCATAATCAACGACAACCTCTTTCAAGAATATAGGGATAGTCAAAAGTCCTATAAAAAATGACTCTTTTCTTATAAAGTGCTTATTTTGCTAGGCAGAGCGTGCCTGGTGAAACAATAACCAAATTAAATACAGCCCACCAATAGATAAGGTTAGCACCCCTACAGGCAGGATCATTCCGGGAATCATTCTCTGGGCCAAAATATCAGCACTTAATAAAACAAATGCACCGACAGCTGCGGTTGGGGCTAAGCTTTCTGCCGTCTTTGTAAAGCGCAGGGCTATTTGCGGAGCAGCTAACGCCACAAAAGTAACTGGTCCCATTATCGCTGTCGCAGATGCCGTTAAGGCTACTGCAATCACAATCAATAGAAATTGTGTCCTTTCGAAATGAACACCATGGGACTTGGCCGCATCCTTTCCCAACTCCATTTCACGGAGAGGCCGATTCATGATTACCGCAGCTATAAGCAATACCAATACGAACAGGATGGCAGGCAACGAATGGGACCAATCGATTCCATTTAAGGATCCAACTCCCCACGCACCCGCTGTTAAGGCAACCTCGGCTTGACTTTGAAGAAGCAGCATCGAATTGACACTGCCTAAAACGGTCGAAACAGCAATCCCGACAATAATTAATCTGAAGCCCTGTGTCCCGTTGCGGAAGGCAAATAAATAAATGATCAGTGCCGTTGCCAATCCGCCGATTAGGGCGCCCATTGCAATAGCTGTAAAAGCCATCGACTTAATCACTAACATCACGACCAGTGCTCCTGTATAGGAGCCTGAAGTAAAGCCAAGAATGTCAGGCGATCCTAACGGATTCCGGGTAATCGATTGAAAAATCGATCCGCTCACTGCCAGGCCCGCGCCAAACACAATAGCAGCTAACACCCGCGGCAGCCGCCAATCGATCACAACTGTCCGTTTAAATCCTGCCAGATCGCCAAAAAACGCGGAAAACACCTCAGCAATACTTAATTTAAGTGTTCCAACCATGAGGGAAAACACAGCAAGACCTATTACAGCAGCGAGGAAAATTGCAGTAATAGTCATACTTCTTACATCTAAGCGCAGCTTTATTGGTCCTTTAAGCTGCACATATTTCCGTCCAAAATCAATACGACCCACGAGTTTCACTCCCTTTTCCGATAAACCCTGATATCACTGGTCTTGTCCCGTCATCATAGACTGCTGACTTTTCGTCTCCTCACAAGGATAAGTAGAATCGGGGCACCGACAAATCCTGTGATAATGCCGACCGGCACCTCTGCTGGAGACATAACGACCCTTCCAATAATATCAGATAGAAGCAAAATCAACGGGGCAACGACGACGGAATAGAGAAAGATCCATGGCTGGTCAGGGCCAATAAACCATCGCACACAATGAGGAACCATTAAACCAAGAAAAACGATAGGGCCCGCAATAGCTGTTGCTCCGCCTGCTAAAAGCGTGATGGAAATAAGACCAAAGATTCGAATCATCCCCACATTCACACCAAGAGAGGATGCACGGTCGTCACCATAGGCAATAGCATTTAAGGCTGGAGCAATCAATAAGGCAACTAAAATCCCCACAACGAGAAATGGAAGAATCGGCCATAGATCCTCAAGACCTTTTCTCGCTAACGAACCGACTCTCCAATTCAGCATGCCGGCAAATGCCCGGCTATTCATCAAAGATAGCGCAGTCGTTATTCCGTCCAATGCAGCAGCCATGGCAACACCAGCAAGGGTAATTTGTTCAGGCGTGGGCGATTTCCTGCCTGCACCACCGCCAATGACATATATTGCAATTGTTGCGACTAATGCTCCAGCAAGTGCAAACCATATATAGCTTGACGTCGATGTAATAGAAAAAACGCCTACTGCCAATGCAACAGCAAAGGCTGCCCCTGCATTCACGCCAAGAATGCCTGGGTCAGCCAGTGGATTCCGTGTTAAAGCCTGGATTACAGCTCCTGCCAGACCAAAGGCTGGTCCAACTGCAAGGGCGATGATGGTCCGAGGTATACGGGACTCATGAATAATTGTATAGTCATAGCTATTGGCGGAAGAAAACAGGGCTTTCCAAACGACGCTAAAGGAAAGCGGCTTTGCGCCAATCATGAGACTTAAGAAGACAGCTGCCGCCAGAAGGCATAAGGCGATGACTAATCCAGTAATCCGTTGCAACCGTAAGGCAGTAATTGGTTTTATTTTCTTTTCAACTACTTTTTTCTCTTCACCATTTGGTTGCTTACTTGCTGTCACGAGTTTCACTCCCCGCCTTCTAAGGCCTTATTAAACATAGCTGGCAATTGATCAATTGCCCACAGTAAGGCTGGTGCTGTACCTGCTGAAAAGGCATTTGCATAATCACCATCAATAATCACAGATCTTCCATCAGCAACGGAAGGAATCTTTTGATATAGGGCATTGCCAGTTACTTCTTTTGTATCTACAAAAATCGGCAAAATAACTGTTAAATCTGCATCTAAAAGCTCTAATTGCTCATCTGCCACTTTAATATAATAAGAGCCGTTTGCTTGTGATTCAATTTCCTTTTTATTAGTAAATCCTAGCTTGGTCATAAAATCAACACGGGAATCACCACTTACATATGCTCCCCAACCTTCAGATGTGTATGCACCTACTGAAATCGTCTTGCCAGCAAATTGTGGGTATTCTTCCTTTGCCTTTTCAAAAGCAGTGTCAACATCCTTCAATAATTGTTCTCCTTCTGCTTCCTTGCCAAGAGCTTTCGCAATCATTTGAACTTGCTGTTGATAAGTCGTCAAGTAGTTATCGCCACCTTCAGGAACACCGATCGTTGGAGCAATTTCAGAAAGGCGGTCGTAACGTTCTTGATCACCGGAAGATCTAACATCAAGTATTAGGTCTGGCTCAAGTGACGCAATTTTTTCATAATCCAGCTCTAAAGTTCCAAGAATGGTTGGGGCAGTCTTATAGGCTCCTTTTAACCAAGGGCCGACACCCTCGCCGCCAAAAGCCAGCCAGTCACTGGCACCAACTGGTTCCACTCCAAGGGCTAAAGCGGTTTCAGCATCCCCCCAGCCAAGGGCAACAATACGTTTAGGCTGTTCTTTAATCTCTATTTTACCGAACTTCGTTTCAATTGTGGAACTAGTAAAGTCTTTTGTTTCTTTATCTGTTTTATTCTTTGGCTCTTCACTTGTATCAGAACCACATCCAACTAATCCTATCGCAACTATCATAACCATAATAAAGCTTAACAATTTAGAAAGACTTACATTTTTCTTCATTGGTGTTTTCCCCTCTCGACAACTCTATTAATTGCCATTCACTGATAATGATTATCATTATCTTATATTATTAGAATTTCACTCATTTTGTCAACAAGCGTTCAGAAAGGAATCTATTTGTTAAAAATATTGTCACAAATTGTTTAATAAACGGGGATGGCAAAAACTAGATTTCAACTTGCCAGATGAGGGACTATCCATATTCATACAGCTCTCTGAATCTCACGACTTGAAAAGCCGAAGTTCTTAAACGGCTAACTTCGGCTACGATTTTTAGATGGAATCGGCAAGGCATTGTTCACCGTGATCCCATACCATTTTTCTGACTTACGAATGAATTCATCCATTCTCTTTCTCTCTGTTACATCACGCCCAACTACAACCACATGCTTTATCCTGTTATCCGTTCCAAATACCGGTGTACCCTGTGCCTCAATATAAACCCAATCACCATTAGCATTTTTGCAGCGAAATTCAGCTTGGAAAAGCTCATGGTTTGCAATCGTGTTGTCAAATCGGCTTTGAACATGGGCTCTATCTTCTGCATGAACCAAACTAAATGCTGATCTGCCAACAAACAAATGATGGGGGTGCCCCAAGCCCTTTTCATGAGAGGGGGAAGCATATTTGACTAGACCATTGATGTCCCAAACCTCAATCATATCCAACATGTTATCCGTAATAAGCCGAAAATTAGATTCGCTGATTCTCAGAGCTTCTTCTATTTTCTTCCGCTCAGTAATATCGATACATGATCCAATAACCCCAATGACTTCTCCCCCTCTTTTGACGGGTCGTAAAGAAGCAAGATAGAAGATTCCATTTATCTCGCCTTCGTAAGAGACATTCATCTCACCCTGCCATGCACGGCGATAATATTGTTCTTTTCTTTCTGCTGCTTTAATAGGTTGAAAGTCTTTTAGTTCTCTGCCAATAATTTGTTCTGGAACAAGTCCCATGCGATAAGTAAGTTCTCCATCACATAAGGTATGAATGAACCTGCCATCTTTTTTAATAAACTTAAATGTCATCCCTTGTTGTTTCCTAATGGTTTCCAACACTTCTTGGCGGGCAGTCTCTAAAGCATTCTCCATCCATTTTCTATCCATTAAATCCTTCGTGATCCCATACTCTTGAACGATTTTCTCCATTTCACCAAAACGTTCCTCGAGTTCTTTCAACGGTATCGGTTTGCTAAATAAGAAACCTTGAGCTTCATCACAAAGATTCTGTTGTAAGAAAATAAGATGCTCTACAGTCTCAACACCCTCTGCTATTACCTCAATATCTAATTGGTGAGCCATAGCTATAATGGTTCTAACAAGAGTCGCCTCATTGCTGTTTACGGCACAGTTACGAATGAATGATTGATCAATTTTAAGCTTATCAATGGGTGCTTCCTTTAAATAATGGAGGGAACTATAACCTGTTCCAAAATCATCTAAACTTATTTTTAAGCCTAAACTTTTTAAATCGTTAAAAATTTTAATGGCATGGTCACTATCCGCCATCATGCTTTCCGTAATCTCTAATTCCAGATTCTTAGGGTCAATCCCTGACCCTTTTACTACTTCCCTTACCATTTCAACTAAATTAGGCTGATAAAGCTGGCGGACCGAAAGATTAACCGAAACCTGAAATGGCGGCAGGCCTGATTTTTGCCAATCCATCATCTGCTTACATGCGGTCCTCAAGACCCATTCTCCAATGGGAATAATGAGTCCCATTTCTTCCGCTATTGGGATAAAGTCCCCTGGTAAAATGAACCCCTTGGTTGGATGGTTCCAACGAATCAGAGCCTCTACGCCCTTCATTTTACCCGATGATAAATCAAATTTGGGTTGATAATGAAGCATGAATTCTTCATGCTCCAACGCCTTCCGCAGCCTCATTTCCAATTCCAATTGTTCATGGGATATTTCAAGTTCACTAGGGTTATAAAACTGATAGCCATTTTTTCCACCCTTTTTTACTTGATTCATGGCCGTTTCGGCTTTTTTTATTAAATCAGCCTGATCCTCCGTGTCATTTGGATAAAGGCTGATGCCAATACTCGGTGTGATATACAGTTCGTAACGATCTATTAAAAATGGTTCAGCCAAGCTAGCAATCATATGTTCCGCAACCATGGATGCTTCCATCTTTCCCTTGTTCAATAAGGATACAAGAAATTCATCTCCACGATTTCTTCCCATGTCACCTTCATTAGGAACACAATTCAATAACCTATTCGACACGTCTTTAAACAATTGATCCCCAATTTCATGGCCTAACGCATCGTCAATCATTTTGAACTCGTCCAAATCAATATATAATAGGGCCAGGCACTCTGTTGACTCTTCAGATAAACAACCCTTTAAACGGCTGCAAAAAGTATTTCGATTTAGCAAACCTGTTAAGCTATCATGGTAAGCAATATATTCAATTGTCTCTTCAGCTTTTTTCCGTGCAGTAATATCCACAATGGTTCCGATAACTGCTGGCTGTCCTTGATAGATCATAGCCGATACGAAATTTTCTATATAAATAATTGAATGATCCTTTTTAACCATTCTATATTGATAGTGTGCTGTTGAGGAAAGATCATGGATAGGTCCTTTCTCATTTTTGAATATCACAGGATAATCTTCAGGGAAAACATAGTTCATGACATTGGAACCAATAAGTTCCCCTTCACTATAACCTAATAACTCCAAAAGTTTTTGATTGGCATAAATGAACTTCCCGCCTTGCACAATGTAAGAGCCTACGACTGAATTTTCTGTCAGACTTCTATATTTATCTTCTGCTTCAGCCAATGTTACCTGGGCCTTTTTAAACTCTGTTATATCTTTGATAACAGCATAGACCCCAACGGTCTGATTGTTTACGATAATAGGGAAGTTCGAAATATTCACTTCGAATCGTTCGCGATTTTCCCCATAAAAAGCTGAGTCATAATTCACTCGCTGCCCTTTCTTTGCCATATGAAAATTTCTATTGGTGGTATCTATCTGGTCTGGAGTAATGAACGGCACAAAAGACTGATTGATTATTTCATCCTCTGTATACCCATACCGTTCCACTACCCTATTTACACTGAGAAATTTCCCTGCCAAATCAAAGGTGACAATCAAGTCTGGATTCTGTTCATAAAGTGACTGATAATATTGTTCAATCGTTTTAGTTTTGATATAGCCCGCCATTACTTTTTCCAAAAGGGAAGAGCCAAACATCAAAGATACGATAAGAACTATGGTGGCAGCTGCTATTCCAATCACTAGTCCAGGCATATTTATACTTAGGGGAGTGATTTGTTGATTCACTACTTCTATAATAAGGGATAGCCTTAATAGGTATCGAAATAGCGCGAGCGCTAATCCAAAAGAGACTGCACCTGCCAGCTTGACATAGAGAGGTGCTTTTTCGTTATTCTGTAAGAATTTAACCCAGCGAAGTGATGAAAAAATCCCTGTACAGCCAACAGAAACAACACCTAGAAAAATGGGAAAATGAAGTTCAATATCGACGTCCCCATGATAGGCTTCCCATCCGATGAAGTTTGTAGTGCAAATAGTTATTCCAAAGGCAATACTACTAAATATAGCCCCATTTTTAAGTTTTAAAAGGCAGGCTGAAAAATAGGAGAGGATGATGGCAAGTAACAATGTAAATAAGACATAAACTAAATCTAAATAAAGACCACCTATTGGAACATAGACGAAAATGCCAATGTATTGCAAACACCATATGCCGATCCCTAAAATGAAGGATCCGCTAATAAACCATCGTCTCCCAACGCTTTTGGGAGAAAGACGATAGCGTGAATAAAGATTGAACGCTGAATAAGAGGATATTACCATAACGATAAAGGATAAAATAACAAGAAGAATTTTAGAAGAACCCACTGCAAATCCCAATATGACCCACTCCGATATGCTAAAAATATCTATTTTGATAGAATAATTGAACTGTTGAAGGCTCTGTTATGTGAAATCCCCTTTTCACTTTCAGGAGTCGAAAGTATCTGGATATGTTCAGGGTAATAATCTTATTTGACAATAGGGGGCTAACACTTTCTAGTTCAAACAGTATGAACCCAATAGTTTATTGGTTCATTGATTTCTTTCTCGTTTCGGATAAAACCAATTATTACAATTTTGTGAACAGAGGTTTCCTCATCTATTGTACTATTTCATTCGACTTTTTTCGACGCTTTCCTCGTTTTCCACACATTCCAATTTTTGGATTAAGCGCATCAAGTTTATGACTGCTTAGATTCCTGCTATTGAAAACCCTCCCCAAAATAGGGGGATATTACCAGATGAGTAAAAACCTTTAAAATAGTAACATAGGGCAATTTTTATGGGAATATGAAAGGCAAAAGAAAAATAATTCAAAAAACAATTGTATAATATTGGTATAGGAATCTAAACAAAATAGTAATAAAACAGCTGTAGCAAAAAGATTTTCAAAGGGCGATTTATATGTATGAAAACGATTTTATCATTCAAGAAAAAATTATTTTAATATAGCAGAGAAATTAATTAAAATACTATTGATAAAATTGCAAATTCACAAGGTTTCAGCATTTACACAAATTAATGGCGCATCAAAAAAAGACTGGACCACTATTCGATCCAGCCTGATCTATTGCATTCATTTGAAATGGAAACAATTTTTATTTGACGAGTGAAAGGTCACTATTATGATTTTAATATCATTTTCGCAACTGCTTCACAATGTGTAGAGTGCTAGGTGTAGATAACATTCCTTAAAGAGCAGTGGAATTCACCTTTTAAAAGAATAACACTGTATTATCAATTTTCTGATGTTTCCAATGCACACCAAGCATTTAATGAAGTCTTAGCAATCATCATAAATATTATTACAATTGCTGGTGCAATGAAAGTGGCAGCTAAACCAACTTTAGCACCGATTACTGCCGAAACCATCGAAACAATAGCAGTCTTGTTCTCTTTTGTTTGAGTTAATTGTGCTAACTCATTTCGATCAGTTGCATATTCGGGATTTCCACAAAGCAATTTGTGGATTTCTTTTTTTAGTAACGGCAAATATTTCTTCTCTGGCTGTGGCTGTCCAGTAAAAGGTGATGTATTATCGACAGATGCTTCAAGCCAAGCTAGAGCAGCCTCTTCATGAGATTTAGAATCTAATAACTCTGATACAATTTCCTTTTGATAACTCGGTAATGCCTCCAACCAACTTGATTCTTTTTGATCAGAAAATAAATTAAGATCCTGCATTTTACAACATCCTCTCTAAGTATCCCGCTGAAACAGCATGAGTTGTCTGGTGTAATGTCTGAGGGTCAATTCCACCTAGACTAATTCCTCCCTTAATGGTTGGAACATAAGCTCCAATAAGTATACCAATTAGAGTTCCGTCAGATATACGTATTACTGGACCTCCAGACTGCCCTGGTCGAGCCTGTATATTTAACACAAGATGTTTTGATTTGATACCCTGGGAACTAAGAAGTATTTTTGCACCTACTTCGCAGGTCTGTTGAGTCAAAACAATTCTACCTAAATTCGAATGAGGGAAACCAATTACAGTAACTGCCTCGCCAGAATTCACATTATCAGCACTTCCCAATTTAACATATGATTGAGCAGATCCGTTTCCTTGTAAAGACAGGATGCAGAGATCTCTTAATGGGTCTATAGCTTCGATTTTCACAGGTACGAGCGGAAATTGTTGGATCGTTGTATCTTGGTAACCAGACTCGTAGTTATTGCTTATTCGAATAAACAGATTTTCATTACTTCCATTAACTACATGTGCCGCTGTGACTAAAAGGTTCTGTTTATTTATCAAAGTACAAGTACCAGCAGCATGAAAGATTCCATCTATAAGTTTACCTATGGAAAAGACAACATTTTCAAACATTGAAACACCTCCTATTTCGTTAAATAATCAGACCGACTTCCACATGTTATTTTAAATTTATACGGAATAAGCATAGGCTCTTACTTCTATAATACTATATCTTCACAAAAAGAAAGGGGTTGTGCATATAGACAAAGACACATTCTTTACAATGAAACCATCTATTCGAGTCAAAGAGGTAAACCTACTTTTACAAAAGTATGACTTGAAGAAAGTAGGCGAAATCGTCGGTATCCCATATAGCACTTTCACGAAGGAAATGAGAGTTGGTGATTATTTTTATCACCAATCAGACAAGAAGTATTACCCATTCGTGAAGTCAGAAGAAGAACGTTTTAAAGCAGACCAGAAGGATGAACCATACGAACTATCATTTATGAAGGAAAACTTTGACGCTTTAAAAGGTTTGCTCGAAATGTATCAATCTAATAGATTACTGATGCTTGATGAGAGGATTTACAGTAAGGAAGTTAAGTATGAAAACAAGAGCTTCAAAATGAATACAGAGCTATATAATGATTTCAAGAAATTCTGCGAGGAATATTACCCTCAATTCAAAATCCAAGATTTGATTTGTCAATCTATATTGGATTTTCAAAGCAAATACAGTCGGTAACGAGAAAAGAGCCCATAGGCTCTTTTCTAACGGATTCGGTGTTTAGGTACACAATTTACAAATAAAATGAAAAATAATAACTGTTTCACCAACTAAAGTTGAAAATGTAAAATACATTACAATTTCCATAGAAAAACGATCAGAGCGTAAAAGCTCAGAGCATTTCTGTTTAATGTCTATTCAACAAAAGCACCTTTTAGCTTAATAAAGAAAAAGAGTTACTTAAAGAACAATTGTATTAATGATGATTGATTTCTTCTTCAAAATTTTAAATCTATAAGTCTATTTTGAAATTACAGTAAACATCCCTGTCATATTGGGTGAGTAGTCTTTAATATTATATTTCTCATAGAATGGTTCTTTACCTTGTGATGCAAACAAACCAACAAACGCCTTGTCTGGGGCATTTTTATTTAAGTATTCAACCAAATTATTCATTATTTCATTTCCAATACCCTTTTTCTGATAATCTGGATGAACCACTATATCTTGAATATAGAAATAAATAGCCCCATCGCCAACAATTCTGCCCATCCCCACAATTTGTTCATTGTCCCTGACTGTAATGCAGTGAATAGAATTTCTTAGTGATGTTTCTACCACTTCAAAATTCATATAATCAGTCCATCCCACAGACTCACACAAATATTTGTATTCTTTCAATGTGGGAAAATTATTTTCAATCTTATATTTTTCCAAAATATTTCCTCCACTCCCTCAAACTTCACCAATAAATATATATATTCGACATCAATTTATTTCCTCCTCTTCTTCAGCTAGCCTTTTAGTTGAAGAAGGCTTGGTTGATTTTTAATTATACCAGTGTATTGGTTAAGGTATCATTTAGCCCCTTCATTATATCTACTATGGTTTTTACAAGAAAATTATCGTACCATATTATTTGTCAATGATTGTCTCACGGTGCTAGAAGACAACCGTACTCCTATGTGGAGCAACCAAAGTGTAGCATTCGTTTCATAAAAGCCTTTATAAAAAGAAGAAAAATAGCAACAATATTACTTTGCGTTTTTCAATGTTAATTTTTATGTTATTTGTCTTGTTATCTCTTATTTCTCAATCAAATTAAAGCTGTTAGTTTTTTCATTGGCCACCTTATTTTATGGTCTATTTAACGTTCTACACTATTTAGCTTTTTGTTTCAATGTGAGAGCTTTTGATTGACGTTCCTTAAATTTCATTATAAGAACTTCGTTTGCATTATTTTTTTCTGCATGTACCCGATCAATCGCTTCATTGATTATTGCAACTTCATTATCGTAGTCTTTGAGTTTTCGATAGGCCATTGCATACGAATTATATAATGCTGGAGCATTGTAGCCGTTGTATCGTGCTTTGTCAAATAACTCAATGGCTCGTTCAAGGTTGCCATTTTTTCGTTCCCTATCGCCTTCATCCCAATACGGCTTCCCATCGTCAAAGCCTTTAGACCAGTCGTACAAGTTTTTTATATCTTTTAGGGGAATTCGATTGTGTATTGGATTAACCATGATTTCTTCTATCGTAACAGGTTCAGGTTCACCAAACTTTTCGTTTAAAAACTTCCAAACATCAATAAGATGATAAGTTGGTATATTTCGTCCGATCTTTTCTAATGCTTTTTCTTGGTCTAACTTATAATTCGTTACGTAATCGTCGCCAATAAATATCCAAGCAGTAACCGATTTTGCATATTGGCTTTTAAGTATTTTGTTCCTATTTGTTGATAATAATTTTTTTACTTCGCTTAGATACTTGTCTAAATTCCCTCCAAAAATGATGTCAATCTCATTTCGTATATTTCGAGAGATAAAAACTACAGCTTTTAAATTTTCGTCCTTAACTTCATCAAACGGTCGAGATTTCACTCCAAAGTAATGGTCTTCTATCTCACTTGCATAAAGATGCGGGGCTGTTTCAAATTGAAGCTCAGGCGTGTTAGGACTACGATCGTACCCGTTATCTCTTTTAGTGAAGAGTGGAATTATGCGGTTCGTTAGCCTATCATTTGATTCATTTAGTATTCTAGTCATTTCTTGAGATTCTAACTCTATTGCTTGTTCTTCGGTTAGCCCAGTTCCAACAAAGCGAACATCAGTATCATACACTTTGCGGATTTTTTCAGCTTCATATGCTCTATCGTGGAACTCTTTATAACGATTCCCACGCCCTTTTCCGACATAGAATATTTCGCTAGTATTTTTAACAAACCATTCATACACATAAAAATCCATTGCTGTACTACCAGTTGCAACCCCCACAGGCGATGAAGAAATTGATATTCCATTGATTTCATCAGATGAAATATTGAAAGATATACCCATGGGTTCTTTATTCATTTTTTCTCGATCTAGTGATTCACTATTATCTTCGTTTTCTTTCTGATTATCATTTTGTTTTTCTGACTTTGTATTTCCAAAAAGTTTACTTAACAACCCCATTTTGACATCTCCTTTTTGACTTAATAGAAAAGAAATCTTCATTTACATTTAACAAAGAATGCACAAACAGAGCTGATAACACAAGAATAATTTTTGTTCCCTAATTCCATTTATCTTGCTTTATGTAAATCCCACCCTGCGTTGAAAAGGGTGGGCGTAACGAATTCGGCTCTGTATTACAATCCGAATATTTTTTCCCCACCACCCCGTTCCCCTATCAACTGAATGTTTCTATTAATCTAATTGTAACAAAACATACAAGAGTTTTGTTACAATTTGGTAATAACATCCAGGTGGAGTTTTTTTATTTCGTTTGGAACCAAACTCCATAAGGGATTTTTCATTTGAAATACATTTTGGCGTTCAAAGTATGAATGGATTTTTCAAGAAACTTGGGAATGCAGCGTGGTTTTGGGTGGAGAGATTTTTTGGAATGAGAACGGGGGATATTCCAATACTTTCAAGATCACGAAGGTATTTTCGATAGGTGGGTTTAGACATATGTTTCTTTGGTGTATCAATATTGCCTTTGGAGATTTGAACGAGGAATGCTCGAAGGTCATCTTTTTTCTTCTTTGTGAAATGACTGTTTTCAATGATTTTTTCAGCCTCAGTGATCTTATAATAATCACCTCTGTGAACAATTGGCTGAACATGCTTTACCATGTACTCTTTCCATAACTGGTACGAAAAGTAGCTCCTTAATTCCTTTGGTCTGCCTTTTCCTTTGTCATTTCTCTTCATGCTATTAAGGTGGCTGTTTTTTACTCTCAACTCGTACCTCAGACAACAAATATCATACGATTGGATTTTTTCGCCTTTTGCAATTCTTTCTTCCTCTTTATCATAGATCACCAGTGTTTATTGCAAAATAAAAGTACAGAGGTTTGCGAGGAATTTGTGCAGAATCTAACTGCATAAAAAATAGGCTTGCC